>NZ_JAYRPN010000001.1:0-43717 GCF_041911175.1 Tabrizicola sp.
ACCGACAGACCCGTGGCTGCGATGGTCAGCCGATAGCCTTCCGGCCCAAGCGCCGCGTCCTCCGTCACCGCCAGCGAAACACCGCCCGGCGCAACCAGCGGCGCCAGCCCCAGCCGCTCGGCCAGCTCGGGCACCCCCTCCAGCCCCGCAACCGGGGCCAGCGCGGCGAAGCCCACCGCCCCGCCCGAAGCCCGCCAGTCTGTCGGCTGCGGCACCAGTGGCAGGCGTGCGGGGTCCAGCTTCGGCGCGGGCCGCTCCCCCACTTCCCGCAGCCCCAGGTCGGCGCCGGAGGGCAGTGGCAGGCACTCGCGTCCCACCCGCAGGTAGGCCCCCAGCGGTAGCCAGGCCCGGTTGCGCGGGTGATAGTGCGGGTCGGCATGTTCCAGCACCACCTCGTGCGCGCACCCCGCCGCAAGGTCCGGCAAGGCGACCTCGGCATAGCCCGCCACCCGCCGGACCAGCGTGCCGCCCGACACCACCGCAGGCGCGGCCATCAGCGAGAAGCAGAAGACCGGCGCAGTCAAAGCGTGATCCGTGCCGATCTCGCAGCGGATCCGCCGCCCCTCGATGCGGGCGGAAAAGGTCAGGGTCATGGTGCGTCCAGCCTCAGTTCGGCAATGAAATCATAGATGTCGCTGCGGTAGAGCCCCCGCGTGAACTCGATCGGCCGCCCCGAGGGCAGATAAGCCGTCCGGTCGATCCGCAAGACCGCCGCCCCTTCCGGCAGCAGCAAGAGCTTCGCATCCGCCGCCGTCAGGTTCACCGCCGTGATCCGCTGCACCGCCCGCGTCGGCGCCTTGCCCGAGGCGCGCAGTACGTCGTAGAGCGAGGTTTCCACCACCTCCGGGTCCGGCAGCACGTCGGTCGGCAGCGACGACCATTCCAGCGCCAGCGCCGTCTCGTCGGCGAAGCGCAGGCGTTCCACCCGCGCCACCCGATCCCCGGCCGGAAGCCCCAGCGCGATGGTCTCGTCCGGCGTCGGCAGGAACAGCCCCCGGCGCAGGATGCGGCTGGACGAAGTCTTGCCGCGTTGCCGCATGTAGTCGGTGAAGGAGAGAAGCGCCGAGAGCGACTGTTCGATCCGCGACCGCGCGGGCCGCACGAAAGTCCCCGCGCCGCGCCGTTGCTCCAGCACGCCGTCCTCGACCAGCTGGCTGACCGCCTTCCTTACAGTCACGCGGCTGACATCGGCGATCAGCGCCAGTTCGCGCTCGGGCGGCAGCTGGCTGTCGGGCGGCAGATCGCCCGATGCTATCGCTGCCGAAAGGTGGCGGTAGAGCTGTTCGTAGCGCGGACCCCGTGCCGCACGGAACCACGCTTCGGGGCGGTAGAGCGCCTGGTCGTCTTCCATCGCAAGCCCCCGAATTGGTATTGTTTCTACGGAACCAATTCCATCTCTCCGCGCCAGAAGGGCCGATTTCCCGCCTGAAAACAAGGGAAATCGACGCATGGTACGAATTTTTCGGCATATTGGTATTAAGATGGTAGCAAAGCCAATCTTTTTTGGTATCGTCGGGTCAAGAGGATGATTCGACCCGCCCCTGCCAGGGTGGCCGTTGGACCAAGGGGGACCTGCATGACGCTTGCCGTCGAAACCGCCGCGCCCGAACGGATGCAGCGCCGCGAATTGTCCGAGCGCGCCTTCGCCTGGGCCCTGATCGCCCCGGCACTGCTGTTCATCGTCGTGATCGTCGTCTGGCCGCTGGTGGAGACGATCCGCCTGTCCTTCACCGATGCCACACTCGGCGGGGAAAACTGGGTCGGCACCGCGAACTATACGGTCCTCTTCGCCGACCCGAGATTCTGGCAGATCGTCGGGCGCACCTTCTACTGGATGGTGCTGGCCGTCAGCCTGAAACTGATCGTCGGGCTGATCGGCGCCACGCTCCTGAACGCCGCCATCCCCGGCAAGGCGCTGTTCCGCGTCCTCGTCATGCCGCCCTGGGTCATCCCGGTTGCCATCGGCTGCATCGGCTGGAAGTGGATGTACAACGGCTATTTCGGGCTGATCTCCGGCCTTCTCCAGGAATTCGGGATCGTCCAGGACCGCGTCGCGCTCCTGGCCACCAAGACTTCGGCCTTCTATTCGGCCATCGTCACCGACGTCTGGGTCGGCACCCCGATGGTCACGCTCTTCTTCCTCGCCGCCATGCAGGGCGTCTCGAAGGACCTCTACGAGGCCGCCTGGGTCGATGGCGCCGGGCGCTGGTATCGCTTCCGCCGCATCACCATTCCCCAGATCATGCCGGTGATCGTGTCGATGGCGCTTCTCTCTGCGATCTGGACCTTCAACAGCTTCGAGATCATCTGGATCCTCACCGAAGGCGGCCCGCGTGGCGCGACCACAACGCTCATCATCGACACCTACAAGGTCGCCATCTCGGCCCAGCGCTTCGGCGAAGGCGCGGCGCGGGCGGTGGTGATCGTGGTGCTGCTCGCCTCGTTCTCGCTCTTCTACCTGTGGTTCCTGAACCGCGTGAACCGGCACTACGGAGCGAAATGATGCAGATCGACAAGCTCTCGCTCCTGCAGAAGATCGGCGTCTACTTCGCCACCTTCCTGTTCCTCCTCTTCATCCTGATGCCCTTCATCGAGATGATCCGCGTCAGCCTCCGGCCCATGAGCCACCTGATGACCGCCGAATTCTCCTGGTGGTCGGACGATTTCAGCCTGCAGGCCTACCACGACATGTGGAAGACCGTGCCGCTTCTGGGGCGCTACATCTTCAACTCGATCTTCATCGCCTCGGCCGTGACGGTGATCACCATGATCGTGGTCGTCCCCGCCGCCTATGCCTATGCCCGCCTCGACTTCCCGTTCAAGGCGCTGTCGCTGGGCGGGTTCCTGGCCGTGAACATGTTCACCGGGGCGGTGCTGCTGATCCCGCTCTACCGGGTGCTGCGTTCGCTCGGCATGCTCAACACCTACTGGGCGATGATCATCCCCGGCGTGGCCTTCCTGATCCCGACCGGCATCTGGCTCCTGCGGTCGTACCTGGAGAAGATCCCGCGCGAGCTGGAAGAGGCCGCCTTCGTCGACGGCGCATCCCGCCTTTACACGCTGCGCCGGGTGGTGATTCCGCTGGCGATCCCCGGCCTGATCGTCGTCGGCACCGCCGTCTACATCGGCGCCTATGCCCAGCAGTTCCTGTTCGCGATCACCTTCAACAACGTCCGCGAGCTGCAACCGCTGCCGGCGGGCCTGTTCGAATTCGTCGGCTACCAGGACACCACCTGGAACGAGCTGATGGCCGCCGCCCTGACCGGGATCACCCCGGTGATGCTCGTGTTCCTGTTCCTGCAGAAATTCCTCGTCGCCGGGCTGACCGCCGGTGCGGTGAAAGAATGACCAACCAAGACCACCAACAAGGGAGACTACGAATGACCAGACTTCAGACCCTGACCGTCGCTGCAGGCCTTCTGGCCGGAACGGCGCTCTCGGCCCAGGCGCAGGAGCTTCAGTTCATCATGTGCGGCGGCGAAGTGCGCCCGGCCGACCAGGTGGTGATCGACAAGTTCCAGGCCGACAATCCCGGCGTCACCGTGAAGATGGAAGCGGTGGAATGGGGCACCTGCCAGGACAAGTCGATGCAGCTCGCCGCCGCCGGCGACCCGCCGGACGTGGCCTACATGGGCTCGCGCACGCTGCGCCAGCTGGCCAAGAACGACCTGATCGTTCCCGTGACCTTCACCCCCGAGGAAGAGGCCGCCTTCCAGCCTGGCGTCCTCAAGACCGTGTCGAGCGGCGGCCAGTACTGGGGCATCCCGCATGCCTTCTCGACCAAGGCGCTCTACATCAACTGCACCCTGGTCGAGGCCGCAGGCGCCGAATGCAAGGCGCCCGAAACCTGGGCCGACCTGATCGCACTGGCGAAGACCGTGACCGACAACACCGACGCCGCAGGCATCGGCATCGCCGGCAAGGATTTCGACAACACGATGCACATGTTCCTCGACTTCCTCTATTCGGACGGCGGCAAGGTCTTCAACGACGACGGCACCCCGGCGCTCGACAGCAAGCAGACGCGCGAGACGCTGCAGCTGTACGCAGACCTGATACCCTACATGGAATCGGGCCCGACCGAATGGGAACGCGACCAGATGAAGGACCTCTTCAACGACGGCCAGATCGCCATGTATGTCAATGGCCCCTGGGGCGAAGGCCAGCACAAGGAGAAGGTGCCGAACCAGATCATCGTCCCGGTCCCGCACGGGCCCTCGGGTCCCTCGGGCACCATCCTGATCACCGACTCGCTGGCTGTCTTCAAGGGCACCGGGAACGAGGAGCTGGCCACCAAGCTGGCCAAGGCCCTGACGAGCGGAGAGGCGCAGTATGACCTCGACATGACCTGGGGCCTGACGCCGATCCTCGACTACGAGAAGCTGGGCATGACCGATGTCTTCTACAAGAAGGGCAACTGGCCGGTCTTCGTCGCGGGCATCTCCACCGGCGGGCCGGAGCCGATGGTCGAGGACTTCAAGGCGCTGCAGGCCGTCTTCACCAACATGATCCAGGGCATCCTGCTGGGCGAAGGCACGGTGGACGAGCTGGTGACGCAGGCGGGTGTCGAACTCGCCGCCGTCCGCTAATCAAGAACCGGGGGCGCGGCCCGTCGCGCCCCCACCCTTCCGCCCTTCCCTGACAAGGACGCGCCAATGGCCACGCTCGATCTCCAGTCCATCACCAAATCCTTCGGCGCGGCCCAGGTGCTGACCGGCATCGACCTTGCCATCCGCGACAAGGAATTCGTGGTCTTCGTCGGCCCCTCCGGCTGCGGCAAGTCCACGCTTCTCCGCATCATCGCGGGGCTGGAGGCCGCCACCTCCGGCAACATCCTGATCGACGGCACCGACGTCTCCGCCGCCGCGCCCGTGGATCGCGGCATCGCGATGGTGTTCCAGAGCTACGCGCTCTACCCCCACCTTTCCGTCTTCGAGAACATCGCCTTCCCGCTCCGCGTCGCCCGCCTGCCCGAGGCCGAGGTCAAGCAGAAGGTCGGTCGCGCCGCCGAAATCCTGCAACTGACCGAGAAACTCAGCCTCAAGCCCGGCCAGCTCTCCGGCGGCCAGCGCCAGCGCGTCGCCATCGGCCGCTCCATCGTGCGCAACCCCAAGGTCTTCCTCTTCGACGAGCCGCTCTCCAACCTCGACGCCGCCCTGCGCGGCGAGATGCGGGTCGAACTTTCCGCCCTGCAACGCGACCTCGACGCGACGATGGTCTATGTCACCCACGACCAGGTCGAGGCGATGACGATGGCCCACCGCATCGTCGTTCTCAACAAGGGCCGGATCGAGCAGTTCGGCACCCCGATGGAGTTGTATCACCACCCCGCGACCCGCTTCGTCGCCACCTTCATCGGCCAGCCCAACATGAACCTGATCCCCGCCAGCGTCACCGGCACCGGACCGGAGGGCCTGACCGTCACCTTCCACGGCGGCACGCAGATGACCCTGCCGGTCGACCCCGGCAGTGCCCGCAAGGGCGACGTGGTGGAGGTCGGCGTCCGGCCCGAGAACCTCCACCTCGGCCAGGGCATCGCGATGCGGCTCCGCGTCCTCGAACGCCTCGGCGGCACCGCCATCGCCTATGGCCAGATGGCCGACGGGCTGAAGCTCTGCGCCGCGCTCTCCGGCGACACCACCGTGCATGAGGGCGAAGAGATCGGCCTGACCTTCGCCCCCGCCGACGCTCATGTCTTCGACACCCAGGGCCGCGTGATGCGGCGGCGGCAAGCGCCCGCGCTCGCCGCCTGACAGAAGGAGAAACCGATGCGTATCGTCACCTCAGGCATCGGCCTGCGGGCCGGAAATGTCTTGTCGACATTGCTGGCGGAAATGCCCGAGGCGCAGGTGGTCGGCTACTTCGACCCCCAGCCCACCCATCTCGACATGATCGGGACCGACACCCCGCGCTACCCCTCGGTCGAGGCGATGCTCTCCGACGCGAAACCCGACCTCTACTGCGTCTTCTCGCCGAACGTCTTCCACCTCGACCAGATCCGCGCAGGCCTTGAGGCCGGGGTGCAGATCTTCACCGAAAAGCCCGTCGTCACCTCGATCGACGAAACCCTGGAACTCGCCCGCCTCCTGGCCAAACACGGGGGGGCCGCCCGCGCGATGGTCGGCCTCGTCCTGCGCTATTCGCAGCACATGGTCGACCTCCGCGCCGCCCAGTCGCAAGGCTGGCTCGGCGATGTCACCAGCCTTGAGGCCAACGAACATATCGGCCCCTACCACGGCGCCTTCTTCATGCGCGACTGGCGCCGCAAGACCGGCCTCGCCGGCGGCTTCATGCTGGAGAAATGCTGCCACGACCTCGACATCTACAACATGGTCACGGGGTCGCGCCCGAGCCGCGTCGCCAGCTTCGGCGGGCGGAAAAGCTTCGTCCCCGCCAATGCGCCCAAATCAAATGCCGAGGCCGAAATCTTCCACGTCAAGAAATCCGTCTGGGAATCGACCGACGATCCCTTCAATTCCGACGGCGACATCATCGACTACCAGACCGCGATCCTTGAGTACGAGACCGGCGCCTCCCTCGCCTTCCACACCAACCTGAACGTCCCCGACGAACACCGTCGCTTCTGCGTGATGGGCACGCATGGCATGGCCGAGGGCGACTTCGTTCGCGGATTCCTCAAGATCACCGCCCGCGACGGCCGCCGTCTTGCCGACCACGACTACACGCAAGGCACGGCGATGAAGGGCGCCCACTACGGCGCGGACCAGCTCATGTGCCGCGACATCACCGCCTACCTGCGCGGGCAGGCCGACAGCCTCCCCGTCTCCATCCTCGACGCGATGGAGGCGGGCATCGCCGCAATCGCGCTGGACCAGGCGCGCGTGACCGGCCAGGTGGTCGACCTCACCGACACCTGGGCCGCGCTTGACAGACACGGCCTGCGCCAATGACCCTCTGCGCGTCCCTGACCCAGACCACCCCGGAAGGCATCCCTCGCCCCAAGGCCTTTCATACTGGCCCAAATATCCCCGCCGGAGGCTCCTCCGCATCAACCCGCGCGCCGGTTCCCTCCCAGCGCAGCCGAACCACCCGCCTCTCCTCCCCCGATGGCGTGGCGGGTCGCCGCATGAGCCATACGGCACTCACCCTGCCCCCTCCGACCTTTCATCTTTGCCCAAATATCCCCGCCGGAGGCTCCGCGGACGCCACCCGCGCAACCGTTTCCGCCGTGCATGACGCCAACCCCAAGCGCCTCCCCTCCCCCTCGTGGGGAGGGGCCGGGGGTGGGGGGCACCGCCAATTCGAAATCCACCACGCCCGAGCCACAAGATGATCGACCTCCCCCAGAACGCCGGACAGCACATGACGCGCGAGATCGCCGAGGCCCCGGTCGTCTTCGCCGCCTCCGTCGCACAACCCGTCGCCCTCCCGGACCTGACCGAACTCCGCGCGATCTACACCGTCGCCCGCGGCTCCTCCGACGCCGCCGCCAACGTCCTCTCCTACGAGATCATGCGCGAAACCGGCCTGCCCGTGACCTCGCTCCCCCCCTCGATCTTCTCGCTCGGGGAAGGCGTCCGCCTCAAGGACGCCGCCGTCCTCGTCGTCTCGCAATCCGGCGCCTCGCCCGATCTCGTCCGCTCCGCCGAAGGCGCGCGCGCGAACGGGGCGACCGTCCTCGCCCTGACCAACGCCCCCGGCAGCCCGGTCGAGGCCGCGGCCGACTGCACCCTCAGGATCGGCGCAGGCCCCGAACTTGCCGTGCCCGCCACAAAATCGGTGATCGGCGCGATCGGCGGCGGCATGGCGCTCCTCTCCGCCCTCGTTCCGGCCTATGCCGCCCGCGCGGAAGCCTCCGCGCAGGCCTTCGCCGCGCTGCAAGGCCAGACCCTCCCGCAGACCCGCGCGATCCTCGCCGCCCTGCTGCGCGCCAGCCACGTCTATGTCATCGGCCGCGACACCGGCTTCGGCGCGGCGCAGGAACTGGCGCTGAAGCTCAAGGAATGCTGCGCGCTGCACGCCGAGGCCTATTCCAGCAGCGAAGTCCTGCACGGCCCCCTGCAACTGGTGACGAACCCGCTTCTGATCCTGATCCTCGACACCGAACAGCCCGAGGTGCAGGACAGCCTCGACACCGCCGAAGCCCGCTTCCGCGCCGCTGGTGGCACCGTGGTCCGCCTCCGTCCCTCCGACGCGGGCGCGACCGGCCTCACCCCCGCCGCCGCCGCCGCCGCGCTCCTCTGCCTGACCTACCCGCTTGTCCTGCAAACCGCGCTCGCGCTGGGGCTCGACCCCGACCGCCCGACGACCCTTGCCAAGGTGACGGAAACCCGATGACCCGCCCGCAGCCTTTCATCTTTGCCCAAATATCCCCGCCGGAGGCCTGCCCCACCGCAGCCAGAGGCGCAGTCCACCACCGCACCGCACCAAGGCCTGCCACAAGCGCCCCCCTCCCCCTCGTGGGGAGGGATGGGGTGGGGGGCACCCGACCGATCCACGAAGCGAAAACCCGATGACCGACCTCACCCGCCACGCCACCTTCCGCGAAATCCTCTCCCAACCCACAATCTGGGCCGGTTGGGGCGCGACACTCCCCATCGCCGACCTCCGCCGTTGGATCGCAGAAACCCATGTCTCCGAGGTTTGGTTCTGCGGCGCGGGAACTTCGGCCTATATCGGCGACATCCTCGCCGCGGGGCTGGAGGAGCACGAAGGCCCCCGCCTCCGCTCCGTCCCCACCACCGACATCGTCGCCCGCCCCCGCGCCTACCTGACCGGCGCACCGAAGCTGATCGTCAGCTTCGGTCGCTCCGGCAACTCGACCGAAAGCATCGGCCTTCTCGACGCCCTCGACGCCCTCGCGCCCCATTGGCCGCGCCTCAACATCACCTGCAACGCCACCTCCGCCCTTGGCCTGCGACCGGGAGCCAAGGTCATCACCCTGCCCGAAGCCACCCACGACCAGGGCTTCGCGATGACCTCCAGCTTCTCCACCATGCTCCTGACCGCCGCCGCTCTCTTCGACACCCACCTCCCGGCAGACGAGGCCCCCGCCCGGTTCCAGACCCTCGCGGGCACCCTCGCCAGCCTCCTCCCCGCCTTCACCGCCCAGGCCCGATCCGCCCGCCGCCCCGCCCGCGCCGTCTTCCTCGGCTCCGGCCCCCTCGCCTTCGCCGCCCGCGAATCCGCGCTGAAGGTGATGGAGCTTTCCGCGGGCCAAATCCCCGCGCTCTGGGATTCCACCCTCGGCTTCCGACACGGCCCGAAAAGCTTCACCACCCCCGGCACCGACCTCTGGCTCTTCCGCTCCTCCGACCCCCAGACCCGCGCCTATGACGACGACCTCCTGGCCGAGCTTCGCACCCAGTTCCCCCAATCCACCGTCACCGCCCCCGACATCCCCCAAGGCCCCGGCGACCTCTGGTCCGCGCCGCTCTACGTCGCGCTCGCCCAGATCCTCGCCGTCACCTGGTCCGACGCCCTCGGCCTTCCCGTCGACGACCCCTTCGCCGGGCAAGGCACCCTGACCCGCGTCGTCTCCGGCGTCAAACTCCACCCGGTGATGCCATGATCGCAGCGGGAATCGACCTCGGCGGCACCAAGATCGAGGCGCAGGTCTTCGCCCCCGACTGGTCGCTCGCCGCCCGCCACCGCTGGCCCACGCCAAAGGACTACCCCGCCCTCGTCGCCGCGATGGCCGAGGCGATCCGCTGGTGCGAAACGCATGGCACCAACCTCCCCATCGGCATCTCCGCCGCGGGCCTGATCCACCCGCAGTCCGGCCTTGCCCTCACCTCCAACCTCTCCGCCACCGGCAAGCCCTTCCCCGCCGACATCGCCACCGCCGCTGGCCGCCGCATCGCCTGGATCAACGACTGCCGCGCCCTCACCCTCTCCGAGGCCACGCTCGGCGCCGCGCGCGATGCCGACCCCGCCGTCGGCCTCATCCTCGGGACCGGCGTCGCCGGCGGCGTGGTGACCGCTGGACGCCTCCTCCCCTCCCCCGCCGCCACCGGGGGCGAGTTCGGCCACTTCCCCCTCGCCGCCGGTCCCGTCACCGCGCACAACCTCCCCCTGCTCACCTGCGGCTGCGGCCGCCTCGGCTGCGTCGAGACCTACCTCGCCGCCCCCGGTCTCGCCCGCATCGCCGCACACCTGACCGGCACCGAGCACGCCCCCGAAACCATCGTCGCAAGCCGCGCCGACAACCCGGATTTCGCCCGCGCCTGGGAGATCTGGCTCGACCTCGCGACCGAGTTCCTGATCACCCTCTGCCTCACCATCGACCCGCAGGTCATCGTCATCGGCGGCGGCCTCTCCCGTGCCCCGGGCCTCACCGAAGACCTCACCCGCCGCCTGGCCCAGGCCTCGCTCGGCGGCTTCCCGATCCCCGCCATCCGTGTCGCGCAAGGTGGCGATGCCAGCGGCGCGCGCGGTGCCGCCCTCCACGCCGTGAACGAGGCCAAACATGCCTGACCTCCGCCAGATCATCGCCCGGAACCGCGCAGGCGAGCCCATCGCCATCCCCTCGGTCTGCACCGCCCACCCCGACGCACTGGAAGCCTCGCTCACCCTCGCCGAAACCCTCGACCAGCTGATCGTCGTCGAGGCGACTTCGAACCAGGTCAACCAGGACGGCGGCTACACCGGCCTGACCCCTGCCGCCTTCATCCGCTTCGTCACCGACATCGCCAGCCGCACCAATGTCTCGCAAAGCCGCATCCTCTTCGGCGGCGACCATCTCGGCCCGCAAGCCTGGCGCAAACTCCCCGCGACGCAAGCGATGGACAAGGCGCACCGGATGGTCGCCGACTACGCCGCGGCAGGCTTCACCAAGATCCACCTCGACTGCTCCGAAGGCTGCGCCGGAGAACCCGCGCAACTCCCCGACGCAATCACCGCCACCCGTTCCGCCGCCCTGGCCGCCACTGCCCTGCAACACGCCCCGGACCCCGGCGCCCTCCTCTTCGTCATCGGCACCGAGGTCCCGCCCCCCGGCGGCGCGCGGACCGACGACCACGGCGACATTCCCCCCACCACGCCAGCCTCCGCCAGCGCCACCCTCGCCGCCCACCGCGACGCCTTCCAGGCTGCGCATATCCCCCTCGACCAGATCGGCGGCCTCGTGGTCCAGCCCGGCGTCGAGTTCTCGCCGATGGAGGTTCACCACCTCCCCCTCACCCGCGACCCCGGCCTCCTCGAACCGCTCAAGGACTGGCCCAACCTCTGCCTCGAAGCCCATTCCACCGACTACCAGCGCCCCGCCGCCTACCCCCGCCTCGCCGAACTCGGCTTCGCCTTCCAGAAGGTCGGCCCCGCCCTCACCTTCGCCTGGCGCGAGGCGCTCTACGCCCTCGACACGATCCGCGCCCAGAACGGCTGGGCCACAGGTCCCTCACTTCCCGACAGGATGGAACAGGTGATGCTCGCGAACCCCGCCTATTGGCAGGCCCATATCCACGGCACCACCGCCGATCCGCGCAGCGAACGCCACTTCGGCCTCGCCGACCGCATCCGCTACTACTGGCCCGATCCGAAGGCCCAGGCCGCCGTCGCCCGCCTGCTGGCCGATCTCGCCGGCAAACGCCTGCCCGATCCGCTGCTTCTCGCGCATTTCCGCGCGGACGAACTTGCCTCTGCCCGCGAAAGCCGCCATCCCCTGCCGCGCGCGCTGGCCCTGGCCCGGGTGCAGACCGCCCTTCGCCCCTACTTCTTCACCGGACCCCGGCCATGACCGCCCAACCCGATCTCTGGCTCCTCCCCGACGCGATCTTCGACGGCACCCGCCTGCGGCAGGGCGCGGCGCTTGGCATCTCCGGGGGCCAAAGCCTGCAGATCGCCGACACCCCGCCCCCCGGCGCCCCGATCCGCCGCCTCACCGGCACCCTGACCCCCGGCTTCCTCGACCTGCAGGTGAACGGCGGCGGCGACGCGCTCCTGAACAACGACCAGTCGCCTCAGGCGCTGCACCGCATGGCCGCCGCGCATCGCCGCTTCGGCACCGTCGGCATCCTGCCCACCGTGATCACCGACGCGCCCGAGGTCCTGGCCCGCGCCGTCGACGCCGTGCTCGCCGCCCATGCCGAACCCCAGCCCGACCGCAGCCTCCTCGGCCTCCATATCGAGGGCCCGCATCTCTCGATCCCCCGGCGCGGCACCCATGCCCCGGAATATATCCGCCCCTTCGACGCCAGCACCCTCGCCCATGTCCGGCGCCTGCGTGACAAGGGCCTCTTCGTCAAGATCACCGTCGCGCCGGAAAGCACCACCCCGCAGGACGTGGCCCGCCTCGCCGGTCTCGGCGCCGTGGTCTCCATCGGCCATTCCGACGCCACGGCAGACGAGGTTCTCACCCTCCTCGACGCGGGCGCCACCTCATTCACCCATCTCTTCAACGCGATGTCGCCGATGCTGAACCGCGCCCCCGGCGTGACCGGCGCCTGCATCAACTCCACCGCCTATGCCGGCATCATCTGCGACGGCATCCATGTCGCCGACGAAATGGTCGGCCTCGCCATCCGCGCAAGGCCCGTCCCCGGCCGCATGTTCCTCGTCTCCGACGCGATGAGCACGGTCGGCGGCTCCGACCACCTGCGCCTCTACGGGCGCGACGTCTGGCTGAAGGACGGGCGCCTCGTCAACGCCGAAGGCTCGCTCGCCGGGGCGCATGTGACGATGGCCGAGGGCCTCCACCGCCTGATCACCGTGGTCGGCACCCCGCCAGAGGTCGCCCTCGACATGGCCACCGCCGCCCCCGCCCGGCTCCTGAACCGCCCCGACCTCGCCACCCCCGAACAGCGCGACGCAGCCGACCTCCTCCTCCTCGCCCCGGACTGGACCGTCACCGGCACCGTCGCCGACGCCCTCGAAGCCCAACCCGCCTGAGCCCGCTGCCTTTCATCTTTGCCCAAATATCCCCGCCGGAGGCACCTGCCCGGCCCCTTCCCGACGCATTTCATACTGGTGCAAATATCCTTAGGTATGCCAGCGGTTTCGCCACTGGTTCAAGAAATCGCTGGCATGGGGGTGAAACCCCCAGCGACCGAGGAGGAGGGCGCCAGCCCCGACGACGAGACAAGGAGTCTTCGCGCGTCAGCGCTCATTTCGAAAAGCGCCCGAAGCCCGCAGGCTCACGGCCCGTAGACCGTCACCTGCGGCAGTTCCGTCAGGCTCAGGCCCAAAGCCTGGAACGCCGCCAGCGACAGGTGCGCCCCGCCGGTTCCCGGCCGCAGCTCCAGCGCCAGAGACTTGCCCGCCGCCGTCATTATCCGCCCCTGCGCCTTCTCCTTCACCAGCGCCGAGGACAGCCAGATCCCCTGCTCCGCCGGTGAGCCCAGCGCCACGACCACGCGGCCCAGCTCCCGCTCGCCGCCCTTGGCCGGGGCCGCCAGCGCCGCCGCCTTCTCCGCCGCCGTGGTCTTGTCCAGCGCCTCCGCGCTCGTCGCCTGCGTGGCGCCCAGCACGCTGGTCGCCACCTTCGGCGCGAATTCCGTCGCCGGTGGCGGCTCCACCGGCCCCGTCACCCCGGTCCGCCCCCCTTCCTTCTGGAACAGGGCACAACCCGACAGGGCCAGGGCGACAAGCGGCAGGATCACGAACTGTTTCATGCCCCGCAGCCTAGCCTGCCGTTTCCCACCTCGCAATCGCCGCTCGCGCACTTGTGCAGCCCCCCGCACAGGCCTACCTTCGCCGCATGACGCCGCTCATCGACCCCTTCGCCCGCGCGATCAGCTACCTGCGCGTCTCGGTCACCGACCGCTGCGACTTCCGCTGCACCTATTGCATGTCGGAACACATGACCTTCCTGCCCAAGACCGACCTGCTTTCCCTCGAAGAACTCGACCGCCTCTGCACCGCCTTCATCCACATGGGCGTCCAGAAGCTTCGCATCACCGGGGGCGAGCCTCTGGTCCGCAAGGGCATCCTCACCTTCTTCGAGGCCATGTCGCGCCACCTCCAGACCGGTGCGCTCAAGGAGCTGACCCTCACCACCAACGGCAGCCAGCTGGCGAAATTCGCCGGAGCCCTCGCCGACCTCGGCGTCCGCCGCGTCAACGTCAGCCTCGACACCCTCGACCCCGCGAAATTCGCCACCATCACCCGCTGGGGTCGCCTGCCGCAGGTGCTGGACGGCATCGCAACCGCCAAAGCCGCGGGCCTCAAGGTGAAGATCAACGCCGTCGCCCTGAAAGGCTTCAACGAGGACGAGCTCTTCCCCCTCCTCGACTGGTGCGCCGCCGAAGGCCACGACCTCACCTTCATCGAGGTCATGCCGATGGGCGAGGACATGACCGCCACCCGGCTCGACCAGTACTGGCCTTTGAAGGACCTGCGCGCCCGCCTTGCCCAACGCCTGACCCTCACCGACCTCACCGAGCGCACCGGTGGCCCCGCCCGCTATGTCCGCGTCGAGGAGACCGGCCAGAAGATCGGCTTCATCACCCCCCTCACCCATAATTTCTGCGAAAGCTGCAACCGCGTGCGGCTGACCTGCACGGGCGAGCTTTACATGTGCCTCGGCCAGGAAGACATGGCCGACCTCCGCGCCCCCCTGCGCGCCAGCCCCGACGACAGGATCGTCGAACAGGCGATCCGTGCCGCCATCGCGCGCAAACCCAAGGGCCACGACTTCGACTACTCGCGCCAGAAGGTCGCAGGCCAGATCACCCGCCACATGAGCCACACCGGCGGCTGAGGGCGCCAAATCTTTTCGAAAAGATTTGCAAAATCCTTCGAAGGATTTTGGCCCGCCTCACTTCGTCAGGATCAGCTTGCCCGCCCGGGTGATCCGCAGCGCATAGACCTGTCCGTCCAGCACGATCCGCGCGAGGCTCCCGCCCTCGGTCAGCGCCCGCGCATCATGCACCGGCGTCGCATCCGCCGTCAGCCAGGGTTCGACATGAGCGTTCATTTCGACCCCTCCAGCCGCGCGATCAGCGCTTCCAGCACCTGCCCCGGGAATACCCCGGATACGGCGCTCAGGAACAGGTCCAAAAAATCGGCACGCGGGGCCGCATCTCGGTCGGGCATGGTGAACTCCGCCTGAATTGAAGGACGCCGGGCGGGCCCGATCCGGGCTGGCTGGGTTTCTGACTATATCCCTACTAAAATAGTCAACCATGTCAAGCCCACATTCTGCTGGCTCCCGCCACCCGAGCCGCTATCCTGTGCCCCGGACCAGACCCATGACCCAAGACCCCGCAGGCAGCCTCCTCACCCTCCCCCCGCCCCGCCTGTCCGCGCAGGCGCTTGCCGCCCTGACGGAAACCCACTGGGGCCTGACCGGCTCTCTCCACCCGCTCACTTCGGAACGCGACCAGAATCACCGGCTCGATACCACGACCGGCCAGTTCACCCTGAAACTGGCCAACCCCGCCGAGCCCGCCGCCCTGACCGAATTCCAGACCGAAGCGCTTCTCCACTCCGCCCGCGCGGCTCCCGACCTCCCCACCCCCCGGGTGATCCCCGCACGCACTGGCCGCAGCATCATCGCCACCCCGGACGGAGCGCTGCGCCTCCTCACCTGGCTACCCGGCACGCCGCTCGCGCACCTGCCCCGAACCCCTGCGCTGGCCGCCTCCATCGGCACCGCCCTCGGCGGCCTCGACGCGGCTCTGGCCAGCTTCCACCATCCGGCGTCGGATCACCACCTCCTCTGGGACATCCAGAACGCAGCCGACCTGGCCCCCCTCACCCCCGCGCTGCCGAAGGACCTGAAGCCCCGCATCGCCGCCTTCCTCACCCGTTTCACCACCCACACCGCCCCGGCGCTCGCCAACCTCCCCCGGCAGGTGATCCACGGCGATTTCAACCCGCACAACCTCCTCGCCGACCCAGGCCAGCCCGGAACCCTCACCGGCATCCTGGACTTCGGCGACATGACGCTGTCGCACCGCATCTGCGACCTCGCCGTCGCCGCCTCCTACCTGATCGACCCCGCCGATCCCGCAGGCCTGCTGGTCCCGCTGACCCGGGCCTATCACCGGGCCAACCCCCTGACGGAAGCCGAACTCCGCCTCCTCCCCGACCTGATCACCGCCCGCCTCGCCACCACGCTGACGATCTCCGCCTGGCGCGCCGCCCGCTACCCGGAGAACGCGCCCTACATCCTGCGCAACGCCCCCACCTCGCGCGCGGGCCTCGACGCCCTGACCGACCCCGCCGCACTCACCGACACGCTTCTCGCCATCCTCGAAAGCCAGCCGACATGACCCGCCAGACCTCGATGCTGAACGCCTATACCCCCGGCGCAGGCCAGCTCTCGCCTGCAGACGAAGCCCTCGCCAGCCGCCGCGCCCAGGCGCTCGGCCCCGCCTACCGGCTCTTCTACGAAACCCCGGTCCACCTCACCCGTGGGCAAGGCGTCCACCTCTACGCCCCCGACGGCACCGCCTATCTCGACTGCTACAACAACGTCGCCTCGGTCGGTCATTGCCACCCCCGCGTGGTGCAGGCGATGGCAGAGCAGGCCGCGACGCTCGCCACCCACACCCGCTACCTGCACGAGACGATCCTGACCTATGCCGAGCGTCTCCTCGCGCATTTCCCCGCCGACCTCAGCCACGTCATGTTCACCTGCACCGGGTCGGAGGCGAACGACCTCGCGCTCCGCATCGCCCGCGCCGCGACCGGCGGCAGCGGGATCATCGTCACCGACAACGCCTATCACGGCGTCACCCTTGCCACTGCCGAGATGTCGATGTCGATCGGCCCCGCCGTCGCCCCCGGCCCCACGGTCTTCCCGATCCCCGCCCCCTCCGCCGCGAACTACCCGCAAGGCATCGCCCAAGGCTTCGCCGAGGCCGTGACCCAGGCCTGCGACCGGATGGCCGCGCAGGGCATCAGGCCCGCCCTGCTGATCGTCGACACCATCTTCTCCTCCGATGGCGTCTTTCCCGACCCCGCCGGTTTCCTCGCCCCCGCCGCCGCCGCGATCCGGGCGCGGGGCGGCCTCTTCCTCGCTGACGAGGTGCAACCCGGCTTCGGGCGCACCGGCAGCCAATTCTGGGGTTTCCAGCGCCACGACCTGGTCCCCGACATGGTCAGCATGGGCAAGCCAATGGGCAACGGCTATCCGTTGGCGGGGCTTGCCCTGCAACCGCGCGTCATCGCCGACTTCGGCGCAAAGGCACGCTATTTCAATACTTTCGGCGGCAATGCCGTCGCCGCTGCCGTGGGTCTGGCCGTGCTCGACGTGATCCGCGACGAAGCCCTCCAACAGAACGCTGCCACCGTGGGCAAGGCGCTGGCCGATGGCCTGCGCATCCTCGCCCAACGCCACGAGGCCTTGGGCGAAACCCGCGCCGCCGGCCTTTTCATCGGCCAGACCATCCAGACCGACGGCCAGCCCGACCCCGCCCGCACCGCCCGGCTGGTGAATGCGCTGCGCGACAACCGCATCCTGATCAGTTCCACCGGCCCGCAGGGCGACAGCCTGAAAATCCGCCCGCCGCTGCCTTTCAGCCTTGCAGACGTGGATCAGGTCCTCGACACGCTGGACCGGCTTCTGCCGACCCTTTAGGCCGCACCTTCATCTTTGCCCAAATATCCCCGCCGGAGGCGCCCGGTCACCCCTTGCGAAAGCGCTTTCATACTGGTGCAAATATCCCGGGGTGCTCGAGGGGCAGCGCCCCTCGTCAGCCGAGGAGGAGGGCGCAGTCCCGACGACGAGAGGAAAGCCCCGCGCGCCAGCGCTCCTTGCGAAAACCACCCCAACCGGCGGGTGGTTCAATATCTTGCCAAATCCTTAACGCCCGCGCGCAAGTGATTGAAAAGACAGGCTTGGAAAATCTGTCCACCGTGGACAGTCACCCCAGCGAATAGCCCGCCCCCCGCACCGTCCGGACCGGGTCCTCCCCCCCGAACTGCATCAGGCTCTTTCTCAGCCGCCCGACATGGACATCCACCGTCCGGGTGTCGACATAGATGTCCCGCCCCCAGACCAGGTCCAAGAGCTGCTCGCGGGAAAACACCCGCCCCGGCCGCTCCATCAGCGTGACCAGAAGCTTGAACTCGGTCGGCCCCAGCTTCAGCACCTTGTCCGCCCGGTAGACCCGGTGGCTTTCCGGGTCCAGCCGGATATCTTCGTGCTCCAGCACCATCCCCGCGGTCGAGGGCCGCACCCGCCTGAGCTGCGCCCGCGCCCGGGCCATCAGCTCCAGCACGGAATAGGGCTTCACGACGTAGTCGTCCGCCCCGGTCTCCAACCCCCGCACCCGGTCCACCTCCTCGGCGCGGGCGCTCAGCATGATCACCGGAATCCCCCGCGTCTCGGGCCGCATCTTCAGCCGCCGGCAGACCTCGATCCCCGACACCTTCGGCATCATCCAGTCCAGGATGATGATGTCCGGCTCCTCCTCGTCGACCAGCATCATCGCATCCTCGCCGTTGTCCGCCTGCGTCACCGCGAAGCCCTCTGCCTCCAGGTTGTAGGCCAGCACCGTCCGCTGCGCCGGTTCGTCCTCGACCAGCAGCACCCGCGGCTGTCCGCCCTTGGCCATGCTCATTCCCCCACGCCGGTGCTGTCGAACTTGGGCCGATCCTCGCCCGGCATCGCCCCGGTGACGAGGTAGATCACCTGCTCGGCGACCGCCGTCGCATGGTCCCCCACCCGCTCGATGTTCTTGGCGATGAAATGCAGGTGCATGCAGGGCCCGATGGTGCGCGGGTCCTCCATCATGTGGGTCAGGAACTCGCGGAAGATCGAGTTGTACATCTGGTCCACGTCCCGGTCGCGCGCCCGCACATCCTCGGCCAGCTTCACGTCGCGGCGGATATAGGCGTCCAGCGCGTCGGTCAGCATCTGCACCACCGCCTTCGCCAGCCGCCGGATCGCACCGGAGGCCCCCGGCACCGGCGAAAGCTGCGCCAGCACCGCCGTCCGCTTCGCCAGGTTCTTCGCGTAGTCCCCCGACCGCTCCAGTGCGGCGGCGATCTTCATCACCGTCAGCACCGTCCGCAAATCACCCGCCGTCGGCCCGCGCAGCGCCAGAAGCTCGGCGCATTGCGCGTTGATCTGGTCCTCCAGCGCGTCGATCGCCCGGTCTCCCGAACGGACCCGCGCGGCAAGATCCTCGTCGCGCCGGTCCAGCGCCTCGGCCGCGTCCAGAAGCGCGGCCTCGACCAGCCCGCCCATCCGCATGACCAGGGCCTGAGCGGCCTCGAGGTCGCGGTCGAAGGCGGAAACGATATGGGCGGTATTCATGGCCTGCTCCTTACCCGATGCGCCCGGTGATATAGGCTTCGGTCCTGGGGTCCTTCGGATTGGTGAAGATCTGGGTGGTGTCGCCGAATTCGACCAGGTTTCCCAGATGGAAGAAGGCGGTCTTCTGGCTCACCCGCGCCGCCTGCTGCATCGAATGGGTCACGATCACCACCGAGAACTGGCTGCGCAGCTCATCGATCAGCTCCTCGACCTGCGCCGTGGCAATCGGGTCCAGCGCCGAGCAGGGCTCGTCCATCAAAAGCACTTCCGGCGAGGTCGCCACCGCCCGCGCGATACACAGCCGCTGCTGCTGACCGCCCGAAAGCCCCGTCCCCGGCGCATCCAGCCGATCCTTCACCTCGGCCCAGAGCGCCGCCTTGCGCAGGCTTGCCTCGACGATGGCATCAAGTTCCGCCCGGCTGCGCGCCAGACCGTGAATCTTCGGCCCGTAGGCCACGTTGTCGTAGATAGACTTCGGGAAGGGGTTCGGCTTCTGGAACACCATCCCCACCTTGGCCCGCAGCTGCACCGGGTCGACGCGGGGGTCGTAGATATCCTCGCCGTCCAGCGTGATCCTGCCCGACACCCTGGCCGAGGCCACCGTGTCGTTCATCCGGTTCAGGCAGCGCAGGAAGGTCGACTTGCCGCAGCCCGAAGGCCCGATGAAGGCGGTCACCGTCTGGTCGAGGATGTCGACCGTCACGTCCTTCAGCGCATGGTTGGTGCCGTAGTGGACCTGAACCTCGCGGGCGGCGATCTTGGCGCTTCCGGTCGCCACCTCCCGCTCCAACGTCCGCATGTCGTCCATCCACTTTCCCCACGGCTGCCGCACCGGGACGATCTAGGCCGGTTCGGTTACAGCTCTGCGACGTATTTGTAACAGGGGAATGACAGCCGTACCGCTCAATCCTTGGCCAGAAGCGCGTCGATCTCGGCCCGGGTCGGCATGGCGGCCGCGGCACCGGGACGCGTAACCGAAATCCCCGCCGTCGCCGAGCCGAAGCGCACCGCCTGAACCACGTCGCGGCCCTCGGACAGCGCGACCGCGAAGCCGCCATTGAACGCGTCGCCCGCGCCCGTCGTCTCGACCACCGGGCCCGCGCTGATCGCCGGGACATGAACCGACCGCGTCCGGTCCCGGTAAAGCGCCCCCCGCGCGCCCAGCGTGATGATCACCGCCCCCACGCCCCGCGCCATCAGCGCGTCGGCGGCCCGCTCCGCCTCGGGCAGCGTCGCCACGGCCATGCCGGTCAGCGTCTCGGCCTCGGTCTCGTTCGGGGTGATGTAATCGCACAAGGCCAGCATCGCATCGTCCAGCGCCGCCGCCGGGGCCGGGTTCAGGATCGTCGTCACCCCTGCCGCCCGGGCGATCTCCAGCCCCCGGCGCGCGGCGGGGATCGGCTGTTCCAGTTGCGTGACGAAAACCGCCGCGCTGCGGATCAAGTCGGCGCGGGCGTCCAGGTCTTCGGGCTCGATCCGCCCCCCGGCCCCCGAAGCCACGATGATCGCGTTGTTCCCCGTCGCCGCCTCCAGGAATATGAAGGCCGCGCCGGTGTGGCTGTCGGAGTCCACTGTCACCTCGGGGATGACCCCGGCCTCTGCCCAGACCTGCCGGGCGACCTTGGCGAAATCATCGGCCCCAAGCCGGGTGATGAAATGCGTCCGGCCCCCCGCCCTGGCCGCAGCGACCGCCTGGTTCGAGCCCTTGCCCCCAGGCCCCAACGCGAAATGCTGGCCGAGGATCGTCTCGCCGATCTTCGGCAGGCGCTCGGCCCGATAGGAGGTGTCGGCGTTGAAAATGCCAAGGATCACGACGGGTTTCGACATTACGGGGTCTCCGGGTCAGGCTTCGGGTGGGATCACGCCCTTGCGCAGCATGAAACAGCCGTAGAAACGCCGCTCCCCGGTCTGGATCACCGCGAAGGACTGGCGGGCCATGTCGTAGAAGGCGAAACGTTCGATGCCGGGCAAGGGGCGGAAGCGGCCCTCGGCGCGGTCGACCTCGGCCTGGACCTCGACCTGCACCGGCGGCACCTCCTCGGGCTTGCCCACCACTTCCATCCGGCCCGCGAAATCCTCGACGAAAGTGTCCAGCGGCAGGACCGAAAGGATCGCGTTCATCGCCTCGGCGGCCGACAGGTTCTCCATCCGCAGAAGCTTGCCGGTGACGGTCGCCCGTGCCACCGACTCGGCGGGGAAGTTGGTGTCGACCACGACGATGCAGTCGCCGTGCCCCATCGCGCGCAGGGTTCCCAGCACCTCGGCGTTCAGCCGGTTGTCGATCCCCTTCAGCATGCCGCTTCTCCGTCGCTACCGCTCCGGTCAAGCTATGACCGGCTTCCGCAGCGCACGCAAGAAAGGGGTGGCCCCTTGCGAAGCCGGGTCCGTCTGGCGCAGTCTGGCCGCGATCCGACAGGAGGTCCGACGTGCCCCATTCCCGACCAGCCTACCGCTGGCCCGATCCCGACCGCGACTATGCCAACGGTGACTTCATTCCCGGTGCCGCCGACTATCCCCCGCGCTGGACCCGCGAGGCCGCGGCCTTCCGGCAAGCGATGGGCGCGCGGGCCGAGCTTGACCTGGCCTATGGCACCGCCCCGCGCGAGGAGCTGGATCTGTTCCTGCCCGAAGGCGCGCCGAAGGGGGTGGTCGTCTTCGTCCACGGCGGCTACTGGCACCTCTTTTCCAAGGCACATTGGTCGCACCTGGCTGCGGGGCCCCTGGCGCGGGGCTTTGCCGTGGCGATGCCGAGCTACACGCTCGCCCCGGCGGCACGACTGGCCGAGATGACGGCGGAGATCGCGCGGGCCTGCTGGTTCGTGGGGACGCGGGTGCCGGGACCGATGGTGGTGACGGGGCATTCCGCCGGGGGGCATCTGTCGGCGCGGATGGGCTGCGCCGACATCGCGGTGCCGGTGGCGCGGGTGGTGCCGATCTCTCCGCTCGCCGAACTGGGGCCGCTGATGGCGACGGGGATGAACCGGACCCTGAAGATCGACGCGGAAGAGGCGGCGATGGAAAGCCCGGCGCGACAGGCCTTGCGGGACGGGGTGACGGCGCATGTCTGGGTGGGGGCCGAGGAGCGGCCGGCCTTTCTGATGCAAGCGCGGCTTTTGTCCGAGGAATGGGCCTGCCCCTGGACCGCCGATCCGGGGCACCACCATTTCAGCGTGATCGAAGGGCTGGCCGACCCGGCGTCCCCCCTGTGCGATGTGCTGCTGCGGGGGCTTTGAAACAGGGCTGTCCACGGTGGACAGAAAATCAAGCCATTCAAAATCAATGGCTTGCTTGCGGACATTCAGATTTTGTTAAGACTTGCCCAGGGGTCGGCTCCTCGTGCGCCTTCGGCTTCTCGTCGCAACCGAGCGAGGAAGCGAAGTCATCGACGAGCCGCCCCTAGAGCATCGCCTCTTCCGCCCGCCGGGCTTCGGCCTCGCGCGCGGCCTCGATCCGGGCGCGGCGGCGGCGGTTGATCTCGTAGACCAGCGCCAGCATCAGCGTCAGCAGGATCAACAGGAAGGCCAGCGCGTTGATCTTCGGCGTGATCCCGGCCCGGACCTGGCTGAAGACATAGACCGTCAGCGTCGTCGCATTCGCCTTGGTGAACAGCGTGACGTTGAAGTTCTCGATCGACTGGAAGAAGGCGATCGCCGCCGAGGCCGCGATGGCCGGGTAGAGATGCGGCAGAAGGATGCGCCGCAAGACCTGGCCGTGGTTCGCGCCGAGGTCGAGCGCCGCCTCTTCCAGCCCCGGATCGAAGCTTTGCAACCGCGCCAGCACCAGCAGCATCACATAGGCCGAGATGTAGCTGACCTGGCCCAGCGTCGACAGGTGCAGGCCACGACCGAAGAGCGCAAGGTTGTCGGCCCCGGTGGCATGGCCCAGCTGGTTCCAGAACAGCACCGTCGAGATGCCGATCACCAGCCCCGGCGCCAGCACCGGCGCGACCATGAAGCCGTAGAGCGTCGCCCGGTATCTGCCCGAGATCGAGTTCAGCAGGATCGCCGCCGAGGTCCCGATCGGCACCGCCAGCGCCACCACGGCCAGCGCGACCAGGATCGAGTTGAGGAAGGCGCCCCACATCGTCTGGTCCGCCCAAAGCTCCTGGAACCAGACCCAGGTGAAGCCTTTCCAGGGCGCGATGGTCGGCAGCTTGCTGTCGTTGAACGCCGCCCCCGCCATGACGGCCAGCGGGACCAGCAGGTAGAGGATGAAAAGGGCGAAGTAGACCTGCCCGAGAAGTTCGCGTTTCCGGCTCATTTGGCGATATCCGACAGCTTGACCTTGAAGACCCGCATCGCAAGGATCACGAAGAAGATGCAGACCAGAAGGAAGATCATCGAATAGGCCGCCCCCGTGTTCCAGTCGAGCGCATCATTGAACCAGGTGTAGATCGTCTGCGGGAACCAGTTCGCCTTGGTCGAGCCCACGACGGTCGGCACCAGAAACGACCCGGCCGAGAGCATGAACACCATCACGCACCCGCTTGCGATGCCGGGCTTGGCATGCGGAATCACCACCCGCCAATGCGTCCGCCACCAGGGCGAGCCCAGGTCCTCGGCCGCCTCGATCTGGTTGGTGTCGAGCGAGGTGATCGCGGTGTAGATCGGGAACAGCATGAACAGGACGTAGCAATAGGTCAGCACGATCACGATGGCATCGTAGGAGGTGACGACCCCGTTCTGCCAGCGCACGCCCTGGTCGATGACCCCCAGGGCTTTCAGAGCTGCGTTCAGCGGCCCGTTGAAGGTAAGGATGATGTACCAGGCGAAAGCGCGCAGCGCCTCGGACACCCACATCGGGATGAAGAGCAGGAGAAGCAGCGTCGGGATCGAGCGCGGATTGGCGATCTTGGCCAGATAATAGGCCAGCGGATAGGCCAGGATCAGGGTGAACAGCGTGACCATCGCCGAGAAGAACACCGTCTGCAGGAAGGTGTTGACATGGATCGGGACGGTGATCGGAATGCCGAACCACGCGGTTTCGACCGGGTTGTCCAGGATCTTGTTGTAGTTGCCGAACCCGTAGACATCCTTCGGCCCGCCGATCTCGGTCACCGGCAGGTAGGGGCGGAAGCTTTGCTCGAACATGGTGAAGTTCGGCAGGATCACCAGGACGAGGATCCAGAAGGCGACCAGCAGGCAGAAGACGGCGGTCAGCCCTTTCCCGTAGCGGCGGAGAAGATCCTGCATCGGCCTACCCCCGCACGTTCGCGTCGGGCAGCAGCAAGGCGCGGGCGGCATCGAAAGTGGCGAAGACCTTCTCACCCACGGCCGGGGCCTGCGTGACGCCATCGTTCTTGACTTCGGCCTGGATGCGCTTGCCCCCTGCCGCCAGCCCGTGAACCGAGATGAAGGCGCCTTCGAAGGCCACTTCGGTCACTTCCAACTCGACCGAATTCTCGCCCGCGGCGGTTTTCGACAGCTTGGTATGTTCGGGCCGGACGTAAAGCTTCAGCGCCTTGCCCTGCGCGTCCGGCGTGATCCGGGCGCGGAAGCGTCCATGCGCGCCCGAAAGCCCCGCCATGCCCTCGGCCACCGGGCCGATCTCGCCTTCGAAGATGTTGTTCTCGCCCACGAAAGAGGCAACGAAGCCGTTGACCGGGTTGTCATAGATGTCACGCGGCACGGCGATCTGCTGGATGCGGCCCTGGCTCATGACGCCGACGCGGTCGGACATCGCCAGCGCCTCGCCCTGGTCATGGGTGATGTAGATGAAGGTGACGCCCGTCCGCTTCTGGATGGCGCGAAGCTCGGCCCGCATGTGCTGGCGCAGCTTCAGGTCCAGCGCCGACAAGGGTTCGTCAAGGAGCATGACCGAGGGTTCGACCGCCAGCGCGCGGGCAATCGCCACCCGCTGCTTCTGCCCGCCGGACAGCTGGCTGACCATCTTGTCCGCCGCCCCCGGCAGGTCGACGAGCTTCAGCAGGTCCTCGGCCTTCTTGCGGCGGGTGGCCTTGTCGACGCCGCGCACTTCCAGCCCGAAGGAGATGTTCTCCCAGATCGGCATCAGCGGGAAGAGGGCGAGGTTCTGGAAGATCAGCGCCGTCGGCCGCTGGTTCGGCCTTGTGCCCTTCACATCCTTGCCACCGATCCTGATCGACCCTTCCGTCGGCTCGATGAAGCCCGAGACCATGCGCAGGATCGTGGTCTTGCCGCAGCCCGATGGCCCGAGGAAGGAAAAGAACTCCCCCGGCCTGATCGACACATTGGCGTTGTCGACGGCCCGGAAGGTGCCGAAGTCGCAGCAGACGTTTTCCAGATCAATTCCCGCGCTCATGGCCCGCGTCGTCCCCCAATCGTATCCCCGAGATCAGTCTTTTTTGCAGGGGAGCAGGCATCCAGCCCCCCGCATTCGCTATCGCCAGATTGCACCGGACTTTCGGTCCAGCGCGGGTTGCCTTGCGCAATGAGGCACGCCGAGCCCGTGCGGGCCCGGCGTCCTTGGCTCAATGGTTGCGCACGCGCAGCGCCAGGATCAGGCCGACTTGTACTTGTCGGCGTATTCGGCGCGCTTGGTCAGGAACTCGGCCGACTGGGCGGGCCACCACCACAGCTTGGCCGAGGTTTCGGCGGTCAGGAAATCGCCGTAGTACTTGGCGACGTCCGGCCCCATCTGGTCGTAGCCGCCCTTGCCCACCGGGTTCGACGAGAAGGCGGTCGCCCACATCGCCGAGCCTTCCGGGGTCGAGACGAACTTGGCGAATTCATGCGCCTGGTCGACGTTGACCGCGTTCTTCATCAAGACGAAGCCCTGGTTCCAGGCGAAGGCACCCTCGGCCGGGGCGACATAGCCGTAGCCGTCGTTGCGCAGGTTGTAGCCGGTCGAATCCCAGCACAGGCCCACGACGGCGCCGTTGGCGGTGAAGCCCGCGTTGGCCTCGTTCTCGCCGGTCCACCACTGCACCACGTTGCCCTTGGCCTTGATCGCCTCGGCCAGGGCGATGTCCCACAGCTCGGCCATCGCCGCCATGTCGCTGTAGCCGTCCATCCACGGACGCGGCAGCTTGCCGGTGGCGTCAAGCCAGCGGCCCATCGCGGCCAGCGCCGAATGCGGGCGCACGGTGACGGCATTGTCCGGGTTGAAGAGATCGCCCAGCGTCGGGGGCGAGGACATCTTGGCGCCAGCGGTGTTGACCACCAGCGATTCCGTGCCCCAGTTCGACGGCGCGATCATCAGCTTGCCGTCGATCCGGGCCATGCCCTCGGCGTTGCCGTCGATCAGGCCGGGCAGGTAGTTGCCGGTCGCAAGCTTGGTGTCGTCCCAGCCCTGGATCAGCCCGTTCGAGTTCCAGGCGGCGACGCGGTCGATCGTCGGCTCGATCACGTCGATGCCGCCGGCGTCAAGCGCGACCTTGCCTTCGGTGTACATCGAATCCTGGTCGGGCAGTTCCTTGAAGATGACCTTGATCCCGGTGGCCGCCTCGAAGGCGGGGAACACCTTTTCGGCCAGCGACGGATAGCCCGCCCAGCCGGTGAAGTTCAGCTCGCCCGACGAGGCCAGCGCCTTGGACGAGATGATCGCCGGGGCGGCGAGGATGCCCAGGCCGGCGGCGGACCCTTGCAGGAACCGGCGGCGGCTGAAGGCGGAGGTGGTGTGTTTCACGGTTGGTCTCCCTGATTGACGGCAGTCTTCCGGGCTGTCCCCGGATGTTCTGGTTCGCGGTCTGGTTCGTGCAGGCGCGCGCTGCCGCTTGCCAAGAAGAGCCCCTGTCACAGGACCCTGTCAATCGGCCAGTTCGCCCCCGGTAAACAAAGCTTACTCCCGCAGATGGTGGACCTGTCAACGCCGCAATGCGTGCGCTGCAACGAAGTGACACCGGGCCGCAGCCGGAGCCCTGTCCCCTGGCCCCGGGGCCGCCCGGCGGACGTGCGGCGGCCGTGTCGGCCCGGCCTGCGAGATTTTCATTGCATTTCGCGTCCGAAATGTTTCGGATGAAATCCAAAGGGGTTTGAACGATGGCGACCTTGAAAGATATCGCCCGGGCGCTCGACCTGTCGATCACCCAGGTCAGCCGGGCGCTGAACGACCATTCCGACGTCAGCGAGGACACCCGCCAGCGCATCAAGGATGCCGCACAGGCGATGAACTACCACCCCAATGCCTCGGCGCGGAAGCTGGTCTCGGGTCGGTCGGGCATGGTGGGGCTGGTGGTGCCACAGCACCGCGACATCGGCCAGGACGGCATCTTCCTGGAGGTGGTCGCCGGGCTTTCCGCGCAGTTTTCCGGCCGGGGCATGCAGTTCGTCCTGCACATCATGGCCGAGAACGAGCCCGCGATCCCGGTCTACCAGAAGCTGATCGGCAAGGCGTTGCTGGATGGCTTCGTGCTGATCGACCCGCAGGACCAGGACCCCAGGATCGACTTCCTGGCCAGGACCGGCATCGCCTTCGTCGTGCATGGCCGCAGCGGAAGGGCGCCCGGATACCCGTACTTTGATATTGAAAATGAACAGCTTGCCTATGGCCTGACCGCTCACGTCGCCGCGCGGGGCCATCGCCGGATTGCCTATCTGAACGGCACGTCCGGGCGATGCTATGTGACCCGACGCGAGCAGGGCTACCACCGGGCGTTACGCGACAGCGGGGCCGAGGACCTGCCGCATCTCCATCTGAACGGCGAGATGGACGAGGCGACCGGCCTGACCGCCACCATCCGGCTTTTTACCGGCGATGCCCCCCGGCCCACCGCCATCGTCTGCGGCAATGTGCGGCTGGCCCGAGGTGTCTATCAGGCCCTGTCGGCGCTGAACCTTGCTGTGCCCGGCGATGTGTCGGTCGTCGCGCATGACGACGAGCTGCCGTCGCTGCGGGCGTCGGCGTTCTTTCCCGCGCTTACCGTCACCAGGGCCCCGCTGCGGGACAGCTGGGAACCGCTCGCCGATTGTCTGGCCGGAGCCATCGCGGGCAAGCCGCTTGCCGAGCTTCAGCGGATCGGCAGCTTCGCCTTCATCGAGCGCAATTCCGTCGCCGATGCGCCGGGCATCCAAAGCGCATCGAATCGTTGACCGAAAGCGCTTTGGAAGTTATCTTTTCCGAAACGTTTCGGATTCTGCCGGGCGTTTTTTGGAGGGAAGGCGGGCCATCAAGGCCGCCGATGGGAGGAAAACCGATGATGATGATGAAAGGCCGCGCCTTCCGCGCGACCGCCACTGCTGCCATGCTTGCCGTGCTGGGCGCGCCCGTCATGGCCGAAGAGCTGTTCTATGTGTCCGGCGCCGTCGGCAACGCGGTCGAGGACTTCAAGACCATCGTGAAGCCCTGGGAAGAGAAGACCGGCAACACGGTGACCATCGTCCCGATGCCCGCCTCGACGACCGACCAGTTCGGCCAGTACCGCCTCTGGCTCGCCGCCGGGGCGACCGACATCGACCTGTACCAGACCGACGTGATCTGGGCACCGCAGCTGGCCGACCATTTCGTCGACCTGACCGAAGCGGCGAAGGACCTGGCGCCCACCCATTTCCCGTCGATCATCCAGTCGCAGACCGTGAACGGCAAGCTCGTCGCGCTGCCGATCTTCACCGATGCGCCCGCGCTGTATTACCGGAAGGACCTGCTGGAGAAATACGGCAAGACCCCGCCGAAGACCTGGGCCGAACTGGCGGAAACCGCCAAGGTCATCCAGGACGGCGAACGCGCCGAAGGCAAGGCCGACATGTGGGGCTTCGTCTGGCAGGGCAACGCCTATGAAGGCCTGACCTGCGACGCGCTGGAATGGGTCAAATCCTATGGCGGCGGCCAGATCGTCGAGCCCGATGGCACGATCTCGATCAACAACGAGAACGCCGTGGCGGCGCTGGAAATGGCGAAGTCCTGGGTCGGCACGATCAGCCCCGATGGCGTCCTGGCCTATGGGGAAGAGGAATCCCGCGGCGTCTGGCAGACCGGCAATGCCGTCTTCATGCGCAACTGGCCCTATGCCTACACGCTGGGCAATGGCGACGATTCGGCGGTCAAGGACCTGTTCGCGGTGACGACCCTGCCGGTCGGCAAGGAAGGCGACACCTCGGCGGCGACGCTGGGCGGCTGGAACGTCGCGGTGTCGAAATACTCGACGAAACAGGACGCGGCGATCAGCCTTGCGCTCTACCTTGCCGGACCGGAGGCGCAGAAGACCCGCGCGCTCATCGCCTCGAACCTGCCGACGATCATCTCGCTTTACGATGACGCCGACATCGCCGCCGCGCAGCCGATCATCCCGCAGTGGAAGGACGTGTTCCTGAACGCCGTGCCGCGCCCCTCGGCGCCGACGCTTGGGAAATACAACGAGGTTTCGGCGAAGTTCTGGTCGGCCGTCCACGAGACGCTGTCCGGCAACGGATCGGCTGCCGAGAACCTCGAACTTCTGGAAGCGGATCTGACGGACCTGAAGGGGTCGGGCTGGTAAGTCCTCCCGGACCTGACTGACCCCGACGGCGGGCGGCGCTGACCCCAGCAGTCGCCGCCCGCCTCATCGCAACGGGCCCCGGAGGGGGGCCCGACAGGGGAGGGTATCATGGCAACCAACGACGGGGGGCTCAGCCTCTCGCAGCAACGCCAGCGCGCGGCCTTCTGGTTCATCGCGCCGATGCTGGCGGCCTTGTTCTTCGTGGCGGCCTGGCCGCTGCTGCGCACGGTCTGGTTTTCGCTGACCGACACCAAGCTGTCCGATCTGTACGCGGGCCAGTGGATCGGCTTCGACAACTACCTGTCACTGCGCGTCCTTGAAAGCGGGCGCTGGATCTGGCGCGGCACGCTGGTCGATCCCGACTGGTGGAACGCGGTCTGGAACACGGTGCGCTTCGCCTTCGTCTCGGTCTTCTTCGAGACGGTGCTGGGCCTGATCGTGGCGCTGGTGCTGAATGCCGAGTTCAAGGGTCGCGGGCTGGTGCGCGCCGCCATCCTGATCCCCTGGGCCATTCCCACCATCGTTTCGGCGAAGATGTGGGCCTGGATGCTGAACGACCAGTTCGGGATCCTGAACGACATGGCGCTCCGGCTTGGCCTGATCGACCAGAAGATCGCCTGGACCGCCTCGGTCGATACCGCGATGTATGCGGTGCTGATGGTCGACATCTGGAAGACCACGCCCTTCATGGCGCTCTTGATCCTTGCCGGCCTGCAGATGGTGCCGCGCGACATCTATGAGGCCGCGAAGCTGGACGGGATCAACCCGGTGAAGGTGTTCTTCAAGATCACCCTGCCGCTGATCCGCCCGGCGCTGGCCGTCGCGATCATCTTCCGCATGCTGGACGCGCTGCGGATCTTCGACCTCGTCTATGTGCTGACGCCGAACAGTGCGGCCACCAAGACCATGTCGGTGATCAGCCGCGAGAACATGATCGACTTCGACAAGTTCGCCTATGGCGCGGCGCAGTCGACGCTGCTTTTCGCGATCATCGCGCTTTTCGTCAGCCTTTATATCTGGCTGGGCAAGGTCGACCTTTCCGGGGAGGGGCAGAAATGACCGGGCAGAAACTGCTTTCCACCGTCGGTTTCTACGCGCTGGTCGTGGTGATCGTCGTCTTCTCGGTCTTCCCGTTCTACTACGCGATCGTCACCTCTTTCGCGACGGGAACCGAGCTGTTCAAGGTCAACTACCTGCCCAGGAACTTCGACTGGGGCAACTATGCCTCGGTGCTGGGTGGCCGGAACTTCGTGCGGTCGATCGTCAACTCGGTCTTCATCGCGACGACCACGGTGGTCTTCGCACTGTTCCTGGCCGTCACGGCGAGCTACGCGCTGGCGCGGGTGCGGTTCCGGGGGCGGGGGCTCTTGCTGATGGCGATCCTTGCGGTGTCGATGTTCCCGCAGATCGCCGTGCTGGCCGGCCTGTTCGAGCTGGTCCGCTTCCTTGGCATCTTCAACACCCCCTGGGCGATGATCCTGTCCTACACGATCTTCACCCTGCCCTTCACCGTCTGGGTGCTGACCACCTTCATGCGCGACCTGCCGGTCGAGATCGAGGAGGCCGCCATCGTCGACGGCGCCACCCCCTGGGTGATCATCACCAAGGTGTTCCTGCCGCTTCTGTGGCCCGCCCTGGTGACGACCGGCCTTCTGGCCTTCATCGGGGCCTGGAACGAATTCCTGTTCGCCCTGACCTTCACCAGTTCCGAGACGACCCGGACGGTGCCGGTGGCCATCGCGCTGCTGTCAGGCGCAAGCCAGCAGGAAATCCCCTGGGGTCCGATCATGGCGGCAAGCGTCATCGTGACGGTGCCGCTGATCATCCTCGTCCTCATTTTCCAACGCAAGATCGTCGCGGGGCTTACCGCGGGCGGCGTGAAGGGCTGACATCATGGCAAAGATCGAACTGAAGAACGTCACCAAGTCCTACGGCGCCGTGCAGGTGATCAAGGGCATCGACCTGACCATCGAGAAGGGCGAGTTCATGGTCTTCGTCGGGCCTTCCGGCTGCGGCAAGTCCACGCTGCTGCGCCTGATCTCGGGGCTGGAGGAGATCACCACCGGCGACATGACCTTCGACGGCGAGAAGGTGAACAACCTGATCCCGTCGAAGCGCGGCATCGCGATGGTGTTCCAGAGCTACGCGCTTTATCCGCATATGAAGGTCTACGACAACATGGCCTTCGGGATGAAGCTGGACAAGACCAGCGAGGCCGAGATCAGGAAGCGCGTCGAATCCGCCGCCAAGCTTCTGCAGATCGACCACCTGCTCGACCGTCTGCCGAAGCAGCTGTCGGGCGGCCAGCGCCAGCGCGTCGCCATCGGCCGCGCCATCGTCCGCGATCCGCGCGTGTTCCTGTTCGACGAGCCGCTGTCGAACCTCGACGCCGCACTTCGGGTGCAGACCCGGCTGGAAATCGCGAAGCTGCACCATTCGATGTCCAACGTCACCATGATCTATGTGACCCACGACCAGGTGGAGGCGATGACCCTTGCCGACCGGATTGCCGTGTTGCGCGACGGGCGGCTGGAACAGGCGGGGTCTCCGGCCGAGCTGTACGAACGCCCGAACTCGATCTTCGTCGCCGGTTTCATCGGCAGCCCGAAGATGAATTTCCTGACCGGGAATTTCGCCGCCGACCACGGCTGCACCACCCTGGGCGCCCGGTCGGAACATATCGACGTGGTGGAAAACGGCCCCTGGTCGGGTGAAGTCCTGCACGTCGAGGACCTGGGCTCCGACCACTATCTCTTCGTCGAGATCGGCAGCGACGAGCCGGTCATCGTCCGTCGTCCCGGCAAGGCGACGATCCCGGTCGGCACCCGCGTCTCGCTGGCCCCGCAGGCTGAGAACCTGCACCGCTTCGACGAAGCGGGCAAACCGATCCGCTGAAACATATCCCGCGCACCCGGGGTTCCTACCGGGCGCACTTTCATTTCGAAGGAGACTACCCATGACCATCCGCGTCACCGTGTGGGGCGAAAACGTCCACGAGCAGAAAAACAAGGTGGTGGCCGAGGTTTACCCCAAGACCATGCACGGCACGATTGCCGAGTTCCTGAACCGGGAAGACGGGATCAAGGCGACCACGGTCACCTTGCAGGACCCCGAGCATGGGATGACCGCGAAGAAGCTGGCCGAAACCGACGTGCTGATCTGGTGGGGCCATGCCGCGCATGGCGAGGTGAAGGACGAGGTCGTCGAGCGCGTGGCCGAGGCGGTCTGGTCCGGCATGGGGGTGATCTTCCTGCATTCCGCGCATTTCTCGAAGCCCTTCAAGCGGTTGATGGGCGCGCCCTGCAACCTCAGCTGGCGCGAGGCCGGGGAGCGGGAACGCCTTTGGGTCACGTCGCGCCAGCACCCCATCGCCCGCGGCATCCCCGACCATTTCGAGATCGAATACGAAGAGATGTATGGCGAGCCCTTCGGCGTGCCGGAACCGCTGGAGACCGTCTTCGTCAGCTGGTTCCAGGGCGGCGAGGTGTTCCGCTCGGGCCTCACCTATCGGCGCGGGGCGGGGAATATCTTCTACTTCCGTCCGGGGCACGAGACCTACCCGACCTACCATCAGCCACTGGTGCAGAAGGTGATTGCCAACGGCGTCCGCTGGGCCTTCAACCCGGAAGGGCGGCTGGCGAAACCGACCGATGCCCCGAACACCCCCGTCGGCAAGACGCTGGAACCGCTGGAGGAACGCGGTCCCCGGCTGCACCATGACGGCGAGGAAGGGTATCGCTGATGCAGCCCGTCCGCATCCTGATCCTTGGCACCGGCGGCATGGCGAAGAACCATGCCGAAGCCTTCGCCGCGATCCCCGGTGTCACGGTCGTCGCCGGGATCGACACCCGCGCCGAACCGCTCGCCGCCTTCCAGTCGGCGCACAACATCCCGCATGGTTTCGCTTCGGTGCAGGAGGCGATTGCCTGGGGCGGGTTCGACGCGGTGACCAACGTCACCCCCGACGCCGCGCATTGCCCGACCACCTTGCCCTTTCTGGCGGCGGGCAAGCATGTGCTGTGCGAAAAGCCACTGGCGACCAATGCGAAGGATGCCGAGGAGATGACCGCCGCCGCCGCAAAGGCAGGGGTGGTGAACATGGTCAACCTGAGCTACCGCAACGTGCCCGCACTGCAGAAAGCCGCGCAGATGGTGCGCGACGGTGCCATCGGCACGATCCGGCATTTCGAGGCGTCGTATCTGCAAAGCTGGCTGACCCAGCCCGCCTGGGGCCACTGGGACCGCGAGCCGCAATGGTTGTGGCGGCTGTCGACGAAGCATGGCTCGAAAGGCGTGCTGGGCGATGTCGGCATCCACATCCTCGACTTCGCCACCTTCATCGCCGGGATGGATGCGACGCAGGTGTCCTGCCTGTTGCAGACCTTCGACAAGGCGCCGGGCGGGCAGATCGGCGACTATGTGCTGGACGCCAATGACAGTGCCACCATGCAGCTGCGGCTGGCGAACGGCGCGCTTGGCACGGTGGCGGCGACGCGGTTTGCGACCGGGCATCTGAACGACCTGCGGCTGCGGCTTTACGGCCAGACCGGCGGGCTGGAGGTGACCTTCGAGAAGACCGTCAGCCACCTGCGGGCCTGCCTTGGCGATGATATCCAGACCGGCACCTGGCACGACGTGGACTGCCCGCCAGTGCCGACGATCTACCAGCGCTTCATCGCGGCGATCCGGGGCGAAAGCGTTGCCGACCCGGATTTCGCAAGGGGCGCGGCCTTGCAGCGGCTGCTGGACCGGGCGGTGGACTCGGCGGATCAGGACGGCAAGCTGCTTTCTGTCTGACGGCTCGCTCTTCGAGCCCTTCGGGCACTCATCGCTGGGGTCCCCCTCCGAGGAGTGCCCGAAGGGCTTCGACGAGGCGTCGGCTAGAGCAGCGCCCTGACCCGCGCGGTAAAATCCTCGCCCCGCTTCTCGAAGTTCGGATACTGGTCGAAGCTTGCCGCCGCCGGGGCGAGGAGCACGACTTCCCCCGCCTGCGCCTCTTCCGCCGCGCGGGCCACGGCGCGGTCCATCGTCTCGCAGATTTCGTGCGGGGTCTCGCCGATCTGCAAGGCGAACTCCCGCGCGGAATGGCCGATCAGGTAGGCCTTCACCACCGATCCCAGATGCGGCTTCAAGGCGGCGATCCCGCCGTCTTTTCCCATGCCCCCGGCGATCCAGCGAATCTTCGGGAAAGCCTGCAGGGCCTTCTCGGCCGAATCCACGTTGGTGGCCTTGGAATCGTTCACGAACCGCACCCCGCCGCGTTCGCCGACCAGCTGGCTGCGGTGCGGGAGTCCCGCGAAGGAATGCAAGGCCCCTTCGATCAGCTTCGGCGCCAGGCCAAGCGAGCGGCAGGCGGCATAGGCCGCACAGGCGTTCTGGTGATTGTGCGCGCCCGGCAGGCCCTTGACCTCGCGCAGATCAATCGAAGCGACCTGCCGCCCCTTCCGCCATTCTGCAAGGAACCCCTTTCGGGCGAAGACCGACCAGCCGAAGCCTTCGAGCTTCTGCCCCGACGACACCCGGATCACCCGGTCGTCCTGCGGCCCCTGCGCCAGCGCCCCCGCGAGGTAGCGCCCCTCGACCTCATCCACGCCCACCACGGCGCGGTCCGGCCCGCCCAGGGTGAAAAGCCGCGCCTTGGCGGCGAAATAGCCGCCCATGCCGCCATGCCGGTCCAGATGGTCGGGCGAGAGATTGGTGAAGACCGCCACATCCGGCGTCAGCGCCCGGGCCAGCTCGGTCTGGTAGGAGGACAGTTCCAGCACCACCACCTCGCCGTCGACGGGCGGGTCGATGGACAGGACCCCCTTGCCGATGTTCCCCGCCATCTGCGTCGGCTTGCCTGCCACTTGCAGGATGTGATGGATCAGCGCCGTCGTCGTCGACTTGCCGTTCGAGCCGGTCACCGCCACCACCTTGGGCGGGGTTTCCATCTCTTCCCACTCCGGCCCGGCGGCGCTTTGGAAGAAGAGGCCGATGTCGTTGTCGACCGGGATCCCGGCGTCCAGCGCGCGGGCGATGATCGGGTTTGGCGCCGGGAAAAGATGCGGGATGCCGGGCGAGGTGACAAGGCAGGCCACCCCCTCAAGCGCCGCGTTGCGCGTCAGGTCGGTGAGCGTGAACCCCTCGGCTTCCGCCTTCGCGCGGGCTTCGGGGCTGTCGTCCCACAGCAAGGGCTCCGCCCCCCCGGCCCGCAAGGCCGCCGCCGTGGCGAGGCCTGACCGGCCGAGGCCCAGCACCGCCACCTTCGCACCCTTGTAGCCCTTCACCGGGATCATCGCCTGCCCCCCATTGGTCCCGGACAGGGATAGGCGACCGCGCGGCAAAGGGGAAGGGGATCGGGCGTGCCCTGCCGATCAGGGCGAAAGTCCGGCCGGCCGATCCGGGGACGGGCCGACCGGGCCTCGCGTCACTTCTGCATCATGGCGTCCATCGCCATCATGTCCGGCTTGTCCTTGCAGTGCTCGGTGGTCATCTTCATCGCCTCCTCGGTCGCCGCCGCGTCCATCTTCATCGACGCATCCGGCCCGGCCATGTGCATGGCGTCGATGGCCTTCATCATCCCGTCCTTGTCCATCGCCGAGAACTCGGCGCAGGTCATCTTGGCCGGGTCCATGTCATCGGCCAGGGCCAGCGTCGGCAGCGCGGCAGCGGCGGCAAGTGCGAGAGCAGTGAGCGTGAGTTTCATGGCGTTTCTCCTGGGTCGAAGCCCGTTGTTGCGTCCCTGTCGGACGTGGGACAAAGGCTAGACACAGACCCCGTTCACCTGGAAATCACCGCGACGTGCAGCACGGGTTGGTGATCCCCGCGTGAGGCCGGATGGCATGCCGCTCCGGCCAGAAGCGGACCCGGACAGGGGGCAACCCATGCCACCTGCCCGGGAGCCGGATCACTTCTTCGCGTCGTTGTATTCCGCCAGACCCGTGGCGACGATGTCGTACCATTCGCCCGACTCGCGCATCTCGGCCAGGCCGCGATTCAGCATGGCGATATATTCCAGCCCGCGCTTGTTCGACCGCGAGGTCACGAAGTGATGCGTGTTGAAGGTCGCCAGCGCCGGGTTCAGCAGCACCTTGTCGGTCGCGCCCAACTCCTCGAAGTTCGCTGTCGAGGTCTCGACTTCGATGGAATAGAGGTCGACCTTGCCGTCAAGCAGCATCTTCGCGCATTCCATCGGGGTCTTCGGTCGGACGAATTCCACCGTCGGCGCGGCCAGGCCCTCGACCTCGAGATCGCTGGTCGGCCAGCCCTCGGGCCGACAGATCCTTGCCCCGGCATAGTCGGCGAAGGCGCGGGCGTTGGCGTATTTGCTGTCGACCAGCGTGTGATAGGAATAGGCCACCTCGTAGATCGGGTCCGAGAACTCGAACTCGGTGCACATCTTGACCGCGAATTCGCCCAACATGTCGATCTTGGAACAGTCCGGCTTCGACCAGGCGATCGACACATCATAGGCCCCCGAGGGCAGGAGCGTGTCGATATGCGCGCCCCAGTCGTCGACGAAGGCGATCTTGTAGTCGCGGTCGTTGCCGCCACGCTGCATCGCGGTCGTGGCCATGCGGACATAGATGCCGCCGCCGGTCAGGCTTTCGTCGGTGAAGGGCTTCCAGTCGTTCGCGGTGACGAATTTCAACGGCGGCAGGTAGGGCCGGTTCGGATCGCGTGTCTCGTCCTGCTTCTTCGTCTCGGCCTCGATCACGGCGCTCAGCTCGCTGTCCGGCGTCAGGCGACCGTCCTTGCAGGGCAGGACCAGTTGCAACCCGGCCGGAAGGCTGTTCGTGTTGCCCGCAATCGCCTCGCGGTTGGCGTTGAAGATCATCTGATAGTTGTAGGACCCGTAGGCGGTCATGGCGATGCCGCCCAGCGTGTCGCCCTCCTGCACGGTGTAGGTGGTGCAGGCCTCTTGCGCGGCGGCGGACAGGGGCGCCAGAAATGCGACGGCAAGGAACGCGTTACGACAAACAGCCTTGGTGATGGAAAACATCTGCTCAGCCTCCAGTTGAATCGCAATGCAATTCAAGGAGGTAAAGGGGTGAAACTTTTGCCATTTCGTGGCCGAAATGCGGCAATCCGCCCGGTTTGGCCCCTGCCGGGAAACAAGCCATGACCGTCAGGAAAGTTGCGACGACTTACCGCACCTTCAGCGTCGCCAGGCCGATCATCGCCAGGATCACGCTGATGATCCAGAACCGGATCACGATCTGCGGCTCGGCCCAGCCCTTCTTCTCGAAATGGTGGTGGATCGGGGCCATCAGGAAGATGCGCTTCTTGGTGCGCTTGTAATAGAGGACCTGGATGATCACGCTCAGCGCCTCGACGACGAAAAGGCCGCCGACGATGGCCAGCACGATCTCGTGCTTGGTGCAGACCGCGATGGCCCCCAGCGCGCCGCCCAGAGCCAGCGACCCGGTATCGCCCATGAACACCGCCGCCGGGGGCGCGTTGTACCAAAGGAACCCAAGGCCCCCGCCAAACAGCGCGGCCGAGAAGATCAACAGTTCGGACGTGCCGGGAACGTAGTGGACATCGAGGTACTGGGTAAAGTCGACGCGGCCCACCGCATAGGCGATGATCCCCAGCGTGCCGCCCGCGATCATCACCGGCATGATCGCCAGCCCGTCCAGACCGTCGGTCAGGTTCACCGCGTTTGCCGCGCCCACGATCACCACCATGCCGAAGGGCACGAAGAAGACGCCCAGGTTCAGAAGCGCGTCCTTGAAGAAGGGGAAGGCCAGCTGGTTGGTCAGCTCCGCCGGATGGAACATCGAGGCCGCATAGGCCGCCAGCGCCGCGATCAGCAGGCCAAGCCCCATCCGCACCCGGCCTGAGACGCCCTTGGTGTTCTGCTTGGTCACCTTGGCATAGTCGTCGGCGAAGCCGATCAGGCCGAAGGCCAGCGTCACCAGGATCACGATCCAGACGAAGGGGTTGTCGAGCCGCGCCCAGAGGAGCGTCGAGACCATCAGCGCCGACAGGATCAGAAGGCCCCCCATCGTCGGCGTCCCGGCCTTCGACAGGTGGCTTTGCGGCCCGTCGTCGCGGATCGGCTGGCCCTTGCCCTGTTTCCGGCGCAACAGGTCGATCAGCGGGCGCCCGAAGAGGAAGCCGAAGATCAGCGCGGTGACGAAGGCCCCGCCTGCGCGCACGGTGATGTAGCGGAAGAGGTTGAAGATACCGCCCCCATCGGAAAACTCGGCAAGCCAGTAAAACATCTACAGGGTCCCTTCTTTCGGGCTCGCGGCCTGCCCCATTTTTCGCAGAACGTCAACGACCAGGCTGACCTTCACGCCCTTCGAGCCCTTGACCAGCAGGATGTCCCCCGCGTCGATCAGGCTGCGGACGCGCGGCGCCAGGTCCTGCGCGGTTTCCACCCATTCGCCCCGCTGCCCGCGCGGCAGGGAGGTGTGCAGCGCCTTCATCCGGGGTCCGACGCAGTGGATGACGTGGATGGCGGACAGGCCGGGATGTTTCGCGATGGCGGCGTGCAGTTCGATCTCGGTCGGGCCGAGTTCCAGCATGTCGCCCAGGATGGCGATCCTGCGGCCGCCGCCGACGCGCCCGATCCCGTCGGTGGGCTTGGCGGCGATCAGCACGTCAAGGGCCGCCGCCAGCGAGGCCGGGTTGGCGTTGAAGGCGTCGTCGATCAGGTCGAAATAGGTTTCCTCGACGATATCCAGCGTGATCCGTTCCCGCTGCCCGCGCCCGGCCGGGGGCACCCAACGGCCAAGGTCATGCGCGGCGATCATCGGGTCGGCCCCCAGCGCCTCGGCCACCGCCAGCGCGCCAAGCGCGTTCAGCGCGAAATGGCGGCCGGGGGAAGAGACCTTGTAGAGCAGCGGCTTGCCCTGATGCGTCGCCCGGCAGACCGTCGCCTCGTCGCCGATCCGCGCTTCGATGAGCCGCCAGTCGGCGCCTTCGCTGGCCCCGAAACCCACCGGCTTCGCGCCGACTTCCGCCGCCTTCGCCCGCAGGATCGGTGTCGTCGCCATGTCGGCGTTGAAGATGGCCGTCCCGCCGGGGATGAGCCCGTCGAAGATCGCGGCCTTTTCCTCGGCAATGCCCTCGATGCTGGCAAAGGCTTCCAGATGGGCGGGGGCGACGATGGTGATCATCGCCACGTCCAGCCGGGCCAGCCGGGCCAGCGGCGCGATCTCGTCCGGATGGTTCATCCCGATCTCGATCACCGCATAGTCGGTGTCGACCGGCATCCGCGCCAGCGTCAGCGGCACGCCCCAATGGTTGTTGTAGCTGGCCTCTGCCGCGTGGGTCCGGCCCTGCCCCGACAGGATCGCCCGCAGCATCTCCTTGGTCGAGGTCTTGCCGACCGAGCCGGTGACGCCCACCACCTTCGCCCGCGTCCGCGCGCGCGCCGCAGCGCCGAGGTCAGCCAGCGCCTTCAGCACATCGGGGACGATCAGGAGGGGAGCATCCGCCGCAACGCCCTCCGGCACGCGGCTGACCAGCGCCGCTGCAGCCCCCTTCTCCAGCGCCGCCGCGACAAATTCATGCCCGTCCCGCACATCCTTCAGCGCAACGAACAGGTCTCCCTGCGCCAGCGTCCGCGTGTCGATGGACACGCCCGAGGCCTCCCAGGGCTTCGTAACCCGCCCGCCGGTCGCCTGTGCCGCGTCGGAGGAGGTCCAGAGCATCAGATCACCCCGTCCAGCGCAGCCACCGCAACGGAAGCCTGTTCCACGTCATCGAAGGGGTAGATGTCGGTCCCCACGACCTGCCCGCTTTCATGGCCCTTGCCCGCGATCAACAGCGCATCGCCCGGCAGAAGCGCATCCACCGCCCGCAGGATCGCCTCGGCCCGGTCGCCGACCTCATGCGCCTCGGGGCAGGCCTTAAGGATCGCGGCGCGGATCGAGGCGGGGTCCTCGGTGCGCGGGTTGTCGTCGGTCACATACAGCACATCGGCATGGGCCTTCGCCGCCGCCCCCATCAGGGGCCGTTTGGTCCGGTCGCGGTCGCCGCCCGCGCCGAAGACCACCACAATCCGCCCCATCACATGCGGGCGCAGCGCCGTGAGCGCGGTTTCCAGCGCATCCGGCGTATGGGCATAATCGACATAGACCGCCGCGCCGTTCCTGCGGGTGGCGGCCAGCTGCATCCGGCCCCGCACGCCGGTGAGGCGCGGCAGGACGGCCAGCACCGCCTCGGGCGCGTCTCCGGCGGCAATCGCCAGCCCCGCCGCCACCGCCACGTTCTCGGCCTGGAAGGCCCCGATCAGCGCGAGGCGGGTCTGGAACGCGCGGCCCTGCCACAGGTAGCGTACCTCTTGCCCGGTCGCATCGGGACGGGTCGCGGCGATCTGCAAATCCGCGCCCTGCCCCTTGCCGACGGTCAGCACCCGCAAGCCCCGCGCCAGCGCCAGTTCGGCCATGTCCGACCCCTTGGCGCCGTCGAGGTTCACCACCGCCACCCCGTCCTCGGGGAGCAGACGGGTGAAGAGCTGCGCCTTGGCCGCGAAATAGCGCTCCATCGTGCCGTGGTAGTCGAGGTGGTCCTGCGTCAGGTTGGTGAAACCGCCCGCCTTGAGCCGCACCCCGTCCAGCCGCCGCTGGTCGATCCCGTGCGACGAGGCCTCCATCGCCGCATGGGTCACGCCCCCCGTCGCCGCCGCCGCCAGCAGCTTCTGCAAGGTCACCGGGTCGGGCGTCGTGTGCCCGGAGGGCGCCGTCCAGGCCCCCTCGATCCCCGTGGTGCCGATGTTGATCGCCTCATGGCCCAAGGCGGCCCAGATCTGCCGGGTGAAGGTCGCGACGGATGTCTTTCCGTTCGTCCCCGTCACCGCGACCATCACTTCAGGCTGCGCCCCGAACCACAGCGCGGCGGCACAGGCCAGGGCCGCGCGCGGGTCCTCGGCCACCACCAGCGCCACGTCGGTCTCGGCCAAAGCCTCTGCCGCCAGCCGCGCGCCCTCGGCATCGGTCAAGACCGCCGCCGCGCCCTGCTCCAGCGCCGCCGCGATGAACGTCGCGCCATGCACCGCCGTCCCCGGCAGGGCCGCGAACAGCATTCCCGCACGCACCGCCCGGCTGTCCGCCGTCACCCCCGACAGCGCCGGGTCGCGACCGGCCCGGGCGGTCAGCCCGAGGTCGGATAGCCGTGTCGCGCGCGCTGCCATGTCATGTCCCCGTGATTTGCCAGCTTCAGTTGCTGGCGGCAGTTACCGCATCCGGTGCGACAGGTTCAAGCTTCGGGCGCAGCCCCATCAACGGCGCGACGCGCCGGATGATCTCGGCCGCGACCGGCACCGCCGTCCAGCCCGCCGTGCTGCGCACCTCGGACAGGGTGTCGTCCTTCGGCTCGTCCAGCGTCACGATCAGCACATATTGCGGGTTCGAGGCCGGGAACATCGAGGCGAAGGTGTTCACGTCCTTGTCCTTGTAGTAGCCGCCGGTCTTCTTCGGTTTCTCCGCCGTCCCGGTCTTGCCCGCCACCTCGTAGCCCTGCACGTCGCCCAGCGTCGCCGTGCCCTCCAGCACCACGCGGCGCAGCATCTTGACCGAATCCGCCGCCGTCTTCTCGCTCATCACCCGGACGCCCGTCGTCGGACCCTCGCGCTTGAGGAGCGTCGGCTTGATCATCACCCCACCGTTGGCAATCGCCGCATAGGCCGCCGCCAGATGCATGGGGCTGGCCGACATCCCGTGGCCGTAGGAGGTGGTGATCGTCACGATCTCCGGCCATTTCTTCGGCAGAAGCGGCTTTGCCCCGGGGGCTTCCACCAGTTCAACCGGCGTCGGGTCGAAGAAGCCCATCGACTTCAGGAACGCCTGCTGCCGCAAGGGCCCGATCATCAGCGCGATATGCGCCGTGCCCACGTTCGACGACTTGGCGATCACGTCCGTCACCGACAAAAGCGGGCCGTAGTTGTGCCCCTCGAACTCGCTGATCTTGTGCTTGCCCCAGATCATCGGCGCATTGGCGTCGACCAGGGTCTCCGGGTTGACCAGCCCCAGCTCCATCGCCTGCGCCACGGCGAAAATCTTGAAGGTCGAGCCAAGCTCGTAGACCCCCTGCACCGCGCGGTTGAAAAGCGGGCTGTCCCCCGGTTCGGCGTTCTTGTCGACGATGGGGGCCGGGCGGTCGTTCGGGTCGAAGGTCGGCAGCGAGGCCATCGCCAGGATCTCGCCGGTCCGCGCATCCATCAGGATCGCCGCCGCGCCCTTGGCGTTCAGCATCTTCACGCCCGAAGCCAGCACTTCCTCGATCGTCGATTGCAGCGTCAGGTCGATGGAGAGCGTCAGCGCCTTGCCGCCCTGCGCCGGGTCGCGCAGGCGGGTATCCAGCGCCTTCTCGATCCCCGCAACGCCAATCACTTCCGCCGAATGCACCCCCTCCGCGCCGAAGGAGGTTCCGCCCAGCACATGCGCGGCCAAGGTCCCGTTCGGGTAAAGCCGCATCTCGCGCGGACCGAAGAGCAGGCCGGGATCGCCGATCTCATGCACCTTCTGCATCTGTTCCGGCGACAGGACCTTCCTGATCCAGACGAAGCTCCGCCCGTCGGTGAAGCGCCGCTCCAGCGCCTTGGCGTCAAGCTCGGGGAAAATCTCCGCCAGTTTCACCGCCGTGCCCTTCGGGTCGACCATGACCTTGGGGTGCGCGTAAAGCGCATGGGTCGTCATGTTGGTCGCCAGCACCCGGCCATTGCGGTCGGTGATGTCGGCACGCTGCGCGATGATCTCGGCCCCCGGCGCGCTGGATTTCGGCTCCACCGGCTCGGTCGCCGCCATCAGTCCCATCCGCGCGCCGATGGCGCCGAAGGCGAAGACGAAGCTGATGCAGAGAATGAACAGCCGGAACTGCGCCCGGCCCCGCGCCTTTTCGCGCAGCGCCTCGTGGCGGACCTTCAGGTTTTCCTTCTCGATGCTGTCGGGGTTCAGCCCTTCCTGTCGGGCCTGCAGGATACGGGCGAGCGGGCGAAGGGGCGTGCGCATCTTACAAACCCTCCGCGCCGGTGCCGGTTTCAGTGCCAGTCTCGGCGTCAGCGCCGGTCGTGCCCTGCACATCCTGGGTGAAGCTGACTTCGGGCAGTTTCGCCGCCGGATAGGACACCTGCGCCGCCGTGCCGAACTGGCTTGGCTCCATCGGCATCAGGCCCAGCCGGTCGAAGTTGGCGGTCGCGAGTTCCCGCAGCCGGTCGGGGCGGTTCA
>NZ_JAYRPN010000002.1:0-2123 GCF_041911175.1 Tabrizicola sp.
AGGAACTGACCCGGCTGGCGGCCGTGCTGGATGGCGCCGAGGATCAGCGCGCCGCGGCGATCATCCGCATGTGCATGTTAACCGGCGCCCGGGTAGGCGAGGTCCGGACGGCCCGGTTCGAACAGTTCAACCTCGACTATGCCATCTGGTCGAAGCCTGCCTCGACCACCAAGCAGCGCAAGATCCACCGCGTGCCGATCTCGCAGGACGTCGCGGCCATCGTGCGACTGCGCCAGCAGGCGGTGCCGAGTGGCAACCCTTGGCTGTTTCCCGGCGACACCTTGGGCCAGCCCGTGCGGGAAATCCGCCGCTTCTGGGCCAAGGTGCAGAAGGACGCCGGGCTGGCCGACGTCCGCATCCACGACCTGCGCCACACCTTTGCCTCGCTCTTGGTCAGTGGCGGTGCATCGCTGGAAATGATCGGCAAGCTTTTGGGCCACAGCCAGATGCAGACCACCCAGCGCTACGCGCACCTTATGGATTCCCCCCTCCGCGCGGGCGTCGACACGGTGGCCAGCCTCCTGCGCCCGCGGCCGCGCCTGGTGCATAACGCGGCACAGGACGGAGCCGACCTGCCGAAATCGGCCTGACCCTCACGCGGCATCCTCGCCCCGCAACCTTCGCCAGAGCGAGGACAGCCGCTTGCGGATGGTGCTTTCATCCGGCACCTCGCCCGACTTCGAGTTCTGGACGAACCAGTCCTGCACCAACGAGACCAGCGCGGTCTGGGTGTCGGGCACCCCCTTTTCGAACAGAAACCACGTCAGCCACGCATACATCGCATCCCAATCGTAGCGCGGGCTGGCGCCGATGGTGGAGGCCGGGCGCCGCAGCAGATCGCGCTCCTCCTCGAAGGCTTGCAATGTTCCGGAATCCAGCAACAGGTCGGAGGACCGGACCAACAGTCCCTCGGCCGGATCGGTGATCTTGAGCCAGGTCTTGCTGCCGAGCGGCATGACCCGCCTGAGCCGCGCCTGCTCGTCGCTCGGGCCCATGCGCCGGAACATCCCCATCAGCTCCGCCATCGGTACCTGGACCATCCCGGCCACCGTCTCTTCGCCGCAGAGGACGGGCGGAATGCCCGCCACCACATGCAGATGCCCTGCCGCCGCCCAGCCCGCCACATCGGCCGGAGGGCAACCCCAGCGCACGGCGATTTCGTAGATCGAGAAGAATGCGACAGGCGGCAGAGGCATTGGGAAACTCCTTTCAGACATGCAGCATCCTTCGGCCAAGGCCGTCGGCATGCAGGTTACAAATGACCCGCCGTGCCGAGCACGTGGGCGTACCGGGGTTCAGAGCACGTCGTCGAGGAAAACCGCCTGTATTCCGGAGGCACACCGTGACCGGCGCGCGCATCCGACTGCGTTCGTCTTTTCGATTCTTATGGACTGCTCAGCCGTTAATCTACGCACCCAGAAGGCGAGCACGCAACCACAAACCCGTGATGCTCGCCTCGAACAAAGAAAGAACATGTGGATATCGTCGAGCGCCTGCGGAACCTGACCGGAACGCCCCATTCCGGCAATTCCGGCCCTGTCAGAAGCGACGAATCCCCCTGAGCGCCGGTCAATCGGCCCTCCCCGGAGAGAGTGGTGACGCTGGCGCATAGATCGCCGCCCGGAACCGGCACGGATGATGGCCGCGGAGGCGTTTGCCTTGTGTAGCTCCGACTCGCAGCAGCCAAGAAATCCCAATGAAATAAAGGGCGGAATAGGTCGGCCGCCTGCAATTCCACCTTCCGCCTGTCTTCCGGTCCTCGCGCTCTGCTTCGCTGAACCGACCCCCGCCAGAGGGGTGCCACGCGAATGGAGCAGCCGATGAAGGACATCCAGACCGATCTTGACGAGTGCATCCCCGACCTGCTGGCCGACTGGATCAGTCGAGAGCAGTTGGCCCGGGCGCTGGGCCTGACGGCCGACACGCTGTCCCGGTGGGAAGCCCGTCGCCAGGGGCCGCCGTGCACACGCATAGGTCGCAAGACCTTCTATCGCCGCGCCGCCATCCAGGAGTGGATCCGGGCCCAGGAACAGGCCCATCCGGTGCGCAAGACGCGAGGCCGGTCATGACCATCCAGCCCCGCAGTTCCGCATGGCCCGCCGACCGCGTGGCCGAGGCCCGCG
>NZ_JAYRPN010000003.1:0-10106 GCF_041911175.1 Tabrizicola sp.
ATGCAGGTCATGGCTGATCATCAGGACGGCCGCGCCGGTTTCACGCCTCACCTCCTCGATCAGCCGGTAGAAGGCCGCCTCGCCCGGCTGGTCGAGGCCCGAGGTCGGCTCGTCCAGCATCAGAAGCTGCGGCTGCCCGAGAAGCGCGCGGGCCAGAAGCACCCGCTGCAACTGCCCGCCCGAGAGCGTGGTCATCTGCTCTTGTCCCTGGCCCGCCATGCCGACACGCGCCAGCGCCTCTTCGGCCTGCGCATCGCTGACACGGGTGGGCAGCGACAGGAAGCGGCGCACGGTGATCGGCATGGTGCGGTCGATGGTCAGCTTCTGGGGGACATAGCCGATGCGAAGGCCGGGCGCCCGCGTCACCTTACCTTCGGCCACGGGGACGATGCCGAGCAGCGCCCGCAAAAGGGTGGACTTGCCCGACCCGTTCGGGCCGAGGATGGTGACGATCTCGCCGGGGTCGATCTTCAGGCTGATGTCGTGCAGCACCTCCTCGTCGCCGAAGCGGACGCAGATGTGGTCGGCGGCGATCAGGCTCATGCGGTTCCCCGGCAGTTCGGGCAAAGGCCAAGCGCCTCGATGGTCGAGCGTTCGACCTGGAACCCGGCGCGGGCGGCTTCGTCCTCCAGCGAGGCGCGGGCGGCGCTGGCTTCGGCTTCGGCGACCATGTGGCAGGTGCGGCAGATCAGGAAGGCGGGGGCGTGGTCCTCGCCGGGATGGACGCAGGCGGTGAAGGCGTTCAGGCGCTGGATGCGGTGGGCAAGGCCTTGCTCCACCAGAAATTCCAGCGCGCGATAGGCGACCGGGGGCTGGTTGCCGAAGCCTTCCGTCGCCAGCCGCGACAGCACGTCATAGGCGCCAAGCGCCTTGTGCTCTTCCAGCAGGATCTCCAGCACCCGGCGGCGGACCGGGGTCAGCCTCGCCCCGCTGGCCCTGGTCAGCGTCTCGGCCCGTTCCAGCGCATCATGGGCGCAATGGGCGTGGTCGTGGGCGGCGAAGGCAAGGTCGGGAGGGGTGCAGTCGGGCATGGGTGCATCACGGGGGGTTGACGTGTTATGATATTACATAAATAGATCGGCGCAAAGGAAAAGGCCAGACTGATGCGTTATATCATTACTCTCTTCATGACTGCCACCCCCGCTGTCGCCGAAGTGCCCTCGGTCGTGACCGACATCCCGCCAGTGCAGGCTCTGGTCGCGCAGGTGATGGGCGATCTGGGGTCGCCGGAGTTGCTGCTGGCCAAGGGCGCGGACGAGCATGACTTTCAATTGCGGCCCAGCCAGGCCGGGGCCGTCGCCGATGCCGGGCTGGTGGTCTGGATCGGGCCGGAGCTGACCCCCTGGCTGGCGGGGGCGCTGGAGACGCGGCCCGAGGGGGCGGCCTCGCTGGCACTTCTGGAGGCCGAGGGGACGCTGCGGCGCGAGTATGGCGAGCAGGGGGAGAAGGGGCATGATCATGGCCCGATCGATCCCCATGCCTGGCTGGCCCCGGACAATGCCGAGGTCTGGCTTGGGCTGATCGCGGGGGAGCTGTCGCGGCTCGACCCGGAGCATGCGGCGATCTACCGGGCGAATGCGGCGGCGGCGGGGAAGCAGGTGGCGGCGCTGGATGACGAGATAGCGGGAAAGTTGGCGCCGGTTAAGGGCAGGGCGCTGCTGACCTATCATGACGCCTTCGGCTATTTCGGCGATCACTACGGGCTGGATTTCGTGGGGAGCGTCGCGCTGGGGGATGCCTCGTCTCCCGGCGCGGCGCGGCTGGTGGAGTTGCGGGGCGAGATCGAGGCGGGAGGCGTGACCTGCCTGTTCCCGGAAGTGCAGCATGATCCGGCCTTGCTGGAGCAGCTGGCCGAGGGGACCGGGGTCAGGATCGGCGGGGCGCTCGACCCGGTGGGGTCGTCGCTGGAGCCGGGGCCAGGGGCCTATGCGGCGCTGCTGCGCGGGCTGGCCGGGACGATCGCGGAATGTGCGGGCGGGTGATGTCCACGCTGGCGGGCTTGGGGATATTAGGGATTCCAGGGGGTTGCGCGTGGGCGTCTACCGGGCGGCAGGCCTGTTGGCAGGCCCCCCACCCCCGACCCCTCCCCACGGTGGGGGAGGGGAGGCGCCCGGCGAATATGTCGCGCGGAAGGGGGAGCGCTTGCGCCTGGCCACGGCCGGGATGCCTCCGGCGGGGATATTTGGGGCAAAGATGAATGGTTGAGTGGCCAGAGGCTGGCTCGCTGGGGCTTTGCGGATGGCTCCGGGTCCGGCGGTTGCCTGGCCGGAGAGTCGGGCTGAAGCCCGACCTACGCCAGCCGCAATAGCGCCTCGCAGTCGACATGGGCGGCGAGATGGTCGGCCAGCGCGTCCAGCGTTTCCTCGACGGTCTGGTCGTAGCTGGCATTGCCGGGGGTGGCGCCGAGGCTGGCGAGGAAGGCACGGCGGAAGGGGTCTTCGCCGAACATGCCGTGCAGGTAGCTGCCCATCACCCGGCCATCGGCGCGGATGGCGCCTTCGGGCTGGCCGTTCACGGTAAAGAGCGGGCGGGCGCGGTCCGGGCCGTAGGTCGCGCCGAGGTGGATTTCGTAGCCGGTGACGCGGGTGCCCGAGGCGGGGTGGATCGCTTCGGTTTCGGTGACGCGCTTGTCGGGGGTCATCGTGGTGGTGAGGTCGAGAAGGCCGAGGCCGGGGACGGAGCCGGGCCTGCCTTCGATGCCCTCGGGATCGGCGATTTCGCGCCCCAGCATCTGGTAGCCGCCGCAGAGGCCCAGCACCCGCGCGCCCCTTCGCAGGGCGGCGGCAAGGTCGATGCCCCAGCCTTGGGCGCGGAAATGGGCGAGGTCGGCGATGGTGGCCTTGCTTCCCGGCAGGATGATCAGGTCGGCCTCGACCGGCAGGGGCTGGCCGGGCTTGACGATCTTCAGCGTGACGCCCGGTTCCTGCGCCAAGGGGTCGAGGTCGTCGAAATTGGCGATGCGGTTCAGCTGGGGGACGGCGATGAGGAAGCTGCCGCTGCCCCGCGTGCCCCCGAGGTCGGCGGCGTCTTCGGCGGGAAGGCGGTGCGCGTGCGGGAACCAGGGGACCACGCCGAGGCCCGGCCAGCCGGTGTGCTGTTCGATCAGGCGGTAGCCTTCATCGAAAAGCCGGGGATCGCCGCGGAACTTGTTGATCAGGAAGCCCCGGATCATCGCGGCGTCTTCGGGGTCAAGCACGGCCTGGGTGCCGACCAGCTGCGCGATGACGCCGCCGCGGTCGATGTCTCCGGTCAGGATCACCGGCACGCGGGCCTCGCGGGCAAAGCCCATGTTGGCGATGTCGCCTGCGCGGAGGTTCACTTCCGCCGGGCTGCCCGCGCCTTCGACGATGACGAGGTCGGATTGCGCCTGCAGGCGGTGGAAGCTGTCCAGCACCGGGGCCATCAGCTGCGGTTTCAGCGCGGCATAGTCGCGGGCCTTGACCGTCGTCAGGCGCTGGCCCTGCACGATCACCTGCGCGCCGGTTTCCGACTCGGGCTTCAAGAGGACGGGGTTCATGTCGACATGGGGGGCAACGCCGCTGGCGCGGGCCTGCAGGGCCTGGGCGCGGCCGATCTCGCCCCCGGTCGCCACGGCGGCATTGTTCGACATGTTCTGCGGCTTGAAGGGGCGGACGGTCAGGCCCTGCCTTGTGAAGTGGCGGCAGAGGCCCGCGACCAGCAGCGACTTGCCGACGTTCGAGCCTGCGCCCTGGATCATGATGCGATAGGTCATGCGCCCCCTTATCACGCGCGGCGACGTCACAGCCAGCGCCAGAAGCGACCCTCGCCGGGCCGGGGGAGGACAGCGCGCGGGGTCGCTCCGTCTCCTGCGGCCCGGCGGCTTTGGGCTTGACCCCGGCGTGTCGCGGCAGTCTGTTTGCGCAAACACCGCTTGGGGGTGGAGGGAGGAATCGCGATGCAGAAACCGGGGATCGGGCTGATCGGTCTGGGCACGATGGGGGCCGCGCTGGCGCTGAACATCGCCGAGAAGGGGTTTCCGATCGCGGTCTGGAACCGGACGGGGTCGGTCACGGACGAGTTCATCGCCGGGGCGGGTGCACTCGCCGGGCGGATCGTGCCGACGCAGACGCTGGAGGGGCTGGTGGCGGCGATGGCCGCGCCCCGGTCGATCATCCTGATGGTTCCGGCGGGCAAGCCGGTGGACGACATGCTGGCGGCGCTGGCGCCGTTCCTTCAGCCGGACGATCTGGTGATCGACGCGGGCAACGCCAATTTCCACGACACCAACCGGCGCGCGGCGGCAGGGTTGCCGTTCCGCTTCATGGGGATCGGGGTTTCGGGCGGGGAAGAAGGCGCGCGGCACGGTCCGGCGATCATGGCGGGCGGCACGGCGGAGGACTGGACGCGGGTCGCGCCGGTGCTGACGGCGATTGCGGCACAGGCCGAGGACGGCACGCCTTGCGCCGACCATATGGGCGAGGCGGGGGCCGGGCATTTCGTCAAGGCGGTGCACAACGGCATCGAATATGCCGACATGCAGATGATCGCCGAGGTCTATGGCGTGATGCGCGACGGGCTGGGGATGAGCGCCGCAGAAATCGCGCCGGTCTTCGCGCGCTGGAACGAAGGCGTGCTGCGGTCCTATCTGGTGGAGATTTCGGCGGCGGTGGCCGGGGCGGCGGACCCGGTCAAGGGCGGGCCTTTGCTGGACATGATCGTCGATGCGGCGGGGCAGAAGGGCACCGGGCGCTGGACGGCGATCGAGGCGCAGAACCTCGGGACGCCGATCCCGGTGATCGAGGCGGCGGTGATGGCGCGGAACGTCTCCTCCCGCCGGGGCGAGCGGGCGGCGGGCGAGGCGCTGTACGGGCCGGGGCCGGAGCGGGTTCAGGTTGCGCTGGACGATCTGGAGCAGGCACTGATCGCGGGGAAGATCCTGTGCTATGCGCAAGGCTTCGCAATGATGACGGCGGCGGCGGGCGAGTTCGGCTGGGCCTTGGACATGCCCCGGGTGGCGCGGGTCTGGCGGGCGGGCTGCATCATCCGGTCGGCGATGCTGAACGACATGGCGGACGCCTTGTCGCAGGACCCCGGGCGGAACCTGATGCTGGCGCCGTTCTTCGCCGATCACCTGCGCCGCTCGCTTCCGGCCTTGCGCCGGGTGGTCGCGGCGGGGGCGCTGCATGGCCTCGGGCTGCCGACCCTGTCGGCGGGGCTGGCCTGGTTCGACCTGATGCGCACCGCGCGGGGGACGGCGAACATGATCCAGGGCCAGCGCGATTTCTTCGGGCTGCACGGGTTCCAGCGACTGGACGGGCTGGACCAGCCGCATGGGCCCTGGGCGAAGGGCTGAGTGGGGCCAAGACACCGTCGCCCCGGGCCGTCGGATCCGGGCATCCCGGTGCAGGTTCGTTGTGGAGGAAGTGGTGGCGAGGGAGGGACTCGAACCCTCGACCTCGCGATTATGAGTCGCGCGCTCTAACCAGCTGAGCTACCTAGCCACTGGCGGGCGGATTAAGGGGCGGGCGGGCGGAGGTCAAGGGTGAATCCGCGCGCCCGAGCCTCCTCGTTCGACTTCGTCTTCTCGTCGGGAACGACCCCGCGACGAGAAGACGAAGTCGAACGAGGAGCAGTGCTAGTGCGCCACTCTCGGACGTCCCGACGCGGTTGCCGTCACTCGCGCTTCGATGAACATCGTGCGGCCTTCGATCTCGACCTCGTTCACCTCGCGGTCGACCGTGACGCGCAGGTCCACCGCCCCGGCCTGTCGCGCGCGGGAGGAGGCGTCGGCGACCAGGGCGGCTTCGAGGACGGAGAGCGCGGCCTCGGGCGAGGAGAAGCTTTGCAGCCCGTCGGCCAGATGCGCGACGTAGCGGCCCTCGGCGGGGGATGACACGGTGCCGGTCGCGCGCTGGCTGACCTGGCCTGCCACCGCGCCGATGGCGTTGGCCACCCCGGCATGCTCCGGCAGGATCGTCTGGCAATGCAGCCGGTCCCCCACCGCGCCGTAATAGGACGGGGCCGAGGCGCCGAGGCCGATCACCGGAACGCCGAGTTTCACGTCCACTTCCAGCACACCCTTGTGCCGGGCGAGACCCGCCTTGGTCAGCGTGTGGCGGGCGAGGGTTTCCGGCGTTTCGGCAGCGAAGGCGTCGTCCTCGCCGAAGGCGGCTTCCAGCAGGCAATCCACCGTCTGTTGCGTCAGCTGGTCCACCACTCCTTGCGCGAAGATTTCCGGCCCGGTGGCGAAGCGTTCTCCCGCGCCAGTGCGGCGCTTGGCGATCAGGCGCAGGGCCTTTTCCGCCGCCGCTCCGTCCCAAGTGTCCAGCCGCCCCAGCACATGTGCGGCGTCCGAGGGCGTGACGCCGGACATCATCACCAGCCCGCGCGCGACCAGCCGTTCCAGCGCCGCCACCTCCAGCCGCGAGGTCAGGGCGGCGGCCATCGTCATCGGTTTGGTGATCCGGTCCAGCACCGCCAGTTCGCGGGCGTTCAACCCGCCGCGCTGGCCGGTCATCGGCACCACGAAGCGCCCGTCCATCTCGCCCACCGCGTCGGACGACAGCCAGCGGTCGAGTGCGGCATGGACCATCGGGCCGTGGTCGACGGCCAGAAGCGAAACAGGCATCAGGCGGCGCGGGCCAAGGCGGAGGCCGCCCTTCAGCCCTTCGGTCACCAGATGCACCTCGCTGTCGCCGCCAAGGCCGGTGGTACGCATCGCCACTGCCTCGACCATCGTGCGGAAGCCGCCGACGCGCGCCCCCTGCGGGTCGATCTCGGGCAGGCCGCCGCGCAAAAGCGCCACGTCGGTCGTCGTCCCGCCGATGTCGGAGACCAGCGCATCCGAGGCCCCGGTCAGCCAGCGCGCGCCGACGATGCTGGCGGCGGGGCCACTCAGGATCGTCTCGATCGGGCGCTCCCGCACCATCGCGGCGGAAATCAGCGCGCCGTCGCCGCGCACCACCATCAGCGGCGCGTCGATGCCCACCTGCACCAGATGCCGCTCGCAGGCGGCGACCAGCCGGTCGATCATCCCGATCAGGCGCGCGTTCAGCACCGCCGTCAGGGCGCGCTTCGGGCCGTTCAGGTTGGCCGAGAGTTCGTGCGAGCAGGTTACCGGGCGGCCCGTCACCCGGCGGATCAGGTCGCGCGCGGCGATCTCATGCGCGGGGTTGCGGGTGGCGAATTGCGACGCGACGGCAAAGCCCGAGACCTCGTCGCCCAGCTCGCGGATCAGCAGTTCCAGCAGGTCAAGGTCCAGCGCCGCGACCTCGTTCCCGGCATGGGTATGGCCGCCGGGCAGCTTGACCACCGGGTCGCCCTTCAAGGCCTCGGTCAACCCGCTGCGGCCCAGGTCGGCGTCGTCGAAGCCGATGAAGACCAGCGCCACGCGGGCGCCCTGGCCCTCGACCAGCGCATTGGTGGCGAGCGTCGTGGAGAGCGACACCAGCGCCACATCCGCCGCCCCGACCCCCGCCGCCGCGATGGCGGCATCGACCGCCTCGCCGATCCCCACCGCCAGATCGTGCCGCGAGGTCAGCGCCTTGGCCTTGCCAAGGACGGCATTCGCCGCCTCGTCCAGGATCACCGCATCGGTGTAGGTGCCCCCGGTATCGACACCCAGAAAGATCGCCATTGTCGCCCCCGGCCCACTTCGCTTCCCGCCAGCTAGAACAGGTTCAGGCCGCTGTCAGCCCCGGAAGCGACATCAGTGCCGCCGCCTGCGCCGATGGGCGGGGGGCAGGTTCAGCATGGTGCGGTATTTCGCGACGGTGCGCCGGGCAATCGAAGCGCCACCCTCGGCCAAAGCCGCCGCCAGCGCATCGTCGGAAAGCGGATGGTCGGGGTCTTCGTCGGCGACCAGTTTCGCCAGCCGGTCACGCAGGGCGCCTGCCGCCGGGCCACCTTCGCGCGCGGCCTGGGTGAAAAGCGCCCGCAGCCACCAGGTGCCGCGCGGGGTATCCACCGCGGTGCCCGCGACCACCCGGCTGATCGTGCCCTCGTGCAGGCCAAGCGCCTGCGCCACCTCGGCCATCGTCATCGGCACCAGCGCGCCAAGGCCACCTTCCAGCGCGGCGGTCTGGCGGGTCAGGATGTCCTGCCCGACCGACAGGAGCGTGGCATTCCGCCCCTCGATCATCCTGATCAGCGCGCGCGCCTCGGCCCGGCCCTTCGCCCGGCCCTCGGCGACCGTGACCGAGGGCAGCGCCGAGCGGTTCAGCGAGACGATCCAGCCCGCCGCGCCCTTCTCGGCGATGAGATCGGGTTCGCGCACCGGGGCGGCGCTGACCTCGAAGCCCGCGCCGGGTTTCGGATCGTAGCTGCGCAGCCGCCCGAAGGCCTGGCGCAGGTCGGCCACATCCAGCCCGGCCTCGCGCGCGATGCGGTCGATCTCGCCCCTGGCCAGCAGGTCGAGCCGGGCCAGGAGCGCCAGCATCGGCTTGTCGAGTTCGCCCGCTTCCTCGGCCTGCAGGCGCAGGCAGTCGGCCAGGTTGCGGGCGAAAAGCCCGGTGGGTTCGGCCTGTCGTTGCAGGCGGTGCAGCACGCTTTCCACCGCTGGCACGCCGACGCCCAGCTCTGCGGCAATCGCCACCGGCGGGCGCCCGATCCAGCCGGAGGGTTCCAGCGCCTCGGCCAGGGCCATCGCGATGCGGGCCTCGCCCGGATTGAGCCGCAGCCCCTCGATCATCCCCAGGACATGGGAGACGAGGCTCGGCCCCGCCGCCGCCTGCTCGGGCCGCTCGCCATCGAAGCCGAAGGCGGATTTCCAGCGCGGCAGCCATTCCTGCACCTGGGGCTTCGTCAGGATGATCTGCGGGTTTTCTGCCGCCGCTTCCTCCAGGTAGCGGCTGAGCCCCGCCGCATCGGCGCGCAGGATGCGGATCGAGGTGGCAAGCCCGGTGGTCAGCGCCATGCGCTGGGTCTGGTGCACCGAGATGCGGGTCCTGGATTTCATGGCTGATGGTTCCCACGGATGCGGCGATCTCGCAAGCATTCAGCGGGCAACGATTTCTTCGAAGAAATCGTATCGGAGCCTTCAAAGGCTCCGGTTCGGAGTTTGCGAGAACTCCGGCGCCCGCATCAGGTGAAGACCCCCTCGCAATACCACTGGTCGGTCACCGCCCCGCCCTGCCCGTAGAACAGCCAGAGCCTTTCGCCCGTCTCGGTCTCGACCCGCCAGTAGTCGCGGATGCCGCTGCGCCAGTCGGGGTCGGCGAACCACCATTCCGGTTGCAGCCGTTCCGGCCCCGCCGCCATCCGCACGGCAAACGCGCGCTTGCGCCAGCGGAAGCGGGCGGGCAGGTCGCGGGTCTCGGGTGCCTCGACCGGCTCGGGGCGGAACATCACCAGCGGGCGCGGGCCGGAGGCGGCGGGCCAGGGCCCGTCGTGCGGCTGGCTCCAGGCGGCCATCAGCAGCTTGGCGGATTTCGCGGGCACATGGCTGTCGGCCGGATGCAGGCGCAGCACCGCCTCGTCCCCCAGCCGCGCGCCGAGACGGCCGATCAGGTCTTCCAGTGCTTGCGCCGAATCCGCCGTCACCCGCCCGGCCTGGGCCAGCGCCTGGGCCGTCACATCCAGCTGGCCGCGATGCTGAACGGCGCTGAAGGCTTCGGTGGCCAGCGCTTCCAGCCGCAGGCAGTCGATGCCGTAGCCTGCGTCGATCTGGTCAAGCTTCAGGTGCAGAAGCGGGCGGATGCGGTCGGGGCTGTTGGCGGCGCGGGCAAGGCCGATCTCGACCGAAGCCACCCCGCCATCGGCCCGGAACCCCTGGAACAGCACCCGTCGCGCCCCCCGGCCCTGTGCCTTCAGCTTGTCGCAGAAAGGCGGCAGCAGGCGGTCGATCGCCGCCTCGACGTCCGAGCGCAACCCGATGGGATCGGGCAGGGTCAGCCGCACCGCGAAATGCACCGGCGGGCGGACGGGGCTGACGGGCTCCGGCTCCATCCCCAGCGCCTGGTCCAGCCGCCGCAGCGTGTCGGCCCCGAAGCGGCGGGCGAGCGTGGCGCGGGGAAGGCCCATGATGTCGCCCACCTGGCGCAGACCCAGCCGCAAGAGCCGGTCGACCACGTCGGGCGCCAGGCGCAGGGCGGCCAGCGGCAGGGGGGCCAGCGTCTCGAACAGCCGGCCCGGCCGGGCGACCAGCG
>NZ_JAYRPN010000004.1:0-1517 GCF_041911175.1 Tabrizicola sp.
CGGCTGAAGCAGGTGGTGCGCCACGCGCTGGTGACGGTGGAAAGCCATGTCCGCACCCCCGAGAACGCCGAAACCGTGCTGGGCGAGGGCGCGGCCGATCTGGTCTCGATCGTGCGCGGGCAGATCGCCGATCCGCATCTGGTGAACAAGGCGCTGGAGGGCCGGCCGGAGGACATCCGCGGCTGCCTGTCGTGCAACCAGATGTGCTGGGGCCGCCGGTCGCGCGACTACTGGATCAGTTGCCTGGTGAACCCCTCGGCGGGGCGCGAGTTCGAATGGGGCGGCGACCGCTTCACCCCTGCGCCCGAACCGCGCCGCGTGCTGGTCGTGGGGGGCGGGCCGGCGGGGCTTGAAGCCGCCCGCGTCGCGGCTGAACGCGGGCACCGCGTCACGCTTGCCGAGGCGTCCGACCGGCTGGGCGGGGCCTTCCGTCTGGCGGGTCTCCAGCCTCGTCGCGCCCAGATCCTCGACCTCATCGCCTGGTATGAGCGGCAACTGGCGAAGCTCGGGGTCGAGCTGCGCCTGAACACCTACATGGAGGCGCAGGACATCGGGGCAGAGGGCGCCGACGTGGTGATCCTTGCCACCGGGTCGCTGCCGGCCGAAACCGGGTTCCAGAAGGCGCTGCCCGAAACCGACAGGATGCCGGGTTGGGAAAAGGGCAATGTCTTCTCGGTGGAAGAGGTCATGTCGCGCCGTGCCCGGCTGGGCAGGCGTGTGCTCGTCCTTGACGAGAACGGCGGCTGGCGCGGCTGCGGGACGGCCTGGAAGCTGGCCGAGGACGGGCATGAGGTGACCCTGGTGACGCCCGACGCGATGGTCGGCAGGGAACTTCAGCGGACCTCGGCGGATGCGGCGCTGCGCCGGACCCTGAAGCGGCTGAACGTTCGCTTCGCGGTGGAATCGAGCGTGCTCGCGTGGCACGGCAACGCGGCGACGATCCTGTCCCATCTCGACCGCAGTGAAACCGGCATCGAGGTCGACAGCCTCGTGACCTCGACCACCAACGTGGCGATGGACCTCGTGGCCCGCGATCTGCGCGAACGCGGCCTGGCCTTCATCGAGATCGGTGACGGCGTGGCCCCGCGACAGGCGCCCTATGCGATCTATGAGGGACGGAAAGCCGCGCTGGGAATCTGACGAAGCGACCGCCGGCATGGCGTGGCAAGGGCCGGCCCGGCATGCCCGGGAAGGAAGACGGGGCCCGGGAAGGAAGGCGGGGCCCGGGAAGGAAGACGGGGCCGGAAAAGAAGACGGCGAGACGAGACATGCTGGCGACAGCGGAGGAAAGCAGGATCGCGCCGGCGACTCCCGGCGAACCGGCACTCTTGCAGATCGGGAAGGTCGGAAAGCAATATGGCGCACATGCCGTGCGTGAAGGGGTCGACCTTTCGATGCAGACCGGCGAGGTGGTGGCCATCATCGGGCCGAGCGGCTCGGGCAAGAGCACGCTTCTGCGCTGCATCAACCAGCTCGAGCCGCCGACCCGCGGCCGCGTGACCCTGGCGGGCACGGTC
>NZ_JAYRPN010000005.1:0-74983 GCF_041911175.1 Tabrizicola sp.
AGGCCGGCATGGACTATTTCCGCCCCATCGCCATGACCGATGCCGCCCGCACGCCCGGCGCCCTGCCGTTGGCCGGCGGCTGGTGCTGGTTCGACCGGGCCGAGCACCTGACCCGCGCCGGCTCCCGCGGGCTCGTCGCCGCCGCCGACCTGCCCGACCCGGTGTGCGCGCGGCTCACCGCGCCGCGCCCGCCGCTTGCCGGGCTCGCGCTCGACCGCCCGCGGCTGATGGGCATCCTCAACGTGACGCCCGACAGTTTCTCCGACGGCGGGCGGTTCCTTGGCCGGGACACCGCCCTGGCCCATGCCACGGCGATGGCCGGTGCCGGCGCCGACCTGCTCGACATCGGCGGCGAGAGCACTCGGCCTGGGGCCGCCGACGTCACTGAGGCGGAGGAGATCGCCCGCACTGCGCCGCTGATCGCCGCGCTCTGCGCGGGCGGGCTTGCCCTGCCGGTCTCGATCGACACCCGCAAGGCCGCGGTCGCGCGCGCGGCGCTCGACGCCGGAGCGTCAATGGTGAACGACGTGGCGGCGCTGACCTACGACCCGGCGCTGGGCGCGCTGGTGGCCGGGCGCGACATGCCGGTCTGCCTGATGCACGCGCGGGGCACGCCGGCGACGATGCAGGACGATCCGCGCTACGATGACGTGCTGCTCGACGTCTACGACTGGCTGAGCGAGCGCATCGCCGCGGCCGAGGCGATGGGCATCGCCCGCGACCGCATCGTCATCGACCCCGGGATCGGCTTCGGCAAGACCGCGGCGCACAACCTTGCGCTGATCCGCGGGCTCTCGCTCTTTCACGGGCTGGGGGTGCCGGTGCTTCTCGGCGCCTCGCGCAAGCGCTTCATCGGCACCTACGGCGGCGGCGCTGCGGCGACACGGGCCGATCTGCGCGGCCCCGGCACCGTCGCGGTCACGCTGGCGGGGACGGCACAAGGGGTGCAGATCCACCGTGTCCATGATATTGTCGAAACCAAACAGGCGCTCCGCCTCTGGCAGGCGGTGACGTTCGGAGAAGAACCATGAGCAGGAAGCTTTTCGGCACCGACGGCGTGCGCGGCACCGCCAACCATCACCCGATGACCGCGGAAATCGCGCTCAGGCTCGGCGCGGCCGCGGGACGCTACTTCCGCACCGACCGGCGCAACGGCCACCGCGTCGTCATCGGCAAGGATACGAGGCTTTCGGGCTACATGCTGGAAAACGCGCTGACCGCCGGGCTGACCTCCACGGGGATGAACGTGCTGCTGCTCGGTCCGGTGCCGACGCCCGCCGTCGGCTACCTCACCCGCTCGATGCGCGCCGACCTCGGCATCATGATCTCGGCCAGCCACAACCATGCCCACGACAACGGCATCAAGTTCTTCGGCCCCGACGGATTCAAGCTTTCGGACGATGCCGAGGCCGAGATCGAGCGCATCCTCGCCGGTGAGATCGCGCTGGCCCGGCCGCAGAACATCGGCCGCGCGAAGCGGATCGACGACGGCCGCGGCCGCTATGTCGAATATGCCAAGACGACCTTCCCCGCCCGCGGCAAGCTCTCCGGGCTCAAGGTGGTGATCGACTGCGCCAACGGCGCCGCCTACCGCGCGGCCCCCGAGGTGCTGTGGGAACTGGGCGCCGAGGTGATCCCGGTCGGCGTCTCCCCCGACGGCCACAACATCAACGAGCTGTGCGGTTCCACCCATCTGCGCACCGCAGCCGAGACGGTGGTGGCGCACGGCGCCGACCTCGGCATCGCGCTCGACGGCGACGCCGACAGGGTGATGATCCTCGACGAGACCGGTGTCGCCGCCGACGGCGACCAGATCATGGCGCTTTTCGCCGCCCGCTGGGCCGAGGAGGGGCGGCTGAGCGGTGATGCACTCGTCGCCACGGTGATGTCGAACCTCGGGCTCGAACGGTTCCTGCAAGGCCGCGGGCTCCGGCTCGAGCGGACGGCGGTGGGCGACCGCTATGTGGTGGAACGGATGCGCGAGGGCGGTTTCAACCTCGGCGGCGAACAGTCGGGCCATATCGTCATGACCGACTATGCCACCACCGGCGACGGGCTGATCGCCGGCTTGCAGTTCCTCGCCGCGATGGCCGAGACAAGCCGACGCGCCTCCGAGCTGGTGCGCCAGTTCGAGACGGTGCCCCAGATGTTGAAGAATGTAAGGTATGCCGCGGGGCAGGAGCCGCTTTCGGCCGAGAATGTCCGGAAAGTGATCGCCGACGCCGAGGCGCGGCTGAACGGTACGGGCCGTCTGCTGATCCGCAAGTCGGGCACCGAGCCGCTGATCCGGGTGATGGCGGAATGCGAGGACGAGGGGCTTCTGACCGAGGTCGTGGACGGGATCGTCGCGGCGGTGGAACAGGCGGCGTGAGGGGCCGAAAGGGCCGGGACGAGCCCGGCCCTCGGCGGTGTCGCGGTCTCAGTTGCGGCTCTTGTCGACCATCTTGCCCTTGGAGATCCAGGGCATCATCGCCCGCAGCTTCTCGCCCACCTTCTCGATCTGGTGTTCGTCGTTGATCCGGCGGGTCGCCTTGAAGAAGGGCTGGCCGACGGCGTTTTCCTGCATGAAGTCGCGCACGAACTTGCCGGTCTGGATGTCGCGCAGCACCGCCTTCATCCGCGCCTTGGTCTCGTCATAGGGCAGGATGCGCGGGCCCGAGACGTATTCGCCATACTCGGCGGTGTTCGAGATCGAGTAGTTCATGTTGGCGATGCCGCCTTCGTAGATCAGGTCCACGATCAGCTTCACTTCATGGAGGCACTCGAAATAGGCCATCTCAGGCTCATAGCCCGCCTCGACCAGGGTCTCGAAGCCCATGCGGATCAGTTCGACAAGCCCGCCGCAGAGCACGGCCTGTTCGCCGAAGAGGTCGGTTTCGCATTCCTGGCGGAAGTTGGTCTCGATGATGCCGGAACGCCCGCCGCCGATGGCCGAACAGTAGCTGAGGCCGATTTCCATCGCCTTGCCGGTCGCGTCCTGGTGGACGGCCACGAGGCAGGGCACGCCGCCGCCCTTGGTGTATTCGCCGCGCACGGTGTGGCCGGGGCCTTTCGGGGCCATCATGATGACGTCGACGCCGGGTTTCGGCTCGATCAGGCCGAAATGGACGTTCAGCCCGTGGGCGAAGGCGATGGCGGCGCCTTCGCGCAGGTTGTCGTGGACATATTGCTTGTAGGTCGCGGCCTGCAGCTCGTCCGGCATCGTGAACATGATCAGGTCGCACCATTTGGCGGCCTCGGCGATGCCCATGACCTTCAGGCCTTCGGCTTCGGCCTTCTTGGCCGAGGGCGAGCCCGGACGCAGCGCCACGACGACGTTCTTCGCCCCCGAATCGCGCAGGTTCAGCGCGTGGGCATGGCCTTGGGAGCCATAGCCGAGGATGGCGACCTTCTTGTCCTTGATCAGGTTCACATCGCAGTCGCGGTCGTAGTAAACGCGCATTTGGCGTCCTCCTTGGTGTTGATGGGGGGACAATAGGGATTTTCCGGTCATGGACCGTGCAATCTTTGACGATCCTGCCTGAGTGTGCGAAACATCATTCTTCTGATTGGCTGTTCGTGAATAATCCATGCACATCGACGATACCGACCGGCGCATCCTGCGGCACTGGCTGGCCGAGCCGGGGCTGGAGCGCGCTGCGCTGGCGGAACGGGCGGGGGTGACGGCGGCGACGCTGTGGCGGCGGCTGGACCGCCTGCGCGAGGCGGGGGTGATCCGCAGCGAGGGGGCGGTGATCGACTGGCGGGCCTTGGGCTATGCCGTGGAGGTCTCGCTGCGCTTCACGCTGGACAAGACCAACCCGCGCGCCTTCGACGAGTTCATCCTGGCGGCGCGCGAGGTGCCGGAGGTGACCTTCATCGAGACCTTCCTTGGCCGGGTCGACGTGCGGCTGAACGTGATCGCGCGCGACATGGGGCATTGGACCGGCATCTACCGTGACCGCATCCTGACCCTGCCGCATATCGCCGAGGTCGAGGCCTTGATGCTGGTTTCCACCATCAAGGCGACGGGGGGGCTGCCGCTGTGATCGACCTGGACGACATCGACCGCGCCATCCTGCGGGCGCTGGTCGCGGACGGCACGCTTTCGGCGGGCGAGCTGGGGCGTCGGCTGGGGCTCTCGCAACCTGCGGCCTGGCGGCGGGTCCGGCGGTTGACCGTGGCGGGGGTGCTGAAGGGGCTGGCGGTGGAGGTCGACCGCGAGAAGCTGGGCTTTGGCGTCACGGTCTTCCTGGGGGTGAAGCTGGCGACCAAGGGCCGCGTCTCCCTGGAGGATTTCGAGCGCGCGGTGCAGGCGATCCCGGAAGTGCAGGTGGTGCAGCATGTGCTGGGCCTCTTCGACTATCGCCTGCGGGTGGTGGCGCGCGACCTGGCGGATTTCGAGCGGGTGCTCCGGCGCCGGATCATGACCCTGCCGGGCGTCGGCAACGTCGAGGCCAACGTGCTGCTGACCGAGGAACGCAGGCCTGGGCCCTTGGGCTAGTTTCGAGCGGCGGAGCCTGGGACGGTCCTGACGCGGCGCGCGACGGTCGCTGTCGGATTTGAGTATTTGTGCAAGGAGCAAATGCATTAGGGTGGGGGCGGAATTGAGAGGAGTTGCCCATGCCCGGACTGCACGCCCATATCGACCCCGAGGGGTTGGAGGAATTTTCGGTCGTCTTCACCGACCGCTCGCTCAACCACATGTCGGCGCGGTTCCAGCAGGTGATGCGCGATGTCTCGGGGATGTTGAAAGAGGTTTACAAGGGCAGCGCGGTGGCGCTGGTGCCGGGGGGCGGGACCTATGCGATGGAGGCGGTCGCGCGGCAGTTCGGCACCGGCCGGGCGCTGATCGTCAGGAACGGCTGGTTCAGCTACCGCTGGACGCAGATCTTCGAGGCGAGCGGCTTCGCGGCGGAAACGACGGTGGTGATGGCGCGGCAGGCGGGGAACGATGCGCGCGCGCCTTACGCGCCGCCGCCGATCGAGGAGGTGGTCGCGAAGATCCGCGAGGTGAAGCCGGACGCGGTCTTCGCCCCGCATGTCGAGACCTCGTCGGGGATCATCCTGCCCGACGGTTATGTCGCCGAGATGGCGGCGGCGGCGCATGAGGTGGGCGCGCTGATGGTGCTGGACTGCATCGCGTCGGGCTGCGTCTGGGTCGACATGGGCGCGCTTGGCGTCGACGTGCTGATCAGCGCCCCGCAGAAGGGCTGGTCGGCCTCGCCTTCGGCGGGGGTGGTGGTCATGTCGCCCTCGGCAGAGGCGCGGCTGGCGGAGACCACGTCGAACAGCTTCGCGCTGGACCTGAAAAAGTGGCGCGCGATCATGGAGGCCTATGAGAAGGGCGGCCATGCCTATCACGCCACCATGCCGACCGATGCGATCCTGGGCTTCCGCGATGCGATGGTCGAGACGAAGGCGATGGGCTTCGAGGCGGCGAAGGCGGCGCAATGGGCGCTTGGCGGCGCGGTTCGGGGGATGCTCGCGGCGAAGGGGGTGGCCTCGGTCGCCGCCGAAGGCTTCCAGGCGCCGGGGGTGGTGGTCAGCTACACCAGCGACCCCGAGGTGCAGACCGGCGCGAAATTCCGGGCCGAGGGCCTGCAGATCGCCGCCGGGGTGCCGTTGCAGGTAGGCGAGGGGCCGGAGTTCAGGACCTTCCGGCTGGGGCTCTTCGGGCTGGACAAGCTGAAGGATGTGGAGGGCACCGTCGCGCGGCTTCGCAAGGCCGTCGAGGCGGTGTTATAGGCACAGGCCGGAGGGAGTACCCGACCTGTGCGTTTTTGCGGAAGTACGGCTGATCACTGCGCGCCAATGATCGTTTCGATCTGACCCTTCGGGTCGTTGCTCGGCTTCAGGTTGTCGGGGTTCGTGACGACCTGGGTGAGGCGGGCGTATTGCGCAGCGGTCAGGTTGGTCAGGTCCGCGCCGGGAGCCAGTTCCAGGATCTTGGTCTGGACGACCGACGAGAGGGCGATCGAGGCGTCCTGGGCGGCAGCGCCGAAGGCCGAGGCAGCAAGCAGAGCCGATGCAAGGATGAGGTGTTTCATTTTGGATTCCTTTGGTTTTGTTTCGCCGTCCTGTCTGGGGCGGTGAAGCAGAGATCGGCATTCGACCGTAAAAAGTGAAATCACGGCTTGCTCGCGCCCGCTCGCGCGAGTGTAATCTGTCGTGCGTCTTGTGCGGCGGAAGGGCGGAATCCCGCCGGTTTTTCGAAGGATCGGCGGCTGCATCGATCACATATTGCAAGGCGTTCACGGCCCGGTCAGCCGCCGCAACATTTCTGTGCAAAAATGCACCTGAATTCAGGTTCGGCTTGCCCTTGGGTCACCCGCCCGCAGTCCGAGGCCCGCGCGCATCAGCACCCGTCGCACTGGTCTGACGGAATAGAGCACGTCGAGCGCCCGGGCCCGCAGGTCGCGCAGCATCGGCGTTCCGGCCATCGAGGCACGGTTCAGGAAGTCGATCCCGGTGACGCGGGCCTGCACCTCCGGGTGGCGGGCGCGGTGGAAGCTGTCGGTCACGTCGCGGCACCCGGGATCGTCCCGATGGCGTTCGGCCAGATCCAGCAGCGCAGCGAGATCGGCCAGCGACATGTTCAGCCCCTGCGCGCCGATGGGCGGCACGACATGCGCGGCTTCGGCGATCAGCACCGTACGGGGGCCGGACATCCGGTCGGCGATCTGGCTGACGATCGGCCAGACCGAGCGGCGGGTCAGCAGCGTCAGCGGCCCGAGAATGCCGGAGGAGCGGGCGGTCATCTCGGCCTCGAACCCGGGCACGGGCAGGGCCGCCAGGCGGGTGATCTCTGGTCCCGTCTCCATCCAGACCACGGCCGAGGCGGGCCTGCCGTCACGGTCGGGCAGGGGGACAAGGGTGAAGGGGCCGCCCTTGCGGTGGACCTCGGTCGAGACGTTCTGGTGGGGCAGGTCATGCGCCACCGCGAAAGCCAGGGCCTTCTGGCCATAGCGGGTGGTTTTCGCTGCAATGCCAAGGGCTTCGCGGACCGGGGAATTGCGGCCATCGGCACCGATCACCAGTTTTGCCGCGATCTGGCTGCCGTCGGTCAGCGTCACCAGCGCCTCGGAGTCACGCGCCAGCATCCGGGCGAAGCCGATGCCGGGCCGGAAGCTGACGTTCGGCAGGTCGGCGATCCGGGCGACCATCTCGCGGCGCAGAAGCCAGTTCGGCAGGTTCCAGCCGAAGGGCGCATCCGAGATGTCGGAGGCGTCGAAATCCTTGGTGAGCCGCGCTTCCGGCGCTTCGCCGCCCGCGTCGATGATCCGCATCACCTGGAGTGCGGCGGCGTGGGGTTCGAGGCGCGACCAGAGTCCGGCGGCTTCCAGGACCGGGATCGAGGGTTGCAGGAAGGCGGTGGTGCGCAGGTCGGCGCCCTCGGCCCCGGCTTCGGTCACCGGAGGCGCGGGGTCGACGCAGATCACCCGGAACCCGGCCGAACCCAGTGCTGCGGCTGCGGTCAGCCCGGCGACGCCGCCGCCGGAGATCAGGATGTCGGTGGTTTCGCGCATGTCGGGCCTCCGGGCAGCCAGCATAGGCCCGACCCCGGCGGGCGGCCAGTGGTCAGGACGCCTCAGGGCCGCGAGACCGCGAAGAAAAGGAAGAAGACCACCGGCACCAGCGCCACCGCGGTCAGCACCAGGGCGGGCAGGCCCCAGATCACCACGGCCAGGATGACGGCGGCGAGGAAGATCGCGAGCAGGGCGTAGACCGTCTCGACCCTGCGTTCCGTCTCGCGGGCGAGGCTTCTGGGGGTGGAAAGCGGGATGGCGGTCATGGCGGCGTCCTCATGGTGGCGGATGGCGGTCATTTAAGGCCGCGGCGCGCGGGGGCGATGCGGCGCAGTGTCACCCCGTGAGGCGGGCGAGGAAGGCGGCGAGGTCGGTGGTGTGGTGGTGGATGTGGTCCGCGGGCTCGGGTGCGGGGGCGACGTGGACGGTCTTCATCCCAAGCTGGTGCGGGACGGCGAGGTTGCGGCTGTCGTCCTCGAACATCGCGCCACGGGTGGGGTCGAGGCCGTCCCTGGCGAAGACGGTTGCGAAGGCCTGGGCGTCGGGCTTGGGGTGGAACGCGGCGTGCTCGACCCCGTAGATCGCGTCGAAAAGGCCTGCAAGTCCCCGTGCGGAAAGGACTTTCTCGGCATAGGGCGCGCAGGCGTTGGTGTAGATGATCTTGCGGCCGGGAAGCGCCGCGATGCTGCGGGCAAGGGCGGGATCGGGCGCGAGGACGCTGAAGTCGATGTCGTGGACTTCATTCAGATAGGGGCCGGGGTCGATGCCGTGTTCGCGCATCAGGCCCGCAAGCGTGGTGCCATAGGTCGCCCAGTAATAGGCGCGCAGGTGGTCGGCGCGGGCGCGGTCGACCTTGAGGGCCTGCATCACCCAGTCGGTCATCCGCACCTCGATCTGGTCGAAGAGCCGCATGTGCGGCGGGTAGAGCGTGTTGTCGAGGTCGAAGACCCAGGTGGTGACGTGGGAGAAATCCTGTTTCGGCATGGCAACGGGTTTAGTCCGGGGCTGCGGCGTTGGGAAGGGTTGATCGCGAGGGGCGGCGCGCGTTAGGGTCCGCGCCGCAAGGGAAGGGGCCAATGGTGCAGAAAGACGCCTATACGCTGCTGATGGAAGCGATCGAGGCCGGAGTCTACAAGCCCGGCGACCGGCTGGTGGAAAGCGAGCTGGCCGAGCGGCTGGGGGTCAGCCGCACGCCGGTGCGCGAGGCCCTGCAACGGCTTGAGACCCAGGCGATGCTGACCCGGGACGGGCGGAGCCTGATCGTGGCGTCCCTGGACCACAACCAGCTGGCCGAGCTTTACACGGTCAGGACCGAGCTGGAGGGCCTTGCCGCGCGGCTGGCGGCCCGGCATGCGACGCCCGAGGAAGTGCGGGTGCTGAAGAGCATGGTGGCCGACGACCGGGCGCTTCTGGGCGGCGATCCCAAGGCGCTGTCCCGCGCGAACAAGCGGTTCCACAAGCAGATCCACCTGGCCAGCCACAACCGTTTCCTGGTGCAGCAGCTGGACCTCGTGCATCGCAGCATGGCCCTGATGGCGAACACTTCCTTTGCCGCCGAGGGGCGGGACGAGGTGGCGCTGGACGAACATGGCCGTATCGTGGCCGCCATCGAGGCGGGGGATGGCGAGGCGGCTTATCTCGCGCTGAAGTCGCATATCAGTCAGGCGTTCGAGACGCGGCTTCGGGTCGATGCAGGGGAGTTGCGGACGCGGTAGCGCTGTCCGTTTGTCCACAGGCGTTCCAACCTTGCGGGTCCGGCCCATCCGGCCCGGTTTTTCGGTCTTTCTCCGACCTTCCCCGCGTCTTCACGCGCATGGAGACGGGCCTGCGCTATGCGGTCAGGCGAATCGAGGCTGGAGGGGGCAGGTGGACGGTTTGCCCGCCCTGCAGTCCATCATCGAAAATCCCGTGGGTGGTCTTGTCCCAGTAGAAGGGCCGGGTCGCCAGTTCCAGCAGGCCCTTGTAGGCGGCGAGCGAGGCGAGGGGATAGTAGACCTTCAAGGTCAGCACCCAGAGAAAGCTCAGCCGGTGCCGGGTGCGGCCGAGGCCGAGCACGCCGATGAAGATGTTGGCGAACTCGGACAGGAGGAAGATGGCGGTCATGGTCCAGAGGGCTGGGGCGGGCAGGGCGGCGTAGAGCGGATGGTCGAAGCCGAAGGGGATCAACAGGAAGGACCACAAGAGCGGCGCCAGCAGGAATTGCGCGATGCTGCCGAGGAAGAGGGCCTGGAAGCCGAAGAAGCCCTTCGGCCCGAGCTGTTGCCACAACCGGCGCGGCTGCCGCATATGGACGGCCCAGGTCATGATGTAGCCCTTGATCCAGCGCGAGCGCTGCTTGATCCAGGGCAGCGGGCGGCAGTTTGCTTCCTCGAAGGTGACGGTGTCGATCAGTTCCGTCCGGTAGCCGTGGCGCGCAAGGCGGATGCCGAGATCGGCGTCCTCGGTCACGTTGTGCGCGTCCCATGCCCCAAGCCGGTCCAGCACGTCGCGGCGGAAGAAAAGCGTGGTGCCGCCAAGGGGAACCACCAGACCAAGGCGGGCGAGGCCGGGCAGGACCAGGCGGAACCAGCCGGCATATTCGATGGTGAAACAGCGGCTGAGCCAGTTGGTGCGCGGGTTGTAATAGTCGAGCACGCCCTGCAGGCAGGCGACCTCGGGGCCGGACCGTTGAAAACGGGCGACGACGCGCTGCAACTGGTCGGGCTCTGGCGCGTCTTCGGCGTCGTAGACCCCGACGATGGCGCCACGGGCATGGTCGAGCGCGTGATTCAGCGCGCGCGGCTTGGTCTTGACCTGGCCTTCCGGGACGACGACGACCCGCATCCAGGGTGGCAGTTCGGCATTGGCCAGCGCGTCGAGGGTGACGTGATCCTCGGCCTCGACGGCCAGGATCACGTCGAGGAGTTCCGCCGGATAATCGAGCCGCGCGAGGCGGCGGATCAGGCGTGGGGCGATGTCGGCCTCACGATAGAGCGCGACGATGACCGAGACGACGGGCGGGATCGCGTCGCTGGCGGGGTCGGGGCCAGGCAAGGCTGTGCGCAGGGCGGCGATGGTGGCGGCGAGTTTCAGCAGCACGATGCAGGCCAGCGAGAAGACGGCGAAGCAAAGTGCGGCAAGGCCGGTCGCCAGCGGCGCGATCAGCAGTGCGGCGAAGGTGGCGGCCAGCGCCGCCATTGCAAGGGGGGACTGGTGCAGGCGCGGCCAGTTGCGGCAGCTCTCAGGCCCGGCCACCCGGTTTTCCGCCGCGCGGGCCAGCAGGTCACCGCGCCGGGCATGGATCGCCGACAGGATCGCGCGGGAGGAGGCGATGCCCGCCGCCACCGGGCCAAGCCGCGACTCGAGCATGGGCCGGAGGCGGCGGAATTCCTCGGGCCGGGAGGTGGCGACGATGGTGACATCGCCCACCTTCTGCCAGGGGACGAGACCGTGGCGCAGGCAGTCCTGCACGCCGACGGCGTCGATCAGCCGGGGATCGGGCAGGGCCGCGTCGAGGTCGACGAGGCGAAGGCCCCAGTTCCGGGCATCGACGCCGAGCAGGTCGCGCTCCACCACCAGACCACGGGCGCGCAGCACGTCGGGCAGGCGCCCCGATTCGCGCCCGTTCTGCGAGAGGGCCGACAGCATCTCGTCGGGCGCGACGACACCTTCGCGCAAGAGCGACGCGCCGACCGCGAAGCTGCGGCGTGGACCCCGCTCCGCTGCCGGTGGCCGTTCGACCCTGATCCGTTCGGCGGCACCCATGCCCGTTCCCCTTCCGCACACAACCTTGCGCGCGGGGGGTTAACGGGTGGTTAACGCCGTCAGGCGGCGCGGCGCGATTTCATCGCGGCGGCGAAACGTTCGAACAGGTAGAAGCTGTCCTGCGGCCCGGGCGAGGCCTCGGGGTGGTACTGCACCGAATAGACCGGCTTGCCGTCGACCGCGATGCCGCAGTTGGTGCCGTCGAAGAGGCTCACATGCGTCTCGCTGACCCCTTTCGGCAGGGTATCGGCGTCCACGGTAAAGCCGTGGTTCATCGAGGTGATCTCGACCTTGCCGGTGGTCAGGTCCTTCACCGGGTGGTTCGCCCCGTGGTGGCCGTGGTTCATCTTGCGGGTCTGCGCGCCAAGCGCGAGCGCCAGCATCTGATGCCCAAGGCAGATGCCGAAGAGGGGGATATCCCTCGCCAGCACGCCCCGGATCATCGGCACGGCATAGTCGCCGGTCGCCGCCGGATCGCCGGGGCCGTTCGACAGGAACACGCCCTCGGGGTTCAGCGCCAGCACGTCCTCGGCGGTGGCGGTGGCGGGCAGCACGGTGACTTCGCAGCCGACCGAGGCGAGGCAGCGCAGGATGTTGCGTTTCGCGCCATAGTCCACGGCGACGACGCGCAGGCCCGGCCCCTCGCGGCGGGTGTAGCCCTCGGGCCAGGCCCAGCGTTTCTCGTCCCAGCGGTAGCTTTGCGCGCAGGTCACGTCCTTCGCCAGGTCGAGTCCGACGAGGCCGCGCCACGCCCGCGCCTTGGCGACCAGCTTCTCGATGTCGAAGCGGCCCTCGGGGTCATGCGCCAAGGCCACATGCGGCGCGCCCTGCTGGCGGATCGCCCGGGTCAAGCGCCGGGTGTCGATCCCGCCGATGCCGATGCGGCCGATCCTGGTCAGCCATTGGGTCAGCTCGCCGGTCGCGCGCCAGTTCGAGGGCTCGGTCGGGTCCCATTTCACCACCATCCCGGCGGCGGCGGGGGTGGCGGTCTCGTCATCCTCCGCCGTGATGCCGGTGTTGCCGATATGCGGGAAGGTGAAGGTCACGACCTGGCCCGCATAGGACGGGTCGGTCATGATCTCCTGATAGCCGGTCATCGCGGTGTTGAACACGAGTTCGGCGACGGTTTCGCCGGTGGCGCCAAAGCCCTTGCCGTAGAAGAGCGTGCCATCGGCAAGGGCGAGGCAGGCGGTCGCATCGCGCGGGGCGGGCATTTCGACTCTCCATTTGGCAAATTGCGCGGAAACTAAGGGGCGGGGGGCGCAGGGTCAAGGGTGGGCGCGAAAAGCTTTATGCTGTTAAATCAACGGGTTCGGAAAATGCGCTGCGGTTGCGGTCCGCGGCGGTTCGGGGTAATGTCGCGAACTTGGGGAAACGACCGGAAAGACCGACCATGCTGTTGCGCGACCGTCTGCAGACGGCCCTGAAAGAGGCCATGAAGGCGAAGGAGGCGGCAAGGCTCTCGACGCTGCGCCTGATCAACGCCGCCATCAAGGACCGCGAGATCGCCGTCCGGGGCGAGGCGGACGGGGGCGAGGTCGGCGAGCCGGAAATCCTGCAGATCATGGGCAAGATGGTGAAGCAGCGCCAGGAATCGGCCCGCGCCTATGAAGAGGGCGGGCGGCTGGAGCTGGCCGAGAAGGAACTGGCGGAAATCGGGGTGATCCAGGAATTCCTGCCGCGCCAGATGGACCAGGCCGAGGTCGCGGCGGCGGTCGATGCGGCGGTGGCCGAGACCGGGGCCGCCAGCATTCGCGACGTGGGCAAGGTGATGGCGGCCCTGAAGGCGCGCTACACCGGCCAGATGGATTTCGGCGCAGTCGGCGCGCTGGTCAAGGCGCGGCTGGGGTAGGCCTTCCCGACGGATGGCAGGCGTGGACCGTTGTCAAAGGCGGGCCTGGCGGTCCGTGGCCCAGGCAATGGCCAGCCAGAACCCCGCGCGGACTGGCAGCGCGATGGCGGTGCGGGGTTCCACCGGAGTGCCGGTCAGCGCAACGAGCACGAAACCGGCAAGCACGGCCAGCGTGGAAAGGCCGATGGCCAGCGCGATCCAGCGGGCCGAGGGATGGTTCCGCCAGAGCGCCGCCGCGGCGACGAGGTAGGCGAAGCCCGCAGCGGTGTTGAAAATCACCACGAAGGGCACGGCGTTCCCGGCGGCCTGTCGCGCCGCTTCGGTGCCGAAGAGAACAAGGCCGCCGCTGAGGATCGTCAGCGCTCCGAACACGGCGGCGGCGAGGGCTGCGGGGCGGGTCCAGCGGGGCGTCGGTCGGGACATCGCGTACCTGCGGTCGGGGGGCATGCCTATGATGCTGCACCCCTTCTCGGCGCGACAGTGGTCACGTCAGCGCAGGGCGCGAAGCTGGTCCTGCAGCTCCCAGCGCAGGGCGACGCGCTCCTCTTCCGACAGGAAGGAGCCCAGTTCCACCTCGCGGCCCTCGCCCTTCAGCGTCAGGTAGTTCGGCACCGGGCCGCCGGTCTCGTGCAGGGTCACGCGCAGCCAGTAGGGGTTCGCCTCCCAGTCCTGCCGCTGGCCCTTCGGCCCGTGGCGGACAAGGGTGATGCGGTCGGGGGTGAGCGACAGGTCCTCGACGATGTCGCGGTCGCGGCCGTTCTTCCTCAGCGCGAACCAGATGCCCCAGATCGTCACCAGCAGGAACGGCAGCAGAGCCCAGAGCACCGGGCTGCCGAGATGGGCGAGAAGCGGCAGGGCAATCAGCGCGGCGGTGAGGCCGACGAAGCCGACAAAGCCGCGCTGGGAAAGCGAGCGGTGCGGCCAGAGATGCAGACGCTGTTCGCCGTCCCTTGGGGGAAGCCATTCGTAGGGCATGGGTCAGGGCGCGAGGCGGGAGAGGAAGTCCTTGAAGGCGGCCCTGTAGGCCTCCGGGTCCTCGGCATAGGAGCCGAGGTCATCGGCCCCGGTCCAGAGGGTGACGGTGGGGGCGGTGCGGGCGGCGGCCAGCGCCTGCGCGGGGCCGATGGGGGTGATGCGGTCAGCCGAGCCGTGCGCCAGGAACATCGGGCCGGGGAAGGCGACGAAGGGGGTCGCGACCTCGGCCTGGGCGAGCGGCAGCGAGGTCTTGAAGCGGAGGATCTGTTTCGCGGTCCAGGCGACAAGACCGGGCAGGGGCTTGCCGCCCTCGGTCGCCATCTGGTCGATCATGGCGCCGAAGCTGATCGCCGGGCTGTCGAGCGCCACCGCCTGCACGCGGGGCGCGGCCGGGCTGTGGGCGAGGAACTGACCGAGGATCGCCGCGCCCATCGAATCGGCAACGACCAGCACCCGGTCGCCGTCGCCAGGCGCCATCTTCGTGACGGCGGCTTCGAGGTCGGGCCATTCGGTCAGGCCGAAGCCGTAGCTCCCCTCCGGCGCGGGCGGAGCGTCGGGATCGTTGCGGTAGCTGATCAGAAGGACGGACCAGCCCGCCTCGTGCAGGATCGTGAGCGCCCGGTAGCCGTCCTCGCGCGCGCCGGCAATGCCGTGGACATAGATCGCGCGGCCCGCCTCGGCGGCAGTGGCCGGGACAAGCCAGGCCTCGGCCGGGCCGAGTTCCGTGTCGAGGGCGACGATGTCGAAGGGCAGCGACAGGGCCGCGGTCGGATCGCCCCGGTAACCGGGCGCAAGTGGATCGGTCGGAGGTTCGAGGCTGGACAGCGCCGTGGCCATCGGACCGCTTTTCAGCAGGCTCGCGGTGGCATGGGCCAGGAAGTAGCCGCTGATCGCGACGTAGCCGACGAAGGCCAGGACGACGAGCGTGACGAGAAAGACGACGATCCGCATTCCGGCAGGCCTTCCACCCAAAAGAAGAGGGCCCCGGGTGCATCTGCAGCCCGGGGCCCCTGGTCAGGTCAGGCGCTTAGTGCGCGTGGCTGTGATCCCAGTCGGACTGCTTCGGCAGCTGCTCGAACGTGTGTTCGGGCGGCGGGCAGGGCAGGGTCCATTCCAGGGTGTCGGCGTATTCGTTCCAGTAGTTGTTCTGGGTGATCTTCGCGCCGCGCGTCAGGGTGTAGACCACGATGCCGATGAAGAACACGAAGGACGCGAAGGAAAGGAAGGCGCCGATCGAGGAGAACCAGTTCCAGTAGGCGAAGGCCTCCGGGTAGTCGATGTAGCGGCGCGGCATGCCCTGGCGACCCAGGAAGTGCTGCGGGAAGAAGGTCAGGTTCGAGCCGATGAACATCATGAAGAAGTGCAGCTTGCCCGCCCATTCCGGGTACTGACGGCCCGACATCTTGCCGATCCAGAAATAGACCCCGGCGAAGATCCCGAACACGGCGCCCAGCGACATCACATAGTGGAAGTGCGCGACCACATAGTAGGTGTCATGGTAGGCCCGGTCGACCGGAGCCTGGCTCAGCACGATCCCGGTCACGCCGCCGACGGTGAAGAGGAACAGGAAGCCGAAGGCCCACAGCATCGGGGTCTTGAACTCCACCGACCCGCCCCAGATCGTCGCGATCCAGGAGAAGATCTTCACCCCGGTCGGCACCGCGATCACCATCGTCGCCAGCATGAAGTAGCTCTGCTGGGTCAGCGACATGCCGACGGTGTACATGTGGTGGGCCCAGACGACGAAGCCGAGGACCCCGATCGCCACCATCGCATAGACCATCGGCAGGTAGCCGAAGATCGGCTTCTTCGAGAAGGTCGCGATGACCTGGGAGACGATCCCGAAGGCCGGGATGATGATGATGTAGACTTCCGGGTGGCCGAAGAACCACAGGATGTGCTGGTAGAGGATCGGGTCGCCGCCACCCGAGGGGGTGAAGAAGGTGGTCCCGAAGTTGCGGTCGGTCAGCAGCATGGTGATCGCGCCGGCCAGCACCGGCAGGGCCAGCAGGATCATCCAGGCGGTGACGAAGATCGACCAGCTGAACAGCGGCACCTTGTGCAGGGTCATGCCGGGGGTGCGCATGTTCAGGAAGGTGGTGATCATGTTGATCGCGCCAAGGATCGACGAGGCGCCCGACAGGTGGACGGCGAAGATCGCGAGGTCCATCGCGTAGCCGCCTTCCGCCGTGGTGGTCAGCGGCGGGTACAGCACCCAGCCCACGCCCGCGCCCGACCCGAGATCGCCGCCGCCGCCCGGCGACAGCAGCGAGGCGACGCCAAGCGAGGTCCCGGCGACATAAAGCCAGAACGACAGGTTGTTCATCCGCGGGAAGGCCATGTCCGGCGCGCCGATCTGCAGCGGCATGAAGTAGTTGCCGAAGCCGCCGAAGAGCGCCGGAATGACCACGAAGAACATCATCAGGACGCCGTGATAGGTGATCATCACGTTCCACAGATGTCCGTTCGGGGTGCAGACATCGCTGGAGGCGATGAAGCGCGCGCCTTCCTGGCACATGTACTGCACGCCCGGCTCCATCAGCTCGAGCCGCATGTAGACGGTGAACAGGACCGAGATCAGGCCGACGGCGCCGCCGACGAACAGATAGAGGATCCCGATGTCCTTGTGGTTGGTCGACATGAACCAGCGGGTGAAGAACCCGGGTCTGTGGTGTTCGTGGCCGTGGATGGCTGCGTCCGCCATGTGGCTGCTCCCGCTTTGGTCGTTTTGGTCTTGGTTTTCGCTTGCCCGTTCACGCGCCCGAAGGCCCGCGCGGTTTCCCTTGTGCTCCCGTCTTAGCCCCGTGGGAGAAAGGTCGCAATGCATGACTTTGCCACGGAGGGCAGAAATTCCGGTGAAAAAGCAAAGGGCGCAGCCCCGGCGGGGACCGCGCCCTTGCATCTGTCTGCAGGCAGCGGGCCTACTTCGCGACCGAGGCGAGATAGGCCGCCACGTCTTCGCCGCCCGAGGCGAGCTTGAACGACATCTTCGACTTGGCCGAGGCGTCGCCGCTCTTCTCGTCGATCCAGGCCGTCGGGTCGGCGACATAGGTCGCCAGCGAGGCCTCGTCCCAGACCGCGCCGGTGGCGCCCACCGCAAGGATCCCGTCGCCGTATTTGAAGTCGGGGTCCGAAGCCACGGCGCGACCGATCACGCCATAGAGGTTCGGGCCGGTCTTGCCGCCCTTCTGGATCTCGGTCCCGTCGGGGCGATGATCGAATGGCAGGCCTTGCACTTCTTGAACGTGTTCTCGCCGGCGGCCGGGTCGCCTGCGAAGGCAGGGGCCGCCAGGGCAACGGAGGCGACGGCAAGAAGGATGAACTTCGTCATGGTGTCCTCTCATGATTAGGAGCGCGCATCGCGGCTTCCATGCGGCGAACATGGGGGCGAGACCGCTTGATATGCAATAGCATCTTGCTGCTAGGCCGCATCCGGGGCGGGGCAGGTGCCCTGGAACCGGCGCGGGAAGGTCGTCCTCAGGGCGGCGTCGAGGTCGGCCATCGTCACCGGCAGGCCAAGGTCGACCAGGCTGGTCACGCCGTGGTCGCGGATGCCGCAGGGGATGATTCCGTCGAAATGCGCGAGGTCCGGCTCGACGTTGATGGAAATGCCGTGGAAGCTGACCCAGCGGCGCAGCTTGATGCCGAGGGCGGCGATCTTGTCCTCGGCGGGCTTTCCATCGGGGCCGGGGCGGTCGGGGCGCTGCACCCACACCCCGACACGGCCGTCGCGAATCTCTCCGGTCACGTTGAACTCGGCCAGGGTGTCGATGACCCAGCGTTCCAGCTCGCGCACGAAGCAGCGCACGTCGCCGCCCCGCGCCTTGACGTCGAGCATGCAGTAGATCACCCGCTGACCCGGGCCGTGATAGGTGTACTGCCCGCCGCGCCCGACCGGATAGACCGGGAATCGGTCGGGATCGACAAGGTCGGCAGGCCGGGCCGAGGTTCCTGCGGTATAGAGCGGCGGGTGTTCCAGCAGCCAGATCGCCTCGCCAGCGGTTCCGGCGTTCATGGCCGCGACATGCGCCTCCATCGCGGCCAGCGTCTCGGGGTAGGGGGCGAGCCCCGGGATATGGGTCCAGTCGACCATGATCTGCCGTTTCCGCCTGAAGCCGGGAGTGCTGATCCCCATATAGGCGGCGCGGCCCGGAAGCGACAGGGTGGATCGACCGGAGGAGCAGCGGGGCGGGCGCGAGGGTGAAAATGCCCCTTTTCATCCTGCGCGACTGTCGCTAGATAGCCCATGTCCGAAACCAGACCCCGTGCGGATGTGGCGGAATTGGTAGACGCGCAGCGTTGAGGTCGCTGTTCCTTAACCGGAGTGAAAGTTCGAGTCTTTTCATCCGCACCAGGGTCTGACGGAAGCCGAAGGGCGCGGGGGGAAACCTCCGCGCCCTTCGCCTTTGGGGCTGCAATCCGGCGCCGGATTTTTTCCCTTTCTTGCCTGCGGCGCAGGCAGAACGACTGCGGAAAGGCGGCAATCTGCGCGATTTTCCCGCCTGCCGCATATCCGGCCGTGACTGCCGCAAATTGACCCTTTCCGGTCGAAAATGTGCGTTGCAATGGGGGTCACGTTTCGGTTTAATCGAATCAAGCCAGAAGGCGCAAAGCGCCCAAGACATCAGGGAGACACGGGTGACGGTTGAGCCCCGCAACGACGCTTTCGTCGCGTTTGAGCACGTCCAGAAAAGCTATGATGGCGTGAGCCTGGTCGTGAAGGACCTGAACCTTTCCATCGCGAAGGGCGAGTTCCTGACCATGCTCGGGCCCTCCGGCTCGGGCAAGACGACCTGCCTGATGATGCTGGCGGGGTTCGAGACCGCGACGCATGGCGAGATCAAGCTGGATGGCGTGAACATCAACCAGGTCCCGCCGCACAAGCGCGGCATCGGCATGGTGTTCCAGAACTACGCGCTTTTCCCGCACATGACGGTGGGTGAGAACCTGGCCTTCCCGCTGGAAGTGCGCGGCATGGGCAAGGACGAGCGTGAGAAGAAGATCAAGCGCGCGCTCGACATGGTGCAGATGGGCGCCTTCGCCAACCGCCGCCCGGCGCAGCTGTCCGGCGGCCAGCAGCAGCGGATCGCCCTTGCGCGCGCCCTGGTCTTCGATCCCAAGCTCGTGCTGATGGACGAACCGCTCGGCGCGCTGGACAAGCAGCTGCGCGAACACATGCAGTTCGAGATCAAGCACCTGCACGAAAACCTTGGCATCACCGTGGTCTACGTCACCCACGACCAGGGCGAGGCGCTGACCATGTCGGACCGCGTCGCCGTCTTCAACGACGGCCGCATCCAGCAGCTCGCGCCCCCGGCCGACCTCTACGAACGGCCGGAAAACAGCTTCGTCGCCCAGTTCATCGGCGAGAACAACAAGCTGCCCGGCACGATCGAGGAGCTGACCGGCGACAAGGCGCTGGTCCGGCTGGCCACGGGCGAGCTGATCGACGCCACCCCGGTCAACGTCAAGGAAAAGGGCGGCAAGACGCTGGTCTCGATCCGCCCCGAACGGGTGGAGTTCAAGCCCGAGATGATGCCGCAGGGCGCCCATTCCATCGAGGCCGAAGTGGTCGAGATCATCTACATGGGCGACATCCTGCGCGCGGTCCTCAAGGTCGCGGGGTCCGACGACTTCGTGATGAAGATGCGCAACACGCTGGGGCAGACGAAACTGACCCCCGGCCAGAAGATCAAGGTGGGCTGGCATCCCCAGGATGCCCGCGCGCTGGACCCTTGATACCCGCCTTGCCCGGTCACGCAGGGCCAAGACGAAAAGAAGAACCTCAACATGGGAGCAACTGCATGAAGAAGATCCTTATCCTGTCCACCGCGCTGTCGTCGCTGGCCTTCGCGGCCCATGCCGACATCACGGTGATGTCCTGGGGCGGCGCCTACGGCGAAGCCCAGACCGAAGCCTTCGTGAAGCCGTTCGTCGCGGCCACCGGCAAGCCCACGGTCATGGTCGACAGCGACAACCCGGCGACGCCGATCAAGGCGATGGTCGAAGCGGGCAACGTCACCGTCGACGTCGCCTCGGTCCAGTATGCCGACGCCGTGCGTCTGTGCGACGAAGGCATCCTGGAGCCGATCGACGCCGCCGCGCTTCCGGCGGGGTCCGATGGCACGCCGGCGGCCGATGACTTCCTGAAGGGCGCCGTCACCGAATGTGGCGTCTCGACCGACATCTGGGCCAACGTCTTCGCCTATGACTCGACGAAGTTCCCCGAAGGCCCGACCAAGGTCGCCGACTTCTTCGACCTCGAGAAGTTCCCCGGCAAGCGCGGCCTGCGCAAGGGCGCGAAAGCCGTCCTGGAACTGGCGCTGATGGCCGACGGCGTGGCTCCGGCCGATGTCTACGCGACGCTCTCGACCCCGGAAGGCGTTGACCGTGCCTTCGCCAAGCTCGACACCATCAAGAAGGATGTCGTCTGGTGGGAAGCCGGTGCCCAGGCGCCGCAACTGCTGGCCGACGGCGAAGTCGCGATGACCACCGCCTACAACGGGCGTATCTTCGCGGCTGCCCAGAACGAGGGCAAGCCGTTCAAGATCGTCTGGGACGGCCAGATCTACGAAAACGAAATGTTCGTCGTGCCGAAGGGCGCCCCGAACATGGCTGACGCGATGGAGTTCGTGAAGTTCGCGACCTCGACCGAGGGCCTGCGCGCCTCGGCCCAGCAGATCTCCTACGGCCCGGCCCGCAAGTCGGCGATGAAGGAAGAGCTGATCTTCAAGGACGGCAAGACCGTCATGGGTCCGAACCTGCCCACCTCGCCGGAGAACATGACCAACGCGCTGGAAACCTCCTCCGAGTTCTGGGTCGACCATGACTCCGAACTGAACGAGCGCTTCCAGGCCTGGCTGTCGCAATAATCCGACCTTTCGGGCGCGGGGGACCACCCCTCGCGCCCGTTTTCCATTCGACGAGGCAGACATGGCCGAGGCCGCGACCGAACTTCTGACCACCGCCGATGGCCGACCGCTGAAGGCAGCCCTTGCCGCCGCACAGTCGCGCGCCAAGCGCCGGGCCTTCCTGCTGGTGCTGCCGCTGCTGTTTTTCGTCCTCCTCACCTTCGTGGTCCCGATCGGCTACATGCTGAAGCGGTCGGTCGAACATGACGGCTTCTCCGCCTCGGCCCCGGCGCTGGACGCCTGGTTCGCCGAGAACCCCGGCTTCGACCCGGCCAACCCGCCGGAAGAGGCCTATGCCGCGCTGGTGCAGGACCTGGCCCGGATGCAGGTCGAAAAGACCACCGGCATCGCGGGCACCCGGATCAACTACACGGTGCCCGGCACCATCTCGCTGTTCAAGAAGGGCGCGCGCGAGGCCAAGACCCTGGTTGCGCCGTTCAAGGATGCGCTCCTCGCGGTCGACCCGGAATGGGGCAAGCCCGCCCTGTGGCGCGGCATGTCGGCTGCCTCCAGCGCCTATACCACCGAATTCTACCAGGTCGCCGCCGACCGCAAGCTGACCGATGACGGCTGGGCGCGCGGCGGCGACAAGGACCGGATCTACCTCTACCTCTTCTTCAAGACCTTCCTGATTTCCGGCCTGATCACGGTGATCTGCCTGTTGATCGCCTTCCCGGTCTCGCATCTTCTGGCGACCCTGCCGATGGCGAAGTCCTCGCTGCTGATGATCCTCGTCCTCCTGCCGTTCTGGACCTCGCTCCTGGTGCGAACGACAAGCTGGATCGCGTTGTTGCAGGAACAGGGGATCGTCAACGACATGCTGGTCGGCCTGGGCCTCCTCGGCGAGGATGGCCGGTTGACGATGATGTACAACATGACCGGCACCATCGTCGCGATGACGCATGTGCTTTTGCCCTTCATGATCCTGCCCTTGTATTCGGTGATGCGGGTGATCCCGCCCAGCTATGCCCGCGCCGCGCGGTCGCTGGGTGCGACCAGCTGGACCACCTTCCGCCGGGTCTACCTGCCGCAGACCCTGCCGGGGATCGCCGCGGGCTCGCTTCTCGTCTTCATCCTGGCCGTGGGTTACTACATCACCCCGGCGCTGGTCGGCGGCGCGGACGGGCAGCTGATCTCGAACCTGATCAGCTTCCACATGTCGAAGTCGAACTGGTCGCTGGCCGCCGCCATCGCGGGGATGCTGCTGGTGGCGATCCTGCTCTTGTACTGGCTCTACGACCGACTGATCGGCATCGACCGGCTGAAGCTGGGTTAAGGAGAACGTCATGGCCCTTCCCACCTATGCCTCGCCGCTGGAGCGTGTCTGGCACTACACCTACCTGGTGATCTGCGCCCTGGTGTTCCTGTTCCTGATCGCGCCGATCCTGATCGTGATCCCGCTGTCGTTCAACGCCGAGCCCTATTTCACCTTCACCCCGAAGATGCTGGCCTTCGACCCGGCGGGCTGGGCGCTGCGCTGGTATGACACGCTCTTGACCCTGGGCCACCCGACGCCCGACGCCGTGCGCGACAGCAGCTGGTGGGCGACGGTCTGGGAGCGCGCGACCTGGGTGCAGGCGGCGAAGAACTCGTTCTGGATCGGGCTCTGGGCGACGATCCTGGCCACCACGCTGGGCACCATCGCCGCGCTTGGCCTGTCGCGGCCCGAGATGCCCTATCGCCGCCTGATCATGGCGCTCTTGATCTCGCCCATGATCGTGCCGATCATCATCATCGCGGTGGGCATGAGCTTCTTCTTCGCCAAGGCCTGCGTCGCGCCGGATTCGGCAATGGGGGCGATCTTCGGCGTCTTCCTGTCGGACAAGGGCTGCCTGGCGAACTCGCATCTGGGCGTGATCATGGCCCATGCGGTGCTGGGCATTCCCTTCGTCATCATCACCGTGACCGCGACGCTGACCGGCTTCGACCAGTCGCTGATCCGCGCCGCGCATTCGCTGGGGGCCAATCCGCGCACCACCTTCTTCAAGGTGATCATGCCCTTGATCCTGCCCGGCATCATCTCGGGTGCGCTCTTCGCCTTCGTGACCTCGTTCGACGAGGTGGTGGCGGTGCTGTTCATCGCCGGCCCCGACCAGCAGACCATCCCGCGCCAGATGTTCAACGGCATCCGCGAGGCGATTTCCCCGGCGATCCTGGCGGTGGCGACGATCCTCGTGGTGATCTCGGTGCTGCTCTTGACCACGGTCGAATTGCTGCGACGCCGGTCGGACCGGCTGCGGGGCGTGACGGGGCGCTGAGCGGCGGCTCCTCGTTCGCCTTCGGCTTCTCGTCGCTTAAGCTAGCGACGAGGGACGAAGTCACCGAGGAGCGGTTTCTCCAGGTGTTAAAAAACCCCTAACGTCCACAACCAAGTGGCTGATTTCATTGGCCTCGAAAATCTGTCCACCGTGGACAGGCTCACGGCAAGAGGTGCAGCCAGCCCCAGGCGGTGAGGATCGACGCCGCCGTCGCCACCAGCACCGCCGAGGCATTCACCCGCTTTCCCACCCCATACATATGGGCGAACATGTAGGCATTCACGCCGGGCGCCATCGCCGCCGTCACCACCGCCGAACGCAGCTCCGGGGTGGCCAGGTGGAAGACCTGCGTGGCCAGCAGCCAGGTCACGCCGGGATGCAGGATCAGCGAGGCGAAGGTCACCATCAGCACCGGCCCGATGTCGCCCTCGATCCGGTAGCGGACCAGCACGCCACCGAGCCCGAAGAGCGCGACCGGAATCGCCGATTTCGCGATCATGTCGATCCCCGACCAGAAGAACCCCGGCAACGGGTTCCCCGCCAGGTTCACCGCGAAGCCGAGAAGGATCCCGATCACCAGCGACTGCGACAGGATCGCCCGCCCGATCTGCCGCAGCAGCGCCGGGGCGGACAACCCATGCCCCCGGGTCCGCGCCCATTCCATCAGCGCGATCCCGAAGCCGTAGAGCATCGGCGCGTGCAGCGAGATGATCGCGTAGTTGCCCTGCAGGGCTTGCGTTCCATAGGCGCGTTCGGTGATCGCGAGGCCGAGGAGGAGCGAGTTCGAGAAGAGCCCGGCGAAGCCGATCGAGACGGCGTCCGGCATGGCGCGGCGGAAGACCAGCATCGCGCCCAGGAAGCAGGCGAAGAACCCGGCGAAAGCCCCCGTGTAGAAGCTGGTCATCAGGCCCGCGTTGTAGGCGGCCGAGAGGTCAAGCTGGGCGATGGAGCGGAAGAGCAGGCAGGGAACGGCGAAGTTCTGGGCGAAGCGCATGAGGCCGTCGACGGCGGGTTCGGCAAGGAAGCCGGCCCGGACGGCGGCATAGCCGAAGCCGATGACGAGGAAGACCGGCAGGATGACGTCGAGAAGCGCGCTCATGCCGGGCGTCGGACCGGGGGTTTCACCCCCGGACCCCCAGGATATTTTGGCCAGCATGAAAACGCCGGATCAGGGCTGGTTGTCATAGGTGATCGTCATGCCGTCGAAGGCGGGGGTGATATGGGGGGGAAGCTCGGCCTTCAGCACCTCGTAGTCGAGGTCGATGTGCATGTTGGTGATGACGGCCCGGGTCGGTTTCGCACGGGCGATCCAGGAGAGGGTGAGGGCGAGATGGGCGTGGGTCGGGTGCGGCTTGCGGCGCAGCGCGTCGACGATCCAGCAGTCGAGGCCTTCCAGCACCGGCCAGCTTTCCGCCGGGATGTCGACGGCGTCGGGCAGGTAGGCGAGCGGGCCGCTGCGGAAGCCGAGCGCGTCCATGCTGCCGTGGTCGGCGCGGAACGGGGTCAGGGTGACGGGGCCGCCGGCGCCGGTGATGGTGACGGGGCCGTCGATGGTGTGGAGGTCGAGGATCGGCGGGTAGGGCGAGCCCTCGGGCTGGACGAAGGCATAGCCGAAGCGCGAGAGCAGCGCCTCTTGCGTCGGGCCGTCGGCCCAGACCGGCAGGCGCTGACGCTGGGCGAACACCACCTGGCGGAGGTCGTCGATGCCGTGCATGTGGTCGGCATGGCTGTGGGTGTAGATCACTGCATCCAGCGCGCCGACGCCCGCGTCGAGCAGTTGCTCGCGCATGTCGGGCGAGGTGTCGACCAGCACGCGGGTGGTGCCTTCGCCGGTCTCTCGGGTGATGAGCAGCGAACAGCGGCGGCGGCGGTTCTTCGGGTTCGTGGGGTCGCAGTCGCCCCAGTTGCCGCCGAGGCGGGGAACGCCGCCTGAGGAGCCGCAGCCGAGGATGGTGAAGGTGAGCTTGGCCATCAGGCGGCCTTCGCCGGGCGGACGGCGCGAGAGAACAGCCGGTCGAAGTTGGCGGTCGTGATCGCCGCGAAGTCGTTGAGATCAAGGCCGAAGACCGGGGCCAGCGCACGGGCCGTATGGGCGACATAGGCCGGTTCGTTGCGCTTGCCGCGGAAGGGCGGGGGCGCGAGGTAGGGGCTGTCGGTCTCCAGGATCAGCCGGTCGAGCGGCGTCCTGGCGAAAATGTCGCGCAGGTCCTGCGATTTCGGGAAGGCGGCGATGCCGGAGATCGAGAGGGTGAAGCCCATCTCCAGCGCGGCCTCGGCCAGACGGGGGCCGGAGGAGAAGCAGTGCATGACACAGGAATAGGGACGGCGCGCCATACCCTCGGCAAGGATCGCCTCCATATCCTGATCCGCATCGCGGGAGTGGATGATCAGCGGCAGGCCGGTTTCCTGTGCGGCCTCGATGTGGAGGCGGAGGCTGGTCTGCTGGATGGGTTTCGTCTCCGCCGTGTAGTGATAGTCGAGGCCCGTCTCGCCGATGCCGACGAATTTCGGGTGGCGGGCGAAGGCGACCAGTTGCTCGACCGTCACCGGGGGTTCTTCATGCGCGCTCATCGGGTGGATGCCGGCGGCGTAGAAGATCTCCGGGTGGGCCTCGGCAAGGGCGCGGACCTTGGGTTCGTTCCTGAGCCGGGTGCAGATCGTGACCATCCGGTTCACCCCGGCTGCCTTGGCGCGGGCGAGGATCGCCTCGGTCTCGTCGATGAGATCGGGGAAGTCGAGGTGGCAGTGGCTGTCGACGAGGTCTGGAAGGACGGGCAGATCAGGCAGGGTGGGGGACATTCGGGCTTACCTCAGGGCGAGGCTTCCCGCCGTCTCGTCGACCTTCAGGAGCATATCCATCAGAAGCGCGGCAGGGTCAAGGTTGACCGCCTTGCCGCGCCGGGCGCGGGCGGAGAGGGTCTGGGCAAGCTCGGCCCAGGCACGGGCGGCCTGCGGGTGGGGGGCGAGGCGGTGGAGGAGCTGGACTTCGTTCGGGGCGGCTTCGGGCGGGGTCTGGCCGGTCGCGCCGAACCGGGCGAGGCGGGCGAGGAAGAGGTCGATCAGGGTGACGAGGAGGTCGAAGGTCTCGGCGGCGCCGCGTGCGCCTGCCAGTTCCGCGAGGGCGAGGGCCTGGGGGCGGTCGAGCCTCGGGAGGGTGGAGAAGAGGCGGGTGAGGGCGGCGTAGAGTTTCAGGCCGTCGAGGTTGGTCAGGCGGAAGGCCTCGCCCACCGAACCGCCGGAAAGCTCGGCCAGCGCGGTGCGGTCCTCGGGGGCGATGTCGCCGCCGGCCTGGGTCAGGGCGTCGGCGAGGTCCTGCGGGGCGAGCGGGGTGAGGCGCAGCTCGCGGCAGCGGGAGCGGATGGTGGGAAGAAGGCGCGCGGGCTGGTGGGCGATCAAGAAGAGCGTGACGTTCGGCGGGGGTTCTTCGAGGAGCTTCAGGAGCGCGTTGGCGGCGGCGGGGTTCATCTCGTCGACCGCGTCGATGATCGCGGTGCGGCGACCACCGTCGGCGGCGGTGAGGGCGAAGAAGCTCTTCATCTTTCGCACCTCGTCGACCGAGATCACCTGGGAAAGGGCGGTTTCCTTGTCGTTCGGGGCGCGGCGGAGGAGGAAATGGCGCGGCTCGGCAAGCTGGAGGAGGCGGCGGGCGACGGGGTTCTCCGGGGCCACGTCGAGGGTCGTCGGCGGGGGCGCGGCGAACATGCCGCCGTCATCCTCGGGCGTCGCCAGCAGGAAGCGGGCGAGGCGCCAGGCGAGGGTGGCCTTGCCCACCCCCTTCGGGCCGGTCAGCATCCAGGCGTGGTGGAGGCGGCCGGAGGTGAAGGCCTGCAGGAACCCGGCCTCGGCCCCGGCGTGGCCGAAGAGGGTGGCGGTCTCCCTGGGATGGGGGGCACCTTCGAGACGGTCGGGGTCGGGAAGCGGGTCGGTTGCGGCCATGCGGGGAGATTGCACGGGGAGCGCGGGAAGGGGAAGGGGGGTCGGAGGTGTCCACGGTGGACAGATTTTTCGAACGTTTAGAATCAAGGAGTTGCGCGCGGACATTTAGGATTTGGAAAGGTTTACCGAGGCGTGGGACTTGTGCAGGAGGGCGGGAAAGGAACCTGTGGCGGGGGCGTACGAGGACCGGGACGGGCTGTGGGCTACAGGGAACGGAGGGGAAGAGCGGGCTTTGCGGAAGCCTTCGGAGCGGGGAGCGGATGAGGCGGGGAGAGGTCACGACCGAAGGCAATGCTGCGTTGCAGCATTTTCGCCTGCGGCGGCGGAAAGTAGCGAAAAGCCATTTCAGTCGATCCGAGGCGTTGACGCTGTCCAGCCCAGGGGCCTAACATGACGGGGTCTGAAACAGGTTAGGTCGGGGAGGTTGACCCGGCCCCCGCTTTCCCAGCGGGTCCTTCCGGCGTGATGGCGTCGGCCCAAGGCTTCGGGGTGCTTGCGCGGTGCAGGCGCCGATGGAGGGATATGGACATGGAACCACGGATATCATTGATTACATTGGGGGTTTCTGACCTGGAACGCTCGGTCGCCTTCTACCGCGACGGGCTGGAACTGCCGACGGACGGCATCATCGGACAGGAGTTCGAGCATGGGGCGGTGGCCTTCTTTCCGCTGGCGGGCGGGTTGAGGCTGGCGCTTTGGGCGCAGGCGGATCTGGCGTTCGACACCGGGCTTCAAGCGGCTCCGGTCAGTCCGACCGGGTTTGCGCTGGCGCACAATGTGCGGGAGCGCGGCGAAGTGGATGCGGTGATGGCGGCGGCGGGGCGGGCGGGAGCTTCGGTGGTCAAGCCAGCACAGGACACGTTCTATGGCGGCTATGCCGGATATTTTCAGGACCCGGACGGGCATCTATGGGAGGTGGCCTGGAATCCGGCGATGCTGCCGGGGTGAGGATCGGGAAGGGAGAGTCGGGGCGGGGAGAGTCGGGCTGAAGCCCGACCTACGGGTGGGATCACGCGCTGCGCCGGATGGGGCACTGGGCGGCGGGGGTGGCTTGACCGGGGCGGGCAGTCCGGGCTGAGATGGGGTCGACCGAAGGGAGTCGCCGATGAACATCCTTGTCTTCCAGCATCTTGCCGTCGAGCATCCCGGTATCTTCCGGGATTTCTGGCGCGAGGCGGGGCATCGCGTGCATGTCGTCGCGCTGGATGAGGGGGCGGCGATCCCGGATCTGGCGGGCTTTGACCTGTTGGCGGTGATGGGTGGGCCGATGGATGTCTGGGAGCTGGCGCAGCATCCCTGGCTTCGGGCCGAGTTGGCGGCGATCCGCACCTGGGTGCGCGACCTTGGGCGGCCCTATTTCGGCATCTGCCTGGGGCATCAGCTGCTCGCCGAGGCATTGGGGGGCAAGGTCGGACGGATGGAGGTGCCGGAGGTGGGGGTGACGGCGACCGGGCTGACCGAGGCGGGGCGGGCCGATGCGCTGCTGGCGGGCTTCGGGGCCGAGGTCCAGGCCTTCCAGTGGCATGGGGCGGAGGTGCAGCACCTGCCGGAAGGCGGGGTGGTTCTGGCCGGGAATGCGGCCTGTCCGGTGCAGGCGCTGCGGGTCGGGCCGCGGGCCTGGGGGATACAGTTCCATGTCGAGATGACCGCAGCCACGGTGGCGGAGTGGAGTGCTGTGCCGGAATATGCGGCAAGCATGGTGAAGGCGCTGGGGGTGGAACGCGCGCGGGGGCTGGAGGCGGAACTGGCGGGGCATCTGCCGGCGTTCAACGCGATGGCACGGCGGATCAACGACAACCTGTTCCGGGCGATCGGGTAGGCGTTGGTGTGGGAGTCGGGGTGAACCCCGACCTACAGGTGGGACTTGACGGTGCCCCAGACGCGCGCGGCCACGGTGTCCTCGTCGCCGTCGGCGTCGATGATGCGGAAGTGGGCATGGCGGGCGGCGAGGGCGAGGAACCCGGCGCGGGCCTTCTGCTGGAAGGCGAGGCCCATGTCCTCGAACCGGAGTTCCTTGCCGGCGCGGGCATGGGCGCGGGAGAGGCCGATCGCAGGGTCAAGGTCGAAGAGCAGGGTGAGGTCGGGTTCGACCCCGATCATCAGCTGGTGCAGGCGGTCGACGGTGTCGGTCAGGTCGCCGCGGGTGATGCCCTGGAAAATGCGGGTGCTGTCTGCGAAACGGTCGGTGATGACGATCTCACCCCGGTCGAGCGCCGGGCGGATGGTCTTTTCCAGATGGTCGCGGCGGGCGGCGGTGAAGAGCAGGATCTCGGTTTCCGCCGACCAGCGGTCGACATGGCCTTCGAGGACGAGGCGGCGGATTTCCTCGGCGCCGGGGCTGCCGCCGGGTTCGCGGGTCAGGGTGACGGTGTGGCCCCGGGCGCGGAGGGTTTCGGCCAGACGACGGCCTTGGGTGGACTTGCCGGAGCCGTCGATGCCTTCGAGGCTGAGGAAGAGGCCGGGCATTCAGGAGGCCGGGGACCCGAGATACTGGCCGTAGAGCACGCGTCCCGCCGTCGTGACCCGCTTGAGGAAGCCCGCAGTGCCGACATCGGATTCGGCCACCAGCGGCACGCGGCGGTCGGGGAGGTCGGGGGCGTGGATGATCAGTTCGGCCACCGCGCTACCCTTGGCGACGGGGGCGAGGAGGGGGCCGTTGTAGACCACCTCGGCGGTGAGCTGGTCCTGCACGAGGGCGGGGACGAGGAGCTTCACATCCTCGGCCGGGACGAGGCCCACGGTGTCGGCGGCGCCCAGGTGCACCTCGGCCTCGGCGACGCGGACGCCCGCCTTGGCGACGGTCTTTTCCGAGAACTGGCGGAAGGCCCAGCCGACGATACGCTCGGCCTCTTCGGCGCGGGCCTTGTCCGACGGGAGGCCGGTGATGGCGAAGATGATCCGGCGGTCGCCCTGCTTGGCCGAGCCGACGAGGCCGTAGCCCGCCTCTGACGTGTGGCCGGTCTTCAGCCCGTCGGCGCCGATGCCGAGGTCAAGCAGCGGGTTGCGGTTGAAGCGGTTGTCGGGCGAGCGGCCCTTGTAGCTGTATTCGGTCTGGGCGAAGATCGGGTAGTATTCGGGGAATTCCTCGATCAGCCGCTTGCCGAGGATGCCGAGGTCGCGCATCGACATGCGGTGGTTCGGGTCGGGCCAGCCGGAGGCGTTGGCGAAGGTCGAGGCAGTGAGGCCGATGGCAGGGCCGCGCTTGGTCATCAGCTCGGCAAAGGCGTCTTCGGTGCCCGCAAGGCCTTCGGCGACCACGACGCAGGCGTCGTTGCCCGAGTTGATGATCATGCCGTGGATCAGCTCTTCCACCGTGGGCCGGTCGGTGTGCTGCAGCATCATGGTCGAGCCGCCGTCGCGGGTCATCTGCACTGCGCGGTCCGAGACGGCGAAGGTGGTGTCCATCGTGACGCGGCCATCCTTCAGCGCCTCGAAGAGCATGTTGATGGTCATGAGCTTCGACATCGAGGCCGGGGGGACCGGCTGGTCGGCGTTCTTGTCCATCAGCACGGTGCCGGTCGTCATGTCGTAGACCCAGGCGGCGGTGGCGGCCGTCTCGAAGGCGCGGGCGGGCAGGGCGGCCAGCACGAAGGCGAGAAGGGTCAGGGCAAGACGGAGACGGATCATTCAGCGGGCCTTCATTTCAGGAAATAGGCGTCGGCGAACCCGGCGTCCTTGATCTTCTTCAGCATGGCCGCATCGCCCATGACGATGACGCCCCAGACCGCATTGCCGCCCTTTTCGGATTTCTGCGGCGTGGCCGTGATGCCGATCTTGGCCAGTGCCGCAGCGGCGCGGGTGGCGTTGTCCTCTTTCGAGAAGGAGGCAACCTGGATTGGCCGGGCCGGGCCGGTCGCGGCGGGAGCCTCGGGCGCGACGGCGGCGGGGGCAGCGGCGGCAGCGGTGCCGTCGACAACCTTGCGCTTCGACTTCTTCGTGTCGGCGGGCGCAGTCGCTTCGGGCTTGCGGGCGTCGAGCGGCGCGGATTCGATGGGGGCAACCGCGGCGGCTGCGGCACCGGGCGTGGTGGTCGGAGCTTCGCCCCCGGTCGCAACGGCGGTTCCGGCAGCGGTTGCAGCGGCGGCGGCCTTGGCTTCGGCGGCGGCTTTCTTCTTCGCCTCGCGTGCGGCCTTGGCTTCGGCCCGGCGTTCCTTCCAGGTCTTCTTCTTCGGCGTCGCGTCGACCGTTGCGGCGGCGGCATCGCTGCCGCCTTCGGCGACCACGGCTGCGGTTCCGGCGGCTGCGGCTGCGGCGGTCGCGTCCGCGCCCTTGGCGGGGTCGGCGGCCTTGCCCTTGGCCTTGCCGGCGGGCTTGCCCGCATCGACCGCGTCGAGCGCGGCAGAGGCGATCGCGGCGGCCTCGCCCTTCTTGGCGTCGCCATCCTTGGCCGCAGGATCGGCGACCGCCGGTGCGGCAACCGGTGCGGCGGTCTCTTCCTTGCGCAGCGCCGTCACGCGGATCTCGGTCGGCTGGCCGGCGAGGATCCCCAGCGCGTCGGCGGCGTCCGAGGAAAGCTGCAGCTTCGGTCCGGGATTGTCGCGTTCGCGCTTGAAAAGCGCCCCGGTGATCGACTTGCCGGTGGCCGGGTTGAACATCAGCACCCGTTCGGGATTGGTCACGTCGGGCGAGGCGACCCAGATGCCGCCAAGCGAGGGGCGCCCGTCCCAGAGCGCGCTGTCGGTGGCCTGGAAGATCTCGGGCGCCTCGACATCCTTGTTGCCGGCCTTCTTGCCGGGTGCGGCGACCATGCCGGTCCCGCCCGCATCGCCGGTCTTGCCGCCACCTTCGACGCAGCCGATCAACAGACCCGTGGTGGCCAACCCGAAAATGATATCCCGGAGAACCGCTCTTGCCATCTTCCGCCCTCAGAACCGCGCAGTCTGAAACGCCGCGCTTACCCATGATCTTGCCTGTGGTTCAGGCCCGAAAGCCCCGGGCGTGAACCGCCCTTGTTCCCCATCAGCGCCGCCTGCTTGTGTGTGAGCATATCCCCTTGCGCAAGCGGTGGGAAGGGCAGAGGCAGCGCCCCCCCTTCACAATGCGCGGATTTCGCCGACCGGGACGGCAAAGGCGGTCTTTCAGAATCGATGCCCGGCGGGTATGCGAACCGGGCTGTCCCCGGCGCAGGCCGCAGGTGCAGGGAAGTGTGGCCGAGTGGTTTAAGGCTCTGGTCTTGAAAACCAGCGTGGGGGGAACCCCACCGTGGGTTCGAATCCCACCGCTTCCGCCAGTTTCCGGACGGCCATGTCACTTGCCTGACCGCGGTGCCGGTCCTTTGTGGGCCCGCCAGTCGACTATCCCGCGAAGATCTCGCGCAGGCGGGTGTGGTCGAGTGCGCGGCAGGTCCGGCCTTCGGGCTTGACGGTGGGCACGTCTTCCCCGGCGACCATCGCGTTGACCACGGCCTCTTCGACAGACTGGACGGCGGCGAGGTAGAGGTCGTCCAGCAGCTCGATGTTCAGCTCCTGCCGGGCGGTGAGGGGCGGGGCGAATTGCGGCATCGGGCCGGGGTTGCCGGTGGAGAAGGCGAGGAAGATGTCGCCGGAGTTGTTGCCCCCCGGAGTGCCGCCGCGGCCGATGCCGAGGGCGGCGCGCTTGGCCAGCTGGCGGAGCGCGAGGCCCGAGAGGGGCGCGTCGGTGGCGAGGATGACGATGATCGACCCCATTTCGGTGCCGTAGAAAGCGCCATCCGGGATCAGCTCGCCGACCGGCTTGCCCAGGATGGTCAGCCAGGGCCGGATGCCGTGGTTGGCCTGCACCAGCGCGGCGACGGTATAGTCCTGCCCGCCCAGCGTGATCCGGCGGGAGGAGGTGCCGGTGCCGCCCTTGAACTCGTAGGTGATCATCCCGTTGCCGCCACCGGTGGAGCCTTCGGCAACGGGGCCGAAGCTCCGGGCCTCCAGTGCGGCGATGGCGTGCTCGGGTTGCACGAAAAGCGCGTTGATGTCGTTCAGGACGCCGTCATAGGTTTCGGCCACCACCGGCATGGCCCAGGCGTGGTGATTGGCGAAGTAGTCGGCATAGTGCCCGACCACCCAGCGGGTCGCGCCGGTATGGGCCGCGCCGACGCCGTGGGTGTTGGTGATCAGGATCGGCCCCAGGAAATAGCCCGCGTCGTTGATCCAGTGGGTGCCCGTCATCTCGCCGTTGCCGTTCAGCGCGTAGTGCCCGGCCCAGACCGGCTGGGGTTCGGTCCCAGGGCGCGGCAGGATCGCGGTGACGCCGGTGCGCATCTTCTTCGCGGGGTCGGTGAGCGTGCAGAAGCCCACGGCGACGCCCGGCACGTCGGTGATCGCGTTCAGGGGGCCGGGCGTGCCGGGAAAGGGCAGCCCAAGGTCGCGGGCGCGGGGTCGGGTCATCTCAATCGGTCTTTCTGCTGCGAAGCCACAGGCCAAGCGCTGCAATCACCACCGAGGCGAGGATGATCAGCGTGGCGATGGCGTTGATCTCGGGTTTCACGCCGCGGCGGATCATGCCGAAGATGAAGACCGGCAACGTGGTGTCGCCGGTGCCCGAGACGAAATAGGTGATCACCAGGTCATCCATCGAGATGACGAAGGCCAGAAGCGCGCCGCCCAGGATGCCGGGGGCGAGCTGGGGCAGGAGCACCTTGCGCAACGTCACCCATTCGCTTGCGCCGAGGTCGGCAGAGGCTTCCTCCAGCGCGGGGTCGATCCCGGCGATGCGGGCCTGGACGATGATGTAGACGTAGGAGGTGAGGAAGGTGCAGTGGCCGATGATGATGGTCAGGATCGACAGGTTCATGCCGATGGTGACGAAGAAGATCAGAAGGCCGATCCCCAGCACGATGTCGGGCATCATCATCGGCAGCATCAGGAAGCCGTTGTAGAAGCCGCGCGCCCGGAAGCGGTAGCGCGCCAGCGCGATGGCGGTCGCGGTGCCGATCACCGTCGAGATCGTCGTGGTGAAGGCGGCGACCGTCAGCGAGGTGCGCAGCGCGGCGAGCATCTGGCCGGTGCTTTCGACATAGGCCGCGCGGTTGGTCGCATCGCTTGTCCGGTCCGACAGGCCGAGGAGGCCGGTGTACCAGTCGAAGGTGAAATGCTCCCAGATCATCATGTTGACCGGGTTCGAGTTGAACGAATAGCCGATGATGACGAAGAGGGGGGCGTAGATGAAGGCGAAGAAGACCAGCGAGAAGGCCGTCAGCGCGGCCCAGCCTGCGGGGTTACGCATGGCCGCCTGCCTTTCTGGCCCGCGTGACCGACAGGGTCAGCACCACCAGCACCACGGCCATGATGATCATCGACAGGGCCGAGCCGAAGGGCCAGTTGCGGGCCGAGAGGAACTGCTGTTCCACCAGGTTGCCGATCATCAGCCCCTTGGCGCCGCCCAGGATGTCGGGCACGACGAAATTGCCGACCGAGGGGATGAAGACGATCACCGCGCCGCCCATGATCCCCGGCAGGGTCTGCGGCAGGATGACCTTGAAGAAGGTCTGCACCCGGTTGGCCCCCAGGTCCTGCGAGGCCTCGACCTGCGCGCGGTCGAGGTTGTCGACAGCGGCGTAGAGCGGCAGGAACATGAAGGGCACCATGACATAGACCATCCCCAGCACCACGGCGGCGGGGGTGTAGAGGATCTCCAGCGGCTCGCGGATCAGGCCGGTCCAGAGGAGGACGGTGTTCAGTAGCCCCGTGGGTTTCAGGATCAGGAGCCAGGCGTAGAGCCGGACGATCAGGCTGGAGAAGAAGGGCAGCGTGATCAGGAATATGAAGACCAGCCGCCAGCGTTCCGACAAGCGGCTGACCCAGAAGGCGACGGGGTAGCAGAGGAGAAGGGTCAGCACGACCGTCAGCGCCGCATAGGCCAGCGAGCGGACAAGGATCTGCAGGTAGATCGGCTCGTAGATCTCGTTGATGCCGTCGGCCCAGCCGAAGATGCGGCCGTAGTTCCAGTGGTAGAAGGTCCACTCAACTCCGCCGTAAAGGCCGGGGGTGAGGAAAGAGAAGAGCGCGATGATGAGGAGCGGCAGCAGGAAGAACACGCCGAGGAACAGCGTGACGGGGGCCAGCAGCAGCCCCAGCACGACGGATTGCCGCCTGAGCGCCATCACGCGGCCTCCAGCACATGGACGCGGGCCGGGTCATGGGCTAGATGCACCGCAGCGCCCTCCGTCACCCCGGCCCCGTCGCGCGCGATGACGCGGATTTCCGGGCCGCCCGCCTGCGGCTGGACGAAGAAATAGAGGTCCGACCCGAGGTAGACTGCTCGGGTCACTTGGCCGGGGATGCCTGTGGCTCCAAGGGTGAAATCCGCCGGGCGCAGGATCGCGGTGATTTGCTCGCCGACCGAGCGCCCAGTTGCGGGGAGATGTACCTCCACCCCCTCGCCGGTCCGCGCCAGCGCCAGCGCGCCCTCGACCCGGTCCACCGTGACCGGGAAGAGGTTGGTCTCGCCGATGAATTCGGCCACGAAACGGTTCCGCGGATGGCGGTAGATGTCGCGCGGGGTGCCGATCTGCTCGATCCTGCCCGACCGCATCACCACGATGCGGTCGGACATGGTCAGCGCCTCTTCCTGGTCGTGGGTCACGAAGATGAAGGCGATGCCAAGGTTGTTCTGCAGCGCCTTCAGCTCCAGCTGCATCTGCTGGCGCAGGTTGCGGTCCAGCGCCGAGAGCGGTTCGTCCAAGAGCAAAAGCCGGGGCTTGGCGATGATCGCGCGGGCCAGCGCCACCCGCTGCCGCTGGCCGCCCGACAACTGCCCCGGCCTGCGCGCGCCAAGGCCCGCAAGGCCGACCTTGTCCAGCGCTTCGGCCACCTGTCCCTCGCGCTCAGGCCGCGGCACCCCCGCCACCTCCAGCGCATAGCCCACGTTCCGCGCCACGGTCATGTGGCCGAAAAGCGCGTAGCTCTGGAACACCGTGTTCACCGGGCGGCGGAAGGGGGGCAGGGCGGTCAGGTCCGCGCCCCCCAGCCGCATGGTGCCGCTGTCCAGCATCTCGAAGCCCGAGATGGCGCGCAGAAGCGTGGTCTTGCCGCAGCCCGAGGGCCCCAGCAGCGTGACGAACTCGTTCGCGTCGACCGCCAGGTCAACCCCGTCCAGCGCGGCGAGCCGTCCGCCTTCGGGCGTGACGAACTCGCGCAGCGCCGCCTTGATCTCCAGAAGGGCCATCGGTCACTGCGCCGTGCGGATCGTGTTCCAGGCCCGGTCGTAAAGCTTCAGCGCCGCGCCGATGTCCTGGAAGATCTGCAGCCGGGTCATCGTCTCGGGGCCGACGTTGATGTTCGGGTTCGACTTGATGAAGTCGGGCGTCAGCTCGTTTGCGGGCGTGTTCGGCGTGCCGTTGAATTGTTGGCTGACGTTCAGCGCAGCGATCTCGGGCTTCAGATAGAACTCCATGAACTTCTTCGCGTTCTCCTTGTTCGGCGCCGAGGCGAGGACGCAGATGTTCTCCTGGTACATCGTGCCGCCTTCCGCCGGGATGATGTACTTGATGTTCGGCATTTCGGTGAAGAAGACGTTGCCGCCGACGAAGAAATGCCCCGCCGCGATGTCGCCCGAGGTCAGCATCGGCGGCACTTCGTAGGTGAAGGCGGAAACCGCTGCCTTGTGCGCAAGGATATAGTCGGCCGCCGCCTGCACTTCCGCCGGGTCGGTCGAATTGACCGAGGTGCCGTTCATGATGTGGCCGATGGCCAGCACCTCGCGCATGTCGTCCAGAAGCGTGATCTTCGCCCCGGTCTTTTCCGGGATGGCGAAGAAATCCGCCCAGCCGGTGATCGGGCCGGTGATGTCCTCGTTGTAGAAGATGCCCACGGTGCCCCAGGCATAGGGCAGGCAGTATTCGCTGTTCGGATCCTCCTTCGCGCGCAGGAAGGCCGGGTCGATGTTCTTGAAGTCGGGCGCAGTGTTGATGCCGGTCTTTTCCAGCAGGCCCAGCTTGATCATGATGTCGTTCATGTGGACCGAGGGGAAGACGATGTCATAGCCCGTCGCCCCGGCCTGGATCTTGGCCAGCATCTCCTCGTTCGAGGAATAGGTGTCCAGCGTCACCGCGATGCCGGTTTCCGCGGTAAAGCGGGTCAGCACCTCGGGGTTGATGTAGTCGCCCCAATTGTAAAGCGCGAGCGTGCCTTCCGCCTGCGCCATCCCGGCGGCGGCGACAACGGCTGCGGCCAATCCAAAAGCCTTCATGATCTTCTCCCGGTTGGTGCCTTCGGGTCTCTGCGCGCCGGAACGGAAAGGCTTGGCGACGGCGACTCGGGCATGTTATAGATTATGACAGAACGCTATCATTCGTTATCTTTGATGTAAATGCTGTCATGAACGACCTGCCCCCCGAAGACTCCCCCCTTGCTGCCCGGTTGCGCGCCATCACCGGCCTGACCCGGTCCGAGGCCGTGATCGCCCAGTGGCTGATCCTGAACGAGGCGACGCTGGGGCTGGAAACCGGGGCCTCGATCGCCGCGAAGACCGGGGTCAGCGAGATCACCGTCAGCCGGTTCCTGAAACGGGCGGGCTACAAGGGCTTGCAGGGGCTGAAGGAAGATCTGCAGGCGGCGCTGGTCCATGCCCATGTCTCGCCCTCGGACCGTTATTTCCGCCTGCTCGATGGCGAGATCGGCGCGATCCTGAAGCGCGACGCCGATGCGGTGCTGGCCTTGGCGCATGAGGTGGAGAAGCCTGCCTGGCCGCAGGCCATCGACGCCATCGCCGCGGCGGACGAGGTTTTCGTCACCGGCTTCCAGACCATCCGCGGCATCGCCGAGGATTTCGCCCGCCGCCTGGCCATCGTGCGCGGCTCGATCCGGTTCCTGTCGCCGCATGACGGCGGGCTGGTGGAATGGATCCCCTCGTTCCGCCGGGCCGAGGAGAAGCGCTGCCTGGTCCTGATCGACATGGCCCCCTATGCGCGTGAGGCGCTGCCCATCGTGCAGGCGGCGCGGGGGCTGGGGATGCAGGTCGTGGTGGTGACGGACGAGCTGAACACCTGGGCCAGCGCCGAGACGCCCTTCGTCTTCCACGTCGCGACCAAGGTCGACGCCTTCCTGGAAAGCACCGGGCCGATGACCACGCTGATGAACGTGATGATCCACGAGATCGCCGGGCGGGCACCCGACAAGGCGCGCAAGCGGATCAAGGACTGGCCGCCGATCATGCGGGGGCTGGGGCTCTACTAGGCGGGCATGGTCGGGGCGCGTCCCTCCCGGCTTGAGTTTGCCGGGCGACGCACATACACCTTCTCGGGACCAAGGAAGGACCGCCCCCATGCGCATTCATCAGGATCTGGCCGACACGATCGGGAACACGCCGCTGCTGAAGCTGAAGAAAGCTTCGGAAATGACCGGCTGCACCATCCTCGGCAAGGCCGAGTTCATGAACCCCGGCCAGTCGGTCAAGGACCGGGCGGCGCTGTACATCATCAAGGATGCCATCGCGAAGGGGCAGCTGAAGCCGGGCGGGACCATCGTGGAAGGCACGGCGGGCAACACCGGGATTGGCCTCGCGCTGGTGGGGGCCAGCATGGGGTTCCGCACGGTGATCGTGATCCCGGAAACCCAGAGCCAGGAGAAGAAGGACATGCTGCGGCTGGCGGGGGCCGAGCTGGTGCAGGTCCCGGCGGCGCCCTACCGCAACCCGAACAACTATGTGCGCTATTCGGGCCGCCTGGCCGAGGCGCTGGCGAAGACGGAACCGAACGGCGCGATCTGGGCCAACCAGTTCGACAACACGGCCAACCGCCAGTCGCATATCGAGACGACCGGGCCGGAGATCTGGGAGGAAACCGGCGGCAAGGTCGACGGATTCATCTGCGCGGTGGGGTCGGGCGGCACGCTGGCCGGGGTCGGCATGGCGCTGCAGCCGAAGGGCGTGAAGATCGGGCTGGCCGACCCGGAGGGTGCTGCGCTGCACAGCTTCTACACCTCGGGCAAGCTGGAAAGCCCGGGCACCTCGATCACCGAAGGCATCGGGCAGGGGCGGATCACCGCGAACCTGGAAGGCTTCACCCCGGATTTCAGCTATCGCATCCCCGATGCCGAGGCGCTGCCGATCATCTTCGACCTCCTGACCGATGAGGGGCTCTGCATGGGCGGCTCGACCGGGATCAACATCGCGGGCGCGATCCGCATGGCGCGCGAGATGGGGCCGGGCAAGACCATCGTCACGGTGCTTTGCGACTACGGCAGCCGCTACCAGTCCAAGATCTACAACCCGACCTTCCTGCGCGAGAAGGGCCTGCCGGTGCCGGACTGGCTGGACCGGGCGGGCCGGGCGATCCCCACGGTCTACGAAGACGCATGAGGCGGCTTTTCCTCTGGCTTTCCCTGGTGCTGGCGCTGGTGGCAGCGCCGGTGCTGGCGCAGGACCAGGCGGGGGAAAACGCGCCGACCACCGTCGAACCGGCAACGGACGGGGCGGCGCTCGACTATGCGCTCTGGGAGCGGATGGCCGAGCGGGCCGAAGCCGAGATCGAGAACCGCAACACCACGACCGACCGGATGGAGGAAATCCGGGGGCAACTGGCGAAGTGGCGGGCGGCGCTGCAGAGTGCTCAAAGCGCGAATTCGGCGCGGATCGCGACGCTGCGGCAGCAGATTGACGCACTCGGGCCTGCACCGGCGGACGGGGCGACCGAGGCCGACGAGATTTCCGCCCGCAGGCAGGAACTTGCCAGCCAGCTGGTCAAGGCCCAGGCCCCCGGAATCGCGGCCGAGGAGGCCTATCGCCGGGCGGACGGGTTGATCGACGAGATCGACCGGACCCTGCGCGAACGCCAGGCGGACCAGCTTCTCCAGCTCTGGCCCTCGCCGCTGAACCCCGGCAACTGGCCCGAGGCCGCGATCGGCTTTGCCGACACGGTGCAGCGGCTGTGGGACGAAATCTCGGAAGCCTGGAACAACCCGAAGTCCCGGGGCGAGCTTTTCGACAACCTGCCGCTGATCATCGTCCTCGTCATCGTCGCGGTGGCGCTGGTGGTCTATGTCCGGCGCTGGATCGAGCGCTTTGCCGAACGGTTGCAGCAGGGGGCGACGGTCAGGGGGCGCAACTTCTGGGCGCTGATCGCCTCGCTGGGCGGGATCATCCTGCCGACGATCGGGGTGGTCCTGCTGTCCTGGGCGCTGTTGGCCAGCGGCATGCTTGGGGAAATCAGCACCTTGATCGCCGTCGCCCTGCCGTTCGCGGGCTTCATCGTCTTTTCCCTGGCCTGGCTTGGCGCGCGTGCCTTTCCGCGACTGCAAGGCGACGATGCCATGCTGCCGTTGCCGCCCGAACGCCGGGCCGAGGGGCGGTTCCTGTCGGTGATGATGGGGCTGGTGATCTCGGCCAACATCCTGCGCAGCGCGGCAATGGATGCGCAGGCCTATTCGGATGCGACGACCTCGGTCATGTCCTTCCCGATCCTCTTGACCGGCGGGCTGGTCCTGATCCGGCTGGGGCGCACCCTGCGCAAGACGCGCGAGACCGACAACAAGACGGCAAGTTACGCGCTGCGGCTGATCCAGCTTCTGGCCCGCGGGCTGACGGTTCTGGGTATCCTTGGCCCCGTGCTGGCCGCCTTCGGCTATGTGCAGGCTGCCGAGGCGGTGATCTATCCGGCGATGATGTCCTTTGCGCTGGTCGCGTTCCTGTTCATCCTGCAGCGGCTGATCGGCGACGCCTGGTCGCTGCTTGCCAAGAAGGAGGAAGCCGCGCGCGACGCGCTGGTTCCGGTCCTGGCCGGCTTCGTCCTGGCCATCGCATCCTTGCCGGTGCTGGCGTTGATCTGGGGCGCGCGCTTCTCCGACCTGACCGAACTCTGGAACCGCTTCACCGAAGGCTTCCAGCTGGGCAGCACGAAAGTCTCGCCCAGCAATTTCATGATCTTCGCCATCCTCTTCATCATCGGCTACATGCTGACGCGGCTCTTCCAGGGCGCCTTGCGCAGCACGATCCTGCCGAAGACGAAGATGGACCAGGGCGGCCAGACGGCGCTTATCGCCGGGGTGGGTTATGTCGGCATCTTCCTCGCCGCGCTGATCGCCATCAACGCCGCCGGGATCGACCTCTCCGGCCTTGCCATCGTTGCCGGTGCCTTGTCGGTCGGCATCGGTTTCGGCCTGCAGCAGATCGTGTCCAACTTCATCTCGGGCATCATCCTCCTGGTTGAACGCCCCGTCAGCGAGGGCGACTGGATCGAGGTCGCGGGCGTGCAGGGCAAGGTGCGGGCGATCTCGGTGCGCTCGACCCGGATCGAGACCTTCGACCGCAACGACGTGATCGTGCCGAACGCCGACCTGATCACCGGGCGGGTGACGAACTGGACCCGGTTCAACCTGTCGGGCCGGATCATCGTGCCGGTGTCGGTGGCGCTTGGCAGCGATACCCGCCAGGTCGAGAAGATCCTGCGTGCCATCGCCGAGGAACAGCCGATGGCGATCCTGAACCCGCCGCCGGTCGTGGCCTTCATGGGCTATACGGCGACGCAACTGAACTTCGAGGTCCGGGTGATCCTGCGCGACGTGAACTTCGGCCTGCAGGTGCGCAGCGACATGAACCACCGCATCCTGCAACGGCTGGCCGAAGAGGGCATTCACATCGTCCCGCCCGCGGCGCCGTCCGACCCGGTCAAGACGGCGGAGACCGTGTTGGCGCTGGCCGATCTGGTCGACCGCGACCGCCCCTCTGCCACGCGGCGCAAGGCGTCGCGTCCGGCGGCAACCGATGTGAAAGGGGCCGAACGGTGACCGAGCTTCTGTTCCGTGACGACGCCTACCAGACCGCCGCTGAATGCCGGGTCACCGGCCACACGCCCGAGGGCGGGATCCTGGTCGACCGCTCGGTCTTCTACGCGACCGGCGGAGGCCAGCCCGGCGACAGCGGCCTGCTCGACTGGGGCGGCACCCGGATGCCCATCGCGACGGCGGTGAAGGTGGCGGCGGGCATTGCCCTGATCCCGGCCGAGCCGATGCCGATGCCCCCCGTCGGCGCACCGGCCCGCCAACTGATCGACTGGAGCCGCCGTCATCGCCACATGCGTGTCCACACCGCGCTGCACCTGTTGTCGGTGGTGATTCCGCTGCCGGTGACGGGGGGGCAGATCGGCGCGGACAAGGGGCGGCTCGACTTCGACATGCCGGACCCGCCGGGAGACGTCGCGGCGCTGGACGAGGCCTTGAACAGCCTGATCGCCCGCGACCTGGCGGTGAGCGACGACTGGATCACCGATGAGGAGCTGCTGGCCAATCCCGGTCTGGTCAAGACCATGTCCGTGCGCCCGCCGATGGGGCAGGGCAGGGTGCGGCTGGTGCGGATCATGGACGGCGAAACCCTGGTCGACCTGCAACCCTGCGGCGGCACCCATGTCCGCCGGACGGGCGAGATCGGCCGGGTCGAGATCGGCAAGATCGAGAACAAGGGCCGCCAGAACCGCCGGGTGACGATCACGCTGGCCTGAGGGGCGGGAAATCGCGGCAGGGGGCGGATATCGGCCAGATATCCTCTTGAACAGTCCCGCAAAGCCGGGGTATCAGCGCCCGACGGACAGTTGGCCGAGTGGTCGAAGGCGCACGCCTGGAAAGTGTGTAGGCGGGGAACCGTCTCGAGGGTTCGAATCCCTCACTGTCCGCCATTTGCATACAGCACTCCGGAAATCGGGTCCCTCGCGGGGCCTTTTCTTTAAGTGCCAAAGGGGTTTGCAGGGACTATCCGCCCTTCGGAGACGGCCTGACCGCGCCAGATTGGTCGCCTATGTGCCGAAGGGCGGAAACGACCAGGTGCCGTCCTGCGGACCAACCTGCGAGCTGGCGGGCCTACACGTCGGGCCCGCGCGTTCTCACAGGGGTTTCCTTGTGGCAGGGCACAGGCCCGACAGGCCGTACCTGCGGCATCACGCGTCGTATCCAGGCTCGTCAAGCAAGAGCCGGACGATGAAATCGTCGCCGTTGATTTCCAGGCTCAGCGCGCCAAGACGGTGAAGGGTTTGCAGCACCTCGATCAACTTGGCTCCGGGCGCAGATGGCATCCAGCCAAGCTGGCGCGACAGGTGCCGGGTGAGCGCGGCGGCTGTCGCTTCGCCGCCAAACTCCTCGACCAGAATGCTCAGTACCAGCCGCTGCCGGGCCTCGATGCCGAGTGGCGGGTGTGCCGGGCCGCCGGTTCCATCCAGCGTGGCGCGCAGGGCCGAACGCAAGGGTGCCGGATCGACACCCTGCGGTCGCGTGCGGCTGTCTCGGTTTGGCCTTGCGGAACTCATGCGGGGTCTCTCCTCACAGCCACGCTCCCGGCGGTGGATTGCCCCCGCCGGTTCCGTTCTTCAGGATCAATGTGGCCTGAATGCGTCCGCGATGGGGTGACACCGCGATGCCGTGTTCACCCTGCCCGGCCTTCGACAGGGCATCCCGGGCGCGATGGTCCGGGGCGAGGGCCAGGTCAATCCGGGCGGAAGCGGTCCGGGGTGAGGTGCTCGCGTGCGACCTCAAGGACCAGGTTGCCGAGTCGGCTGAGGATTTCGCTCGACTGCATTCCGGCCTGCCAATGCAGCGCGACGCTGACCTTCCTGCCCGGGCTCAACTCTACCAGTTCGCCGCGCTTGATGTAGGAATTGCCGGCAATGCTGGGCACCAGGCCCCAACCGGCGCCGTTCAGGCAGCAGGAAAGGTATCCCTCATACGAAGGAACGTAGTGGGTGGAGAGCGGAACCGTTGCCCCGAAGCAAAGCGCCATCCACTGGTCCTGGATCGTGTCCTTGCGATTGAAGGCCACGCAGACTGAGTTTCGCAGCGTCTCAAGCGAGACGCCGGTTGCGAAGTGATGCTGGTAGAGTTCGGGCGAGGCGACCGCCAGGTATTCCATCGACCCCAGCGAGATGATCCTGCAGCCCTGGACCGGGGTTTCCAGCGTGGTGATGACGGCAAGGGCATCGCCGTTCCGGAGGCTGGACTCGGTGTGTTCCTGATCATCGGGGAGAATGTCGAAGCGGATGCCAAGTTCCTTGGTCGCCACCTTGATCAGCTTCGGAAACCAGGTTGCGAGACTGTCGTTGTTCACCCCGATGCGGATGGTGGCGGCGACGGTTTCCTCTCCGCCGACAAGCGCGCGCATCCGCTCGGCCAGTTCCTGCTGCAGAAGGCCGACCTGTTCGAAGTGACGGAAGAATTGCAGTCCGGCCTCGGTCGGGACGCATGGCCGACCCCGCGCGACGAGCACCACGCCGACCTTTTCCTCCAACTGCTTGATTCGCTGACTGACCGCCGACTGGGTCACCTTCATCGACTTGGCCGCCGCTTCGAAGCTTCCTTCGCGGATGACGGCGGCGAGGATCGTCAGTGAATCATAGTCAAAGCGTGACATGATCGCCCCTCAGCATAAGAAACGCTTATGCACCTGAATTTAGCATAACGCGGATACCTCAGGAAGACATGGGTGGCCGCTGTTCATGCATTAGTTGCGCTGATGTGCCGCGGCAGACGGATAAACAATCAGGCGAAAGTGTTTGGTTTGTTTAACAAACTGGCTAGAGTTGGGGCAGCATTCGGGAGGGCGCATGTCTGGGCAGGTCTTGAGACGAACCTATGTTCGCCAGTTCCTTGGTCTGAAACGCTATCGCCGGATGGTCGCCTGGTCGATCGTTGCCGCCTACATCGGCCTCATCCTTGCGGCGATCCTGCTGGGTATCCGGCTGCTTGCGCTTCCGCTCTCGGTCTGGACGGTGGCGGCGATGCTGGCAACGGCGGCCTTCATCGGGACCCGGCTGCGGGGTATCAACAACATCGTTCATGAATGCAGCCATGCGACCTTCGCCGACGATCGGTCGGACAATGTGATGATCGGCCGGGTTTGCTGCGCGATCCTGATGAAATCCTTCCGCAAGTATCGGGACGACCATCTCTCGCACCATGCCCACAACGGCGACTACGAACATGATGCGGAATTCGGCCTGATCGAGAAGTTCGGTCTGCATGATCCGATCAACCGGCGGACGATCCTGCGCCATGTCATCGTGCCGCTGACCGGGCGCCACTTGCCGCTTTACACCGGCATCAACCTCTCGGCCGAGGATGGCCGCGTTTTCCAGGGGCTCAAGCTTCTGCTTCTTGCCGCGATGGCGATCTTCCTGCTGCTTGACCCGTTGGCGGCGCTTGGCTTCGTCATCCTGCCATTGTTCTACATCTATCCGACGCTGAATTTCTGGACCGACTGCCTGGATCATGCCGGGCTGGTCGGCGCCAAGGACGAGATGGAAGCCTCGCGCAATGTGCTGGCGCCAACTCTGGTGCGCCTGCTCTTCTTTCCGCGCAATGACTCGTATCACCTGGTCCACCATCTGTTCCCGCAGATCCCGGCCCGGCACCTGCATCGGGCGCATGAGGAGCTGAGCCGCGATCCGGGCTACCGCAGATTGCCCTCTGCGGTGCGGGCAGTCGATCGCCGGACCGAACAGCCGCTTGATGCATCCTACTAGGTGCTCCGGGGCGCTATGCCGCATCGACAGGCGTCGGTCGGATATGCGACTCTCGCGGTCGACAGGGAAACAGATCGGCGCCCCTTGCCGCGCATAGGTCAGGCGAGAAGCTGAAATGGAAACAATTGCCCGCTGGCGCACCCGTATGGGGCGAGGGCGGGAATTGTCACTTATGCCAATGCGCGAACAGATCGTTTCTCGATACGAGAGACATAAGCGTTGCTAATCGTGCATTAGTTGAGTAACACTTGCTGTACGACGAGCGAGTTATCCAAGATCCTTTCTGACGGCCCAGGCGGGTTCTGACCGCGTTATTCCCCTTCCGCGGCTCAGAACTCCGTCTTTGGGTTTGGTGGCGGCGCGGCGGCATTCTGTGTCGATGCGCATGGAAAAGTGTTAATATGCAGGTGGTTGCTTGACAGCGTTTCCGCAGAGCTGATCCCGCCTGACCGCCATTCATGCACCGTCATTGCGAAAAGGCAGGCAGGCAGTGATCGAAGCCTCGCATCCGTTCAACGGTCGCAGCCATGACCTGACTTTTAGCCGGAACTTGCCATCATGACGTCCGCAGGCGCGGGAAGGCTACCAGATCGGCGAGCCCGGAGCCCCTTTCAGGGTCGTTGGCGGCGTCTCCTTCGCCCCGATTTTGCCATCTTTGACGACAAAGCAATGGAGCAAGGTCTCCGAAGGTTTGTCCAAGATGCAAACATCGCTCCAAGAAATCGACATGCTGAAAACCCAGATCTACGAGGATTTTCTGCGATCCATCGCCTCGGTGCGCGCGGGTCTGAGCTCCGAAGTCGCGTTCCAGGAACACGAAAGGCGTGTTCATGACCTGAGACGCAAAGTCGCCGCCGCAGAGGAAACCCGACCGGTGCGCTTGCGGCTGGTGAACTAGGCGCGAAAGCCGGGGCTTCACCGATCCTTTGAGGGATCTTCGGCCTTTGCATGGGCTGGGACAGGTTCCGGCATCGCGGCCGGAACGCGACGGCAGCGGTGAACAACATCGACATCCGTCGTGCAGAAATGCCCCGATGGCTGCCAGGCGTCCTGGTCCCGACGCGGGATGGTCGATGAAACCAGAGGAGGTCCTGCGGCCAATCAGCGTTGCGGGATGTTTTCGCGAAGAATGATCCTTGGCTCGATGTTCTTCAGCAGAAGGTGAGGGGCCGTGGTGGCGATCGCTCCCAGAAGCCGGATGACCGTCTGTTCTCCCACAAGCTGCACATTCTGGTCGATGACCACGTCGATCACTCCGTCGGCCAGCCAGGCGTGGGTGCGGTCGGTGATGTCGTGCATGATGACAATCGGGCGGCGCAGCGGCCGGATCTCCTCCAGTGCGGCGACGATCCCCGTGCGCCCCGCGCCAATGCAATAGACTCCCGCAAGGTCCGGGGTGCCGCGCAGAAGCTGGGTCATCGCCACGCGGGTACGATCGCAGCGCTCGCCCGTCTCGATGGGCGGCAACAAGGACAACGCGGGAAAATCGCGCTCCAGGACGGCGCGAAACCCGGCCTCGCGGCCCTGGTGGCCATCATAGGCGCGCGACCCCATGAAAAGACCGACCGCACCTCCGGCGCCGCTAGCCATGCGCCCCATCAGCAGCGCCGCCGTACGCCCTGCGACTGTATTGTCGACCCCGACATAGGCCGAGCGGCCGGAGTCGGGGACATCCGAGGCGATCGTGACGACCCGCACCCCGGCCTCGCAGACGCGGCGGATCGCTTCGCGCGATCTGGGATGGTCGGCGGCCACGAGACCGATGCCGCTGGTGCGCAGGGCAACCGTTTCCAGCGCGGGCAACAGCGATTCTGGCCCGAACCCGTCCAGCGCCCGAATGTTGCACGAGGCGACCAGCGGGACCGTCGCCGCAAAGCGTCGGATGCCATTGACCAGCTCGCCCATGAAGCCGTTCTGCACCATCGGGATGAAGAATTCGAGATGCACGGGACGCGAGGGCAGGGTGACCATGCCCTCGACCGGAAGGTAGCCAAGGTCGCGCGCCGCCTGCATCACCCGGTGCCGGTTGGCGGCGGCAACGCCGGCGCGGTCGTTCAGCACGCGGTCCACGGTCGCGGTCGAAACCCCGGCGCGTCTGGCGATGTCAGTGATGGTGGCCCGGCCCATGATCGGGAAGCCTACCGCCCGATGCGTGGGCTGTCACGGCGGCGCTGATTGAATCTGATGTAAAACGCGGTTGTGGCAATCTGTCGCATCGCCCAAGCTGACCCAGTCCGGACGGCCCGAAAAGGCGGGCGCGACCGGTGAACGGCTGCATCACAAGGGATGCAACCCGATTGCCGGACAAGACCGACGACAAGACCGCGACGTGGATGCCCGTCCAGCACATCGTGCAACGGCGATGGAACCTGCACCCGCCTGGTGCGGGGCGGGGAACTGCGCCGCCAAGGGAACGACCGGCCTGGCCGGAAATCGGGTCATGAGACCCCAGGGTTACAAGGAGGAAACCCCAGATGATCAAGACGTTGCTTGGTGCCACCGCAGCACTTGCCTTGACCGCCGGTCTGGCCGCCGCCGACGGCAAGACCTTCTACTGGGTCTCGCACGGCGGCCCGGCCGACCCGGTCTGGACCTATTTCCTGCAAGGTGCCGAGGCCTTTGCCAAGACGACCGGCAACACGGTCAACACCTCGTTCCACTCCGGCGACGTGCCCAGCCAACAGGAAGCCGTGCGCGCGGCCATTGCGGCGGGCGCCGACGGCATCTGCTCGACCAGCCCGGACCCGGGTTCGATGGTCGATGTGGTGGCCGAAGCGCGGGCTGCGGGCATTCCGATCATCAACTTCAACACCTCGGATTCCGCGCCGAACTGGAACGCCTATGTCGGCGGCGACCTGCACGCGGTCGGCAAGGCCTGGGCGCAGCATCTGGTCGACAACGGGCTGGTGAAGTCGGGCGATTTCGTCTGGATGCCGGTCGAAGTCCCCGGCGCGTCCTATGGGGTGGAGGAAGAGGCCGGGATCAAGGAAGTGTTCGAGCCCCTGGGCATCACCTGGGAAGTCACCGATGCGACGCTCGACCAGGCCGAGGTGATCACCCGGATGACCGACTACGTCACCGCCAACCGCGACAAGATCAAGGCGATGATCGGCCTTGGCGACATGGTCACCGGCTCGGTCAAGCGGGTCTGGGACCAGGCCGGGGTGAAACCCGGCGAGATCCCGGTCGTCGGCTGGGGCAACTCGCTCGACACCACGCAAGAGGTGATGGACGGCTATGTCAACGCCGCGATGTGGCAGGATCCGCAGGCGACGTCCTATCTTTGCCTCTCCGCGCTGATGATGGAGAAGGACGGCATCCCGCTCGGCTTCGACATCATCACCGGCGCGCTGTACGGCAAGGACACCGCGCCGGTCTATTCGAAGATCATGGGCGGCAACTGAGGCGCAGTCGCATGGCCTGACCAAAGGCCGTCCGCAGAGCTGCGGGCGGCCTCCGCGCCCCCTTCCACAGGACCCCAGAATGACCAGCCCTTCCACGCCCGCTGCGGCGCATCCCCCGGAACCGGGGGCCCTGAAACGCCTGATCGCCAAGCCGGAATTCGGGCCGCTGGTGCTTTTGGTCACGATGCTCGTCGTCTTCACCGCGATCAACCCGACCTTCCTGTCGCTGAACAACGTTGGCAATGCGCTGACCTTCACCGTCGAGCTTGGCCTGATCGCGCTGGCCATGACGCTTCTGATGACGGCGGGAGAGTTCGACCTGTCGGTCGGTTCGGTCTTCGGCTTCGCGCCGGTGATGATGTGGGCCTTCTTCAACGCCGGGATCATGCCCTTGCCCGCGGCCTTCATCGTCGCGATGCTGATCGCCCTGGCGATCGGGCTCTTCTCCGGCCTTTTCGTCACCCGACTGGGCATCCCGTCCTTCCTCGTCACGCTGGGCATGCTGCTCGTCGTGCGCGGCGCGGCGCTCTGGCTGACCTCGGGCTTTCCGCAGCGCACCTGGGATGCGGGCAACCACTGGCTGGCCGAGCTTCTGGTCGGTGATTTCTATGTCGGCGGGTTGCGGATCTACATGAGCCTGATCTGGTTTGTCCTCCTGGCCGCGATCTTCCACTATCTGCTGACCGGCACCCGCTTCGGCAACTGGATCCAGGCCACCGGCGGCAACCCCGGCGCCGCGCGCAATCGCGGCGTGCCGATCCAGCGCGTCAAGGTGATCCTGTTCATGCTGTCATCGGCAATGGCGGCCTTCGCCGGGATCATCTCCTCGATCCGGGTGTCGGCGGCAAACCCGAATTCGGGCACCGGCTATGAGCTGGAGGTCATCGCGATGGTGGTGATCGGCGGTACCGTCCTGTCCGGCGGGCGCGGCACGATCATCGGCACGGTGCTGGGCGTGCTGATCCTGCGGCTGATGCGCAACGGCATCGTGCTGATCGGGGTGCCGGGGCTGGCCTACAACATCTTCATCGGGGCGATCATCCTGGGGATGATGGCGCTGCACGCCGCGCTGGAACGCCGGCACAACGCGGGGACCTGACCATGACCGATACTCCCCTCGTCGAAATGCGGCACATCGAGAAATCCTATGGCCGTGTCCATGCGCTGCGCGACGTGAACCTGACGATCCGCAAGGGCGAGATCGTCGGCCTGCTGGGCGACAACGGCGCCGGAAAATCCACCCTGATCAAGGTCCTGTCGGGTGCGGTGCCCTACACCTCGGGCGAAATCCGCATCAAGGGCAAGCCGGTCACGATGACCTCGACCAACGATGCCATCGCGGCGGGGATCGAGACGATCTACCAGGATTCGGCGCTGGTGCCCCAGCTTTCCATCGCGCGGAACCTGTTCCTGGGGCGCGAGCTTACCACCGGAGCCCTGGGACGGCTGGACCTGAACCGGATGAACGAGGTCGCCGCCGATCTTCTGAAACGGGTCGGCATCTCGAAGAACATCCCGCCGACCACGCCCATCGGGTCGCTTTCGGGGGGGGAGCGGCAGGCGGTGGCCATCGCCCGCGCGATGTATTTCGACAGCGACCTGATCATCCTGGACGAACCCACCAACAACCTGGGCGTGGCCGAGACGCAGGGCGTGCTGCGCTTCGTCCGCGAGGCGCGAGACACCGGGCATTCCTGCATCTTCATCGCCCACAACATCCACCACGTCTTCCAGGTGGTCGACCGGATGGTGGTGATGCGGCGGGGGACCGTGGTGGCCGACGACCTCAGCCCGAAGACCTCGTCGATCCAGGACGTCGAGGACGTGATCACCGGCGACCATATCCACGTCTGACGCGGAACCTTCCCGACACTGACCCCCGTCAGGCCCGTAAGCCGAAAGGAAGCCCCATGCGCGTGCTCTACGACCCCGACCCGCGAGCGACGGACGAGATATTTTCGCCCGAGGCGCTGGCCGAGCTGCGGTCGCGCTATGACCTCACCGAATGGCAGGGCGAAGACCGCGCCGCTTTCTACGCCCGGCACCTGCCCCAGACCGACATCCTGATTTCGCAACAGCCGATGGGGCCGGAACGGCTTGCATCGGCACCGCGCCTGCGCGCCATCTTCAACGTCGAGACGAACTTCCTGCCGAACGTGGACTATGCCGAATGCTTCCGGCGCGGCATCCATGTCCTGGCCCCCGGCGCGGTCTTCGCTGCCCCGGTGGCAGAGATGGCGCTTGGCATGGCCCTGTCGCTGGCGCGCAACATCCACGGCGAACACGCGGCCTTCCTTCATGGCCGGGAGAAGTGGCTGTTCGAGGGCAACAAGCAGTCCGAACTTCTGGCCGGGTCGACGGTCGGGATCATCGGTTTCGGCGATCTGGGCCGGTCGCTTCATCGCCTGCTTCAACCCTTCGGCTGCCGGGTGCAGGTGTTCGATCCCTGGCTGCCCCCCGGCCATCTGAAGCGCCTCGGGGTCGAGCCGGTGGGCTTCGATCAACTCATGTCCGACAACCGTTTCGTCTTCGTCATGGCCACGATCACCACCGACAACGCCGGGATGATTGACGCCCGCGCTCTTGGCCTGATGCAGCCGGGCGCGATGCTGCTGCTGATGTCGCGGGCGGCGGCGGCGGATTTCGGCGCGCTGACCGAAGCGGCCGCCTTGGGGCGTATCCGGGTGGCGAGCGACGTCTTCCCGGTGGAACCCGTGCCGCAAGGCGACCCGATCCGCGTCGTGCCGAACATGCTCTTCTCGCCGCACCGGGCCGGGGCGCTGACCTTTGCGCTGCGCGAGATCGGGACGCGCGTCCTTGAGGACATGGACCTGATCGCCCGCGGCCTGCCGCCCGTCGCCTGCCGCCGGGCCGAGCCCGAGACGGTGGCCCGGATGCGCTCGATGCCGGTCGCCGCCACGCCGCCGGGCGAAAAGGGCTGAGGCGATGGTGGAGCTGTTCGGCGAAACCCTGACGCGGGACGACATACGCAGGCGGTCGGGCCAGCTTGCGGCCTATGGCGGCGTGCGGTTGATGGAACTGGCCGACGGCCCCGAGCGCGGCATCCGGCTGCTGGAGTTCCGCACCGGATCGGGCCTGCGCTTCACCGTGCTGGTCGACCGCGCGATGGACATTGCCGAGGTGGAGTGGCGCGGCGCCTCGCTGGGCTGGCACGGGCCCTCCGGCCTGCGCTCCGCCGCCCTGCATGAACCCGAAGGCGAAGGCGGCTTCGGCTGGGCGCGCAGTTTCACCGGCTTTCTCGTCACCTGCGGGCTGGACCACATCCTTGCCCCCGACGAGGTCGACGCCAGCCACTACGGCTATCCGGGCATCCGAACGCTGCGGCACGGGCTGCACGGTCGGATCGCCAACATCCCGGCCCGGCTGACCGGCTATGGCGAGACCTGGGAGGGCGACCGCTGCATCCTCTGGGCCGAGGGCACCGTCCGGCAGGCCACCACCTTCGGCGAACACCTCGTCCTGACCCGGCGGATCGAGGCGGACCTGGGAGGTCACGAAATCCGCCTGACCGACCGCGTGGTGAACCAGGGCTTCGCCCCGACGCCGCATATGTTCTTCTACCACGTCAACCTCGGCGCGCCGCTGCTGGCCGAGGGCGCGCGCTATCTGGCTCCCATCGCCGACGTTGTCTGGGCCGCCCACGCTGCGCGTTACCGTGATCAGGGCATGGGCTATGCCGTGGTCCCCGCCCCGCAGGACCGGTTCGCCGAACAGGTCTGGCAGCACGAGACCGCCGCCGATGCCAGGGGAGAGGTGCCGGTGGCGCTGCTGAACGACCGGCTTGGCCTTGGCCTGCAGGTGACGACGCGCAAGGACCAGCTGCCCTGCCTCTACCAATGGCAGCATTTCCAGGCCGGGGCCTATGCCCTGGGCATCGAACCCTCGACCCACCATGTCCTCGGCAACCAGGCCGCGCGGGATCGAGGCGAGATGATCTGGCTGACCGCAGGCGAGGAGCGCCGCTACGACGCCCGCTTCACCGTGCTGGACGGGGCAGGGGCACTGGCAAATGCCGAAGCGCGCATCCGCGCCATCGCCGTCCAGCCCGACGATCCCTATCCCGTGCCCTCGGGCAAGTTCCGCCCGCTGACCGGGCGCCCGCAGCCGTGACGGAGAGACCGATGCCCTACGACACCCTCGTCGAACGCCGCGACTATTCGCTGACCGGCCCGTCGGCGGCCCAGGCCATCGAGCGCGGGCTGGCGTCGGCAGAGTGGTATCACTCCGAAGTGCCGCGCAAGGTGATGAAAGAGCTGATGCAGCGCCGCGACGGCCCGGCAATCCGCGACACCCTGATCTGGGTCGCGCTCCTGGGCCTGTCGGCCTGGGGCGGCATCGCCCTCTGGGGCACATGGGCCTGCGTGCCCTTCTGGGCGGTCTACGGCGTCCTCTACGGCTCGGTCTGCGACTCGCGCTGGCACGAATGCGGCCACGGCACCGCCTTCCGCACGGCCTGGATGAACGACGTCGTCTACCACATCGCCAGCTTCATGGTGATGCGCAACCCGGTTTCCTGGCGCTGGAGCCATGCGCGCCATCACACCGACACGATCATCGTCGGGCGCGATGCCGAGATCGCCTTCATGCATCCCACCTCGATCTTGCTGGCGGTGCTGCACTTCATCGGGGTCGTGGACATCTGGCAGTGGATGAAGGTGCTGGTCCGCAACGCCGCAGGCAACCTTTCGCCCGACGAACGGAACTACATCCCCGAAGCCGAGGCGCAGAAGGCGATCTTCTGGGCCCGGGTCCATCTGGCGATCTATGCGCTGACGCTGGCGGCTGCGGTCGCCATGCGATCCATCCTGCCCTTCATGCTGATCGGGGGGCCACGCATCTATGGCACCTGGCACATGTTCATGACCGGGATGATCCAGCATGGCGGGCTGGCCGAGGATGTGCTGGATCATCGGCTGAACAGCCGGACCTGCCTGATGAACCCGGTCAGCCGCTGGATCTACTGGAACATGAACTACCACATCGAACACCACATGTTCCCGATGGTGCCCTACCACGCCCTGCCGCGCCTGCACGCGCTGATCCGGGATGACCTGCCGGCGCCTTGTCCCTCCATCCCCGCGGCCTTCGCCGAGATGGTCCCCGCGATCCTGCGCCAGCGGCACGAAAGAGGCTATTTCCTGAAGAAATCCCTGCCGCCCACCGCCCGCCCCTACCGCGAGGAGCTGCACCAGACCATCCCCGACCGCGCCGGGCTGAAGGAGTGACCGCGATGCATTGGGTTCCTGCCTGCGACCTGGACGACATCGACCCCGAGGACCTGATCCGCTTCGACCATGCGGGCCGCACCTACGCCATCTACCGCGATCCCGACGGCACCGTCTTTGCTACCGACGGGCTTTGCACGCATGAACAGGTGCATCTCTGCGGCGGGCTGGTGCTGGGCGACGAGATCGAATGCCCCAAGCACAACGGCCGCTTCGACTACAAGACCGGCGCGGCACGACGCGCGCCCTGCGTCACCGCGCTGCGCACCTATCCCACGCGTATCGTGGGCGGGATCATCGAGATCGGGTTGGAGGATTGACCATGCCGCGCACCCGACCCACCGTCGCCGACCTTCGCGCCTGGAAAGGCAAGCGGCAACTGACCATGCTGCGCATCTTCACCCTGGACGAAGCTGCGGCTGCCGAGGAGGCCGGGATCGACATCGTCTCGGTCCCGCCCGAGCTTGTCACCCACCCCGACTACCGCAAGGCCGCGCCCACGCTCTTCTCGATGTCCGGCATGGATCACCTTGGCGCGGGAACGCGCGACGACTACCTGCGGCTCTGCGGCAAGCTGCTGCTGGCCGGGGCGGATGCGATGTATTGCTCGGCGGGGATCGAAACCGTGCGCTACCTCGCCTCGGAACACATCCCGGTCGTGGGCCATGTCGGCCTTGTCCCCAGCCGCGCCACATGGACGGGCGGCTTCAAGGCCGTGGGCAAGACCGCAGACCAGGCGCTTGCGCTTTACCGCGAATGCCAGGCCTACGAGGCGGCAGGCGCCTTCGCGGTGGAGATCGAGGTGGTCCCGGAAGAGGTGGCGACCGCGATCAGCCGCCGGATGGAACGCCTCCTCCTCTGGTCGATGGGCGCGGGCGCGGGCTGCGATGCACAGTATCTCTTCGCGATGGATATCCTGGGCGAACACAAGGGCAAGATTCCGCGTCATTCCAAGGTCTACCGCAACTTCGCCGCCGAGTATGATCGGCTTCAGCGCGAGAGGGTGGCCGCCTTCACCGAATTCCGCGCCGACGTCGAAAACGGCAGCTTCCCCGAGGACCGCTACATGCTGCACATGGCGCCCGAAGAGCTGGCGACGTTCGTGACGCAACTCGACCGGGCGTGCGGCCGGGCGGACACCAGCAACGACCCCTGACCCTCGGGTTGCGGGCAAGACCGGGTTCGGCCTTCGCGATAGCATTGATCCCAAGGCTGCTCCCTGGCTGGGGAAGGCCCACCAGGCGGTCGGTGGCGCATCACCGGGACCTGCCTGCCAATATTGGGGGCAAGCATGGCCCCGCGATCCCCCGACGGGGCGAGGCTGGCACCCGACGATCACCGGGGTTCGTGTGCTTGGCAAACTGGATTGCCGCGGTGCCCCCGGGTCAGCGGTGCGCCTGCATCTGGCGCGAGAAATCGGCCAGCATCGTGTCCAGCCGGGGTCCATCCGTCGCCGCGCCGAAGAGGTAGAAATCCGGGCGGACCAACAGGGCCTGCAGGCCGCGGTCGATCATGAAGCGGCCGAACTGGCCCTGCGTGTCGCCGATCTGGCCATCGGCGGCGGTGCGGCGGTCGGCGACGGTGACGATCTGCACCCCGGCTTCGCCGCAGAGGCGCTGTGCCGTCTCGGCCAGCGAAAATCCGTCCTGGACCACCAGCGTGAAGCCGCCCGGCGCGACGAAGCTGTCGTAGCGGCCGGTCCGGCCGGCGAAGCGCACGGTCCCGGCGCAGGAAAGCTCGCCCGCAGGGGCCACGACGGCGCCACGCGCATCGCGTTCCAGCAGCCCGTCGGTCAGGATCGGGAAGGGCGCGGGCCGGGGCGCATTGCCGCCCAGGAACATCTCGTCGCGTTTCCGGGCCTCTTCGGGGTCGGGCATGCAGATGATCGAGCCGAGGAACATCGAGATGCGGATGACATCGGTGACATGCGGGGCGCGTTCCGGCGTGTAGGTTTCCAGAAGCGACGGCCCGGCCCGCCCACGCAGCACCAGGTCAAGCTTCCAGCACAGATTCCAGACGTCGCGCAAGCCCGCGCACATGCCCTGGCCCATGAAGGGCGGCATGACATGCGCGGCATCCCCGGCCAGGAAGATCCGGCCCTCCTGGAAGCGGTCGGCCACCAGGCTGCGGAAGGTATAGATCGCATGGCGGATCAGCTCGCCCTGGTCCGGCTTGATCCAGGCGTCCAGCAGGTCCCAGACCTTCTCTTCCCGGACCATCTCCTCGCGGGTCTCATGTGGCAGGCGCATGAATTCCCAGCGGCGCAGGATGCGGCCGTCGGCCTCGGTGCCGCCCGGGACGATGGTGGTGGGACGGATCGGGTTCGCATATTGTCCGCAGTCCGGGATGCCGAGGTCGCGGGCCGTGAGCCCGCCGTTCAGGGCGAAGTCGATCACCAGCCAGTCGGCCTCGAACCCCAGGTCGGTCCGACCGATGCCCAGGCTTTCGCGGACAAAGCTGTTCGCCCCGTCGATCCCGATCAGGTAGCGCGCGGTATAGTCGCGCGTGGCCCCGGACTTCGTGTCCCGGATCGTGACGGTGGCGCTGTCCGCATCCTGCCGGATGGCCGTGGCCTCGGCGTTGAAATGCAGCGCGATGCGGTCGCTGGCCTTGATCCGTTCGTCCATCGCCCACTCGAAGCTCGGCTGGTGGATGAAGTTCACCTCGGACCCGCCCGAGACGGAACCTGCCGCCCAGTCGATCGCCAGAAGCTCCTTCCACTCGGCGTTGAACCAGCGGTAGGTCGGGGCATCGTTGCAGACCCGGTTGGCGACATCGCCCAGACCCGCCGCATGCAGGACGCGGTAAAGCTCATGGTCGATGCAGACCGCGCGGGGCAGGGGGTAGACCTCCTCGAACCGCTCGAAGACCCCGACCTTCCAGCCCAACCGCTCCAGGAACAGGGCCGACGCCTTGCTGACCGGACCGTAGCCGACCTGGATCACGTCGAAATCGAACTTGGCGGGCATCGGGCATCTCCATCAGGGCATGAGGCAGCTTCCCCCCGGGAACGCCCGGGGGAGGGGGAAGGTCATTTCGGGAAGGCTGGTTTCAGACCGCCTCGTGGTTCACGATGAAGTCCTTCGGCAGTTCCGGGCCCCAGAGATAGATCGAATCTTCGGGAGGATAGTCGCCCGCGTCCCAGTCGCAGGTCGCGGGGATATAGTCGATGTCTGCCGAATATTCCGAATAGCTGTCCCAGGGATCGCGGACATAATGGAAGTAGTTCGACCCCAGCACATGCCGGCCAAGGCCCCATCCCTTCTGATAGCCCTTTTCGGCCATCTGCATCGCACCCTTGCCGATCTCGTTGACGCTGCCGACATCCCAGCTGCAATGGTGCAGGCCCGGCGCGGCGGATTTGGCGAAGGCCACAAGGTGGTGGTCCGACCCGTGGATGCCGTGCATGAAGCAGATCCCGTCTCCCGAGCGGTCCGACAGCCGCAGCCCCAGGACGCGGCTGTAGAAGGCGATGGCGCGGGGCACGTCGGCGGTGAAGATCAGCACATGCGCCAGCCGCAGGGGCCGCACCTTCGCCGCCTTCGACCGCTGCGGCGCGCCTGCCACTCCGGGGGGGCTCGACGCCATGTCGAAGGGCATCTTGGCGTTGGGAGAGGACTTCCCGGCCACCTTCACCTCGATCAGCACGCCGTTGTGGTCGTGGAACCAGATGCCGTTCGTATCGAAGCCCCGGGGGGCGTCGAGCAGGCGGATGCCCTCTGCCTCGATCCGGCGCTTCATCGGTTCGAAATCCTCTTCGAAAACCGCAAAGGACAGGAAGTTCAGTCGCTTGCGAGCGCCTTCGCCGATGCTGGCCCAACGCTGGTCGCTGCCGAAGGTGTAAAGCGCAAGGCCGTTCCCTTCCTCGCGGACGTCCAGGCCGAAGGTCTTGTAGAAGTCTTCCGCCACTTTCAGGTCGGGCACGACCATGTTGAAGGTGTCCATCGAATGGATGCCCAGCTCGCCCGGGCGCTTGACGATCTCGACCTTGCCGGTGATGGCGGTCATGGCGGGTTCCTCCTCCCCTATGGCGGGACCCGGCCCCTGTGGGCCGGGCCATGTTCCTCAGCGGTCGCGGACCGGGTTCGACAAGAGGCCCACGCGCTCGATCTCCACTTCGACCGTGTCGCCGTGCTTCATCCACAGCGGCGGCTTGCGCGCCAGCCCCACGCCCGAGGGTGTGCCGGTCACGATCACGTCGCCCGGCTTCAGCGTCATGAACTGCGACAGGATCGCCACCAGCCGCGCCACCGGGAACACCATGTCCGAGATCGATGCCTGTTGCACCACCTGTCCGTTCAGCCGGGTCTGCAAGAGCAGCCCCTCGCAGCCGGGGGGCAGTGCGTCGGCGGTCACGAAATCGGGGCCGAAGGCGCCGGTGTCGTCGAAGTTCTTGCCGGGCGTCCATTGCGGTGACTTGAACTGGTAGTCGCGGATCGAGCCGTCGTTGAACACCGAATAGCCGATGACGTGGTCCAGGGCGTCGGCCTCGGTCACGTCGCGGGCCGTCTTGCCGATGATCGCCGCCAGCTCGCCCTCATAGTCAAGCTGTTCGGAGAAGGCCGGGCGCAGGATCGGCGCGCCGTGGGCGATCAGGCTGGAATTGAAGCGACCGAAGACCGTGGGATAGTCCGGCTGCTTGAAGCCGCTCTCGGCCGAATGATCGGTGTAGTTCAGCCCGATGCAGATGATCTTTTCCGGGTTCGACAGCGGCGGAAGCAGCGTCACGGCCGCCAGATCGACGGCAGGGGCGCTGGCAAGCGTCGCCGCCGCCCGCGCCAGCGCATCGCCGCCCGCCTGGATCAGCGACTGCAACGTGCCGGGAAAACCCGCGTCACCGTCGGCCAGGCCAAGCCAGCCGCCGTCGGTCTTCAGGGCCAGGCCGGTCCGTCCGGCAATCATGTAGGATGCGAAGCGCATTCCGGTCTCCTTGCGATATGCCCAGACTGTAGGGGCAGGGGGTGAGTCACGTCAACAAAAATATATTATCATGACGTAGATACTTTTTGTCGGTTCGATCGCCATGATCTGTGGAAGCCGGTGGAAGGTTGCGCTAATGTATTATTGCAGAAAGAACGCAGGTAGACCCCGTGACCAAACCCGAAAGTGGCAGCCTGACTGCCGAGGCCTTCAACCGGATCCGGGCCGAGATCCTGGCCTGCCGACTGCCGCCCGGGCAGAAGCTGGTGATCGCCGATCTCTGCCATGACCTCGGCTTCAGCCTGGGCGCCGTGCGCGAGGCCCTGTCGCGCCTGACCTCGGAGGGCCTGGTCGAGGCCGAACCGCGCAAGGGCTTTCGCGTCGCGCCGATCACCGAGGCCGAACTCAGGGACATCACCCAGGTGCGGGCCACCATCGAAAGCCTGTGCCTGGAAAGCGCGATCCGGCACGGCGACGTGAAATGGGAGGCGAACATCGTCGCCACCCTGTTCGAGCTTTCGCGGCTCGACCTGCAGGACCCCGCCGACCCGGCCCGCGTCAGCGAGGTCTGGGCCGATGCCCACCGCCGCTTCCACGAGGCGCTGGTGGCCGCCTGCGACAGTCCCTGGCTCCTGCGCCTGCGCGAGACGCTGTTCGTCCAGTCGGAACGCTATCGCCGGGTGTCGGTGCCGCTGAACCGGGCAGGGCGCGACCTGCAGTCCGAGCACAAGGCCATTGCCGACGCGACGATTGCCCGCGATGCCGCGACCGCTTCGGCGGCGCTGCGCGAACACCTGCAGAAGACCACGCGCATCCTGATCGCCTCGGAAGTGGTCAAGGCGCACGAGGCAGAGACGGCCTGAGCCGTCCCCGCCCCGTCCTGCCCCGGTCACGCCCGGGCCAGGACCTGTTTCAGGGCTGCGGTCAGCTCTGCCTCGGCGCTGGCGCTGGAGGTTCCGGCGCGCCAGGCGACATGGTGGTCGGGGCGGACAAGGATGCAGCCGTCCTCCTCGATCTCGCTGGCGCGGTACCAGTCGGCATAGATGTCCATCGCATCGCAGCCCGACGGCCCGATCGTCAGCGCGGCAACCTCGACCCCCAGCGCTTCGGAAGCGGCCTTCGCTGCCGCGACCCAACCCTCTCCACCGATGCCGGTCAGCAGGGTAAAGCGCCCGTGGCCGCACAGGTCCAGCGTCGATACCCGCCGGTTCCCGTGCTCGACCCAGACATGCGGCAGGCGTGCGCCGGGCCAGGTGGTCGGGTGGAAAAACAGCTCGGGGTCGCGGGTGTAGGCCGGCTCCTGCGTGCCGTCGGACACCACGGCGGCCGACCCGCGATAGCGCTGGCCCATCTCGACACCATGCGTGTTGAACTCGTAATTCTTGCGCTCGATCGCGGCATAGAGCTTGCGTCGACGCTCCTTGCCCTCCGGCGTCGGCGCCTTGCGGGCGGCGATGTGGCGGTTGGCTTCCGACGCATCCGGCGAGGCGAGCAGCCCCACCGCCTCGAAGATCGGCGGATAGTCCTCGATGCTGCGGTTCGCGCGGGTGACGATCTGCTTGCCGACCGGCTGACGCTCGGCGGAATAGGTGTCGAGCAGCGCTTCCCCGGCCTGGCCCTTCAGCACGGCGGCCAGCTTCCAGCACAGGTTGAACGCGTCCTGGATGCAGGTGTTCGACCCCAGCCCGTTCAGCGGCGGGTGCTTGTGGACCGCATCGCCCATGCAGAACACCCGGCCGACGGAATAGTTGGCGGCATACATGTTGTTCACCGTCCAGACGGCGGTGGATTTCACCTTCAGCGGAATATCCGCATCGCCGATCATCTGGCGCAGCGCGGTCTCGGCCTCTTCCACCGTGACGCCCGCCTCGGCCTTCTCCAGGTCGACCCCCCAGATCGCTTGCCATTCGTGCCAGGGCCGCACCATCCGCAGGACCCCGGCGCCGATGCCGCCAATGTTCGATCCCGGCTGCAATACCCAGTACAGGACGCTGGGCCGGTGCTGGACATGCCGGGTCAGGTCGCATTCGAAGATCACGTTGGTCGAGGCGGAAAGCCCGGTCTTTCCCTCCATCGGCAGGGCGATGGCGTCGGCAACCGTGCTGCGCGCGCCATCGGCGCCGATCAGGTATTTCGCGCGCACCGTATAGGTCTCGCCGTTCAGCCGGTCGCGAATCGTCGCCGTGACGCCCTCTGCATCCTGCTCCAGCGACAGGAATTCCGAGTTCATCCGAACCTTGGCGCCGCGCTTCGAGGCCGCCTGGAACAGGATCGGCTCCATATAGGTCTGCGGGATGTCGCAGATTGCGGTGGGGCTGGCGAGCTCGTAATCCGCCTTGCGCAGCGGGTGGTTGCCCCAGGACAGGATGCGCCCGAACTCCTCGCCGGCAAGGCTGTAGCAGAAGACGTTGTTCGCCATCAGGTTCTGGCCCGAGGAGACCGAGACCGCCTCTTCCTCCAGCCCAAGGTCGCGCAGGACCTCCATCGTGCGCTGGTTGGTGATATGGGCGCGTGGCGTATCGGCCAGCCAGCCGAATCGCGACACCAGCATGGTGCGGACGCCATAGGTCGACAGCAGCGCCGCCGAAGCCGAACCGGACGGACCGGACCCGACAATCAGCACATCGGTTTCGTAGTGCATGGCCTTGGGCTCCTCCCTTGCATGCGGTCTGATAGTATATTTTTGCGAAGATCATACATTCATATGCCGCGCCTGCCAAGTGAGAATGCATTACTTCCTGAAAATATATTATTATTGACTTAATGATTTTCCCGTGCTGCAAATCCGGCAGAAGCGGTGCCGCCAGCAGGGCGCCCGCGCCTTTGGGGGAGGGAGACCCGACATGCTGACCAGACGCGGCTTCATCAGGGCAGGCGGGGCAACCGGCCTCATTCTCGGTACGGCGGGCCTTGCCGCACCAGCGCTGGCGCAGGGAGCGCGGATCAAGATCGGCTATGTCAGCCCGCAGACCGGACCGCTTGCCAGCTTTGCCGAAAGCGACGCCTTCAACATCCAGGCTTTCCTCGCCACCGAGGCGGGGGCGAATTTCGACGTGATCGTCAAGGACAGCCAGTCCAACCCGAACCGCGCGGCCGAAGTGGCGTCCGAACTGATCCTGCAGGACGGGGTGTCGATGATCGTCGTCGCCTCGACGCCGGAAACGACGAACCCGGTGGCCACTGTCTGCGAAAGCGAAGGCATCCCGGTCGTCTCGACGATGGCGCCCTGGCAGCCCTGGTTCATCGGTCAGCAGGGCAACCCGACCGACCCGGCGACCTGGAAGAAGTTCGATTTCGCCTACCACTATTTCTGGGGGCTCGAGGACGTCATCGCCGTCTTCACCAACATGTGGAACCAGCTTGAAACCAACAAGCAGGTCGGCGGGCTTTTCCCCAACGATGGCGACGGCAACGCCTGGGGCGATCCGAACCTGGGGGTTGCGCCGGGCTTTGCTGCTGCGGGCTACACCACCACCGACCCCGGTCGCTACCAGAACCTGACCGACGATTTCAGCGCCCAGATCAATGCCTTCAAGGCCGCGAACTGCGAAATCGTGACCGGCGTCGTCATCCCGCCCGACTTCACCACCTTCCGCAACCAGTCGCTGCAGCAGGGCTTCCGGCCGAAGATCATCTCGGTCGGCAAGGCGATCCTCTATCCCTCGAACGTCGAGGTCCTGGGCGAGGCCGCGCACAACCTGTCGAACGAGGTCTGGTGGACCCCGGCGCACCCGTTCAAGTCCTCGCTGACGGGCAAGTCGGCGGCCGATCTCGCGACCGATTTCACCGCCGCTTCCGGTCGGCCCTGGACCCAGCCCATCGGCTTCATCCATTCGCTCTTCGAAGTGGCGGCCGACGTGATGAAGCGGGTCGAGGACAGCGCGGACACCGATGCCGTGGCAGCCGCCCTGGCCGCAACCCGGCTTGACACGGTTGTCGGTCGCGTCGCCTTCGATGGCGCGGGCGTGCCCGACTTCGCCGCCGCCAACGTCTGCAAGACCCCGCTCGTCGGCGGCCAGTGGCGGCGGAAGGCGGACGGGACCTTCGATCTCGTCGTCGTCGACAACACCTCCGCTCCGGCGATCCCGACCCAGGGCGTGATGGAAGCGCTGGCCTGACCCCTCCGGCGCTGGCCGACCGACCCGGCCCGCGCCCCTTTCCTGTGGATGCACCCATGCCGATCCTGACGCTGGATCGCGTGTCGAAACGGTTCGGCGCGCTCACGGTCACCGACGAGGTCTCGCTTACCGTCGAGGCGGGCGAGGCGCTTGGCATCATCGGCCCGAACGGCGCCGGGAAATCCACGCTCTTCAACCTGATCACCGGCAACATCCGCGCCGATGCCGGGACGATCACCCTTGCGGACCGCGATGTCACCCGCGTCTCGCCGATGGAACGCTGCCTGCTGGGCGTCGGCCGCAGCTTCCAGATCCCGCAGCCCTTCGCCAGCCTCACCGTGTTCGAGAACCTGGTCGTCGCCGCCACCCACGGCCGTGGCCTGCCCGAACGCGAGGTGACCGGCGATTGCCTGCGTGTGCTGGAGCAGACCGACCTGCTGGACCGCGCCAACCAGACAGCCGGAAGCCTCAGCCTTCTTGCACGCAAGCGGCTGGAACTGGCCCGGGCCATGTCGACCGGGCCGAAACTCCTTCTGCTTGACGAGATCGCCGGCGGACTGACCGAAGGCGAATGTCACGCGCTGGTGGCCACCATCCGCAGGGTTCATGCCACCGGCGTCACCATCATCTGGATCGAACATGTCCTGCATGCGCTGACCTCGGTGGTCGACCGGATCGTCGTGCTGGATTTCGGCCGCGTGATCGCGACCGGACCGGCGGACGCGGTGATGGCCCGGCGCGAAGTCCGGGAAATCTACCTGGGGATCGAGGTATGACGCTGCTGCAGACCCGGGGCCTGACCGCCCGCTACGGCGATTTCCAGGCGCTCTTCGGCGTCGACATCACGCTGGCGGCCGGCGAATGCGTGGCGATCATCGGTGCGAACGGGGCAGGCAAGACCACGCTCATGCGCTCGATTGCCGGGGTGCTGGCCAATGCGCCCGACCAGGTTGTCTTCGACGGCCAGCCCATCGGCGCGCTGCCCGCCGATCAGGTCATGGCCCGCGGCATCGCGATGGTGCCCGAGGGGCGTCGCCTCTTCCCCTCGCTTTCGGTCGAGGAAAACCTCCTGATCGGCGCGCATGGCCGCAAGGTCGCCGGCCCCTGGACGCTGGAGGCGGTCTACGGCCTGTTCCCGATCCTGCGCGAGCGGCGGCGCAACCCCGGCACGGCGCTGTCCGGCGGGCAACAGCAGATGGTGGCCATCGGGCGGGCGCTGATGTCCAACCCGCGGGTCATCCTCTGCGACGAACTCAGCCTCGGCCTCGCCCCGGTGGTGATCCGCGACATCTATGCCGCGCTGCCCCGCATCCGCGACGGCGGGGCCAGCGTCATCATCGTCGAACAGGACATCGGCCAGGCGCTCAAGGTGGCCGACCGGGTCTACTGCATGATGGAAGGCCGCGTCACTCTCTCGGGCCGCCCGGCGGACCTGTCCCGCGCCGCAATCCACAACGCCTATTTCGGAGCCACGGCATGAGCCTCGACACCATCGTCCAGGGCGTCCTTCTGGGCGGGCTCTACACGCTGTTCGCCGCCGGGCTGAGCCTGGTCTTCGGGATCATGCGGCTGGTGAACCTGGCCCACGGCGACCTGATCGTGCTGGCGGCCTACCTGGTCCTGGCCCTGGTCGGCAGCCTCGGCCTGAACCCCTTCATCGCCGCGCTGATCGCCGCGCCGATGATGTTCGGCTTCGGCTGGGCGCTGCAGCGCCTGGTGCTGAACCGCGTCCTCGGCCCCGACATCCTGCCCCCGCTTTTGGTGACCTTCGGTCTTTCGATCGTGCTGCAGAACGGCCTGCTGATGGGCTTTTCCGCCGACAACCGCCGCATCCCGGCGGGAGCGCTGGAAACCGCCTCGGTCGATCTCGGCCCGGTCACGCTGGGGATCATGCCGCTTCTGACTTTCGGCTCGGCGGTGGCGGTGATCCTGGTGCTGAACCATATCTTCTATCGCACCGCTCTGGGCCGCGCCTTCCGGGCAACCAGCGACGATCCGGTCACCGCCGGCCTGATGGGCATCCGCCCCGATGCGATCTTCGCCCAGGCAACCGGCCTCGCGATGGTCATCGTCACCATCGCGGCGCTCTATCTCGGGATGCGGGCCAATTTCGACCCGACGATCGGCCCGGCCCGGCTGATCTATGCTTTCGAGGCGGTGATCATCGGCGGGCTTGGCAGCCTCTGGGGCACGCTGGCCGGTGGCATCATCATCGGGCTCGCCCAGACGCTCGGAGCCGCCGTGAACCCGGAATGGCAGATACTGGCCGGCCATGTCGCCTTCCTCATCGTCCTCCTCCTCCGCCCGCGCGGCCTCTTTCCAAGGGCTTTCGACTGATGCGCCCCACCGTCACCACCCGCACCCGCGCCTCCGGCATCGCGGCCGCCGTCGCCATCCTGCTCGTCCTGGTCGGACTTGCCTTGCCCGCCATCGCCGGACGCGGGGTGATCAAGGACCTGTTCTTCATCCTGACCATGCTGACGCTGGCGCAATACTGGAACCTGCTCGCCGGCTATGGCGGCCTGGTCAGCGTGGGCCAGCAGGCCTTTGTCGGCCTCGGCGGCTATGGCCTCTTCGGAGCGGCCATCGCCTGGGGCATGGACCCGGTCCTTGCGCTTCCGCTCGGCGGCCTTTTCGCGTTGGCTGTCGCCCTGCCCACCGCCTTCTTCGCCTTCCGCCTGGCAGGGGCCTACTTTGCCATCGGTACCTGGGTCGTGGCCGAGATCGTGCGCCTCTCGGTTGCGCAGTGGAAGGCCGTGGGCGGCGGTACCGGCACCAGCCTGCCGCGCGATGTCCAGACCGACATGGCCGGAACGGCGCTGGTCGAAAAGCTGTTCGGCGTCCGCAGCGCCGCCGCGCAGGACATCCTCGCCTACTGGCTGGCGCTGGTGCTTGCCGTGCTGACCATCGGCGGCATCTACCTGCTCCTGCGCTCGAAATCCGGGCTGGCGCTGGCCGCGGTGCGTGACAATGCCGAGGCGGCGCGTTCGGTCGGCGTCGATGCCCGGCGGATGAAGTGGATGGTCTTCCTGGCTGCAGCCTTCGGGACCGGGCTTGCCGGGGCGCTGATCTATCTGCAGAAGGGCAGGATCAGCCCGGACGCAGCCTTCAGCGTCACCGACTGGACCGCCTACGTCGTCTTCATCGTGGTGATCGGCGGCATCGGCACTGTCGAGGGTCCGATCCTTGGCATCCTGGTGTTCTACATCCTGCAGACTCTCTTTGCCGATTATGGTTCCACCTATCTCCTGGCGCTCGGGCTGATCGGCATCCTGGTGATGCTCTTCGCCCCGCGCGGCCTCTGGGGGGCGATCAGCAGCGGGACCGGCCTGCAGTTCTTCCCGATCCGGCGCCGCGTCGAGATGACCGGGGCCGCTCCGGGCGCAGGGGCCCGGAAACCTGGCTGAGACAGGCAGGTCACGAACGGATACATGCCGCCGGCTGGTCCGCCCACCCGGGCGCCGCTCGCGCCGGGAACTGGGCGGCGACCGACCGCGTTCTCTGCTGGACACCGGGCGCATCGGCCCTGACCGGATCAGGCCCCAGGCCCGACCCTTGCCTTCAACCCTTCGCCGCATCGCCGAGATGGCTGGTGCCGATTCCACAAAATTTCCTTGACGTCCGCAATCACCGCGTTGATTTTATTGTGACTTGTCCTTCTGCCCACCGTGGACACCTCCGCGCCCGGCGGGCAGGTCACCCCATCAGCCTTTCATCGAACGGATAGGTCGTCAGCGTCTCGCAGCCGGTCTCGGTGATCAGCACCTGATCCTCCAGCTTGATCGAGAAACTGCCCCCCTCGGGCGAGACCAGCGCCTCGACACACAGGACCATCCCCGGCTCCAAGGCCGCATCGAAAGCGCCCGGCATCCAGCCGTCGGGGTAGTGGACATAGGGCCACTCGTCGCAAAGCCCGACCCCGTGCATCTTGCAGGAATACTTCTGCGCCCAGTATTCCGGGGCAAGCTGGTGCCCCTGCATCACCAGTTCCTCGATGGTGACGCCGGGCTTCAGGCGCGCTTTGTGGTCGGCGATATGGTCCAGCGCATGGTGGAACGCGCTGACCATCGCGTTCGAGGGGCGGCTCTCGCCGACCCACCAGGTCCGGGAGATGTCGATGCAGAAGCCGTAACAGCCGATCAGGTCGGTGTCGAAGGCGACGATCTCCTCCGGCTGCACCAGCCGCGGCCCGCATTCCTGGAACCACGGGTTCGTCCGGGGACCGGAGGCCAGGAGCCGCGTCTCGATCCATTCCCCGCCACGCCGGATGTTGGCCGCGTGCAGTTCCGCCCAGATCGCATCCTCGCTGACCCGGCCCGAGGGCACGTTCGCCCGGGTGAACGCCTCCATCTCGGCAATCCCCGCCTCACAGGCCAGATGGGCGCAGCGCATCGCCAGGATCTCGTCCGGCGTCTTCACCGCGCGGACCCGTTCCGTCACCTCCTCGCCTTCCTCGACTGTGAAGCCCGCCGCCTCCAGCGCCCTGAGCCCGTGGACCATGATCTTGTCCACCGCCAGCCGCCGGTTCCCCCCGGCATGGGCGCGCATCACCTCGTCCACCTGGCGGGCAAACCCCTCTGCCGCCTGCACCCCCCGGTCGCCGGTGGAGTTGTAGAAGAAGGTCGCCCCCGACCGCAGTTCCTTCACCAACGGATTGAACGTCACCAGGAAGGGCGAGTTCTTGTACTCCCACATCACCATATGCCCGTCGGCACAGAGCAGGCAGGCCCGGAACGGGTTGTGCGTGTTCCAGAGCTGCATGTTGGTGGTGTCGGTCGCGTAGCGGATGTTCAGGGGATCGAACATGAGAAGCCCCCCGTAGTCCCGCGCGACCAGCCCGGCGACCAGATTCTTCCAGCGATCCTCCCGCATCCGGGCCAGGTCCGGCAGCTGCAACCCGGCAGCCGCCCATTCCGCGAAGGCCAGCTGCGTCGGCCCGATCTCCACCCGGTCGTTCTGGTTCGGGGTCCCGTCGCCCAGACGCTCCCCGCGCGTGGGGTCGATCTTCCGGCGGTCGCGGTGATAGTCCATGAGGCCCCCCTGTTTCTGCACAGACTGCCCCGGCGCCAAACCGCCGCTTCCCCATCCGCGACGCATCTGGTCGCAAACGTGTTGGTTGCGGCGGGCCCCCGCCCATGATCAAAGACCGGGATGGTGAACCCGATGCAAGATGCGCCGATCCTGCAGGACCGGCTTCCGCTCCACCCCTGGGAGGAACCCGCCACCCGCCGCCTGCCCGGCATCCAGCCGGTTCAGGGCCGCGACTGGCTGCGCGTGGACGAGGCCTATGCCGGCCAGATGGGCCTGCGCGACCGGCTGATCGCGGGGCAACCGCAGGTCGTCCACGCCACCCTGCCGCAGGCAGAGCCCGCCGCCGAAGAGCTTTACGCCACCGTCCTCGACTGGCTGCGCGACGAACCCGGCTTCACCGTCACCGCGACCCATGTCACCCGCCCCGACGGTGTGACCGTCCCCCTTGACCCCGCCCAGCCGCTCCTCACCCTCGGTCGCCTGGTCCAGCAGGACCTCTGCCTGATGCAATCGAATGGCGCGGAATACGACCTGACCGCCGCCATCCTCTGCTTCCCCGCCAGCTGGACGCTGGCCCAGAAGATCGGTCGCCCGATGCTGGCGATCCACAAGCCGGTGGAGATATACGACGAAGCGCTCGCCGCCCGCGTCCACCGGCTCCTCTCGGCGATAAGGCCGGAACAGCCGCTCTGGCGGATGAACTTCTTCACCTACGACGATTTCATGCTGCACCACCCGCGGGTGGAGGGCGACTGGCGCAAGCAACCCACCGGCAAATCCTACGTGCGCTGCGAACGCCAGACCCTCCTGCGGCTGCCGCAGACCGGGGCGGTGCTCTTCGCGATCCATACCATCCTGGTCGATGCCAACCAGCTTGCCCCAAAGGACTATGCCGCCCTGCGCGAGGCGATGCATTGATCCGCTGCCTGATGGTCTTCGCGCATCCGCTGGAGGACAGCCTGAACGCCCGCCTCGCCGCCACGGTCGAGGCGCAGGCCCGCGCGCAAGGCTGGCAGGTGACGCGCCGCGACCTCTATGCCGAAGCCTTCGATCCCCGCCTGACGGCAGAGGAACGCCGCGTCCACTACGCCACGCCTCCCGCACAACCACCCGCCACCCTGCCGCAGGAAAAGCAGGAACTGACCGAGGCCCAGGTGCTGATCCTGGTCTTCCCGACCTGGTGGTACGGCTTCCCGGCAATCCTGAAGGGCTGGTTCGACCGGGTCTGGGCGCCCGGCACGGCTTACGACAATTCCCCCGACTTCGGCCCGATGCTGCCCCGGCTGCATACCTTGCGCGAGGTGCTGGCCGTCACCACGATGGGTTCACCGGCCTGGGTCGACTGGCTGGTGCTGCGCCGACCCGTCCGGCGCATCCTCAGCCTGTCGATCCTCAAGACCTGCGCCCCGAAAGCCCGCCTCACCTGGCGCGCACTGCACGGCGCCGAGGCCGTCGCGCCCGAGAAGGTGGCCCGCTTCGAGGCGCGGCTGGCCACAGACATCACCCGCATCGCAGGGAGGCTGACATGCCCGGACTGATCCGACGGACCCTGCTCCTCGGCGGCGTCGCCGCTGCGGCGGGGGGCGTGGCGCTCTGGCGCTGGCGCGCGCCCGGCGACACCGAACTGGCCTATGGCAGCGACCCGGCGCAGACCCTCGACATCCAGAATCCGCGCGGGGGCACCGCCGCGCCGGTGCTGGTGATCTTCCACGCCGGGGATTTCGCCACCGGCGACAAGGCCGATGTGGTGGTCTGGCCCGAGTGGCTGGCGGCGGGCATCGCCGTGGTGCGGGTGAACACGCGGGCCTCGGGCGCCGCAAGATGGCCCGCGCAGGCCGACGACGCGCTGGCCGCGGTCGTCCACCTGCAACGCAATGGCGCCGACCTCGGCCTCGACCCCGCGCGGATGGTGCTGATGGGGCAGGGGGCGGGGGCCTATCTGGCGGTCACCACCGCGCTCAACCTGGTCGAGGTGGGCCTGCCCCCGAAGGCGGTGGTCAGCCTCTACGGCCCGATGGATTTCTCCACGCTCGATGCCGACCTGAAGACCCTTGGCCGCACGCCCTCGCGTGGCCCGGCTGATGCCGCCTCCAGCCCCGAAAGCCGCCTCCTCGGCTTCACCGTCGGCGAAAAGCGCGACGCGGCGCGGGCAGTCAGTCCGCTGGCCCGGCTCGACCGGATGCGCGAACCCTTGCCGCCGATCCTGATCCGCCACGGCGATGCCGACACCATCGTCGCCGACCTGCAAGCCAAGCGCCTGCGCGAGGCCTGGCTGGCCGCCGACCCCAAGGCCGCGATCGACTACAAGCTCGTCCCCGGCGCAGGCCACGGCGGCGAGGCCTTCGAGAGCGATCCGGTCAAGGCCGACGTGCTGGCTTTCGTGGAACAGGCGCTCGGCTGATCCCGAACCGCGCCCCCAGGTCCTTTCACATTTGCCCAAATATCCCCGCCGGTGGCCGCCCGCGCGGTTTTGCGTTCTTCCCGCAAAACCGCGAGACAAGGAGTCTTCGCGCGACAGCGCTCAATTCGATAGCCGTCCCGACCTGCGAGGCGTTCAGTCCTCCGGGCCGATGGTCTTCAAATCCCGCCCGTTCGCCCAAAGCCAGAGCGACCGGCCCAGCCCATAGGGCAGGGCGACAAGCACCGTGGCCCAGCCGATGAGATAGCCTGAAACCTGGATCGCCCCTTCCGCCAGCGGGCCGGGCGGGGCGGGGGCTGCGGCGGGGGGTATCGGGGTCGCCGGGGCGGACGCCTTGGCCTTGCCCCCCAGGTCGCCCCGGATCGAGGCGAGCGGGTCATCTTCTACCGGCTTCGGCTCGGGCAGGGTGACAGGCGGTGCCTCCGACGGCTCGGCAACGGGCGCAGGCTCCGGTGCCGGGGATGCTTCCTCCCAGAGATGCGGTGCGATCTCCGCCACCAGCGCATTGCCGCGCGCCACATCCTCGTCGGCGGTGGCGCTGGCATGGGACAGGGTGGCGGCAAGGGTCTTCACCCAGGCGGCGACCCGCAGGTGCGAGGGCACGAAACGCTCCGCCCGCCCCAGCTTTCCCGCCGGTATCCGCCCCACGCCGTTCTTCACGTTGATCGCGGCCCGCCGCAGGCCCCGTGCCGCCCAGGCATGAATGGGCGCGACTCCCGCGCGCGACAGGTGCAGCGTCGCCCGCCCCAAAGCGCGCAGGTCGAAAGGTGGCCGCTGCCCGCCCGAGGTCCAGATCGCGGGGCGTCCCTTGCCGGGTTTCCGTCTCAGGGGATCGTCCGACATGCCAGTCCCGCCGCCTGTTGCAACCGCAGGTTAGCCGAGGCGCGCCCCCCTCGCAACTGGCGCAGGAATGGTTTCGCAGTGGTTAACGCCCACGGATGCATTGTCGACATTTCAATGAGTTGCCGAAAGTGTCCACTGTGGACAGCAAACGAAAAGGGCGCCCGAAGGCGCCCTCTCGATCCGGTTGGCTGGGAGGGCAGGTCTCGCCCGTCACCCCTCAGCAGGAATAGTACATCTGGTACTCGATCGGGTGAGGGGTATGCTCGTAGGCATAGACCTCCTCCCATTTCAGCGCCATGTAGGATTCCAGCTGGTCGCGGGCGAAGACGTCGCCGGCCAGCAGGAAGTCCATGTCCTTCTCCAGCTCTTCCAGCGCCTCGCGCAGCGAACCGCAGACGGTCGGAATCTCGGCCAGTTCTTCCGGGGGCAGGTCGTAGAGATCCTTGTCCGAAGCCGGGCCGGGGTCGATCTTGTTGCGGATGCCGTCAAGCCCCGCCATCAGAAGCGCCGCAAAAGCCAGGTAGGGGTTGGCCGAGGGATCGGGGAAGCGGGCTTCCACACGCTTGGCTTTCGGGGACTCGGTCCACGGAATACGGACGCAGCCCGACCGGTTGCGGGCCGAATAGGCGCGCAGGACCGGCGCTTCGAAGCCGGGGATCAGCCGCTTGTAGCTGTTGGTGCCGGGGTTCGTCAGCGCGTTCAGGGCCTTCGCGTGCTTCAGGATACCGCCGATGAAATACAGCGCCTCCTGGCTCAGGTCGGCGTATTTGTCACCGGCGAAGAGCGGCTTGCCGCCCTTCCAGATCGACATGTTGACATGCATCCCCGATCCGTTGTCGCCCTTCATCGGCTTCGGCATGAAGGTCACGGTCTTGCCGTAGGCATGCGCGACGTTGTGGATGACGTATTTGTATTTCTGGATGTTGTCGGCCTGCTCGACCAGCCCGCCGAAGATCATCCCCAGCTCGTGCTGGCAGGTCGCGACCTCGTGGTGGTGCTTGTCGACCTTGATGCCCATCCGCTTCATCGTGGACAGCATCTCGCCCCGGATGTCCTGGGCCTCGTCGATCGGGTTCACCGGGAAATAGCCGCCCTTGTGGCCCGCGCGGTGGCCGTAGTTGCCGCCCTCGGTCGGGGTGTCGGTGTTCCAGGCGGCGGCTTCCGCGTCGATCTCGTAGGCCACCTTGCGCGGGGTCACGGAATAGCGGACGTCGTCGAACAGGAAGAACTCGGCTTCCGGGCCGCAGTAGAACGCGTCACCGATGCCGGAGGACTTGAGGTAAGCCTCGGCCTTCAGCGCGATCTGGCGCGGGCAGCGCGAGTAGGCCTCGCCGGTGTCGGGCTCGACCACGTTGCAATGCACGCAGAGGGTCTTCTCGGCGTAGAACGGGTCAAGGTAGACCGAAGCCGCATCGGGCATCAGCTTCATGTCGGACTGGTCGATCGACTTCCAGCCCGCGATCGACGAGCCGTCGAACATGAAGCCTTCCTCGAAGAAATCCTCGTCCACCAGGTCGGAGACCAGGGTGACGTGCTGGAGCTTGCCCTTCGGATCGGTGAAGCGGATGTCGACGTATTCGACTTCCTCGTCCTTGATCAGTTGCAGTGCCTTGGCAACGGCGCTCATCTGACTGCCTTTCGGTTTGGGGTTGATGGGATGTTCGGGTGTTCGGGGTCCAAAAATTTTCGCGAAAATTTTTAGACGGCATCGTCGCCGGTTTCGCCGGTGCGGATGCGGATGGCCTGTTCCACGGGGGTGACGAAGATCTTGCCGTCGCCGATCTTGTCGGTGCGCGCGGCCGAGACGATGGCCTGGACGGCGGTGTCGACCATGTCGTCGGTCAGCACGACCTCGATCTTCACTTTGGGCAGAAAGTCGACGACATATTCGGCGCCACGATAAAGCTCCGTGTGGCCCTTCTGGCGACCGAAACCCTTGACCTCGGTCACCGAAAGACCCTGGATCCCCGCCTCCTGAAGCGCCTCCTTCACCTCGTCCAGCTTGAACGGCTTGATGATCGCTTCGACTTTCTTCATGGGCTGGCTCCCCCCGGCTTCGTCTTCGCCCCCTCTGACCACTTCCCCTTGCGGCGGGCAATGTGACAAGGTTTCGATGCGGGCTGCGACCGGGGGATTCCTCTGGGATCGCCTAAATTTTGTGCAATGCGCCCGGATCGTGGGCGGTCTGAAAACTGTGGTGCTGAGAGGATGACCAGACTCCTGACCGCCGCGCAGATGCGGGCCATCGAACAGGCAGCGATTGCCAGCGGCGCGGTGACGGGCCTGGAGCTGATGGAACGCGCCGGGCGGGGCGTGGTCGACGCGATCTTCGAGGAATGGCCGGAGCTGCGCGCGAGCCCGCAACGGGCCATTGTCGTATGCGGACCAGGCAACAATGGCGGCGACGGATTCGTGGTTGCGCGCCTACTGAAGGATCACCGCTGGGGTGTATGGGTCAAATTCGATTTCGACCCGGAGATCCTTCCGCCCGCAGCATCCGAAATGCGCAAACGCTGGCTGGCGGTTTCGCAGGAGTCTTCGGTGGCATCGGTGACGCCAACTGGCGAAAAGACCTCCGATGTCATCTACAACTGCGACGGCCAGTATGGCGACTTTGTATTTGTGGTCGACGCCCTGTTCGGTGTCGGCCTTTCGCGACCCTTCGAATCGGATGAGTTCAAGGGTGCCCATCTTGATCTCCGGAACCTGTATGATGACGAAGACATCTTTCACAAGGTCGTCTCGATCGACGTTCCCTCTGGTCTTTGTGCCGACAGCGGGCGTCTGTTGTCCCGCAATGGCGCACAGTACTTCGGGGCGCCCTTGCGAGCCGATCTGACCGTTGCCTGTGGTTTTGCGAAGACGGGGCATTACCTTGCCCACGGTCCTGCCGTCTGCGGCAAAGTGGTTGTTGCCGACCTGGGTTGGCTGGGGCCGATGGGGTTCGGACGCGCGAACTATCGCAATCCGGTAGAAAACAGCGTTGCGTTGATCTGCAAACGCAACCTTATCGGCATCCCCGGCAACTATGGGACCAAGAGCCGCCACCTTGGCAAGGCCAACAGCCATCTTCGTGACCACAAATACTCCCACGGCCATGCCCTCATCCTCACCGGCCCCTCCGGTCGCGGCGGGGCGGCGCGGTTGGCGGCGCGGGGGGCGCTGAGGATCGGGGCGGGGGTGGTGACGGTGGGGTGTCCTCCCGAGGCCATCGCGGAGAACGCCGCGCGGCTGGATGCGGTGATGCTGCGGGGGGTGGCGGATGGGGCGGCTCTGGCCGGAGTGCTGGAGGACGAGCGGATCAATGCGCTGTGTGTGGGGCGGGGTTTGGGGAGGGGGGAGCGGGAAGCCGGGTTGGTGGGGGTGGCGTTGGGGAGCATGGCGTTGGAGAGTCGGGGTGAACCCCGAC
>NZ_JAYRPN010000006.1:0-12864 GCF_041911175.1 Tabrizicola sp.
ACACATCCCTCGCGACGGGACGGGGCAGCCCCATGAGCCGTCCCCACCAGACCCTCCGCCCTGCGCCCGCAAGCCCCCTCATCCTGCCAGTAACCGATCACCCCGCCGCACCTCCCCATTCCTCCTGGCCCGAATACTCCTCCTCACGACGAGGCGGCGCAGCCCGACGAGCAGCCCCGCACCTGCAAGTCCTCTCACCCTGCCCAGAGCCGCCCACCCCACTGCACCTCCCGAAGCCGCCCGCTCCCATCCCCCTCACGACGAGAAGGCGCAGCCGCAAGCGGAGCCCCCAAGACCCGTCACCCCATACCCGCAAGCCCCTTTGCCCCCGGCCCCTCCGCCGCCCCTCCGCAGTCCTCCCGGCACGAGCACGCCCCTCGCGACGAGAAGGCGCAGCCGCACGAGGAGCCGCCCCCGCGACAGAAAAGCCGGTTGCGCCCGGGCCGATTTCCCCGAAAACTGCGCCAGCCCCTGCAACTCCGGACCCCAAGCTGACCCGCCCTCTCCCCCTTGCCGCCTTTGCCGCGGCCTCGCTCCTGCCGCTCGCCCTCCTCGGCGCAGGCCTCACTGTCGGAGGCCCCTGGCTCTGGGCCGCCTTCCTCTACATGGCCTGCCTCGGCCTGATCCTCGACCAGCTCATCCCCCTCGTCCCCGGCCAGGCCGAGGGCGAGGAATTCCCCGCCGCCGATCTTCTCCTCCTCGCCATCGGCCTTGGAGCCCTGGCTCTCCTCCCTCTCGCCACCTGGGCCATCGCGGGCCCCTCGGGCCTTGGCCCCGCCCAGCGCCTCATCGCCGTCCTCGCCACCGGCTTCTGGCTCGGCCAGGTCGTCCACCCGGCCGCGCATGAGCTGATCCACCGCCCCGGTCGCGGCCTCTTCCGCCTCGGAGCCACGGTCTATGCGGCCCTCCTGTTCGGCCAGCACACGAGCGCCCACCGCCTTGTCCACCACCGCGCCGTCGCCACGCCGGACGACCCGAACTCCGCCCGCAACGGCGAGACCTTCTACCGCTTCGCCCGCCGCGCCTGGATCGGCAGCTTCCGCGCAGGCCTCCGCGCCGAGACCGCGCTCCGCAGCCGCAACGCCAAAGGCCTCCACCCCTATGCCATCTCCCTCGCCACCAGCGCCGCCGCCCTTCTCCTCGCCAGCCTGATCGCGGGCCTGCCCGGCCTCCTGGCTTGGACCGGCCTCGCGCTGCATGCCCAAAGCCAGATCCTCCTCTCCGACTACGTCCAGCACTACGGCCTGACCCGCGCCCGCCTGCCCGATGGCCGCTACGAACCCGTCGGCCCCGCCCATTCCTGGAACACCGCGCACTGGTTCACCTCGGCGCTGATGCTGAACGCCCCGCGCCATTCCGACCACCATGTCCACCCGTCGCGCCCCTTCCCCGCGCTCCGCCTGCCCGACGAGGCCCCCTGCCTGCCCTGGCCCCTGCCCCTTGCCTGCACGATGGCCCTTGCGCCCCGGCTCTGGCGTCGCGCCATCGCGCCCCATCTCGCCCGCTGGCGGGAATCCAGACCTGCGGACACGTCGGCTTGACTGGCCAATCCCGCGCCGCTCTGGCACTCTCGCCGCGATCCCAACGGAGCCCCCGGATGCGTGCCCTCCTCCTTGCCCTCGCCCTTGTCGCCACCCCGGCGCTTGCCGAAACCCCGCTGAACGCCGACGAGTTCGACGCAGCAACCAGGGGCGCGACCGTCACCTACGACTACGGCGACGGCCTCTTCGGCACCGAAGAATACCTTGACGGCCGCCGGGTCCGCTGGGCCTTCGAGGGCGATCTCTGCCTCTACGGAACCTGGTACCAGAAGGGCGACCAGATCTGCTTTGCCTACGAAGACGACAACACCCCCGCCTGCTGGCTGTATTTCCTGGAGGGCGGCAAGATCCGGGGCCGCTACATGGGCGACGGCGGCGGCTGGGAGATCCTGGAATCCTCGCGCGATGGCGGCCCGCTGCCCTGCGCCGGGCCGGATGTCGGTGTCTGACCCCATGCGCGCAGGCCTTCCGATCCTCGGCGTCGCCCTTCTCCTCGCCGCTCCGGCGCTGGCCCAGACCCCGATGACCGCCGACGAGTTCGAGGCCTATGTCACCGGCAAGACGATGGACTATTTCCAGGGCGGCGTCGCCTTCGGGCGCGAGGTCTACCTGCCTGGCCGCAAGGTCCGCTGGGCCTTTACCGCCGACGAATGCAGGCTTGGCCACTGGTACGGCCAGGGCGACCAGATCTGCTTTCTCTACGACGGCGACCCCCAGCCGAAGTGCTGGTGGATCTGGCCCGATGGCGCGGGGCTTTCCGCCAGCTACATGACCGACACCCCCGACATCGCGCCAAGCACGGTGCGCGAGACGACCGAACCCCTCGCCTGTCCCGGCCCCGACGTGGGCGTGTGACCCGATGCTCCGCCCGTCCCTCGCCCTCCTTTTCCTCGTCGCCCCGGCATTCGCCGAAACGCCGATCACCGCGCAGGAGTTCGAGGCGCATGTCACCGGCAAGACGATAACCTACCAGCAGTTCCAGACCCTCTTCGGGATCGAGGAATACCTGCCCGACCGCAAGGTCCGCTGGTCGACCGCGCCGAACGAATGCCTCTACGGCAGCTGGTATCCCGAAGGCGAGAGCATCTGCTTCGTCTATGAATACGACCCGACCCCCGCCTGCTGGACCTTCTGGCTGAAGGACGGCGCGCTCATCGCGCTGTCGGTCAACGGCATCGCGGGCGAGGAACTGCACGAGGTCGACGCCTCCGGCCAGGGCCTGCCCTGCCCCGGCCCCGACGTGGGGGTCTGATGCTGCGCCCCCTTGTCTGCCTGCTCTGCCTCTCCGGTGCCGCGGGCGCCGAAACCCCGATGACCACGGCCGAATTCGAATCCTGGTCGACCGGCAAGACGCTCGACTATTTCGTCGACGGTGCGCTCTGGGGCAGCGAGATGCATCTGGCAGGCCGCGCCACCGTCGATGCCGATGCGGGCGGGGAATGCCGGTCGGGCCGCTGGTATCCGCAGGGTGATGCCATCTGCTTCGTCTACGAGTTCAGCCCCGGCCCCTATTGCTGGCGCTTCCTGAAAGACGGCGACCAGGTCACGGCCGAGTTCGTGGGCGAGGCCTTCGCCGACCACATCGCCGTCACCCTCTCGGATGCGCCGATCGCCTGCACTCCCGAAGTGGGGGTCTGACATGCGCGCCCTTCTCGCCCTCTTCCTCACCGCCGCTCCCGCGCTCGCCGACCCCCTTCTCACCGCCGAGGAATTCGACGCCCTCACCCTGGGTCGTACGATGACCTGGTCCGAATTCGGAACGGCCTACGGGGTCGAGCAATACCTGCCCGACCGCAAGGTGCGCTGGACCTATACCGGCGACGCGTGCAAGACCGGCAACTGGTATCAGGACGGCAGCGCGATCTGCTTCCAGTATGACGGCGACATCACCCCCGACTGCTGGGAGATCACCCGCTCCGGCCCGGACCTGCTGGCCCGCTACACAACCGATCCTCCCGGAACCGACCCGGTGATCGTGACCGAAACCACCGTCCCCCTCGCCTGTTTCGGCCCCGAGGTCGGCGTCTGATGCGCGTGCTGGCGCTTTTCCTTGCGCTCCTCCCCGGCCCCGCCCTCGCCGAGGGCACGCAGCCCGCCGACCCACCGATGACTGCCGAGGCCTTCGAGCGCTTCGTCCAGGGCCGCACGATGGACACCCACGACCAGACCGGCCGCTACGGGGTGGAAACCTTCCTTCCCGGCCGCCGCGCGATCTGGCGCGATGCCGAACAATGCCTCGAAGGCACCTGGCGACCGCAGGGCGAGCTGATCTGCTTCGACTACCAGGGGATCGACACCCCCTATTGCTGGACCTACCACGACCGCGGTGGTTGGCTGATGGCCTGGCTCGACGGCGACAGGACAAACCAGCCGATCATGCTCTACCCGGCGGAAGAGGTCGTGACCTGCGAGGGCTATTTCGGCGTCTGAGGCCCGGTTGGGGCCGTCGGCTCAGCCCATCCCCATATGGTTGTTTTCCTCGCAGGACAGCTCCCACACCCGCAGCTCCAACCGGCGCAGGCCCAAGCGGATGAATGGATCGGACCGGGCAAGAGCCTCGGCCTCTGCCGCCGTGTCCGCGCGCAGGATGACCATGCCGCCCGAGCCGTCCGCGAAAGGTCCTGCCAATTCCAGCGACCCCGCCGCTTGCAGCGACCGCAGCCAGGCCACATGCGCCCGGATCGCGGCGATGTCTGCCGTCAGTCCCGGAACCGGATGCAGCATCGCGACGTACCGGGTGAATTCACGATCCTCCATCAGAAGAGGCTCCCCTGCCCGCTCTCCCCCTCGCCCTTCGCCCGCCTGCCCGCCCGGCCCCCGACCGCCAGCTTCCCATCCCCGAACTCGATTTCCAGCGCCACGGCCTTCTCCGCCGCCGCCTTCGAGGTGACGACCGCCCCGTCCCCCCGCACCACTGCATAGCCCCGCTTCAGCGTCTCGTGATAGCCAAGCGTGACCCGGGTCCGGTCCAGCGCCTCCAGCCGGTCCCGAAGCCGCACGAACCGCGCTGCGGGCGCCGCGTCCAGCCGGTCGGCGAGCCGCCCCAGATCACGCTGCCCCTCCGCGACCTTCCGCCCGGCATCCCCCAGCATCCGCGCCAGCGCCGGGGCGAGGCGCCCCGAAATGGGACGAAGCACGTCGCCCAGCCGTTCCACCCGGCGCAGAATCGCCCGCGTCAGCCTCTCGCTTTTCCCGGTCAGCTGATCCCGCTGCCGCGCCAGCCCCGCCCGCAGCGCCTGCGGCTGCAACCGCCCGGCCAGTCGGTCGAACTCGCGATGCTTCTTCGCCACCGCCAGCCCCAGCCCCGCGCCCAGCCGCAGCGCGCCTGCGTCCAGCCGCTGCCGGGGCGTCGCCAGCAGCGTTTCCACCCTTGGCAAGGCCCGGGCCAAATCCCGCAGCCGCTGCCGCCGCAGCACCACCCCCTGCCCGATCCCGCGCGTGAGCCGGGCCCCCAAGGCCTCCAGCGCCGCCAGCAGGTCCAGCCGCACCGGCACCGCCAGCTCCGCCGCTGCCGTGGGCGTCGGCGCGCGCAGGTCGGCGGCGAAGTCGATCAGCGTGGTGTCGGTCTCGTGCCCCACCGCCGAGATCAGCGGGATCGCCGACCCCGCCGCCGCACGGACCACCACTTCCTCGTTGAACCCCCACAGGTCCTCCAAGGACCCGCCGCCCCGCGCCACGATCAGCACATCGGGCCGCGGGATCGCCCCGCCCTCGGGCAAGGCATTGAAGCCCCGGATCGCCGCCGCGACCTGCGCCGCGCAATCCTGGCCCTGCACCGCCACCGGCCAGACGAGGACGTGCCGGGGAAAACGGTCGCGCAAGCGGTGGAGAATATCCCGGATCACCGCGCCCGAGGGCGACGTGACCACCCCGATCACCTGCGGCAGATAGGGGATCGGCTTCTTCCGCGCCGCATCGAACAACCCCTCCGCCTGCAAGGCCGCGCGGCGCTTTTCCAGCATCGCCATCAGCGCGCCCGCCCCTGCCGGGGCCACATCCTCGACGATCAGCTGGTATTTCGACTGGCCGGGAAAGGTGGTCATCCGCCCGGTCGCGACGACCTCCATCCCCTCTTCGGGCCGCACCTGCATCCGCGCAACCTGGCCCTTCCAGCTGATCGCCGCGATGACGCTGCGGTCATCCTTCAGGTCAAAGTAAAGATGCCCCGAGGCCGGACGCGACACCCGCCCCACCTCGCCCCGCACCCGGACAAGCCCGAACTCTCCCTCGATCACCCGCTTCACCGCGCCAGACAGTTCCGACACGGTGTATTCGGGCTGGTTGCCAGAGGGGGCGGGGCTGTCGTCGATCAGGTCCATGCGCGGACCTTACATGAATGCCGGGCGCGGGAAAGCCGGTTGGCGCGTCAACCCCGCCCCGGCACCCTCAGTCACCCCCACCGTCATCCCCCATTCCGTCCAGCCTGCCCTCGCCCGGCGGAAACGGCCCGTGCTTCCGCCGGTAGGCGGCATAGCTCGCGACAACCATCACTCCGCCGACCGCGATCAGCCACCACGGCCCCATGCCGAGCCCCCAGAAGATGATCGCCATCCCCGCCATCTCGGTCAGCCGCATCAGCGCCGACGGCTTGGGCCGCGCGGTCTTGCCCACGCCCATCGTCACGGTGATCTCCGGTTCCACGCTTGCCTCCCCGTTGCCCGCATCTTAAGACGCCCTCACCTTCAGGCCAAGCGGGGGCGCGTCCATGAACATCCTGATCCTCGGTTCCGGCGGTCGCGAACACGCGCTTGCCTGGGCGGTGAAGCAGAACCCGAAATGCGACCGGCTGATCGTCGCCCCCGGCAATGCGGGCATCGCCCTGTTGGCCGAATGCGCCGATATCGACATCCTCGACGGCGCGACCGTGGTCACCTTCTGCGAGGAGAACGCCGTCGATTTCGTCATCGTCGGCCCCGAGGCCCCGCTCGCCGCCGGGGTCGCCGACGCCTGCCGTGCCGCCGGGATTCTAACCTTCGGCCCCTCCGCCGCCGCCGCCAGGCTGGAAGCCTCCAAGGCCTTCACCAAGGAGATCTGCGACGCCTGCGCCGCGCCCACCGCCGGGTACGCCCGCTTCACCGAACCCGCCCCGGCCCGCGCCTACATCAAGGCACAGGGCGCGCCCATCGTGGTGAAAGCCGACGGCCTCGCCGCCGGGAAAGGCGTCGTCGTCGCGCTGACCGAGGCCGAGGCGCTTGCCGCCATCGACGACATGTTCGGCGGCAGCCTTGGCGCTGCTGGCGCGGAAGTCGTCATCGAGGACTTCATGGCAGGCGAGGAGGCCAGCTTCTTCGTCCTGACCGACGGCACCACCGCGCTCCCCATCGGCACCGCGCAGGACCACAAGCGGGTGGGCGATGGCGACACCGGGCCGAACACCGGCGGCATGGGCGCCTATTCCCCCGCCCCGGTCCTGACCGAGACGATCCAGCAACAGGCGATGGCAGAGATCATCCTGCCCACCATCGCCGAAATGGCCCGGCGCGGCACGCCGTACCAGGGCGTCCTCTATGCCGGCCTGATGATCGAAGGTGGCAAGGCCCGGCTCGTCGAATACAACTGCCGCTTCGGCGACCCGGAGACCCAGGTCCTGATGCTGCGGCTTGGCGCCCAGGCGCTTGACCTGCTGCAGGCCTGCGCCGAAAACCGCCTCTCCGGGGCGCAGGTCAACTGGGCCGACGACCATGCCCTGACGGTGGTGATGGCCGCCAGGGGCTATCCCGGCCCATATGAAAAGGGCAGCGTGATCAATGGCCTCGACCGGATGCCCGAGGACAGCCGCCACATGGTCTTCCACGCCGGAACCGCCCAGCGCGACGGGGTGATCGTCGCCAATGGCGGGCGCGTCCTGAACATCACCGCAAGGGGCGCGACGCTGGAGGAAGCCCACCACCGCGCCTATGCGATGATCGACCTCATCGACTGGCCGCAAGGCTTCTGCCGCTCCGACATCGGCTGGCGGGCGCTTGCGAAATAGCGCGCTGACGCGCGAAGTCCTTTCCTCTCGTCGTCGGGGCCTGGCACCCCTCCTCCTCGGTCGATGGGGGCCTTGCCCCGAACCCCCAGAGTATTTGAAAAGAAGCAAGTGCATTTGCTCCTTGTCCAAATACTCCCGCCGGAGGCCACCCGAGGAGGAGGCGCAGCCCGACGACGAGACAAGAGACTTGCGCGGCACGCGCGCATTTTCGCTGCCGCAGTCCCTTGCACCCGCGCCGGGGCTTGCATAAGACGCGCGGGACTTCTGACGGGCCCTTGGAGGGGACCATGCCGCTTCTGGTGATGAAATTCGGCGGAACCTCGGTCGCCGACCTTGCGCGGATCGAGAACGCCGCGAAGAAGGTGCAGGCCGAGGTCGAGCGCGGCTATGACGTCATCGTCATCGTCAGCGCCATGTCCGGCAAGACCAACGAACTGGTCGGCTGGGTCGAGACCACGTCCAACCTCTATGACGCCCGCGAATACGATGCCGTCGTCGCCAGCGGAGAGAACGTGACCGCTGGCCTGATGGCGCTGCGGCTGCAGGAAATGGGCATCCCGGCGCGCAGCTGGCAGGGCTGGCAGGTGCCGATCAACACCACCTCGGCGCATTCTTCCGCCCGCTTCGTGTCGATCCCGCGCGAGCATCTGGACGCCAAGTTCGCCGAAGGCTTCAAGGTCGCGGTCGTCGCGGGCTTCCAGGGCGTCAGCCCCGAGGGCCGGATCACCACCCTTGGCCGGGGCGGCAGCGACACCACCGCCGTCGCCTTCGCCGCCGCCTTCGGCGCGGAACGCTGCGACATCTACACCGATGTGGACGGCGTCTACACCACCGACCCCCGCATCAGCCCCAAGGCCCGCAAGCTCCCGAAGATCGCCTTCGAGGAGATGCTGGAACTGGCCTCGCTCGGCGCCAAGGTCCTGCAAACCCGCTCGGTCGAGCTGGCGATGCGCTACAAGGTGCGGCTGCGCGTCCTGTCCTCGTTCGAGGATACCGACGAAACTTCTGGAACCCTGGTCTGCGACGAGGATGAAATCATGGAATCGAAAGTCGTCTCCGGCGTCGCCTACAGCCGCGACGAAGCCAAAATGACCCTGCTCAAGGTCGAGGACCGGCCCGGCGTCGCCGCGGCGATCTTCGGCTCGCTGGCCGATGCGGGCGTCAACGTCGACATGATCGTGCAGAACATCTCGGAGCAGGATGATCCCTCCGACAAGCGCGCCCATACCGACATGACCTTCAGCCTGCCCACGAACCAGGTCGAGCGCGCGAAGAAGGCCATCGAGGAGGCCGCCGGCGCTGGCAAGTTCGTCTACGCCTCGCTCGTCACCGACACCGACGTGGCCAAGGTCTCGGTCGTGGGCATCGGCATGCGCAGCCAGGTCGGCGTCGCGGCCAAGATGTTCGCGGCGCTGGCGGCCGAGAACGTGAACATCAAGGTGATCACCACCTCCGAGATCAAGATCAGCGTGCTGATCGACCGCAAGTACATGGAACTGGCCGTGCAGGCCCTGCACGACACGTTCGAGCTGGAAAAGGCCTGATGCGGCCCTGAAAGCCCGGTCCGCGCCACGACTGCCCATCTTTCGGGCAGACGTGGCGGCGGCCCTCACCTGCGCGCATGAGCAGAGTTCCCCTTCCCCGCGACCTATGGTCTAAAGGCAGCGACAAGCCCGAGGACCGCGATGCCCGAACGCAGCGAAAGTGACAGCCGCAAGCTTCTGCGCCGTCTGCGCGACATGCTGGCCATCCCCGGGCGCGGGCAGGACCGGCTGGACCAGATCACCCACCTGATCGCCGACAGCATGAAGACCGAGGTCTGCTCGATCTACCTCTTCCGCGACCCCGAGACGCTGGAGCTTTGCGCGACCGAGGGCCTGAAGCCCGAAGCCGTCCACAAGACCCGGATGAAGCTTGGCGAAGGCCTCGTCGGTCGCGTCGCCCGCTCTGGCCAGCCGGTCAACACCGCCGATGCGCCCGGCGAAAAGGGCTTCCGCTTCATGCCGGAAACCGGGGAAGAGATCTATTCCTCCTTCCTCGGCGTGCCGATCCAGCGCGTCGGCGAAAAGCTGGGCGTCCTCGTCGTCCAGTCGAAGACCGCCCGCGAGTTTTCCGAGGACGACATCTACGCTCTCGACGTCGTCGCGATGGTGCTGGCCGAGATGACCGAGCTTGGTGCCTTCACCGGCGAGGAAGGCGGCATGAAGGCGCTGCACAAGCAGCCGGTGATGTTCCGCGCCACCAGCGGACAGGAAGGCGCCGCCGAAGGCCGGGTCTGGCTGCACGAACCCCGCGTCGTCATCACCAACCCGGTCGCCGACGACCCCCTGACCGAGATCGACCGCATCCGCGGCGCGGTGGGAGAGTTGCGCGTCTCGATAGACGACCTTCTGGAAGCCGAGCAACTCGACAAGGACCAGAAGCAGGTCCTGGAAGCCTACCGGATGTTCGCCCATTCACGTGGCTGGCTGCGCCGGATGGAGGAAGACATCATGCGCGGCCTCTCCGCCGAGGCGGCGGTGGAAAAGGAACAATCCGCCGCCCGCGCCCGCATGGAGCAGGTCCCCGACCAGTACCTGCGCGAGCGTCTGCAGGACCTTGACGACCTGTCGAACCGGCTTCTGCGCATCCTGACCGGCCAGGGCAAGGACACCGGCGCCGAGATGCCCGACAACCCGATCCTCGTCGCCCGCAACATCGGCCCGGCGGAACTCCTCGACTACGGACGCAAGCTGAAGGGCGTCGTCTTGGAGGAAGGCTCGGTCGGCAGCCACGCCGCCATCGTCGCCCGGGCGCTGGCGATCCCCCTCGTCATCAGCGCCAGCCGTGTGGTGGCCGAGGCCCTGAACGGCGACCACATCCTCGTCGATGGCGACCAGGGCATCGTCCACCTCCGCCCCGAGGAAACCGTCGCCCGCGCCTTCCGCGACAAGATCGCCATGCAGGCCGAGGCGCAAAAGCGCTACGCCAGCCTGCGCAGCCTGCCCGCGACCACGCTTTGCGGCACCACCATCTCGCTCCACATGAACGCGGGCCTGATGGCCGACCTGCCCAGCCTCGAAGGCTCCGGCGCCGATGGCGTCGGGCTTTTCCGCACCGAATTGCAGTTCCTCATCCGCTCGAAGATGCCGCAGCGGGCGGAACTGGCCGCGCTCTACACACGCGTGATGGATGCAGCCAAGGGCAAGCGCGTCGCCTTCCGCACGCTCGACATCGGGTCGGACAAGGTGCTGCCCTATCTGAAAGCCCCCGAGGAACCGAACCCCGCGATGGGCTGGCGCGCGGTCCGCGTCGGCCTCGACAAGCCGGGTGTCCTGCGGATGCAGCTGCAGGCCCTGATCCGTGCGGCCAATGGCCGTCCCCTGACGGTGATGTTCCCGCTGATCACCGAACTCAGCGAATTCCAGCAGGCCCGCGCCCATGCCCTGCGCGAGCTGCACCGCGAGAAATCGCTGGGCCACCCCGTCCCCGAACGGCTGGAAATCGGCGCGATGATGGAGACACCCTCCCTCGCCTATGCGCCGAAGGCCTTCTTCGACCTGACCGATTTCATTTCCGTCGGCGGCAACGACCTGAAGCAGTTCTTCTTCGCCGCCGACCGCGAGAACGAACTGGTCCGCCGCCGCTACGACACGCTGAACCTGACCTTCCTCGCCTTCCTGGAACATATCGTCGCACGCTGCGCAGAAAGCGGGACGATGCTGTCCTTCTGCGGCGAGGATGCCGGTCGCCCGATCGAGGCGCTGGCTCTGGCGGCAATCGGTTTCCGCACCCTCTCGATGCGTCCCGCCTCGGTCGGCCCGGTCAAGGCCTTGTTGCGCAAGGTGAACCTGACCGAAGCCCGCGCGGTGATCGACCGGGCCCGCGAAGAAGGCGCCGAAAGCGCGCGGCCCGCGCTCATGGACTGGCTGGCCACGGTCGGGGCCTAGCCGCGTCACTATTGCCGGTTCCGAAACGGTTTGTCCGTCGAACACGGGGCAACGCGACCGGCAGGCTTGACCCAAGTCAAACGCCGTCTGGCGCAGGCTGACTACACTTGGCGCGGATATTTCATCCCCAGTCAGGTGTTCCAATGGAATTCGGTCTGTTCTTTTTCGCCAACGACACCACCGGCGCCGGCCAGACCGGCAAGTATGACCTGATCTTCGAGGCCGCCCGCTGGGCCGATCAGAACGGCATGGCGCGGCTCTGGATACCGGAACGGCATTTCCACAGCTTCGGCGGCCTTTCGCCCAACCCCTCGGTGCTGGCCGCAGCCCTTGCCGGGGTGACGAAGCGCATCCAGATCTGCGCGGGCAGCGTCGTCCTGCCGCTGCACGACCCGATCCGCGTGGCCGAGGAATGGTCGATCGTCGACAACGTCTCGGGCGGGCGGGTCGGCCTTGGCATCGCCAGCGGCTGGGTCCCGAACGATTTCGTCATCTCCGGCCACCAGGGCGACTTCCAGAACCGCAAGCAGGTATTCCGCGACCGGACCGAAACCCTGCGCCGCCTGTGGCGGGGCGAGCCGCATCGCGTGCAGAACCCGCTCGGCGAAGAGGTCGATGTCCGCGTCATGCCGCGCCCCGTCCAGCCGGACCTGCCGATCTGGATCACCGCCGCCGCGAACCCGGAAACCTTCGTCGAGGCGGGGGCGATGGGCGCCAACGTGCTGACCCACCTTCTTGGCCAGACGGTCGAGGATCTGGCGCAGAAGATCGTCGCCTATCGCTCGGCCTGGATCGCCGCCGGGCATCCTGGGCGCGGGCTTGTCACCCTGATGCTGCACACGCTGGTCGGCGACGACGACGACGAGGTGCACGACCTCGCCCGCCAGCCGATGATGACCTATCTCGGCGCCTCCTTCGACCTCGCCTCGAAACACCTGGCCTCGGTGCCCTTCCTGAAGGACCCCGGCAAGATCGACGTCACGCAACTCACGCCTGAACTGGCCGAGGCCGCGCTGGAAGCCTCGTTCGAGAAGTATTTCTACATGGGCAGCCTGCTGGGCTCCTACGACAAATGCCTGGCGACGGTGGACCATCTGGCCAAACTGGACGTGGACGAGGTGGCCTGTCTGGTCGACTTCGGGGTCGAGCCGGCGGTGGTGATGAAGGGCCTCGAAAACCTGAACGTGCTGCGCAAGCTGGCGAACCCGGAACCCCTGCGCGCCGCCTGATCGGGTTTTCGGGACGCTCCTCGTGCGCCTTCGGCTTCTCGTCGCAGTTCGTAGCAACTGTCTTTCACGCGGCCCGTTTCAGGTGGTCTGTGTGGTCGCGCATCATTGCGTTGAGGATGGTGAGGAGCTTTCTGGCGCAGGCGGTGATGGCGAGTTTCGCGGGTTTTCCGGCGGCTTCGAGGCGGGTTCGG
>NZ_JAYRPN010000007.1:0-31322 GCF_041911175.1 Tabrizicola sp.
CGGCATCTTCTGGCGGGGGGCGACGCGGACCGGCGCGATCCTGGGGCTGGTCACCGGGCTGGCGGTCTGGGCCTATACCTCGTTCCTGCCGTCCTTCGGTCCGGGCGCGGTTCTGCCCGAGTCGGTCTTCACCGACGGGTTGCTGGGCCTGCACTGGCTGCGTCCGCATTCCCTGTTCGGCACCCAGGCGATGGACCCGCTGATCCATGCGCTGTTCTGGTCGATGGCGCTGAATGTGCTGGCCTTCTGCCTGGGCTCGCTGCTGAGCTTCCCCGGCCCGGTGGAGCGGTTGCAGGGCGCGGCCTTCGTCAACGTGTTCGAGGGCGCGGTCGGCCCGCAACGCTGGGCGCGCGGGCGGGCGGAACCCGAGGCGCTTCTGGGCATGGCGCAGCGCATCCTGGGCGAGGAGGTGGCGCTGCCCCTGTTCCAGGCCGAGGCGCGGTCGCAAGGGAAGGAGGGGTTCCTGCCCGATCCGACGCCCGGTTTCCTCGATACGCTGGAGGCGCGGTTGTCGGGGTCGGTGGGGGCGGCGACGGCCCATGCGATGATCGGCCAGCTGGTCGGCCGGGCGACGGTGACGGTCGAGGACCTGATGGCGGTGGCCAGCGAATCGGCACAGATCCTGGAATATTCCGCCCGGCTGGAGGCGCGGGAGACCGAGCTGACCCGGACGGCGGGCGCGCTGCGCGAGGCGAACGAGAAGCTGACCCAGCTTTCGTTGCAGAAGGACGCCTTCCTCAGCCAGATCAGCCACGAGCTGCGCACGCCGATGACCTCGATCCGGGCGTTTTCCGAAATCCTGACCGAAGGCGAGTTGCCGCCCGAATCCGTGACGCGCTATGGGCGGATCATCCATGACGAGGCGAAGCGGCTGACGCGGTTGCTGGATGACCTTCTGGACCTGTCGGTGCTGGAAAACGGCGCGGTGCAGCTGACCTTGGGGCTGGCGAGCCTGCAGGGCATGATCGACACCGCTTTGACGGCGGCGCGCGCCACCCGGCCCGACCGCGAGTTCCAGGTGGTCCGCGACCTGCCGTCCGAGACGATCTACCTCAAGACCGACGCCGACCGGCTGACCCAGGTCTTCATCAACCTGATCTCGAACGCGCGGAAATACTGCGACGCGGCCCGGCCCGAACTGCGCATCGCCGTCCGTCAGCGCGCCGGCCGGGTGACGGTGGATTTCATCGACAACGGCAAGGGCATTCCGCAGGACAGCCAGGCGCTGATCTTCGAGAAATTCTCGCGCCTGACCGATGCCAACCGGGCGGGTGGGGCGGGCCTTGGCCTGGCGATCTGCCGCGAGATCATGAGCAACCTGGGCGGCTCGGTCGCCTATGTGCCGGGGCAGGGGGGCGCGGCCTTCCGGGTGACGGTGCCGCTGCGGCTGGAGCGGCTCGCCGCTTAACCCTTTGTGAAGGATGCGCACGTTAAGGTTGCCGCCATAGGGACAGGGCCGCCATGACCGACGTGATCCGCCGCAAGATCGACCGCGCCCGCCCGACCCAGGCGGAAGGCGCCCCCGGGGCCGACCGGGGCTGGCGGCTGGCGCTGGCCCGCGCGGCGCGCGATGCGATGGGGCTCGACCTGGAATTCCGAAGCCTGACCATCGCCCGGCGCAGCCTGTCCGAAATCCTGGAAATCGTCCCCGACCGGGCGCTGCTGGCGCTTCTGGACGGGCCGCACGGCGGGCTTGGGGTGATCATGCTGGCACCGATGGTGACGGCGACCTTCATCGAGAAGCAGACGCTGGGCCGGCTCAACGCTCAGCCGCCCGCAGCCCGCAAGGCCAGCCGGATCGACGCGGCGATGGTGGCGGGGGTGGTCGACCGCGCACTGGCGGGCCTGGACGAGGTGCTGGTGGAGGAGGCCGATCTGACCTGGGCCGGGGGGTTCCGCTTTGCCAGCCACCTGGAGGATGCGCGCCCGCTGGCCCTGATGCTGGAGGAAGCGGAATACCGCGTCCTTTCGGCCGAGGTGGCGCTTGGCGGCGATGGACGCCAGGGGGCGGTGATCCTGGTGCTGCCTGCGATCGGTCGGGGCGAAAGCCCGGCCCCGCCTCTGGACGAAGCGACGGTGGACGCACCGCAGTTCACGGCAGCATTGTCGGCGCAGGTGATGCAGGCCGATTGTCGGTTGGACGCGGTGATCGGGCGGCTGGTGCTGCCCCTGCGGCAGATCATGGCGCTGGCGGCGGGGGAAATGCTGCTCCTGCCGTCGGCGGCACTCGACGCGGTTTCGCTGGAAACGCTGGACGGGAGGCATGTCGCCCCGGCTCGGCTGGGCCAGCACCGGGGAATGCGGGCGCTGAAGCTGAGCGAAGCCGTCGCGGCGCGGACGGCGGCTGCCGTGCCGCTCAGGCCCCCGGCGCAGGCCCTTGTTGCGGAGACAGGCCCGGAACTGCGCGCGGCGGGATAGCGGCGGTCGGGGTTGCTCGTCGTACGTCTTCGACTTCTCCTCGCAGGGTCACACCGGGAGCCGGTGGGTCATATCCAGAGCGACAAGAAACGAAGTGCACGACGAGCGGTCGCGCAGGGTTCAGCCCTTCGCCAGCGCCTCGATCTGCGGGCGCAGGTGATCGAGCTGGTAGCCGAAACGGGCAGGCAGGCCGACAAGGTCGTCCGCCGGGCGCTTGCCGGCATTGGCCAGCGCCCAGACGATCGACGAGCGGTTGCCGGAGGCGCAATAGGCGAAGACCGGGCCGGAAGAGCCCGCGATCGCCGCGCCTTGCGCCGTCACGTTGTCCATCGTGATCTGGCCGCCGATCACCGGGTTCACCACGAAGACCAACCCCAGCGCTTCGGCTGCACGGCGCATCTCGGAGCTGTTCAGGTGCGGCGGGATCTCGCCGTCCGGGCGGTTGTCGATCACCGTGACGTAGCCCGCCGCCTTGATCGCGGGAAGGTCGCCGGGCTCGATCTGCGGCGAGACGGCGTAGTCGGGGGTGATTGCGCGGATGTCCATCGGTCTCTCCACTGGTCGCGGCACCGAAGGCGCGCGGGGCTGAAATCGCGGCGACCATAGCCAGCTTGCAGGGAAAGCGGAAGCGCCGTTGACTTGGGTCAAGGCAGGCCAGAGCCGGTCCGCCTAGACTTGCGGGCAAACAGGAGGAACCGATGCAGGGCAACCTGACCACGCCGATCCCGGCCCGCAAGGCCCAGCTCTTGAAGCGCCTTGGTGAACTTGGCGCCCGTCTGGAAGCGATCGAGGAGGAACTCGATTCGCATCAGAACCGCGATTGGGAGGAACTGGCGACCGAGCGCGAGGGCGACGAGGTGCTGGAAGCCACGGGCAACGCCGGCAAGGCCGAGATCACCCAGATCCGCGCCGCGCTGGACCGGATTGCGGCTGGCACCTACGGCGAATGTGTGCGTTGCGGCGAGCCTATCGCCGAAGCGCGGCTTGACGCCCTGCCCTGGACCCCCCTGTGCCGGAGATGTGCAGCATGACCGCCCGCAAGAAACAGCCGCAGCCCGCCGAGGAGATGCGCGGCGAGGCCGACCTTCTGGCCGCCGGATTCGAGTTGCAGCATCAGGGGCTTGAACTCTTGCTGGCCGAGATGCGCGCCCTCGCGGTGCTGATGCCCGGCGAGGATTCGCGCCTGCCGACCGATGCCGAGGTTGAAGCCGGCTTCGACAACATGCCGATCTGAGCAGGGCAGCACGCGCGGCCCTTGAAATGCGGAAGCGGTTGTTTCTAACTGGCCCGGAATAGGGGCATGGGACCGGAAATGTCCGCAGACGGGATAAAGGTTGAGCTGCGGGACGGGATACGGATCCTGACGCTTGCCAATCCGCCGCTGAACGAACTGGCGCCCGGCCTGCGGGACAGTCTGATGCAGGCTATCGCCGATCGCGGGCCGGACTGCCGGGGGATCGTCCTGGCGGCGGAAGGCCCGAATTTCGCCGGTCACCTGCCGCTTTCGCCCGATCCTGCCGCGCCGACCCTGGCCGAGCTTTGCCGAACGGTGGCCGAGTGCCCGGTCCCGGTGGTGGCGGTTCTGAAAGGGCTGGTGATCGGTCCGGGGGCGGAGCTGGCGCTTGCGGCCCGGGCACGGCTGGGTGCGCCGGGATTGAAGCTGGCCTTTGCCGAGGTGACGCTGGGCCTCTGCTCCGCAGGCGGCACCACCCAGCGCCTGCCGCGCCTGATCGGCGCCGGGGCGGCCCTGAGGCTGCTGTTGTCCGGCCGGGCGGTGCCCGCGTCGGAGGCGCTTGCGCTGGGGCTGATCGACGGGATCACGGAAATGGCCCCGATTGCCGCGGCTGCGCGGCTGGCCGGGGCGCTGGCGGTGGGCGACATCCTGCGCCGGGCCGAGCCGGATGCGGCGGCCTGGGCCAAGGCGGTCCGCGAGGCGCGCGAGGGTTCCGCCGCCCGGGGCGTGGCCGGGCAGCGGATCGTCGACTGCGTCGAGGCGGCGCTGGTCCTGCCGCCGGAGAACGCGCAGGAGTTCGAGAGTGTCGCGCGCGCCGATCTGGAGCAGACCGATGACGCCAAGGGCTTGTGTGCGGCGGCCCGGGCCGAGCGGCGGGCGCAAGCCCTTCCGCCGGTTCTGGCGCGGTTGCAGGCGCTGTCGGTCGACCGGATCGGGCTGGTAGGGCTGGCCCCGGACCTTGCGCGGATCGCGGTGGTGGCGCTGTCGCGCGAGCTTTCGGTGACCTGGTCCTTTCCCGACGCGCTTGGGCGCGAGGCCGGGCTGGCGGCGGTCGAGGCCGGGATCGAGGAAGGACGCCGCGACGGCAACCTGTCACCCGACCGCGCCCATGCCATGCGCGACCGTCTGCTGGTTACCGAGATGCCGCTGGCCAGGACCGCGCTGCCGTTCCTGGTGTCGGATCATCCGCTGCCCGAGCCGGGCGACGACGTCCAGCCGGGCGCGGCGCGGCTGGTGATTGGCGGGCAGGAGGGCGAGATGGGGCTTGCCCTGTCGCTGGCGGGTCGGGTCTGCGAGGTGGCGCTGTCGCCCGATTCGCTGCCGCTTGCCCGGGCGACGGCCCTGGCCGGGTTGCGACGGATGGGACTTGTCCCGCTTCTTGTCGGGCATCGCCCGGTCATCGGGGCGCGGATGGCCGATGCCGGGCGCACGGCCCTGGCCTGGATGGTGGGGCGGGGCGTTCCACAGCGGATGATCGCCGCCGCGCTGGAGGAGTTCGGCGTCAGGCTGCCCGACCCCGTGTCGATCGAGGTGCCCAAGGTCCTGCGCGCCATGTCGGCGGGCGAGATCCTGAACCGCTGGCTTTCCGCGCTGGCCAACGAGGGGGCGCGGCTTCTGGACGAGGGGATCGCCCGGCGGCCCTCGGACATCGATTACCTGATGGTGGCGGGCTACAGCTTTCCGCGCCGCCGGGGCGGGCCGATGCACCAGGCCGACCGGCGCGGGTTGATGGTGCTGCGCCACGACCTGCGCGCCTGGGGTGCCGAGGCCGCGCTCTGGAGCCCGGCGCGGTTGATCGACCGGCTGATCCGCGATGGCGCGAGCCTTGCCTCGCTGGATGGCTGAAGGGCCGTGTCAGCCGAGCAGGATGCCGGTGACCACCGCCGCCAGCCCCAGCGCCGACAGGCCCACGGCGGCAAGGTTGATCACGACGACGCGCTGCAGCTCGGCCCGCATCGCGGTATCGTCGAGACCGGCGCGCTTGGCGCGGGCCGCGCGGAGGATGCAGTAGGCCAGACCGACAAGTCCAACCAGCGTCAGCGCCGCGCCCGCCCAGATCAATCCCTGCATTTCCGCTCCCCCGTTCCGTCGTCCGGTCCAGCTAGCCGGTCTTCGCCCGTCCTGCAAGCAAACCGCCGTGCGTCCCGCGTTCCTGCCTTGAACCCGGTCCCCGCGACAGGGTAGGAACCCGCGACCAACCCTTTTTCCCGGAGGACCGCCATGCCCGACGCGACCGATCCCTATGCCGTCACCGCCGACGAGCTGCGCCAGTTCATCGAGCGCTTCGAGCGGCTCGAGTCCGAGAAGAAGGATGTGGCCGAACAGCAGAAAGAGCTGATGGCCGAGGCCAAGGGCCGTGGCTACGACACCAAGGTCATGCGCAAGGTCATCGCGCTGCGCAAGCGCAAGCCGGACGAACTGGCCGAGGAAGAGGCGGTGCTCGAGGTCTACAAGGCCGCGCTGGGGATGAGCTGATCAGGGCTCGATCAGGGTCACGCCGGGCATCTCGGCGATGCGCCCGACATCGGCCAGGTAGCTCTGGGTCATGCGTTCGATCAGGGCTTCGGACCAGCCGGGGGCCTTGATCTCGGTTTCCAGCGCGTCCGGGCGACCGAACTTTTCCAGGAAGGCCGTGACGATCCGGCGGCGCTGCAGCACCGATTGCGGCGGATGCTCGGCGCAATAGGCGTGGAAGCGGGCCAGGCCCGCCTCGGTCATGAGTTGCGCCAGAAGCTCGTCGGAATCCTCCAGGTGCAGGTCCGGGTCGTGCCCGGCGACGGCCTGCAGCACCTCTGGCCAGATCAGCGGAGTGTCCTCGTCGCACCAGACCGTCAGCGGAATGCCGGGATTGTCGGCCTTGATCTGGCGGATGGTATCGGACCAGCGCAGCGACAGCGGATCGACATTGCGCAGGATGTCCTCGTGCCCCTTGGTCTGGGCCCGTTCGCGCAGGTCGGGCAGGAAGGTCGCGGGGTTTCGCAGCCCGAGGTGGAACTCGGCTTCGAGGTCGGGAAAGATCCGGGTGAAGCTCTGCAGCCGCTGACCGCCATTGCCGTAGAGCATCTCGCCCACCGCATAGGCGGGAAAGCTGAGAAAGCTGGTCCAGGACAGGATCAGCCGGTCGGCCGGGCCGTCGTCGATGATCTGGTCCAGGATCATCGTCTGGGTATCCTGCGAGGCCGCCGCCCCGCGCAACTGGGTGGCGGTGTCGCGCAGAAGCTTGCGGTATCGGGTGGGCGAGGGCACGGCGATGCCCGCTTCGGCCAGCACGGCGCGGTTCTTCAGCAGGCAGCGGACCAGCCGGTCGTCGTCGGTGCAATGGGCACCCAGGTGGTAGACGATGCGCATCTTGCCCGACTTCTGGCACGGGTATTCCGGCCCCGCGGCGCGACTATACGGGCTTTTCTGGACAGTTAAACCGCTTTCCTGTAACCCGGACCCCAAGATGTCCGACCGTTTCACTCAACTGCCCCGGCGCCGACCTTTTCCCCGGCCCGACCTCTGGACCCTTGGCGCGGTGCTGATCGCGTCGGTGGTGCTGGCCCCGATCCTGTCGATTGCCTGGATCGCCCTGAACCCGACGGAAAACATCTGGCCGCACCTGATGGCGACCGTCCTGCCGCGCTATCTGGGCACGACGCTGATGCTGATGGCCGGGGTGGCCGTCCTGTCGGCTGCGATGGGCACTGGCGCGGCCTGGCTGATCAGCCAGTACCGCTTTCCGGGGCGCGACTGGCTGGCGCAGGCGCTGCTGTTTCCGATGGCGATCCCGGCCTATGTCGGGGCCTATGCGCTGGTCGACGTGCTGGACTACGCTGGCCCGGTGCAGACCGGGCTGCGCTCGGCCTTCGGCTGGACCTCTGCGCGCGACTACTGGTTCCCCGAGACCCGGTCGCTGCCGATGGCGATCCTGGTCCTCTCTTTCGCGCTTTACCCCTATGTCTTCCTCCTTGCCCGTTCGGCCTACCGCGAGCAGTCGGGACGCGCCTACGAGGTCGCCCGCGCGCTTGGCTGCGGGCCCTGGGGCCTGTTTCTGCGGATCGGCTGGCCGCTTGCGCGCCCGGCCATCGCGGCGGGCGTCGCCTTGGCCTTGATGGAGACGGTGGCCGACTACGGGACCGTGCTGCATTTCGGCGTGCAGACGCTGACCACAGGGGTGTTCTCCACCTGGCTGAACGGCGGCAACGCCGGGGGGGCGGCACAGATTTCCGGGGTGATCCTGGTGCTGATCCTGGCACTGGTCGGGCTGGAGCGGGCAGGGCGGGGCGGCGCGCGCTTCCACCGTCTCGGGCGCAGTGCCCAGCCGGTCGAGCCGCAACCGATTGAAGGCAAGGCGCGATGGGGAGCGACGGTCCTGTGCCTGATTCCCTTTGCCGGCGGCTTCCTGCTGCCGGTCGGCGTGATGCTGATCCATGCAACAGTGGCCCCCGAGGGCTGGCTGGCGCCGGGGCTGTTCGACGCGCTGGTCAATACCGTGGTTGTGGCGGGGCTGGCCGCGCTGGTCACGGTGGCGGCGGCGGTCTTCCTGGTCTATGCGCTGCGGATGAAGGGGTCGCGGGCGGCGCAGGCGCTTTTGCCGCTGACGCTGATCGGCTATGCCGCACCGGGGGCGGTGCTGGCGCTGGGGCTTCTCTTGCCGCTGGCCGCGCTGGATCACTGGTTGGCCGATGGCGTGCTGGCGCTGACCGGCTGGGACCCGGGGCTGATGATCACCGGCACCGCCTTTGCCCTGGGGCTTGCCTATTTGGTGCGCTTCTTCGGCATCGCGCAGGGGGCGGTGGATGCGGCCTTCGGGCGGGTCTCGCCGTCGCTCTCGATGGCGGCGCGGTCGCTCGGGCGATCGGCGTCGGGCACGTTGGCTTCGGTCTACCTGCCCTTGATGCGGGGGTCGGTGTTGACCGCATTGCTGGTGGTTTTCGTCGACTGCGTGAAGGAACTGCCGGCAACGCTGCTTCTGCGGCCCTTCAACTACAACACGCTGTCGACGCGGGTTTTCGAACTGTCGAGCCTGGAACGGCTGTCAGAAGCCGCCCCGGCGGCGCTTTTGGTGATGGCGGTCGGCCTGGTCGCCGTGGTGATCGTCGCGCGCAGCCAGCCGGACTGAGCCCTTGCGCCGATCCCGGACCGGGGGTATCTGGAACGGGTGGCCCCTATAGCTCAGCTGGTAGAGCATCTGATTTGTAATCAGAGGGTCGGGGGTTCAAGTCCCTCTGGGGGCACCAAATCCACCATGCGCGGCGTCGGACGTGGGCTGTTCAACGGCGCTCGATCACGCCAAGGAAGCTGAGCGTTTGCTCAAGGTCGGCGCGGAGTTTGGCGTCGGACCGGTTGAATCCGGCGCAAAGTGTGTCGAAGCGTTTGCGCAGGGTCTTCTTCTCCTCGCCCTTGCAGTCGTTCCAGGGGCGGCCTTGCAGGCCCATGACCAGGACGTAGTAGCCGATGAAATGCGGTCGCGATCCGCTGTCCAGAAGGCGTCGGTAGGCTTCGTCCGCGCCGAGGTCACGGATTTCCTCGGCGCTGGTGATCCCGGCGCGCTGAAAGGCCAGTTCCGACGCCGGGCCGAGGTTCGGGATCGAGGAGACGGGGCTGGGCATGGCGCTGCGGGGTGAGAACAAACCGGGGACAAGCTTATGGCCGGTCCCGGGATTGTCAATGGGGGCGCGAGGGTGCGACCGGAGCGGTGTTGCCGCGGGGTTCACCGAGGGACAGGCGCGCCAGCAGGAGCGCGAGGCCGACCAGCACCGCGACTCCGGCGAGGAGCGGTGTCGACGTGCCGTCGAAGGCCAGGCCCACCGGGATCGCCAGCACCACCGAACCGACTGTCGCGACCGAAGAGATCACCGAGGCCGCCAGCCCGGCGATATGACCGACGGGTTCCATTGCCAGCGCGTTGAGGTTGCCCATCGTCAGGCCCATCATGGAAAAGAGGCCGATGCACCAGAGGATCTGCATCGCAAGACCGGCGTTGCCCTGCAAGAGGCCGCTGCCCAGTGTCGCCAGGGCGAGAAGCGTCAGGGCGAGCATGCCGACATAGGTGCGCCGCACGATCCGGCGCATGCCGAGCGTCATCACGAAGCGGGTGTTCAGCAGGCTGCCGCCCATCGAGGTGATGGCGATCAGCGCAAACCAGAGCGGAAAGCTGTCGGCGCGGTCGAACTGCTGCTCGAAGATGCCTTGCAGCGAGGACAGGGTGCCGAACAGGGCCGCCAGCGTCAGCGTTTGCAAAAGGATGGAAATGACGACGATGCGGTGGGTGAAAAGCTCGCGGGTGCCGGACCAGAGGTCGCCCAGATGCAGCGGGCGGCGCTTTTCCGGCGCCAGAGTCTCGGGCTGGCGGAGACCCAGCCAGAGCATCGTCAGGCCGGAGAACAGGATATAGGCGAGGAAGATCGAGTGCCAGCCGCCCAGCGCGATGATACCCTGGCCCATCAGGGGGGCGATGGCGGGGACGATGGTGAAGATCATCATCGCGAAGGACATGATCCGGGCCATCTCGCGCCCTGAATACAGATCGCGGACCATCGCGATGGAGACGGTGCGGGGCGACGCGGCGGCAAGGCCCTGGAGGAGGCGGGCGGCGAGGAGAACCTCGAGGCTTGGCGCGAAGTAGCAGGCCAGCGCGCAAAGGGCGTAGAGGCCGGAGCCGACGAGGATCACCCGCTTGCGACCGAAGGCGTCGGAGAGCGGGCCGGTGAAGAGCGTGCCGATGCCCATCCCGAGGACGAAGCTGGTGACAACCAGTTGCACGGCATTGGGCGCCTCGGGCGAGAGGCTGGCGGCGATCTGCGGCAAGGCGGGAAGCATCGCGTCGATCGAGATCGCGATGGTGGCGAAGAGCATGGCGACGAGCGCCACGAATTCGGCCTGGGAGGGGCGGGGCTGCGTCACTCGGTGCGGCCCGCCAGTTCCGAGATGACTCCTTCCCAGGTCTCGCTCGGCTGCGCGCCGGAGACGACGTATTGTTGGGCGATCAGGAAGGTCGGGACCGAGTTGACCCCCTTGCGACGGGCGTCCTGGTCGCGGGCCTGGATGTCGTCGGCATCGGCGTCCGACTGGAGAAGGCGCAGGGTCGTCGCGCGGTCCATGCCGTTTTCCGCAGCGATGTCGGCGAGGGTGGAAAGGTCGCCGATGTCGCGGCCCTCGACCCAGTAGGCGCGCATCAGGGCGGTGACGACGGGGGATTGCACGCCCTCGATGCCCGCCCAATGGATCAGGCGGTGGGCGTTCAGGGTGTTGGGCATCCGCTGCGGCTTGTCGGGGTTCATGTCGACGCCTGCGGCGCGGGCCGCTTCGCGCAGGCGGTCGTGCACGGCATCGACGCGGGCCTTGCCGCCGAACTTCTCCTCAAGATGGGCGCGCTTCGCCACGCCTTCGGGCGGCATGTCGGGGTTCAGCTGGAACGGGTGCCACTGGATCTGGAACGGGTGGTCGGGGTGCGCGGCCAGTGCGCGGTCGAGGTTGGCCTTGCCGACATAGCACCAGGGGCAGACCGGGTCGGAGAAGATGTCCAGGCGGATCGGGGCTTGGGTCATTCGGGTCTCCTGTACTGGGTGGCGAGCGCCTTGCGGATCAGCTTGCCGGTCGCGGTGCGGGGCAGGGTGGCAAGGCGCTGGTAGTGCCTTGGCTGTTTCCAGCGGGCAAGGGCCTTTTCCGCGCATTGGCGCAGAAGGGCTTCGTCGATGGCGCACGGTGCTTCGTAGAAAAGCGCGATGATGGTGGTGCCGGGGGAGGGTTCCACTTGCGTCGCGACACAGGCGGAAAGGCCGGGGAGGTCGTGGAAGGCGGCTTCGATTTCGCTGGGCGAGACGCGGAAACCCCCGGCGTTGAGGAGGTCGTCCTTGCGGCCAAGGTGGGTGATGGCGCCGTCTTCGGCCATGACGGCGGCGTCGCCGGTGCGGAACCATGCGCCGTGCGGCGGTGGGTGGCCGAGGTAGCGGCGCATGAGGCCGGGATCGGCGGTGGAGACAGCGAGTTCGCCGGGCTCGCCGCGCGGGACGGGCTGGCCGGTATCATCCAGGATGGCGATGTGGCGACCGGGCTGGGGATAGCCTGCGGTACCCTCGGGCGCGGGGCGGGAGGGGGAGCCGGAGAGGTAGGTCGAGCATTCCGACATGCCAAGCGCTTCGTGGAGGTCGGTTCCTGTGCGGCTGCGCCATTCGGCGCGGAGGGCCTGCGGCAGGGATTCCCCGGCGGAGAGGCCGTGGCGAAGGTGCGGGAGCGGCGGGAGGTCGGCGCGGAGGAGCTGGCGGTAGACGCCGGGGGCGGCGGCAAGGATCGTGGCACCGGCGCGGGCCATGAGCGCGGGAAGTGCGGCAGGGGGTGTTCCGGCGGCGGGGATCAGGGCGGTGGCGCCCAGGGTCCAGGGGTCGAGGAGACCGGTGCCAAGGGTGTAGGTCCAGTTGAGCGCTCCGGCGTGCAGGAGGCGGTCCTGTTCAGTCAGGCCCTCCCAGTGCTGGTGCATCGCCTGCCGGGCAAGGATGGCGCGGTGGGCGTGGCTGACGGCCATCGGCGTGCCGGAAGTGCCGGAGGTGAAGACGATGTAGGCCTCACGGTTCGGGTCGCCTTCGTGGAGGTCGGCGGGCGGCAGGGTGGCCCAAGCGGAGAGGTCGGGAGAGATAACCCGCGCCGGGTGGTCGGGGAGGGAGATGCCGGGCTCGGCGGCGATGAGGTTCGGGGCGACGAGGGCGGCGAGTTTGGTGATCTCGCCCTGCGTCAGGGCGGCGGAGGTGGGGACGGGGACGAGCCCGGCCCAGATCGCGCCGAGGTAGAGGATAGGGAAGGCCAGCGTGTTGCCGAAGCGGAGGAGGATGCGGTCTCCCGGTGTGAGGCCGAGGGTGAGGAGGGCGCTGGCGCAGCCTTGCGTCAGGCGGAGGAGTTCGGCGTAGGTGAGGGTTTCGTCGTGGTCGGGGTGGAGGATTGTCAGCGCCGGTTTGTCGAGGGTCGCTGCGCGAGCGAGGACGTGGCCAGCCAGGTTGAAGGCCTTGGGCGCGGTGGCGAAGGGGCGGGTGTCGATCTCGGACAGCATCGGGAAGGGGTAGGGGCGCGCGGCGGCAGTTGCAAGCAGGGGTTGGCTCGACTATCGGGGGACAGATGACGCTGACCGATCCGAAAAGCATGATCCGCGTGGCGCGCGAGGCCGGGGGTGAGGCTCATGTCGAGCCGCTGAACCTGGGCGAGCGGGTGCGCGAGTTGCGCCGGTCGCGCGGCTGGACGCTGGAGGAGGCGGCGGTCCGGGCGGGCCTGGCGCGATCCACCCTGTCGAAGATCGAGAACGGGCAGATGAGCCCGACCTATGAGGCGCTGAAGAAGCTGGCCGGGGGGTTGGCGATCTCGGTGCCGCAGCTCTTCACCCCGCCCTCGAAGCAACAGGTCATGGGCCGGATGGCGGTGACGAAGGCGGGCGAGGGGCAGGCGCAGGCGACCGTGACCTATGAGCACGAGCTGCTTGCTGCCCACCTGACGAAGAAGCAGATGCTGCCCTACCGCGCGACGATCCGGGCGCGGGAGCTGGAGGAGTTCGACGGCTGGGTCCGCCACGACGGCGAGGAATTCCTGTATGTGCTGACCGGGGTGATCCGGCTGTACACGGAATTCTACGAGCCTTTCGAGCTGCGCCGGGGCGACAGCGCCTATTACGACGCCGCGATGGGGCACAACGTGATCAGCCTGTCGGAAGAGGATGCGACGCTCCTCTGGGTCACATCGCTGGTGTGATCGGGGCTGGTTTGATCTGGCTCATGGCCCTTCCGGCGCTTGCGCGATAGGCTTGCGGAAAGGGCCACGGGAGGGGCTGGATGCGGATTGCGGTCCTGACGGACATCCATGCCAATCGCGAGGCATTCGAGGCGGTGCTCGCCGATGTGGCGGCGCATGGCGTCGACCGGATCGCGCTTCTGGGCGATATCGTCGGCTATGGCGCGGACCCGGGCTGGTGCTGCGACAGGGCGGCGGCGCTGGTGGCGGAGGGCGCGATCTGCGTCCGGGGAAATCACGACAACGCGGCCTCTGGCGCGAGCGAGGCGATGTCGACGCTGGCCCGCAAGGCGCTGGACTGGACGCGCGACCGGCTGGGCGACGCGCAGGTGGATTTCCTGGCCGGGCTGCCGCTGGTGGCGGAGGCCGAGGGGGTGCTTTTCGTCCATGCCTCGGCCAACCGGCCGGAGGAGTGGAGCTATGTCACCTCGGACACCAAGGCGACGCCCTCGTTTCGCGCCAGCGCTGCACGGCTGATCCTGTGCGGGCATGTGCATGTGCCGTTGCTCGCCAGTTGCGACATGGGCGGCGTGGTGCGCGAACAGGCGTTTCGAACCGGGCTGCCGATCCCCCTGTTGCCGAGCCGCAGGTGGCTGGCGGTGGTGGGCTCGGTGGGCCAGCCGCGGGACGGGGTGGCGCAGGCGGGATGGGCGCTGGTTGATACGGTGCGCCAGGAGTTGACCTTCCGCCGCACGCCCTATGACGCGGCGGGTGCCGCGCGCAAGGTGCGGGCGGCGGGATTGCCGGAGGAGTTGGCTGTGCGGTTGCTGGTGGGACGATGATGCAGGTCAGGCCGAAGGAAGGGTTGCAGATCGACGGGTTCACGCTTGGCGAGAAGCTTCACACCGGCGGGTTCGCGACGATCTGGGCGGTGACGCACCCGGACCACGACCTGCCGATGGTGATGAAGGTGCCAACAATCATGGACGGCTATGACGGGCCGACCATCGTGGGCTTCGAGGTCGAGCAGATGATCATGCCGCGCCTCACCGGCCCACATGTGCCGAAGGTGATTGCGACCGGGGGCTTCGACGTGATGCCCTATATCGTGACCGAGATGATCGACGGCGGGTCGTTCCTGCCGGTGTTCCAGAAGGCTCCGCTGCCGCTGTCCGACGTGATCGAGATCGCGGCGCGGATGGTGGCGGCGGTGGCGGACCTGCATCGCCAGCATGTCATCCACCTGGACCTGAAGCCCGAGAACTTCCTGCAGCGGAAGACGGGCGAAATGGTGATGGTGGACTTCGGTCTAAGCCGCCACGACCAGTTGCCGGACCTTCTGGCCGAGGAATTCACCATTCCGATGGGGACCTATCCCTATATCGCGCCGGAGCAGTACCTGCGCTGCCGGGACGATCCGCGCTCGGACCTCTTTGCCCTGGGGGCGATGCTGTACGCGCTGGCGACCGGGCGAAACCCCTGGGGGACGCCCGAGACGCTGCGGGGGGTCAGGAAGCGGCTCTGGCGCGACCCGGAGCCTCCCCGCGCGATCCGGCCGGAGGTGCCGGAGTGGCTGCAGGAGATCATCCTGCGGGCGCTGTCGGTCGATCCGATGCGGCGCTACCAGACGGCGGCGCAGATGGCTTTCGACCTTAGCCATCCGCAGCAGGTGACGCTGACCGCCCGCGCCCACAAGTTGAAGCGGGATGGCTGGTTGCAGGTCTTCGACCGCTGGCGGGTGATGCGGAAGATCCGGCGGTTCACCGTGCCGTCTTCGGTCGCGGCGCAGGTCGCCTCGGTCCCGGTCATCGTGGTGGCGGTGGACCTGTCGCCGCAGGGCGAGCGGCTGGCCGAGGTGCTGCTGCGCGCCGTGAAGCGGATGCTGATCCTGGAACCGGACGCGCGGATTGCCTGTGTCAACGTGATCAAGACGGCGCGGATCGGGCTGGACCAGGGGACGGACGACCAGGGCAACAACCTGCATGTGCTGCGGCTGGTGCAACTGAAGGCCTGGGCCGAGGGGATCGACCTGCCGGACCACCGGCTGACCTATACCGTGCTGGAAGGGCCGGACCCGGGGCAGGCGATCATCGACTATGCGACTGCGAACGAGGTCGACCACATCATGATGGGCGCGCGCGGGCATTCGACGACGCGGCGCTATCTGGGGTCCGTTTCCGCACAGGTGGTCGCCGAGGCGCATTGCTCGGTCACGGTGATCCGTTTGCCGGAGGGGCGGGCGGTGGAGGCGCGCCCCGTGCTGGCGGAAACGGCCCCGGCCTAGAAGGGAACGAGGCCGGTCGGGAGCGGCCTGTCCTGTCAGAAGTCCAAGAATTTTCTAGAAAATTCTTGGACTTGGTCCAGCGGACTTGCATTCGGTCTTGTCCCGGTCGCGCTTGAGGGACCGCGCCGTCCTAGAACGTATCCTGCACCGTGCGCGCGGTGCCGGAGATGTCCTCGCCGACACCGGCGATGGTGTTGCAGCCTGCAAGGGCCGCCAGGACGGCCAGGAGTGCCAGTTTCTTCATGCTCGTCGCCTTTTTCATTTTGCCTGATACCACCAGGTGTCGGGCAGGAAGCCTGTCCAGTCCCCGTAGAGCGGTATCTTCTCGGGATACTTGAGATCGGCGGAATATGCCAAGCGGGAAACGTCGGAATACCAGATCGGGATGACGTAGCGGCCCGAGGTCAGCACCCGGTCCAGCGCGCGGGTGGCGGCGGTGAAGTCCTCGGCGTTCGGGGCCTTCAGCATGGCGGCGATCATCGCCTCGACCGCGGGAGAGTTCACGCCCATCCAGTTGCGGGTGCCGGGCTCGGTCACGCCGCCCGCGCCCCAGTACAGGAGCTGCTCGTTGCCCGGCGACAGCGACAGCGACCGGATGTAATGGGTCATGTCGAAGTCGTAGGCCGACGTGCGTTCCTTGTACTGCGCATCGTCGATCTTGTTCAGCTTGGCGGTGATGCCAAGCGCCTTCAGCGCCTCGATATAGACCTGCGCGGCCGAGGCCATCTCGTCCTGGCCGGTGACCAGCAGGATTTCGAAGGTGAAGGGCTCGCCCCTGGCGTTCTTCAGGATGCCGTCGTCGCCGACCGTCCAGCCCGCCTCTTCCAGCAGCTTGGCGGCGGCGCGGATGTTCTTGCGGTTGGCCTGCTTGCCGTCGGATACCGGCAGCGCATAGCCCTCGATCGCGCCGGGGGGCAGGTCGGCCTTGAAGGGTTCCAGCAGTTCCAGCTCGCGGCCCTCGGCAGGCTTGCCGGGCTCCATTCCCAGGGTCGAGTTGCCGAAATAGGAAGGGATGCGGGGCAGGAGCCCGCCGTTCAGCGTATCATTGATGAATTCGAAGTTGAAGGCGAGGATCAGCGCCTCGCGGACGCGCCAGTCGGCGAAGATCGGTTTGCGGGTGTTGAAGACGAAACCCTCGATCCCCGAGGGGCGGCCATGCGGGATTTCGGCCTTGACGATGGCACCGGACTGGACGGCGGGAAAGTCGTAGGAGGAGAGCCACTTGGCCACGTTGGCCTCGCGGTAGGCCGAAAGCTGGCCCGCCTTGAAGGCCTCGAAGATCGCCTGCGGGTTGGCGTAATAGTCGTAGCGGATCTCGTCAAAGTTCCATTGGCCGCGATTGAAGGGCAGGTCCTTGCCCCACCAGTCGGGATTGCGCTTGTAGGTGACCTGCACGCCAAGGTCGGAGGCGGCGAGAAGGTAGGGGCCGGAGCCGACGGGCACCTCCATCGTGGCCTCGGCGAAGTCCTTCCCTTCCCATTGCGCCTTCTTCAGGATCGGGCGCAGGCCCAGGATCAGCGGCAGTTCGCGGTCTTCGACGTTGAAGGTGAAGCGGACCGAGCGTTCGCCGGTCTTCTCCATCCTGGCGATCTTCTTCCAGGCGGCGGCGTAGCGCGGGTTGCCGTCGACCCCCAGCGTCTCCATCGACCACATCACATCCTCGACAGTCACCGGTGAGCCGTCGGAGAATCGGGCCTGAGGCCGCAGGGTGAATTCGACGTAAGTCCGCGCCGCATCGGTATCTATCGATTCGGCCAGAAGCCCGTAAAGCGAGAAGGGCTCGTCATAGTTCCGGCCCATCAGCGTCTCGACCACCAGGGTGGAAATGCCGAGCGCGGGGCGGCCCTTGGCCACGAAGGGGTTGAAACTGTCGTAGCTGCCCGCCTCGCCCCAGCGGTAGCTTCCGCCCTTCGGCGCATCGGGGTTCACTTGCGGCAGGGACACAAAATCCGGGGGGAGGGCGGGTTCGCCATACATAGCTATGCCGTGCATGGGTTCCGCTTGCGCGGTTGCGGCAAAAAGGGCCAGCACGACCGACAGCCCGAACCTGCGCAAACCGGCGCCCGTTTCCCCGATCATTCCCCGATGCTCCCGTTCCCAGCGGTTGTGTTGCCGGACAGTAGGACGGAGATCGTGGCAATTCAAACTTTTAGCTTGGCCATCGGCGGAGAGGGGACTATATAGAATGTACTGCTCGATAGGTTTCTTGCCTGTATGAAACCTGCCTCAAAGACTTAACGCCGGCCTTGTGCCGGCGTTTTTTTATCCCGGCACCGTTACTTCCGTTTTGCTGCTTTGCATGGCATTCATTCGCATATGCAGCATTTGGAGGCATGACATGACACTTTCGGGCAAGCGGGCGGTGATCACCGGGTCGAACTCCGGCATCGGGCTGGGCGTGGCGGAAGCGCTGGCGGCGGCGGGGGCAGAGGTGATTCTGAACAGCTTCACCGACCGGCCCGAGGATCACGAATTGGCCAAGGATCTGGGCGCGCGGCACGGGGTCACGGCGCGGTATATCGCGGCGGACATGTCGAAGGGGGCGGACTGCCGCGCGCTGGTCGAGAAGGCCGGGGGCTGCGACATCCTGGTGAACAACGCGGGCATCCAGTTTGTCGCGCCGATCGAGGAGTTCCCGGTCGAGAAGTGGGATGCGATCCTGGCGATCAACCTGACCTCGGCGTTCCATACCACCGCTGCAGCCCTTCCGGGGATGCGGAAGAAGGGCTGGGGCCGGGTGGTCAACGTCGCCTCGGCCCACGGGCTGACGGCCAGCCCGTTCAAGAGCGCCTATATCGCCGCCAAGCACGGGCTTGTCGGGTTGTCGAAGACCGTGGCGCTGGAGACGGCGGGGCAGGGGATCACCTGCAACGCGATCTGTCCGGGCTATGTGCTGACGCCTCTGGTCGAGGCGCAGATCCCCGAGCAGATGAAGGTGCACAACATGGACCGCGAGACGGTGATCCGCGAGGTGATGCTGGACCGCCAGCCAAGCCGCCAGTTCGCGACGGTGGAACAGATCGGGGGCACGACGGTCTTCCTGTGCAGCCCGGCGGCGGACCAGGTGACGGGGACGACGATCTCGGTGGACGGCGGCTGGACGGCGCTGTGAGGGGACAAAATCCTTCGAAGGATTTTGCAAATCTTTTCGAAAAGATTTGCGGGGCCCGTCCATGAGGCGGGTGAGTCTGGCCTTGCAAGGCGGCGGGGCGCATGGGGCCTTCACCTGGGGCGTGCTCGACCGGCTTCTGGAAGACGACGGGCTGGAGATCGCCGGGATTTCCGGCACCTCTGCCGGGGCCCTGAACGGGGCGGCGCTGAAGGCCGGTCTGATTGCCGGAGGGCGCGGCGCGGCGCGCAAGCGGCTGGACCGGCTGTGGGACCAGGTGGGCGAGGTGGGCGATTTCCGCATGGTGCCCTGGATCGCGCCATTCCTGCCCGCGATCCGCTTCTGGCAGACGACCAGCGCGGCCTTCCTGCCGTTCTCGCCGCAAGGGATCGCGGCGCAGCTCTATTCGCCCTACGCTTTCGGCACCCACTGGACCAATCCGCTGGAGCCGGTGGTGCACGACCTGGATTTCGCGCATGTCCGCGCCGATGCGGGCCCGAAGCTTTTCGTCAGCGCGACGAATGTGCGGACGGGCAAGATCAAGGTCTTCTCGGGGGCAGAGATCGGCCCCCAGGCGCTGCTGGCCTCGGCCTGCCTGCCGACGGTGTTCCAGACGGTCGAGATCGACGGCGAAGCCTATTGGGACGGGGGATTCTCCGGCAACCCGGCGCTGTTTCCGCTGTATGAGCCCAACCTGCCGGACGACATCCTGGTCGTGTCGATCAACCCGATGCGGCGCGACGACATTCCCGACACGCCGCTGGAAATCCAGAACCGGATCGACGAGATCAGCTTCAACGCCAGCCTCTTGAGCGAGCTGCGCGCGATCAACTTCGTCCGCCGCCTGATCGCCGAGGGGCGGATGGAGGAAGGCAAGATGAAGGCGGTGAACGTCCACATGATCTCGGACGACCGGCTGATGAACGAGCTTTCGGCGGAGTCGAAGCTGTCGCCGACACCGCGGCTTTTGGAACGGTTGAAGGCGGCGGGCCGGGTGGCGGCGGACCATTTCCTGAAGAACGGCGGGTCGAAGATCGGCGAAGCGCCGAGCGCGGACCTCAAGGCGATGCTACGCTAGACCAGCGGCTCTTTCGGCAGGGGATAGACCAGGCCACCCGAGACGATCAGCTTGGCAGCATCGTCGACGCCCATGTCCATGATCACAAGGTCCTTGGTCGGCACGAAAAGCAGCATCCCGCTGGTGAAGGGGGTGAGGCCGACGAAGACCGCCGACATGTCGGGGCCGAGTTCGGCCAGCCGGTCGGCAAGCTCGCCCTTGGGCCGCGTCGACATGAACCCCAGCGCCCAGCTTCCGGGGCGTGGAAACTCGACCAGGACGACCTTGTCGAAGCTTTTTTCCTTCTTGTTGAAGAAGGTTTCGGCCACCTGCTTGATGCCGCCGTAGACCGAGCGGACGACGGGCATCCGGTCGACCAGGTCCTCGCCCGAGCGGATGATCGAGCGGCCGATCAGGCCCTTGGCCAGCCAGCCGACGATGACGGTGCTGACGAGGAAGACAAGGACACCGACGCCGCGCACCGGGAATTCGTACTCTGGCCCGAACCAGCGCCCGATCAGCATGTCGGGCTGGTAATAGGCCGGGATCAGCGGCAGGATCCAACCGTCGATCCAGCCGATCACCGCCCAGACGAAATAGATCGTCAGCCCGATGGGCAGGACGACGACCAGGCCCGTCAGGAAGCTGGCGCGCAGCCCGGCAAGAAAGCCGCGACGGTGAGGCAGGTGCGGATCGGTCACGAGTGGTTGTCCCCTTGTCGTGCCTATCTAGGTGCAGCTATCGCCCCTGCGCAATGGCGCCTTGCGGCTTGCACGGGAATTTCAGCCCTGCGCGACCAGTTCCCGGGCAATCGCCGCCCCGAGGCGGGCATTGTTCAGCACCAGCTCGATGTTGGCAGCCAGGGAGCGTCCCTCCGTCAGCTCGAAGATGCGCTGCAAGAGGAAGGGCGTGACGGCCTTGGCGGCGATGCCTTTCGCCTCGGCTTCCGCAAGAGCCGCCTCGATATGCGGCATGATCTCGGCGCGGGGGATTTCCGCGCTGACCGGGATCGGGTTGGCGACCAGCTGGCCACCCGGCAGGCCAAGCCGCGTGCGCATGATCTGGGCGGCGGCGATGGCGGCGGCACCGTCCATGCGCAGGGGGGCCTTCTGCCCGGAGGAGCGCGACCAGAAGGCGGGGAAATCGTCCTGGCCATAGGCGATGACCGGGACGCCCAGGGTTTCCAGGTATTCCAGCGTCTTCGGCAGGTCGAGGATCGCCTTCGCCCCGGCTGCGACGACGGTGACCGGGGTTTCGGCCAGTTCGCGCAGGTCGGCGGAGATGTCGAAGCTTTGCTCGGCCCCGCGATGCACCCCGCCGATGCCGCCGGTGGCAAAGACGCGGATGCCCGCGAGGTGGGCACAGATCATCGTGGCGGCGACGGTGGTGGCCCCGGTCCCGCCGCTGGCAAGGCAGGCGGCGAGATCGGCGCGGGAGAGCTTGGCCACGTCCTTCGCTTGCCCGAGCGCATCGAGTTGGGCGTCGGTCAGGCCGACATGGATCTGCCGGTCAAGGATGGCGATGGTGGCGGGCGTCGCACCCTGGGCGCGGATTTCGGCCTCGACCCGGCGCGCTGTCTCCACATTCTGCGGAAATGGCATGCCGTGGGTGATGATCGTGCTTTCCAGCGCAACGATAGGGGCGCCCTTGGCATGCGCCTCGGCGACTTCGGGCGAGAGCGTGAGGGGAAGGGTCATGAGCCGATGTCTCCGGATACATAGGTGGCGGCGGCGCGCAGGGCTTCGTCGAGCGCGGTCTGCCGATCGGCCCCGCGGCGTTCGGCGACCAGGTGCGCGGCCATGAACGTGTCGCCCGCCCCGGTGACGCGAGTGACGAGGACCTTGGGCGGCTGGCCCATGATCACGCCTTCGCCCTTGCGCCCCTCGGCGGCAAGCTCGCCGCCGTTGGTGACGAGCACCCGGCCCGCACCCCGCGCCAGAAGCGCCTGCGCGGCCTCGGGAGCGCTGGCGGTCTCGGTGCAGGCCAGGATGTTGGCCTCTTCGAGGTTGACGTAAAGCGTGGCCGAGGGATGGGTGAGAAGCGGCAACAGGCGTCCTGCCTTGCCGGGCGAGGCGGGGGCGACCCGCAAGTCGGCCCTGGCGAAAAGCGGCGAGGTCGCGATCTCGGCCAGCAGCGCCTCGGTCAGGTTGCCGTCGAGCGCGATGGGGCCGGACCAGGGGGCCTCTGCCGTGCCAAGGCGGCCATCGGCGAGGGGGCGCAGGATCTTGTCGCCCGCCGCCTCCAGCGAATGCGCATCGGCCACGGCGGCAATCAGCCCGTTCGCGCCCTCGATGCCCATGTAGCGGTCGGTCGGCAGGTCGTCCGAACGGTAGACATCGCCCGTCACCAGCCCCATCCGGTCGCAGGCGGCGACCAGTTCGTCGCCCTCGGCATCGCGTCCGATGGCGGTGAGGATGGCCGGGGTCATCCCGAAGCGGCGCAGCGTCATCGCGATGTTCATCGCCACGCCCCCCGGCAGGCGCGTGATCCGCCCCGGCACGTCCGAGCCAAGCCGCATCGCGGTGGGCGAGCGGCCGATGATGTCCCACAGGACCGAACCGATGCAGAGGATGTCGGGCGTCATGCCCTTCCATCGCCGAAAGCCGCTGCGCGCGCAAGCCGGGAACCGGAGGGGGTTGCGCTGGCGGCCCGGCCCGTCTATACGCGCGCCACTTCACAGGTGTCGTCGGGGCCGATGCGGGGAGAAATCCCGTGCGGTCCACCGGTTGCCCCGGATCAAGTCCGGGGTGAAGACGGCGGCGCCGAGGTTCAAACCGGAAAAGGATATAGCATGGCTCTTCCCGAGTTCTCCATGCGTCAGCTCCTGGAAGCTGGCGTTCACTACGGCCACCAGACCGCGCGCTGGAACCCCCGCATGGGCGAGTTCATCTACGGCGACCGCAACGGCATCCACATCATCGACCTGACCCAGACCGTTCCCATGCTGGACGCGGCGCTGAAGGTCGTGCGCGACACGGTGGCCAAGGGCGGTCGCATCCTCTTCGTCGGCACCAAGCGCCAGGCCCAGAAGCCGATCGCCGAAGCCGCCGAGAAATGCGCGCAATACTACATGAACCACCGCTGGCTGGGCGGCACGCTGACCAACTGGAAGACCGTCTCGCAGTCGATCCAGCGCCTGAAGCACCTGGACGAAGTCCTGGGCGCGGGCGGCGAAGGCCTGACCAAGAAGGAACGTCTGGGCATGGAGCGTGACCAGGCCAAGCTGCAGGCCTCGCTCGGCGGCATCCGCGAGATGGGCGGCACCCCGGACCTGATCTTCCTGATCGACGTTGGCAAGGAAGACCTTGCCGTCCTGGAAGCGCAGAAGCTGGGCATCCCGGTCGTGGCCGTTGTCGACACCAACTGCTCGCCCAAGGGCGTGAACTACGTCATCCCGGGCAACGACGACGCGGCCCGCGCGATTGCGCTTTACTGCGACCTCGTCGCCCGCGCGGCGCTGGACGGCATGTCGGCCCAGATGGGTGCGGCGGGCGTCGACCTCGGCGCTCTGGAAGCGGCGCCGGAAGAAGAAGCGGTTGCCGAAGCCGAGGCCTGAGCCTTCGCTGTCACCTGACTTTCACCCGGCGGGCCGATCCCGCCGGGCTATCCATTCCAAGGAGTGAAACCATGACGATCACCGCCCAGATGGTGAAAGAACTGCGCGAAGCGACCGGCGCAGGCATGATGGACGCCAAGAAGGCCCTGACCGAAGTTGCGGGCGACATGGAAGCCGCCGTCGACTGGCTGCGCACCAAGGGCCTGGCGAAAGCCGCCAAGAAGGCCGACCGCGTCGCCGCCGAAGGCCTGATCGGCGTGGCCGTGACCAACGGCAAGGGCGTCGCCATCGAGATCAACTCGGAAACCGACTTCGTCGCCAAGAACGAGGATTTCCAGGCGCTGGTCCGTGACGTGGCGAACGTGGCGCTGACCACCGGCGACTCGGTCGAGGTGGTGAAGGCCGCGCATCTGAACGGCAAGTCGGTCGACACCGTGATCCAGGAAGCCATCGCCCGCATCGGCGAGAACATGACCTTCCGCCGCCTGCATGTGCTGGAGGGCGACACCGTCGTCTCCTATGTCCACAACGCGGCGACCGCGGGCATGGGCAAGATCGGCGTCCTCGTCGCGCTGAAGGGCGACAAGGCCAAGGCGGAAGAGATCGGCAAGCAGTTCGCGATGCACATCGCCGCGACCTCGCCGCTGTCGCTGTCGGAAGCCACGCTGGAGCCGTCGGTGCTGGAGCGCGAGCTGGCGGTGCAGACCGCCAAGGCGCTGGAAGAGAACGCCGCCTCGGCCAAGCCGAAGCCCGACCAGGTGATCCACAACAACATCATCCCGGGCCGGATGAAGCGCTTCCTCGCGGAAAACACGCTTCTCGGCCAGGCCTTCGTGATCAACCCCGACCTGACCGTGGAAGCCGCGGCCAAGGAAGCGGGCGTCGAGATCACCGGCTACGCCCGCGTCGCGGTCGGCGAAGGCATCGAGAAGAAGCAGGAAGACTTTGCCGCCGAAGTGGCGAAGGCGCTTCAGGGCTGATCTGTCGACAGGCAGGGCAGGGGGCCGGTGCAGCGATGCGCCGGCCCTTTTGCTTTGGCGACCGTTGTGTCGACGCGCGTGCCGGGGAGGGGATGCAGAAAAGGAGACGGCGCGGTTCCGGGGACGAACCGCGCCGCAAGGTCCCGCTGCCCAACCCCAGGGGATGAGGGTCAGGCGAACGGGACGTGAAGTCGGCCGCACCTATACCGGCCTTGGGAGCAACAAACCGGAACCAGCCAGAACCCGCCGGTCCGCGTCACCTTCGGTTTCCCTTGGGTCACGCGCACTTCATTCCACGGCGGCCCGGAAAGGGCGAGTGGGGAAAACCCTACCTTGAACCTCAGCCTTCTGCTCCTGCACCGCAGCCTTTCATGCAGACCGCGGCTGCGGTGCGGGTTGTCGAATCTGCCAGGCCTCAGCGTGCCGCCTGGGCCACTTCGGGAAGGCGCTGGAAAATCATGTTCAGCAGCGCGCCCTTCGCCACCGCCTGCGCCGTGGTCTCGACCGCCAGCGCCTCGCGCGCAAGACGCAGGTGCTTTTCGACCATCGCGGGCGAGACACCCATCAACAGCGCCACGTCCTGCGTCGTCTTGCCATCGGCCACCCATTCCAGTGCTTCGCGCTGGCGCGGGGAGAGCGCCCGGTGGCGGCTGAGCTGGGGCAGATGCACGATCGTCAGGTGCATCATGTTCGCCACCGCCATGATCTCATCCTTGCGGGCAGCGAACAGTGCATCGACGGCATCGGGTGTGAGGCCCGGATCGGCGATCAGCCCCAGCGCGCCCTTTGACCGCGCGGACACCTCGGGGAAACTGACAGTGATCCCGGCGACAATCCCCATCGCCGCGTTCTGCCGCACGGAGTCGGCCTCTTCCGCCGACAGCCGCCCGGCCTCGAAAGCCTCTTTCACCCAGGACCAGGTGCAGGCCCCAGAGTTGTGCTCGGCCCAGCGGAAGACCGGGGTCTTCGCATAGAAGCCGCCCTGGAAGTAGCGCTTGACGTAATCGGCGTCGCAGGTCGAAAGGAACAACGCATCATCCGGGTCTCCGATGGTCTTCAGGTGCTTGAACCGGGTGAACCCATAGTTCACACGCGAAAATCCCAGAGCGGCGAAATACCCGGTCGTCGTGGCCCAGGCGTCGTCGATGCTGGATGAGGTGGCGATCCGGTTCAGCAGCGTCAGAAGTGTGATCTCGGTCATGATGCGTATCCCTGTTGCCCGCTCTGCCCGCGCCAGTTGTATCCGCCTCGGGCAATCGGAACTTGGACGTGAGATAAGGCCGGTTTCCTTGGCTTGTCTATGCTTGGTACCGTGATTTGGCCGTCAAATCGACCGGATGACGGAAGTTGTCATCGATTCCGGGGCTTTGCAGGCTAAAGACTCGGCGCAAGCTCGTGGATCAGGCGGGGCAGGGTGGCGTGATCGTCAAAGATCATCCTCGCCCCCATCGTCTCCGGCGCGGCCTTCCGGTAGCCACCGGAGAACAGTACAAAGGGGATCTCGGCCGCCCGTGCCGTCTCGGCATCGACCTCGCTGTCGCCGATGAAGAGCGCGTTTCTCGGGCCAAGAGCCTGCAGGGCAGCCCATAGTGGTGCCGGGTCCGGCTTGCGGTGCGGCAGGCTGTCGCCGCCGATCACCACCGGGAACAGGGCGTCCAGCCCGAAATGCCGCAGCACGGCCCGGGTCGCGCCCAACGGCTTGTTGGTGCAAATCGCCAGCTGGTGTCCGGCCTGTGCAAGGTCCGCCAGCGCTGTAGATACAGCCGGGTAGAGTGTCGTCAGATCAAAGGCTTGCTCATAGATGCTGATGAAACCCGCCATCAGTTCGGCATGCAGCGCCGGGTCCGGTTTCAACCCGAAATGGCGCATCGAGCGGCTGACGAGAACACCAAGGCCATTTCCGACGAAGTCCCTTGTGGCTTCCTGAGAAATGCCAGGCAAACCTCTGGCCGAAAAGACAATATTCGCTGCCGCGTGAATCTGCGGCACACTGTCGATCAGCGTGCCGTCCAGGTCGAAGACCAGGTTCAGCGCCTCAGCCAAGCGCCGCCTCGGCGGCCGCGCGGATCGCCCGGATGTTCGCGCCATAGGGGGCCGGATCGTCGACCGAGCCGCCCTTGAACACCGCCGAGCCCGCCACCAGCACATCCGCGCCGACCTTCGTCACCAGCGGCGCCGTGGCAACCGTGATCCCGCCGTCGATCTCGATATGGACCGGCCGGTCGCCGATCATCTGGCGCAGGCGGGCGATTTTCGCGACCTGGCTTTCGATGAAGCTCTGGCCGCCGAAGCCCGGGTTGACCGTCATCACGCAGACCATGTCGACCATGTCCAACAGTTCCGAGACCGCCTCGACCGGCGTGCCGGGGTTGATCGCCACGCCAGCCTTTTTCCCAAGCCCGCGAATGGCTTGCAACGTGCGGTGAATGTGCGGTCCGGCCTCGACATGCGCCGAGATCACATCGGCACCGGCCTTGGCATAGGCTTCCAGATAGGCGTCGACCGGAGAGATCATCAGATGGACGTCCATCACGCCCTTGATATGCGGCCGGATCGCCGCACACATCGCCGGGCCGAAAGTCAGGTTCGGCACGAAATGCCCGTCCATCACGTCGACATGCACCCAGTCCGCGCCCTGAGCTTCAATCGCGCGACATTCCGCACCAAAATTGGCGAAGTCGGCGGCAAGGATGGAGGGGGCGATCTTGATCCTACGGTCGAACATGAGCAGTCTCCCTTTGTTGGCCGCGTCATATCCCGGTCGTTCCAGCCTTTCCAGCGCCCAGTATATTACATAATACGGATTATGCGAATACCGCTATCGCCCGCGCGTGACCCCCGTCCAAATGAAAACGGCCCGGTCCGCCGACCGGGCCGCCCTATCCGTGCTGAAGCGATCAGCCGACCAGCTCAAGGCCCGAGAAGAAGAATGCGATCTCGCGCGCGGCCGAGGCTTCCGAGTCCGAGCCGTGGACCGAGTTCTCGCCCTTCGACAGCGCGAAGTCCTTGCGGATCGTGCCCGCGGCCGCAGCGGCCGGGTCGGTCGCGCCCATCACTTCGCGGTTCTTCGCAATGGCGCCTTCGCCTTCCAGCACCTGCACCACGACCGGCTCGGACGCCATGAACGCGCAAAGCTCGCCATAGAAGCCGCGCTCCTTGTGCTCGGCGTAGAAGGCACCGGCCTGGGCGGGCGTCAGGTGGATCCGCTTCGAGGCAACGACGCGCAGGCCCGCTTCCTCGAACTTGGCAACGATCTTGCCGGTCAGGTTGCGCTTGGTCGCATCGGGCTTGATGATCGACAGGGTACGTTCAACGGCCATGTGGCTCTCCATCATTCTGGGGCCGACGCGGCCCTTTTCGGATGGTCGGGCTGCTATCACGCGCGCGAGGCCTTGAAAAGATGGCCTGCGCCCGCTTGACGCATTCCGCCCCTCAAATTACCAAGCTAAACGCTAAGGAATTAGAAACGAGGATACACAATGCTCCGCCTGACCACCCTGATGCTTCTCGCCCTGCCCTCGCTCGCCGCGGCCGAGGACGCCACCCCCTTCACCTACGAGATGTTCGAGGCGGGCGTCACCCATGTCGACATCGAGGTCTGCCCCACCGCGCTTGCCGGGCCGAACCGCTTCTGCCGGGTCACCGTCGTCAACGACAAGATCAACGTCTTCGTCTTCTCCGACCAGGGCGACCAGCCGCTGTTGGCGTTTCAGAGCTTCGATGCCGCCTTGCTGAACGGTTTGATGGACTGATCCGATCCTTCCGCGTGGCTCCCGATTGACGCGGCTGTCCAAACCGGGCAATCGGGCGCCATGCTGAAGATCGAGGACATCACCTACAACGTCGAGGGCCGCCCCCTGTTCGAGGGCGCCTCTGCCACCATCCCCACCGGCCACAAGGTCGGCCTTGTCGGGCGCAACGGCGCGGGCAAGACCACGCTCTTCCGCCTGATCCGGGGCGAGCTGGCGCTGGAGGGCGGTGCGATCACCCTGCCCCAGCGCGCCCGGATCGGCGGCGTGGCGCAGGAAGTGCCGTCGTCGGAAACCTCGCTGCTGGATACGGTTCTGGCGGCCGACACCGAACGCGCGGCCTTGATGGCCGAGGCGGAAACCGCGCATGACGCCCACCGGATCGCGGAAATCCAGCATCGCCTTGCCGACATCGACGCCTGGTCGGCGGAAGGCCGGGCCTCCAGCATTCTCAAGGGTCTGGGCTTCGATGCCGAGGAACAGCTGATGCCCTGCTCCGCCTTCTCCGGCGGCTGGCGGATGCGGGTCGCGCTGGCGGGGGTGCTCTTCGCCCAGCCCGATTACCTGCTCCTGGACGAACCGACCAACTATCTCGACCTCGAAGGCGCGCTCTGGCTGGAAAGCTATCTGCAGAAATATCCCCATACCGTGCTGATCATCAGCCACGACCGCGGCCTTCTGAACCGCGCGGTGCAGGGCATCCTGCATCTCGACAACCGCAAGCTCACCTACTGGCAGGGCGGCTACGACCAGTTCGCCCGCCAGATGGCCGAGCGCCGCGCCGTGTTGCAGGCCGAGGCGAAGAAGGTCGAGGCCCGGCGGGCGCATCTGCAAAGCTTCGTCGACCGCTTCAAGGCCAAGGCGTCGAAAGCCGTGCAGGCGCAAAGCCGGGTGAAGATGCTGGAGAAGCTGACCCCGATCACCGCGCCGGAAGAGGCGAAGAAGGTGGTCTTCACCTTCCCGAAACCCGAGGAACTGGCACCGCCGATCATCAATCTTGATGGCGCTGCCGTGGGCTACGGCGGCCCGCCGGTGCTGCGGCGGCTGAACCTGCGCATCGACCAGGATGACCGGATTGCCCTTCTGGGCAAGAACGGAGAGGGAAAATCCACCCTTTCCAAGCTCTTGGCGGGAAAACTTCAAGCATCCGAGGGCCGCATTGCGCGGTCGTCGAAGCTGCGCATCGGCTATTTCGCCCAGCATCAGGTCGACGAGCTGCATCTGGACGAGACGCCCCTGCAGCACATCATGCGTCTGCGCCCTGCCGAGGGTCAGCCGAAACTCCGCGCGCGCCTCGCCGGGTTCGGCTTGATGGCCGATCAGGCCGACACGGTTGTGGGACGGCTCTCCGGCGGGCAGAAGGCGCGATTGTCCCTGCTTCTGGCCACAATCGACGCGCCGCATCTGTTGATCCTCGACGAGCCGACCAACCACCTGGACATCGAAAGCCGCGAGGCGCTGGTCGAGGCGCTGACCGAATACCCCGGCGCGGTGATCCTGGTCAGCCACGACATGCATCTTCTGGGGCTGGTGGCCGACCGGCTCTGGCTGGTCAAGGGCGGCGCGGTGACGCCCTATACCGAGGACCTGGAGGCTTATCGCCGACAGCTTCTCGCGGGCGACGAGGAAGTTAAGGTCGCCGCAAAACCTGTTGAGAAACCTAGGAAAGCCAGCCGAGATGAAATGCTGGCCCTGAAGGCCGAAGTCCGCAAGTGCGAGGACCGGCTGGGAAAGCTGAACGAGATGCGCGACAAGCTGGCCGCGAAACTCGCCGACCCGGAACTTTATGAAGAGACCCGCAAGGGCGAGCTGGAAACCTGGAACCGGAAATACGCCGAGGTGATGGAAGCGCTGGACAAGGCCGAAGGCCTGTGGTTGGCCGCGCAGGAAAGGCTCGATCTCGCCGCCGCTTGAGGAAATGTATATACGATCTATACGCGAAGTATATACAATCCGGTTGCAATACTGAAAACAATGCCTCTGCCCCGGACCAGCGGCAAGGCGAATGTCTGGCTTTCGAACTCTTCCTTTCATCTTTGCCCAAGTATCCCGGGGGTCCGGGGGCCGGCCCCCGGTTCCGCAGGTTCCGCTTCCCAAACGCCGAGGCACCGCCTAGCCTGAGGCAAAGCGAGGGACCATGCCCGAGACCGCCTTCCTGATCACCGCCTTCGCCACGCTGTTCGTCGTGATCGACCCGCCGGGCCTCGTGCCGCTCTTCATCGCGCTGACCCGTGGCATGGGCGCCGAGAAGCGCCAGGCGATGGCGCGGCGGGCCTGCCTGATCGCGGCGGCGCTGCTCCTGTTGTTCGGCCTCGCGGGTGAGACGATCCTGACCTTCATCGGCATCTCGATGCCCGCCTTCCGCATCGCGGGCGGGATACTCCTCTTTCTCACCGCGCTTGACATGCTGTTCGAGCGCCGCACCCAGCGGCGCGAGGGGCAGCAGGCGGAGCCGGACCATGACCCCTCGGTCTTCCCCTTGGCGACGCCCTTGATCGCCGGGCCGGGGGCGATTGCCTCGGTGATCCTGCTCGTGGGCCAGTCGGGGCCGGGCTGGGGCGGGACCATCGCGGTCCTGGCGCTGATGCTGGCGATGATGGCGGTGACCTACGCCTTCCTCCTCGCCTCGCCGCCCCTGGAACGGATGCTGGGCCGGACCGGGGTGATCGTCATCACCCGGCTGCTGGGGATGCTGCTGGCCGCGCTGTCGGTGCAGTTCGTGATCGACGGGATCAGGGGCACGGGGCTGATCGGCTGATCTTTCCAAGCGGGCGCCCTGCCCCCATATCTGCCCGAACCGGAGGAACGGATGGACGGCGAGACCCTGGCCCGGGTGGGCTATCTGGCGATCATCCTGGTCGCCCTTGGCGGCTGGGTGATGGTGGAGTTCCGGCAGCGGATGGGCCAGGCGCTGCGGATGGCGCTGGCCTGGGGGCTGATCTTCGTCGGCGTGATGGCGGGCTACGGGCTCTGGTCGGACATCCGGCGGGACGTGATGCCGATCCAGGAGGTCGCGCAGGACGGCGCGGTCGAGGTGCCGCAGGCGGCGGACGGGCACTATTATCTGACGCTGTTGATCGACGGGACCGGGGTGCCGTTCATGGTCGACACCGGGGCATCGGGGATGGTGCTGTCGGCGCGGGATGCGGAAAAGCTGGGGATCGACCTTGCAGGGCTGAGCTACCGGGGGCAGGCCAGCACGGCGAACGGGGTGGTCAGGACCGCGCGGGTCACGTTGAAAC
>NZ_JAYRPN010000008.1:0-26346 GCF_041911175.1 Tabrizicola sp.
ATGACCTGCATGTGGTGATGGCGGCCTCCGACCGGGTGATCTGCCTCAACGGCCATATCTGCTGCGAGGGCACCCCCCGCGTCGTGTCGACCGCGCCGGAATACCGCGCGCTTTTCGGCCTCGGCACCCAGGGCGCGCTGGCGCTTTACCGCCACGAACACGACCACGCGCATGAGGATGGCCCGCACCACCATCACCACGATCATCATCACGATCACAATCATGCTTGACGATTTCCTTGTCCGCGCCGGACTTGCCGCCGTCGGCCTCTCGCTCGCCACCGGCCCGCTCGGGTCCTTCGTCGTCTGGCGCCGGATGGCCTATTTCGGCGACGCCACCGCCCATGCCGCCGTGCTGGGCGTGGCGCTGGCGCTGGCGACCGACCTGCCCATCGGCCTCGGCACCCTCACCGTCGCGCTGGCGATGGCCGTCACCGTCGCGGGCCTGTCGGCGCGCGGCTGGGCGATGGACACCACCCTTGGCGTCCTTGCCCATTCCGCGCTGGCCTTCGGCCTGGTCGCCGTCAGCTTCTTCCCCACCGTCCGCACCGACCTCTCCGCCTATCTCTTCGGCGACATCCTTGCCGTCAGCCGGGGCGACCTGGCGCTCGTCTGGCTCGGCGCGCTGGCTGTCCTCGCCCTTCTCGCCTGGCGCTGGCAGCGGCTCCTGACCGCCACCGTCAGCGAAGACCTCGCCCATGCCGCCGGCATCCGCCCCGACCGCGAGCGGCTGGTCCTTGTCATCGCCCTTGCCCTCGTCGTCGCGGTCGCGCTGAAGATCGTCGGCGCGCTCCTCATCGCCGCCATGCTGATCATCCCCGCCGCAACCGCCCGCAGCTTCGCCCGCACGCCCGAGACGATGGCAGCCCTCGCCATCCTCGTCGGCGCGGCGTCGGGGGTCGGCGGCCTGGCCCTCTCGCTCTGGCAGGACACGCCGACCGGCCCCTCGATCATCGTGGTCGCCGCCGGGCTTTTCGCACTGGCCTCGCTCCGGCAACAAAACTAGCTGAAGACCCGCATCCTGCCCGAAGCTTGCCAAAATTGCCCGCTATCACCACGGCAGGACCACCATGCCCAAGGCCAAGCTACCAAGGACTGACCCGTGTTTCGACTGATCGGCTTTCTCGTGACCTTCGCCCTTGCCGCCGGGGGCTTCATGTTCGTCGACTACAAGATGTCCGCCCGCTGGGCCGGGCGCGAGGATGCCGAAGGGCTGACCTTCCAGGAATACCTTGGCGGCCTCTCCGGGCGGCTTGCGGGCCTTGGCGGCGGGGCTTCGGCAAGCGGCTTGCCGTCGGGGCTGGCCGCCATGCTGCCGAAAGCGCCCGAGGGCTGGAGCGTCCGCCCGGTCGAGGCTGCGGATATCGACGGTTTCCTGCCGAAGAATGCCAAGAAGGCCGACAAGGACGCGCTGGCAGCGATCAAGGCGATGGCAGCCAGCGATGCGGGCAAGGGAGCCGAGGTCGTCGCGCTGACCTATGAAAAGGGCGACCGCAAGCTGATCGTCAAGGCGATCCGCTACCCGAACATCATCTTCACCAGCTTGATGGCGATGGACCAGCGGCTCAAGCTCCAGATGCAGACCGCGCAGTTCCGCGGCACCGAATTTGCCACGGTCCGCGGCCTTGACGTGACCGAGGACCTGCTGCCCGAAGGCTTCCGGGGCCGGATGTTCCTTGCCGATGTCGGCGCGCAGATCCATCTGCGGATACTTGCGCCGAAACGGATGACGGACGAGGACCTTGTGCCCTTTCTGGAAACCCTCCACGTCAAGGCGATGAATGCCGATGTCGTCGACAAGGTCGAGGGCCTGGGCGAAGTGCCGGTGATCGTGCTCGCCTCGGCGCTGGACGGGGCCGAACGCGACGCCTACCTGGCCGATGTCGCCGGACGCACGGCCCTTGAAACCGCGAAGGCCGAGGCCGAGCGCGCCGAGGCCGAAGCCGCCCAGACCGCCGAAGCCCCGGTCGGAGAGGCCAGCGGCGGCGGCTTCCTGAGCGGCCTCTTCGGCGGCGGAGACGAAGAACCGGCGGCGGAGGCCAAGGCCCCGGCGAAGACCGGCAAGGTCGGCTGCAAGACCGGCAAGGACGGCGTCAAGCGCTGCACGGTGGCAACGGCCCCCAGCGAGTGACCTAGAACCTCAGCCCGGAAAACCGCGACGGGTTCTGCGGCACGCCCGGCAGGACGCAGAGCATTTCATACAGGAAGTTCGCCGCGATCAGCGCGGTATTGCCGGTCGGGTCATAGGGCGGCGAAACCTCGACCAGGTCGCAGCCGACAAGGTTCAGCCCGGCGCAGCCGCGGATGATCTCCAGCCCCTGCCAGGTGGTCAGCCCGCCGGGTTCCACCGTGCCGGTGCCGGGGGCGAAGGCGGAATCGAGGCTGTCGATGTCGTAGGACAGGTAGACCGGCGCGTCGCCGATCCTGGCGCGGACGATCTGCATCAGCGGGGTCAGCGACTTGTGCCAGCACTCCTCGGCCTGCACCACCGTCCAGCCCTTGTCGCGGCCCCAGTTGAAATCATCCGCCGCATAGCCGGTGGCGCGAAGGCCGATCTGGAACACCTTGTCGTTGATCAGGCAGCCGTCCTCCCAGGCGCGGCGGAAGGGGCAGCCATGCGCGACGGTCTCGCCGAACATGGTGTCGTTGATGTCGGCATGGGCGTCGATGTGGATCAGCGCGACCGGCCCGTGCCGTTCCCTGATCGCGCGCAGGATGGGCCAGGTCAGGGTATGGTCGCCACCCAGCGTCATCGGGATCACGCCATGCGACAGGACCTCGCGGTAGTGCGCGGTGATGATGTCGACCGTCTTCTTCAGGTCGAAGGTGTTGATCGCCACATCGCCCAGATCGGCCACCTGAAGCTGGTCGAAGGGCGCTGCTCCGGTGGCCATATTGTAGGGCCGGATCATCCGGCTTTCGTCGCGGATCTGCCGCGGGCGCAACCGGGTGCCGGGGCGATTGCTGGTGCCATGGTCCATCGGGATGCCGATGAACGCGGCGTCCAGCCCCTTCGCGCTGGTCGCCGCAGGCAGGCGCATCATCGTCGCCGGTCCACCGAAGCGCGGCATGTCATTGCCGCCGAGGGGTTGGTTGAACTGAGTCATCGGTTGGGCCTTCCCTGCTGGTCTGGCGCCAAGCTTGCGAGAGAACCGCAGGAACGGCAAGGGACCCTCCTCGTGCGCCTCCGGCTTCTCGTCGGAGAGCGCAGCGAGGAGCGACGAAGTCGAACGACGAGCGTCCCGTTCAGCGCGCCAGCACCCGGTCCAGCACCGGCCCGATCTCGGCCCCCTCGACCATCTGCGGCAGGCTGGGCGTCAGCCCGTCCGCCGCCTCCTTGCGCGCCACATCCGCCACCGCCACCGCAAACGCCTTGCGCGGGTCAGGCTCCGCCCTGAGCGCGCGGTCGAAGAACGACTCGCCGAATTCGGTCCACACCGCCCCGTCGCGGCAGCCGAAGGAGGTCCGGTCGCCCCGCGCCGCGGTGATGACCAGCCGGTCCGGGGCGGCGATCTCGTCCAGGAACGACCCCGAATGGCAGGCCGACAGCACGATCACCGCCGGGCCGATCCCGCTGGCGTCCAGCATCTGCGCAAATTCCTTGGCGGTCAGGTCCTTCGTTCCCGCCTCGTAGAAATTCAGCGAAAAGACATCCTCGCTGCCATGCGAGGTCAGGAACAGGAAGGCCAGATCCTCCGGCCCCTGCCGCTTGCCGATTTCCGCCAGCGCGCGGGCCAGGTTCGCCCGGTTCGCCAGGGGGTAGCGCATCGGGTCATCCTCGCTGTTCGCCAGCCGCAGGGTCCGCTTGCCCGACCCATACTGCGCGTCAAGGATGGCCGCGACATTGTCGACTTCGCTCAGGAAGACCGACTGGTACGACGTGCCGCCAAGGGCCAGCGCAAGAACCTCCGGCGTCCCCGGCACCTCCGGTTGAAGCGCCGCCACCTCCGCCCCCATCAGCCGACCTTGAGCGGCATACAGCGCCTCGACATCCACCGGCGTATAGCCCTCGTCCCAGCTGGTGTCGGGAAAGACGTAAAGCTCGTCCACGCTGAACCAGCGCAGAACGACCTCCTTCGTGGCCAGGAACACCACCGCCATCACCAGCCCCGCCCGCAACCACTGCCGCAGGGGTGCCCGCACCAGCCAGACCAGAAGCGCGATCTGCAGCAGATGCGACACGCCGCGTATCGCGCTGACGCGCGCGGGCGTCTCGAAAAGCTGCGGCGCCTCGCGGAACAGGGTCCAGAGCGCCAGGTTCAGCAGCGCCACCAGCAGGAACAGAAGCGTCACGCTGCGCGCCAGCAGGTCCATGCGCCTGACCAGTGCCAGGCCGACGACCAGCCCGGCAACGATCACCGCGCTTTGCGCCACGGCAACCTGCACCCCCCACAGCGACAATTCGCCCCCCGGCCCGAAGGTGCCCCTCTGCGCCGCGATCTCGGCCAGCCAGGAAACGACAATTGCCGCCAGCGCCACCAGCGCGGGACGGGCCGGGATGCGCCCGGGCGTGTCGGTCATGGTCATGCTCGATTCCCTTTTCGCCCCATGAACCGCAGAATCCGGGCAAGACTGCGGCGGCATGTCGCGAATGTCGTTTTCTGACGCCAAAGGTCGGGTGGACTTGCCCGCCGTCCCGCGCCTCTGGCAGATAGGGGCAAACGCATTCCGGGAGAGTCTGCAGATGAAAACCCATGTGAAAGCCCTTGTCGTCGGTGGCGGCGCGGTCGGCACCGGCATCGCCTACCACCTGGCGAAAGCGGGCTGGGACACCATGCTGGTCGAACGCGACGAGCTGACGGCGGGTTCGACCTGGCATGCCGCCGGTCTGCTGCCCTTGTTCAACATGAGCTACGCGACGACCCATATCCACAAATACTCGGTCGACTTCTACAAGGGACTGAAGGAAGAAACCGGCCTCGACGCCGGCTTCTACGTCGTCGGCAACCTGCGGATGGCGCAACACCAGCAGCGGATGGACGAGTATATGCTCTACTCCTCCGTCGCCGAAACCGCCGGGGTCTACCACGAATTCCTGAAACCGTCTGAGATCAAGGACCGCTGGCCGCTGGTCCGCACCGAAGACCTGATCGGCGCGCTTTACCACCCGCAGGACGGCTACATCAACCCGGCCGACGTGACGCAGGCGATGGCCAAGGGCGCCCGGCAACTGGGCGCGACGATCGAGCGCAAGGTCCAGGTCGACGGCTACCGCTGGACCGGCAGCGAATGGATCGTCTCCTGCACCCGGCTTGAGGAAAAGGGCGGCATGCTGGTCGCCAGCGACGACAAGTTCGAGATCACCGCCGAACATGTCGTCACCGCCACCGGCAACCACGCGCAGCGGACGGCGAAACTCCTCGGCATCAAGACCCCCGCCGTCGTCGTCGAACACCAGTACATCGTGACCGAGCCCGACCCCGCCCTTGTCGAATGGCGCAAGACCAACCCGCAGCACCCGGTCCTGCGCGACGCCGACGCCAAGTGGTATGTCCGTGAGGAACGCGGCGGCTGGATCCTCGGCCCCTATGAGAAAGGCGCCCCCGCCCGCTTCCAGTACGGCGTCCCCGACAGCTTCCGCGCCGATCTGTTCCCCTTGGACCTTGAGCGGATCGAGCAGGAATACATGTCCTTCATCCACCGGATTCCCTCCTCGGAAACCGTGGGCCTCAAGGACGATTACAACGGCCCGATCTGCTACACCCCCGACGGCAACCCGCTGGTCGGCCCGGCCCCGGGCCTGCGCAACATGTGGCTGGCGGAAGGCTTCTCCTTCGGCATCACCGCTGCGGGCGGCACCGGCCATTACCTCGCCCAGCTGATGACGCAGGGCGAGGCGGAAATCGACATGGCCTCCCTCGACCCCAAGCGCTTCGGCGGCTGGATGACCACCGAATACGCCTCCCGCAAGAACGAGGAATGCTACGACCACGTCTTCATCCTGCACCACCCGGACGAGGAACGCGAAGCCTGCCGCCCCCTGCGCACCGCCCCCGCCTATGACCGCCAGAAGGAGATGGGCGCGCAGTTCGGCCAGGTGAACGGCTGGGAACGCCCGAACTACTATGGCCCGAAGGATGCCCCCGCCGACTTCGACCACAACTCTCGCGCTTTCCGTCGCGGCGCCTGGTGGCAATATGCCAAGGCCGAGGCCGAAGCCGTGCGCAACACCGTCGGCATCATCGACGCCTCTGCCTTCACCAAGCACCTGGTGCGGGGGCCGGGGGCGACCGCCTTCCTCGACCATTTCACCTGCAACAAGCTGCCGAACGTGGGCCGGATCAACCTGACCTATGCCCTGACCGACCACGGCACGACCCGCACCGAATACACCATCGTCCGCCTGAAGCAGGACGAATACTACCTGATCTCGGCGGGCGCCTGGACGGCCTATGACTACGACTTCCTGCAGAAAGCCGCCGACGACTGGATGGCCGCAGGCAAGGGCGCCATCGACATCCACGACGTGACGACCCAATGGGGCGTCTATGCGCTGGCCGGTCCGAACGCCCGCGCGCTCCTCAAGGACATCGTCAAGGACGCCGACCCCGACACCGTTCTTGGCAACAAGCGCTTCCCCTGGCTTTCCTACCGTGACATCGAGCTGGGCATGTGCCCGGTCCGCGCCGTCCGCGTGGCCTATACCGGCGAGCTTGGCTGGGAACTGCACTATCCGATCGAGTTCGGTCGCTACCTCTGGGACCTGATCTGGTCCGTCGGCGCAAAGCACGGCCTGAAGGGCGTCGGTGCCCGCGCCCAGAACTGGCTGCGGCAGGAGAAGTCCTACCGCGCCTTCGGCAACGAGCTTGGCCGCGACGCGACGCCCCTCGAAGCCGATCTGCCGCGCTTTGTCGACCTGACCAAGGAATTCCGCGGCAAGGCCAAGGTGATCGAGACCGGCATCCGCTCGAAATGCTGCACGCTTCTGATCGACGGCCCGGCGGATGCCGATCCCTGGGGCAAGGAAGCGATCCTGAAAGACGGCGTCAAGGTCGGTCGCCTGACCTCGGGTGGCTATTCGGTGGCCTTCGGCAAGCAGATCGGCATGGGCTATGTCCCCGCCGAGCTGGCGGTGCCCGGCACGAAGCTGAAGGTCAAGATGCAGCTCAAGGAATGGGATGCCGTCGTGACCGAGGACAGCCCCTTCGACCCGACGAACGCCCGCATCCGCATCGACGGCTGACCGATTTCTTCGAAGAAATCGCACCGGAGCCTTCCAAGGCTCCGGTCCGAAATCTTCGAAGATTTCGGCGCCCGGCGGATTGCGGCCTCACCCGGCATCGCCGTCTTGAAGCGCGCCGTGCCGCCCCCATCTCTTCACGATGGCCACGAAGCAAGGACGGGAACGCAGGTTCCAACGACAGTTCGACTCGCTGGAACGGCTGGTCCCGGCCTTGCGCGGCCCGATGGCGACGCTGCGCCGTGACAGGTGGGTCCTGGTCCGCATTCCGCTGGCGCTGGTCCTGATCCTGGGCGGCGTCTTCTCGTTCCTTCCCGTTCTCGGCGTCTGGATGCTGCCCCTCGGCCTCCTGCTCCTCGCCGTCGACCTGCCCATCCTGCGCGGCCCGATCTCGGCGCTGATCATCCGGGGGCGTCGCAAGGGCCGTCGACTCGTATTGCGCTGGCGGCACTGGCGGCGGAAAAGCTAGGTCGAAGCCACACCCGGCCCGCGCCTGATGGAGATCGCCCCGTGAAGGACCTGCGCCTTTCCGCCACCGGCCTTGAGGTCGATCACGATGGCGCGCCCCTGCAGGCGTTTGCCGACACCGTGCTGCGCGGGCTGGGACAGGTGATGTTGCAGAACAACAGCTATGCCGGGTTGCTGTTCCTTGCCGGCATCGCCTGCAATTCGCCGGTCTTCGCAGGCGCAGCCCTGCTTGGAACCCTCGCCTCGACGCTCGCGGCAATCGCGCTGGAGGCCGATCGCCAGATGCTGCGTCAGGGGATGTTCGGGTTCAACGGCGGGCTGGTCGGCATCGCGCTGCTCTGCTTTCTTCAGCCCACTCCGCTTGCCTGGGCCTGCGTGGCGCTCGCCGCCGCGGGGTCCACCCTGGTCCTGGCCGCCCTGCAAAACGCACTCGCCGCCGCGCGGCTGCCCGTGCTGACCGCCCCCTTCGTGCTGACCTCGCTTTGCGTGCTTCTGGCCAGCACGCGCTTCGGTCGGTTGCAAGCCAGCGACCTTTTGCCGACCCCGGGCCTGCCGAACGGCGCAAGCCTCGAAGGCGTAGCGACCGCATCGACGCTGGGCGAAGGGCTGCTGACCGGCGTCGGGCAGGTGTTCCTGCAAGACAACATGCTGACCGGCGCGCTCTTCATCCTGGGCCTCTTCGTGGCGTCGCGCCGGGCCTGCCTGGCGGCGTTGGCGGGGTCACTGTCCGGGATGCTGGTCGCCTGGGCAATGGGGGCCGCCGAGCCCGCCATTCGCTCCGGTCTCTTCGGCTACAACAGCGTCCTCGTCGCCATCGCCCTGTCCGGCGCAGCCCTTGCGCCAGGCCGGATCGCCATCGCCTGCGGCCTGTTCGCGACCCTTGCCACCCCCTTCGTGACCGCCGCCTCCGCCGCCGCGCTGGAGCCATTGGGACTGCCCGCGCTGACGCTGCCCTTCGTCCTCGTGACCTGGACCGCCCTGCTCGCCAGCCGGTTCTCCACCAGCTAATCCTCCTCGGACAGCTCCTGCTCCAGGAACCGCTCGAAAGCGTCGAGGTCCAGCGGATCGACCTGCCCGAAGGCCCGCATCCAGACCGTCGCCTCGCGCATCGCCTCGGGCTCCAGCTTGCACCAGATCACCCGGCCCCGTTTCTCCCGGCTGATCAGATTGGCGTCCGACAGGACCGCCAGGTGCTTGGAAATCGCGGCAAGGCTCATCGCGAAGGGTTCGGCCACATCGGTCACCGCCATGTCGTCCTCCAGCAGCATGGCCAGGATCGCCCGGCGGGTCGGGTCGGCCAGGGCGGCAAAGACGGCATCCAGTCGGTCGGTCATCGCGCGACTATTCCCGCGCGCCGGATGATCGTCAACCGCGGGGTTGAATATGGGAATGGCCTTCCAGCGCACCCCGCCAGCGGCGCTCAGGACGCAAAACCATTTCTTATCAGTACCTTGCAGGCCGATCTGCCTGCTTGACTCTCACCCCACCGCTTCGTAGAACCGCCCCGACCGTTAAGGGGCCAAACCTCATGGCAACCGAGCCCGATCCCGACCGTCTCCGCGCCCTGCAAGCGCGGCTCGATCAGGCGAAGGGCAAGCCGGAGGTGAAGCCGACCGAAACGGCCAAGGGTTTCTCGCAGGGCGAGGTGGCCTGGAGGATGGTGATCGAGCTGGCGACCGGCATCCTGCTGGGGTCCGCCATCGGTTACGGGATCGACGCGCTTGCGGGCACGCTTCCCATCTTCCTGATCATCTTCTCGCTCTTCGGCTTCGCGGCAGGCATCAAGACGATGCTCGGCACCGCGAAGGAATTGGGACGGAAGGCCGAAAAGGCCGGACAAGGCGAAGGGAACTGACGATGGCGACGGAAGAACACGGCAGCGGGCTTGCGATCCACCCGATGGACCAGTTCGTGGTCAAGCCGCTCTTCGGCAACGGCCCCGTCGAATGGTACACCCCCACCAACGTCACCCTCTGGATGGGCGTCGTCGTCCTCGTGATGATCGCGATCCTCGTCCTTGCCACCCGCCGCCGCGCCATCGTCCCCTCGCGCGGGCAGTCGGTCGCCGAGATGTTCTACGGCTTCATCCACAAGATGGTGGAGGACGTCGCGGGCCACGAAGGCCTGAAGTTCTTCCCCTATGTCATGACCCTCTTCATGTTCGTGTTCCTGTCGAACATGCTGGGCCTGATCCCGATGGCCTTCACCACCACCTCGCATATCGCCGTGACCGCGGTGCTGGCGCTGCTGGTGTTCCTGACCGTCACCCTCGTCGGCTTCTACCGCAAGGGGATCGGCTTCCTCTCGATGTTCTGGGTTTCGTCGGCGCCGCTGATCCTGCGCCCGATTCTCGCGCTGATCGAGCTGATCTCCTACTTCGTCCGCCCGCTCAGCCACTCTGTCCGTCTCGGCGGCAACATGATGGCCGGCCACGCCGTGATCAAGGTCTTCGCGGGCTTTGCCGGTGCGATGGGCGTCGCCTCGGTCGTCCCGATCGCCGCCATCGCCGCGGTCTACGGGCTTGAAACCCTCGTGGCCGCCGTTCAGGCCTACGTCTTCACCATTCTGACCTGCGTGTACCTGCGCGACGCCGTCGGCGACGCCCACCACTAAGGTCCGGACAACCAACCCTCAGCATTCCAAAGGAGAGACATCATGGAAGGCGAAGTCGCACAATTTGCACTCATGGGCAAATACATCGGCGCCGGTCTGGCGACGATGGGCCTGGGCGGCGCCGGCATCGGCGTGGGCCACATCGCGGGCAACTTCCTGTCGGGCGCGCTGCGCAACCCGTCGGCGGCCCCCGGCCAGATGGCCAACCTCTTCGTCGGCATCGCCTTCGCCGAAGCGCTCGGGATCTTCTCGTTCCTGATCGCGCTCCTGCTGATGTTCGCCGTCTGATCTTTCCATCCTGATTTCCGGGCCGGGCAGATGTCCGGCCCTGGTTCCAAGGGTTCAGGAGAGACGACATGGCAACCGAGACAACTGCGGCCGAAGTCGCAAGCCAGTGCGTCAACGAGCATGGCGGCGCCATCGGCATGCCGCAGCTTTGCGGCGACTGGTTTCCGAACCAGGTCTTCTGGCTTCTGGTCACGCTGGTCGTGATCTTCTTCGTGCTGTCGAAGATCGCCCTGCCGCGCATCGCGGCGGTGCTGGCCGACCGGAAAGGCACGATCACCAATGATCTCGCCGCCGCCGAAGAGCTGAAGCAGAAGGCCGTGGCGGCCGAAAAGGCCTATAACGACGCGCTGGCCAATGCCCGGACCGAGGCGGCGAAGATCGTCGCCCAGGCCAAGGCCGAGATCCAGAAGGACCTCGACGCCGCCACCGCCAAGGCCGATGCCGAAATCGCCGCCAAGGCGGCGGAGTCAGAGAAGACCATCGCCGGGATCCGCGACGGTGCCGCCGCTGCGGTGGCCGAAGTGGCGAAGGACGTGGCGGCCGCGCTGGTCGGCGCGCTGGGTGGCGGGGCCGACGCCAAGACGGTCACGGCTGCCGTGACGGCACGGCTGAAAGGGTAAGGCGATGAAGAAACTCTCCGTCCTCCTTGCCCTTCTGGCCTCGCCCGCGATGGCCTCGACCGGGCTGGAGTTCTCGCTGCAGAACACCAACTTCGTCGTGCTGGTCGCCTTCATCATCTTCATCGGCATCCTCGTCTACATGAAGGTGCCCGCGAAGCTGACCGGAATGCTCGACGCCCGCGCGGCGACGATCAAGGCCGAACTCGACGAGGCCCGCGCCCTGCGCGAAGAGGCCAAGTCGATCCTCGCCACCTATGAGCGTCGGCAGAAGGAAGTGCAGGAACAGGCCGACCGCATCGTCGGCACCGCCCGGGACGAGGCGCTGGCCGCCGCCGCCCAGGCCAAGGCCGACCTGAAGGCCGCCATCGCCCGCCGTCTGGCTTCCGCGACCGACCAGATCGCCTCGGCCGAAGCCGCCGCGATCCGCCAGGTCCGCGAACAGGCCGTCTCGGTGGCCGTGGCCGCGGCAGGCGACGTGCTGTCGAAGCAGATGACGGCCGAGGCTGCGTCGTCGTCCATCGACGCGGCGATTGCCCAGGTCGAAGCCCGGCTGCACTAAGGCCCGCTTGCAGAAATCGAAAACGGCGGTCCGCAAGGGCCGCCGGTTTTGCTTTGCGGGAACCGCTCGTCGAGCACTTTTCGTGCACTCCTCGCTGGAGCACCACCCTCACGACGAGAAGCCGAAGGCGCACGAGGAGTAACCCGCTAAAGCCCCGCCCAGCGCAGCCCGGCCACCACGACAACCCCCAGCAAGGCCGCCGCCACGTCACTGCGCAACACCAGCGTCAGCCCCACGACCGCGGCCAAAGCCAGCCCCTCCGCCAGCCCGCCCGCCTGCACCGCCAGCGCCGTGATCCCCGCCATCACTCCCAGCGGCGTCGCCCGCAGCGCCGCTTCCACCCGGGGCGAGACCGGAACGAAGCGCATCAGCGTGAACCCCGCCATCCGGCACAGGAAGGCCGCCGCTGCCATCACCGCCAGCAGGGCGGAGAAGCTCTCGGTCATGCCTCCCCCCGATGCAGCATGGCCGCCACCGCCCCGGCGGCCAGCCCCGCCCCGATGATCGCCGCCGCAGGCCCAGCCAGATGAAAGACCGCCAATGCAGCCCCCGCCCCCACCGCCACCGGCAGCAGGTCGACCCGGCTGTGCACCATCGCCGTCACCATTCCGGCGGCAAAGCAGGGCAGCATCAGGTCGAAGCCCAGCGCTTCCGGACGCGGCAGCACTGACACCGCCGCCGCCCCCAGCGCCGTGCCGGAGAGCCAGCCCACCGCAATCGGCGCCCCGGTCCCCGCCAGATAGGCCCGATCCACCTCCCCCGCCCGGATCGCCCGCATCGTCATCAGCCAGTTGGCATCACCCAAGAGCAGCAGGCTGCCATAGGCCTTCACCGGCCCCGCCGACCAAAGCCAGGGCTGCAAGGTCGCCCCGAACAGCAGGTAGCGGGCATTGATCACCAGGATCGCCGCGAACAGCGCCCAGGCCGTCGCCTGCCCGGTCTGCAACAGGTTCACCGCCGCCAGCTGCGCTGACCCGGAATAGATCGCCGCACTCATCGCCACCGACTTCACGACGCCGAACCCCGCCTGCGCCGCCACCAGCCCGAACCCCAGCCCATAGGCGAAGATCGACACCGCCAACGGCACCCCATCCCGCGCCCCGCGCCGGAACCCGTCGGAGGAGAACAAGACCGTCACACCCGTAGGTCGGGGTTCACCCCGACTCCCCAGCCGACCGCCCGCGCAGGCGAATGCGCCTGAAGCGCCACCACATCCCCATCGTAGGCTGCGCTACAGCGCACCATCCGCACGCTCAACCCGCACACCCGCATCCGGCTCCGGGCCACCCTCACCCCCGCCCCGCCGCCCGCAGCACCCGGTCCAGCACATCCAGAAACCGGCTCCGGTCGCTCTTCGAGAACATCTTCCCGCCCCCCTGCCGGAACGGATCGGCCGACCGCAGGTCCTGCATCAGATCCCGCGTCGCCAGCGCCATCCCGACATTGGCCGCCGTCAGCTCCTCACCGTTGTGCTTGACCACCCGCGCCCCCGCCGCCACGCATTTCGCGGCGAGCGGGATGTCCCCGGTGACAACGACATCGCCCGGCCCGCAGGCCTCGGCGATCCACTTGTCGGCCTCGTCCGGCCCGCTGCCGACGAACACGCTCTCGACGAAAGGGTTCGCGGAGGGCCGTATCCCCCCGTTCGACACCACCACCATCCGCACCTTGAGGCGCGTGGCGACCGTCTCGGCCTCGGACTTCACCGGACAGGCATCGGCGTCGATATAGAGCGTCATGCGGCCCCCGGACGGATGCGGACAAACCTTAAGAAATCCTGAACGTCCACGACCAACCCATTGAAATCAAACGGCCCGATTTTCTGTCCACCGTGGACACTTCAAATCGCCGCCTTCCGCATCTCGTCCAGGTAGATCTCCCGCAGCCGCCCCGCGACCGGCCCCGGCTTGCCGGTCCCGACCGGCTTCCCGTCGACCTCCACCACCGGCATCACGAAGATCGAGGCGGCAGTCGAGAACGCCTCGTCCGCCCCCTGCGCCTCCGCCGGGGTGAAGGCCCGCTCCTCCACCTCGAACTGCGCCTCCCTCGCGAAGCGCAGCACCGCCGCGCGGGTGATCCCGTGCAGGATATCGTTCCCCAGCGCCCGGGTGATGATCCGGTTCCCCTTCACGATCCAGGCGTTGTTCGAGGTACCTTCCGTCACCGCACCGTCTTCGTCGGTGAACCAGCTGTCATCCACCCCCGCCTTCTTCGCCGCCATCTTCCCCATCGAGGGATACAGAAGCTGCACCGTCTTGATATCCACCCGGCTCCACCGCAGGTCCGGGATGGTGATCACCTTCAGCCCGGTCTTCGCCGCCGGGGCATCGGCGAGGTTCGGGATGTCCTGCGTGAAGGCCACGATGGTCCCCGGCAGGTCCGGCGCCGGAAACAGGAAGCTGCGGTCGCCCGGATTGCCGCGCGTGATCTGCAGGTAGATCATCCCCTGCTCGATCCCGTTCCGCGCGACCAGTTCGCGATGCATCGCCAGCAGCGCGTCCGAGCTGACCGGGCAAGTCATCTCCAGCTCCTTCAGCGACCGCTCCAGCCGCTTCACATGTCCCTCGAAGTCGATCAGCTTGCCGTCGAGGACCGAGGTCACCTCGTAGACCCCGTCGGCCATCAGGAACCCCCGGTCGAAGATCGAGACCTTCGCCTCTCCCTCGGGCAGGTAGTCGCCATTCACATAGACGGTGCGGGTCATTCTCTATCCCCAAAGCTGCGGCAGGGCCGGGTGGATGTGGCGGTCGTCGTAGACAACCGGATGGTCGCGGTCCTGCGCCATGTCGGCGGGGCCGTCAAGGTCGGACCAGTCGGCCCCCTGCGCGACAAGGATCGCCGGGGCCATCGAGAGCGAGGTCGAGATCATGCAGCCGACCATCACCTTGAAACCCAGCCGCCGTGCTTCCTTCCGCGCCCGCAGGGCCTCGGTCAACCCGCCGGTCTTGTCGAGCTTGAGGTTGACCACGTCGTACTTGCCCAGCAGTCCGGGCAGCGAGGCCGCGTCGTGGGCGCTCTCATCCGCGCAGACCGGCAGCGGGCGGGCGATCTCGGCCAGCATGGCGTCGGCGCCCTGCGGCAGCGGTTGCTCCACCATCTCCACCCCCAGCCGGATCAGATGCGGGGCAAGGTCGGTGTAGACCTCGGGCGTCCAGCCTTCGTTCGCATCGACGATCAGGCGGACCTTCGGGGCACCCTGCCGGACGGCCTCGATCCGGGGCATGTCGGCGGGGGTGCCGAGCTTGACCTTCAGGACGGCCCGATGGGCATTGCGGGCGGCGGCAGCGCGCATCACCTCAGGGCTGTCGAGCGAGAGGGTGAAGGCGATCTCCACCGGCTTCGGTCGAGCCAGACCCGCCAGTTGCCACACCGGCCTGCCCGAGGCCTTCGCCTCCAGATCCCACAGCGCACAGTCCACCGCGTTCCGCGCCGCGCCGGGCTTCATCGCCTGTTGCAACTCGGCGCGCGTGATCCCTTCGGGCAGGGCGAGGATCGCCGCGATGGCCTCCTCCACCGTCTCGCCATAGCGCGGATAGGGCAGCCCTTCGCCCCAGCCGCGATACCCGTTGCGGGTGACGGTTGCGGTGACCACCCGCGCCTCGGTCTTCGACCCGCGCGAGATGGTGAAAGGGTTGCGGAGGGGGAAGGTCTCGGCCTGGGCGGTGATCATGGGCGGGACTGTAGGGGGCCGCGCCGGGTTTGGGAAGGTGCCGGAATTTCTGCGCAAGCAAAACGAATGTTGCACTGCGGCACGCAATATTATAACCATCCAGCAACGACCAGCGACATATCCTTGCCCACAGGAATTCCCGATGAGCTTCCGCCTGCAACCCCCCGCCCCCGCCCGCCCGAACCGCTGCCAGCTTTTCGGCCCCGGCTCGCGGCCCGAGCTTTTCGCCAAGATGGCGGCAAGTGCGGCGGATGTGATCAACCTCGACCTCGAGGATTCGGTTGCCCCGGCAGACAAGCCGCAGGCGCGGGCGAACATCATCAAGGCGATCTCCGATGTCGACTGGGGCAAGAAGACCCTGTCGGTGCGGATCAACGGGCTGGATACACCGTTCTGGTATCGCGATGTGGTGGACCTGCTGGAACAGGCGGGGGACCGGCTGGACCAGATCATGATCCCCAAGGTCGGCTGCGCGGCAGATGTCTATGCGGTGGATGCGCTGGTCACCGCCTGCGAAGCGGCGGCGGGACGCCAGAAGCGGATCGGGCTGGAGGTGATCATCGAGACGGCGGCGGGCATCGCGCATGTCGAGGAGATCGCGGCCTCCTCCCCCCGCTTGCAGGCGATGAGCCTGGGGGCGGCGGATTTCGCGGCCAGCATGGGGATGCAGACCACCGGGATCGGCGGGACGCAGGAAAACTACTACATGCACCGCGAGGGGGCGAAGTACTGGTCCGACCCCTGGCACTGGGCGCAGGCGGCGATCGTGGCGGCCTGCCGGACGCATGGGGTGCTGCCGGTGGACGGGCCGTTCGGGGATTTCAGCGACGAGGAAGGCTTCCGGGCGCAGGCGCGGCGGTCGGCGACGCTGGGGATGGTCGGAAAATGGGCGATCCATCCGAAGCAGGTCGCATTGGCGAACGAGGTCTTCACGCCGTCCGGGGCGGCGGTGACCGAGGCGCGGGAGATCCTTGCCGCGATGGAGGCGGCCAAGGCGGCAGGACAGGGGGCGGCAGTCTACAAGGGGCGACTGGTGGACATTGCCAGCATGCGGCAGGCCGAGGTGATCGTGCGGCAGGCGGAGCTGATCGGGGTGTGACGGGGGGTGGTGCGTGAAATCACGCACCCTACCTTTTCAGCGCGAATATCCCGGAGCCCACGACCAGCGCGGCGCCGATCCAGGTGGCGAGGTCGGGGCGTTCGCCGAAGAGCGCCATCGCCAGCACCATTGCGAAGATGAGGCGGGTGTAGCGGAAGGGCGTGACAGCCGAGACTTCCCCCGTCCGCATGGCGTAGGTCAGGGCGTGGTAGCCCGAGACGCCGAAGACCGTGCCGCCCGCGAGATACAAAAGCCCAAGCCCGGTCGGAAGCGTCGCACCGCCGGTGACGGCCAGCAGGATCGCCCCGGCGGTGGCGAGCATCGCGAAGCCGAGCGCGCCGAGCTGGCGGTTCGACAGGCCCTTCGGTGCGGCGCGGGTGGCAAGGTCGCGGCCCGCGAAGCCAAGGAGGCCGACCACGGCGAGGAGCGAGAGGGCCGAGAAATCCGATCCGGGGCGCAGGATCACCAGCACGCCGGTGAAGCCCACCAGCACGGCGAGCCAGCGCTGCGGCGTGACCCGTTCGCCGAAGACCAGCGCGGCCCCCGCGACGACGACGAGGGGCGTGGCCTGCAGGATCGCGGATGTAGTGGAGAGCGCGGTCAGGGTGATGGCGAGGCCGTAGAACAGGCGGCCCGTCACCTCGAAGGCCGAACGGACCAGCATCGGGCGGGAGAGGAAGGCGGGGGGCAGGAGAGCCTCACCCCGGCGGGCGGCCATCGCGCTGAAGACGAGCATCCCGGCAAGGCCGATGGTCAGGAGGACCTGGCCCAAGGGAAGGCCGCGGGCGGCGGCCTTGACGAAGACATCCTCGACCGCGAAGCCCGCCATCGAGGCGGTCATGTAAAGCGCGCCGCGCTGGTTATCGGTCAGGTTCATCCTGGGTATTCCGGGCAACGGATGGTAGCCGGGGGCCCCCCACCCCATCCCTCCCCACGAGGGGGAGGGAGGCACGAGACGGTTGACGTTCCTCTGCGGTTGCCGGTCCGGTTCACCGCGCACCCCAGGTGTCGCTCAGCCGGTAGCCCTCGGGCCAGGGATCGGCGGGGTCGAGCATGTGCTGGTGGGTGCCGGTGATCCAGGCGCGACCGGAAATCTCGGGCAGGATCGCATCCAGATCGCCCACCTTGGCTGCGCCGACAATCCGCCCCTCGAACTGGCCGCCGATCAGGGACCGCGCCCGCAGCACCTCACCCGGCCCGATCTGGCCGCGTGCCGCAAGGATCGCCAGACGGGCGGAGACGGCGGTGCCGGTGGGGGAACGGTCGATCTTGCCGGGGCGGATCGAGACGGCGTGTTTCGTCTCCCAGCCGCCCTCCACGCGGGTCAGGGGACCGGCGAAGAGGCAGAAGGAGAAATGCCGCCAGTCGGGGTTTTCCGGGTGGGAGAAGCCAAGCTGTTCATCGGCGGCGGTGGTGATCTGGACGCCCAGCCTGGCCATCGCATGTGCGTCCTCGGGGGCGTGGGTGAAGCCGAGCGCCTCGGCATCGACCACGACGAAACTGTCGGCGCCATAGGCCGTGTCCACCGTCAGGCGGCCGACGCCCGGCACGTCCAGCGGCACGGACAGCCTGTCGGCGAAAGAGGGCAGGTTGCGGACATGGATGCGCTGCGCCTTGCCGTCCTTGCAGTCGGCCCGCACCGTCACCAGCCCGCCGGGGGCTTCCAGCACCAAGTCGGTGACGGGTTCGTGCATCGGGATGAATCCGCTGTCCAGCAGCACGGTCGCGACGCAGATCGAGTTGGACCCCGACATCGGCGGGTTGTCCTCGGGCTCCATGATGATGAAGCCCATCTGCGCGCGCGGATCCTTCGGCGGGACGAGCAGGTTCACATGCCGGAACACCCCGCCGCGGGGTTCGTTCAGGACGAAGTTCCGCAGGGTCTGGTCGCGCCACAGCGTCTCGCGCATCTCCCAGAGCGTGCTGCCAGCGGGCGGGGCGACGCCGCCGACGATGACATCGCCGACTTCGCCCTCGGCATGGGCCGAGATGACATGGATGGTCTTGCTGCTGCGCATGGGGCCTCCGGTTGCGCGCAAGGTGCGCGGGCGGGGCGGAAATGACAAGCGCCCCGCCGATCAGGCAGACCCAAATCCTTTAAACAAAGGATTTGACAAAATTCTTACTGAAGAATTTTGGCGCCTCAGATCAGCCCGGCGTGTTTCATCGCGGCCTTGATCCTGGCCTTGGTGCCATCGGTCAGGCCGACCAGCGGCAGGCGGACTTCCTCGGAGCAGAGACCCAGCACCGACAGCGCGTATTTCGCGCCGACAAGGCCCGGCTCGATGAAGATCGCCTCGTGCAGCGGCATCAGTCTGTCCTGGTATTCCAGCGCCTTGGCATAGTCGCCGCGCAGGGTCGCCTCCTGAAACTCGGCACAGAGTCGCGGGGCGACGTTGGCCGTCACCGAAATGCAGCCCACCCCGCCATGCGCGTTGAAGCCAAGCGCCGTCGCATCCTCGCCCGAGAGCTGGATGAAATCCGTCCCGCACGAGGCGCGCTGCTGGCTCACCCGCTCGATCTTGCCGGTGGCATCCTTGACCCCGATGATCCGGGGCAGCTTCGCCAGTTTGCCCATCGTCTCGGGCAGCATGTCCACCACCGAGCGACCGGGGATGTTGTAGATCACGATCGGCAGGGCGCAGCAGTCGTGCAGCGCGGTGTAATGCGCGATCATGCCGGCCTGCGTCGGCTTGTTGTAATAGGGCGTCACGACCAGCGCGGCGGTGGCGCCGACCTTCTCGGCATGGCGCATGAGGGAAATGCCCTCGACCGTGTTGTTCGACCCCGCCCCGGCGATCACCGGGATGCGGCCCGCGACGGCGGCAACGACGTCCTCGATCACCTTCTGGTGTTCGGCGTGGCTCAGCGTCGGGCTTTCCCCCGTGGTGCCCACCGGAACCAACCCGTGCGAGCCTTCGGCGATATGCCAGTCGACAAGTTTCTTCAGCGTCACCAGATCCAGCTCGCCGTTCTTGAACGGCGTCACCAGGGCAGGAAGGGACCCTCTGATCATGACGCTTCTCCTATCGTGATGGGGCGGAATTGCCCGAGTAAAGCGCGCCTCTCATAGCGGCAGACAGCCCTGCTGCCAAGTCTTGCCCACTAACGCAGTCGTGGGTTGTGGACAAAGGACGGGTCAGGCAGATTCATCCGCATGACAGGCAGGAAAATGATGATCCGGGCGCTGGGTCTGGCCTTGGCCATGCTGGCGCAACCGGGCACGGCAGATACCACTCAGGCGATGCGGACAGCGCTGGAGCTGGCTGCAGGCAAGGATTGGGACGGCGCGCTGGCGGTTGCGCCATCGGGCGTCGGGCGCGACGTGATCGAATGGCAGCGCCTGCGGGCGGGCGACGGACGGCTGGGGGAATACGAAGACTTCCTGCAACGCCGCCCGGACTGGCCCGGCCTGCCGCTTCTGCGGGAAAAGGGCGAGGAGGCGGTGGCGCGGTCCACCGACCCGGCGCGCGTCATCGCCTGGTTCGAAGCTGGCCCGCCCGAGACGGGAAAGGGCGCGATTGCCTATGTCTCGGCCCTGCTGGCCGCTGGCCGGGCAGCGGATGCCGAGACCGAGGCGATGCGGGCCTGGTCGACGCTTCCCTTCGCCCCCGAGGAAGAGCAGGCACTGATCGACCTTGCCCCGGAGGCGGTAAGCTTCGTCCACGAACTGCGGCTGGAAAATCTCCTGTGGGAGGGCCGACGCTCGGAAGCCGAGCGGATGCTGAAGCGGGTGCCCGAGGACCTGCGCGCGCTGGCCCGGGCGCGACTGGCCTTGCAGGCGCAAAGCAAGGGTGTCACCGGCCTGATCGAGGCGGTGCCGAAGGCCAAGACCTCGGATGCGGGCCTTGCCTATGACCGCTTCATCTGGCGGATGAAGAAGGATCTTTATGACGAGGCGACCGAGCTGATCCTGGAACGCTCGAAATCCGCAGAAAGCCTGGGCCGCCCCGAAGCCTGGGCCGAACGCCGGGCGCTGCTCGCGCGCTACCTGATGCGGAACGGTCGCGCGAAAGAGGCCTACCGGGTGGCGGCGCACCATCATCTGCAACCGGACAGCGGGGCTTCGGCCTATGCCGATCTGGAATTCCTGTCGGGGTTCATCGCGCTGCGCAGGCTGAATGACCCGGAAACCGCGCTGAAGCATTTCAAGCATCTGCTGGCCGGTGTCTCGACCCCGATCAGCCTTGCCCGCGCGCAGTATTGGATCGGCCGGGCCGAGGAGGCCGCCGGTCAGGACGGCAGCGCCAGCTACAAGGCAGCGGCGAAGCACCAGACGGCGTTCTATGGGCTTCTGGCGGCGGAACGGCTGGGCCTGTCGCTGGATGAACGCCTGCTGGCCAAGCCAAAGACGCCCGACTGGCGCGGGGCGGGATACACGCAATCCTCGGTTCTGGCGGCGTCGCAGCTGCTGTTGAAGGCGGGCGACCGGACACTGGCCAAGCGCTTCCTCTTGCATCTGGCCGAAAGTCAGGACGAGACCGGACTGGCGCAGATGGCGGACATGACGCTCGACTGGGGCGAGCCGCATCTGGCCGTCCTCATTGCCAAGCAGGCTGCCGAACGCGGGCTGATCCTGCCGCATGCCTATTACCCGGTGCCGGATTTCGTGCCCGACGGGTTGCAGGTCAGCCGGGCGCTGGCGCTGTCGATCTCGCGCCGGGAAAGCGAGTTCGACCCGGCGGCGCGGTCTTCGGCGGATGCGCGCGGGCTGATGCAGGTGCTGCCGGGCACGGCGAAGCACATGGCCGACAAACTGGGCAAGCCCTTCGACGCGGCGAAGTTGCTGACCGATCCAGCTTACAACGTGACGATGGGCTCGGCCTATCTGGCGGAAATGGTCGAGAAGTTCGGCCCCTCAATCGCGCTTGTCGCCTCGGGTTACAACGCCGGGCCCCGCCGCCCGGAGCGCTGGATGACCGAATTCGGCGATCCCCGCCGCCCGGACGTGGACGTGGTCGACTGGATCGAGACCATCCCCTTTGCCGAAACGCGGACCTATGTGATGCGGGTGGCCGAGGGGGTGGTGATCTACCGGGCCAAGCTGAAAGGGGCTGTCGGGCCGGTCAGGATCACCGAGGAGCTTAAGGGCTAGGACTTGTGCCGCCGTTCCAGTTGCGCAATTCGGACCTGGCGCATCGCCTCGACCAGAAGCGCGGTCATCAGCCCGAAGCTCAACAGCCCGTTGACCGCCGCCATCGCCGCCAGGATGCGCCATTCCTGCTTGGGGATGACATCGCCCAACCCCAGCGTCGAGAAGGCCTCGATGGCGAAATAGGCCGATTCCTCCATTGTCTTGAAGACGCCGGTTTCGAACAGGACATAGGCCCACATCCAGATGCCCACGGTCAGCGTCAGCAGCACCCAAAGCCCCACAGCCACCAGCATGAGCAGAAGCTTCGGCCGCTGCGGCGGGCGGATCAGCCAGGAATGCGCGGCGCGGAAGCCGATCTCCAGCACCAGCGCGGCCAGCGCCATCACCAGCACGTTCAGCACCAGAAGGCCGGAGCCGATGGCGATTTGCAGAAGCATGTGAACCTTCTGGACTAAGCCCGTTCCAGACCTTATCTCACGGCGATCATGGTGGCCAAGTCCGATCCCAACTCCAAACTCATCGCCGAAAACCGGCGGGCGCGGTTCGATTACAGCATCGAGAGCGATCTCGAGGCCGGGATCATGCTGCTGGGGTCGGAGGTGAAAAGCCTGCGCCAGGGCGGGTCGAACATCGCGGAAAGCTATGCCTCGGTCGAAGGGGGCGAGCTGTGGCTGATCAACGGCTACATCGCGCCCTACCTGCAGGCCAAGACCTTCGGGCACGAGGAACGCCGTCGGCGCAAGCTTCTGGTCTCGAAGAAGGAACTCAGCCGCCTGTGGTCCGCCGTGGGGCGCGAGGGCATGACCATCGTGCCGATGAAGATGTACTTCAACGACCGCGGCATCGTGAAGCTGAAGCTTGGCATCGCCAAGGGCAAGAAGCTGGCCGACAAGCGCGAAACCAGCGCCAAGCGCGACTGGGACCGGCAGAAAGCGCGGCTTCTGAAGCAGAACAGCCGCGACTGAATTTGCACTGATCGAACATTTCTTGCCGGATTTGCGTTCATCTGGCAGAATTTCCCATGCCGGACAGAAAGTCCGGGGCATAAGCCGGGGCAACCGGACAGGGAACCGGCGACAGTAGGGAAAGGTAATGTCATGGGTATGGAACTGATCATCCAGATCATCGCGGGCCTGCTTGGTGGCAACGCCGCAGGCGCGGGACTGAAGAATCTGAGCCTCGGCACGGCGGGCAACTCCGTCGCGGGTGCAGTAGGCGGTGGCCTTGGCGGTTTGCTCATGGGCATGCTCGGCGGTGACGCCGGTGCGGCAGCGGATGCGGCGGCCAACCTCGACTTCGGCGCCATCATCCAGTCGGTGATCGGCGGCGGTGCCGGTGGTGCCGTCCTGACCGCGATCCTCGGCATGCTGAAGAAGGCCCTGGTGAAATGACACGACGGCGCGGGGGCCTGATAGCCCCCGCGCCGCTTGCGCCTCCCGCGCCCGCATGGATATATCCCGGGTAACTCCGGGAGGCCGCACATGACCCCATCGCCGCAGGATGACCCCAGGACGCTGGTCTCGACCGACTGGCTGGCCAAGCACCTGCGCGACCCCGACCTGCGGGTGCTGGACGCCAGCTGGTATCTGCCCGCGCAGGCCCGCGACGCGAAGGCGGAATACGCCGCCGCCCATATCCCCGGTGCGCGCTTCTTCGACATCGACGAGATTTCCGACCAGCGCTCCAGCCTGCCCCACATGGCCCCTCCGCCCGAGAAGTTCATCTCGCGCCTCCGTGCGATGGGCGTGGGCGACGGGCATCAGGTCGTGGTCTATGACGGGTCCGGCCTCTTCTCGGCGGCCCGCGTCTGGTGGACCTTCCGCCTGATGGGCAAGACCGACGTGGCCGTGCTGGACGGCGGCTTCCCGAAATGGCAGGCCGAGGGCCGCGAGATCGAGGACATGCCCCCGGTGATCCGCGACCGGCACATGACGGTTTCCCGCCAGAACCACCTGGTGAAGGACGTGACGCAGGTCGCCCATGCGGCCAAGCTGGGCGAGGCCGAAATCCTCGACGCCCGCGCTGCCGCCCGCTTCCGGGGCGAGGCGCCCGAGCCGCGTCCGGGCCTGCGCTCCGGCCACATTCCGGGGGCGAAGAACATCCCCTTCGCCGAGGTGCTGAACCCCGACGGCACGATGAAACCGCCCGCCGCGCTGAAGGCCGTGTTCGAGGCGGCGGGGGTCGACCTGAAGAAGCCCGCGATCACCTCCTGCGGCTCGGGCGTGACGGCGGCGATCCTCAGCCTTGCGCTGGAACGGGTCGGGCACCGGAACCATGCGCTCTATGATGGCTCCTGGGCCGAATGGGGCATGTATGACGACCTGCGGGTGGCGACAGGCGCCTGAGCGTTCTTGCCGTCGCGCGCGGCTTGTGGCACTGGGCAGGCATCCAAACCCCCGGGAAATGCCATGCTAGAGACCCTGACTCCCCAGCCGCAGGACAAGATCCTGGCGCTTATCGCGATGTTCCGGGACGACCCCCGGACCACGAAGATCGACCTTGGCGTCGGCGTCTACAAGGACGCGACCGGCCTGACCCCGGTGATGCGCGCGGTGAAGGCGGCCGAGAAGAAGCTGTGGGAGGTCGAGACGACCAAGACCTATACCGGGCTTGCGGGCGAACCGGCCTACAACGCCGCGTTGGTCAGGATGATCCTGGGCGAAGGCTACGCCGACCGGGCCGCCTCGGTCGCGACGCCGGGAGGCACGGGGGCGATCCGGCAGGCGCTGGAACTGATCAAGATGGCGAACCCGAAGGCCCGCGTCTGGATGTCGGCGCCGACCTGGCCGAACCATCCCTCCATCGTGAAATACCTCGGCATGACCGGTGTCGAATATCGCTACTTCAATGTCGCCACCTCGGGCATCGACTTTCCCGGCCTGATGGCCGACCTGGAAGGCGTCGCCGCCGGGGATGCCGTCCTCTTGCACGGCTGCTGCCACAACCCGACCGGCGCGAACCTCGACGGCTCGCAATGGGATCAGGTGATCGCGCTGTTGCAGAAGAAGCAGGCGATTCCCTTCGTCGATCTTGCCTATCAGGGCTTCGGCGACGGGCTGGACGCGGATGCCGCCGCCACCCGCAAGATCGCCGCCGCCTTCCCGGAGGTGCTGATCGCCGCCTCCTGCTCGAAGAACTTCGGCATCTACCGCGAACGGACCGGCATCCTGATCGCGCTGACCTCACCCGACCGCAAGGCCGTGGTGCAGGGCAACCTGAACTTCCTGAACCGGCAGAACTACAGCTTCCCGCCCGACCACGGCGCGCGGCTGGTGACGATGATCCTTGAAGATCAGGCGCTGACCGCCGACTGGAAAGCCGAGCTGGAGGAAGTGCGCCAGAACATGCTGGGTCTGCGCAAGCAGCTGGCCGATGAGCTGCGCCGTGCCACCAACACCGACCGTTTCGACTTCGTCGCCAGCCACCGCGGCATGTTCAGCCGTCTGGGGCTGACGGAAGCGCAGGTGAACCGGCTGCGCGAGGAGCATGGCATCTACATGGTCGGCGACAGCCGGATCAACATCGCGGGCCTGAACGCAAAGACCGTCCCCGTGCTGGCCGCCGCCATCGCGCAGGTGCTCTGACCGATCATGCTGGCCGTCGTCCTCTCGCTTGCAGCGGCGGCGGCCTTCGCCGGGTCGGCCATGTTCATCGACTCGGTTTCGGGGCGGGTCGGTCCCCTTCAGCTGTCGCGCTGGCAGATGGGGCTTGCCTTCCTGATGACCGCCGCAATCGTGCTGGTGACCGGCGGCTGGCGGACGCTGGACGCGCAGATGGTGCTCTGGCTCACCGCCTCCTCCGCCTCGGGGATCATGATCGGCTCGCTGACCTATATCGCGACGATCCAGTTCACCGGCCCGCGCATCTCGGCCCTGCTGTTCACCACCGCCTCGCCCTTCGCACTGGCGCTTGGCTTCGGGTTCCGGGGTGAAACGGTCAGCCCCACCCAGGCCGCTGGCGTCGGCCTGATTGTCGCCGGGATCGCCCTGGCGGTGATGGGCCCGAAGCAGGACGAGGGCGCGCGGGTGCCGAAGCCCCTGTGGATCGGGATTTCGCTCGGCCTCCTCACCTCGGTCGCACAGGCACTGGGAAGCCTGCTGGCCCGCCCCGCCATGCTGGCCGGGGCCGACCCGGTGGCGGCGATGGTGGTGCGGTCGGGCACCGGGGCGCTGTTCTTCATCGCACTCCTCGCCATTCCCGCCTTCCGCCCCGCCGCCCTGCCCTCGCCGGTCGCATTGCGGCAGATCGGGCTCTCCGCCGTAGCCGGGATGGTCGTCGGCATGTCCTTCCTGATGGCGGCGCTGGCGGTGGGCGACGTGGGGATCGTGACCACGCTCTCCTCCACCACGCCGATCCTGATCCTGCCGATGGTCTGGGCCGTCTACCACCGGATGCCCCGCCCGCTCGCCTGGGTCGGCGCGGCGCTGGCTGTCGTGGGAACCGCACTGATCAGCGCGACCACCTGAAGCTTGGCAGACCCCTGGCACCCGTGCTTGACTGCGGGGAAACCGGGGGGATGCGATGGCCAGGGCGGCGAAGCGGGCCAGGTTCACGATCGGCAGCAGGGCGTGCTGCTTGATGTCGAACGGGTGCCGGTGCAGAAACAGCGTCTCGAGCCGGCGCACCTTGGCCCGCTTGGCCAGCGACTCGCTGAGCAGCAGCCGCATGGTGCCGGTGCTGCGCCGCAGCCCGGCGAAGAGGTCGGTCACCTTGACCAGCTCGGTGCGGCCGTGAATCGAGCGGGCGTCCAGCAGC
>NZ_JAYRPN010000009.1:0-3970 GCF_041911175.1 Tabrizicola sp.
CTGCGGGTTCGAGGCTTGATCCACCCGACTTCGGCCGTTTGCGCGACGACAGACACCGCTCGGGGCGAAAAACGCTTGCCCAGCGAGCAAAATCAGGCGACCTTGAAGTCAAGCGGCAGGACACTTGGGGAATGTCGGTTACATCGAAACGGTCTGGGGCCGTGGCTATGTGCTGCGCGACCCGGCCAGCGCCCAGGCCCGGCTCGCCGCCAGCGCCTGACCTTTACTGTCGCGGGCCCGCCGCCTAACGTCGTTCGGCAGCAAGGGGGCGGGCATGGCGGAAAAACCGGTCGAGGCACTGACGCAGGCCGAAGCGCGGGAGGAACTGTCGCGCCTGGCCCAGGCCATTGCGGATGCCAACACCGCCTACCACACGCTCGACGCGCCCGAGATTTCGGACGCCGACTACGATGCCTTGAAGCGGCGGAATGCCGCCATCGAGGCACGGTTTCCGGCGCTGAAGCGGGTGGATTCGCCCAGCGACCAGGTGGGCGCGGCGGTGGCCGAGGGATTCGGCAAGGTCGCCCACCGGGTGCGGATGCTGTCGCTGGAAAACGCCTTCGCGGCCGAGGAGGTGGCGGAGTTCGACGACCGGGTGCGCAAGTTTCTCGGCCATCCCGGCGCCATTGCCTATACCGCCGAGCCGAAGATCGACGGGCTGTCGCTGTCGCTGCGCTATGAGGGGGGCGTGCTGGTCCAGGCCGCGACGCGAGGCGACGGCGAGGTGGGCGAGAACGTCACCGAGAATGCGAAGACCATCGCCGACATTCCGCAACGCCTGACCGGCGACGCGCCGCAGGTGCTGGAGGTGCGGGGCGAAGTCTACATGAGCCACGCCGATTTCGCCGCCCTGAATGCCCGGCAGTCCGCGACCGGCGACAAGACCTTCGCCAACCCCAGGAACGCCGCCGCCGGGTCGCTGCGCCAGCTTGACGCGCGTATCACCGCCGCCCGGCCCTTGCGCTTCTTCGCCTATGCCTGGGGCGAACACTCCGCACCGCTCGCCGCCACCCAGTTCGACGCCATCCAGCGCCTCAACGCCCTGGGTTTCCAGACCAATCCGCTGACCACCCTCTGCTCCGGCCCCGAGGCGATGCTGGCCCATTACCGCCTGATCGAGGCGCAGCGCGCGACCTTGGGCTACGATATCGACGGCGTGGTCTACAAGGTGAACGAGCTTGCGCTGCAGGCGCGCCTCGGCTTCCGTTCCTCCACCCCCCGTTGGGCCATCGCGCACAAGTTCCCGGCAGAACTCGCCTGGACCGAACTTCTGGGCATCGACATCCAGGTCGGCCGCACCGGGGCCTTGTCACCCGTGGCCCGGCTGAAGCCGGTGACGGTTGGGGGCGTCGTGGTCTCCAATGCGACGCTCCACAACGAGGACTACATCGCCGGGCGTGACAGCAAGGGCGAGGAGATCCGGGGTGGCAAGGATATCCGCATCGGCGATTGGGTGCAGGTCTACCGCGCCGGGGACGTGATCCCGAAGGTGGCCGACGTCGACCTCTCCCGCCGCAAGGACGGCGCACAACCCTATGTTTTCCCGACGGAATGCCCGGAGTGCGGCAGTTCCGCCCACCGGGAAGAGGGCGACAGCGTCCGCCGCTGCACCGGCGGGCTGATCTGCCCGGCGCAGGCGGTGGAACGGCTGAAACACTTCGTCTCCCGCGCCGCCTTCGACATCGAGGGGCTGGGCGCGAAGCAGGTGGAGATGTTCTTCAACGACGCGACCCTGCCGGTGAAAACCCCCGCCGACATCTTCACCCTCGCCGCAAGGGATGCCGCCAACCCCTTGCAGAAGCTGCGCAATCGCGACGGCTTTGGCGAAACCTCAAGCGCCAAGCTCTTCGCCGCCATCGAGGCCCGCAGGACCATCCCGCTCGACCGGCTGATCTTTTCCTTCGGCATCCGCCATGTCGGTGAAGTGGCCGCAGGGCTTCTGGCCCGGCACTATTCCAGCTGGGAGGCGTTCGAGGCCGCCGTCACCCATGCCGACCCCGGCAGCGCGGAATGGGGCGACCTTACCGCCATCAACGGCGTGGGCGCGGTGATGGCGCAAAGCCTGGTCGATGCCTTCCAGAACCCGGCAGAGCGCGCCGCCATCGACGCGCTGGCGGCAGAGCTGTCGATCCAGCCGGTCGCCGCGCGGGGGCAGGTCGACAGTCCGGTCGCGGGCAAGACTGTCGTCTTCACCGGGACGCTGGAAAAGATGACCCGGGCCGAGGCCAAGGCGCGGGCCGAGGCCCTGGGGGCCAAGGTCGCGGGATCGGTCAGCGCCAAGACCGACCTCCTGGTTGCCGGGCCGGGCGCCGGGTCGAAGGCCAAGGAGGCCGAACGCCTGGGGGTCGCGATCATCGACGAGGACGCATGGCTGGAGCTGATCGGCGGATGAGCCGCCCTGAAGCACTCTTTCCGCTCTTCGCCGGGATCGAGACATTGCCCGGCGTCGGCCCCAAGGCCGCGAAGGCCTTCCAAAGCCTGGGCGTCACGCGGCCGAAGGACCTGCTCTACCTGTTGCCGCATTCCGGGGTCGACCGGGCCCTGCGCGCCTCGGTCCGGGACGTTGTGGCGCCCGCGACTTTGACGGTGGAGGTCGAGGTCGGCCAGCACGTCCCCCCGCGCCGCAAGGGTGGGCCCTACCGCGTGCATGTCCGCGACCAGAAGGTCGAATTCCTGCTGGTCTATTTCCATGCCCGCGCCGACGCGCTGGCGAAGCTGCTGCCCACCGGCCAGCGCAGGCTCGTCTCCGGCAAGGTGGAGCTGTTCGACGGCATCGCCCAGATGGTCCACCCCGACCATGTCCTGCGGGTCGAGGAAGCGCGCGAGATTCCGGCCTACGAGCCGGTCTATCCGCTGGCGGCGGGCCTGACGCAACGGCTGGTCGGCAAGGCGACGCAGGCGGCACTGACCCGGTTGCCGGAAGCGCCCGACTGGATCGACCCGGCATTGAAGGCGCGCGAGGGCTGGCCGGACTGGGCCGCGGCGCTACAGGCCGCGCATGGGCCGGAGGGCCCGGCCTCGCTGGCCTTCACCCATCCGGTGCGGCAACGGCTCGCCTATGACGAGCTTTTCGCGCATCAACTCACGCTGTCTATCGCCCGCTCGCGGCTGCGCCGTGCCAAAGGGCTGGTCACGGAAGGGACTGGAGCTTTGTGCGCCAAGGTGCTGAAAAGTCTGCCATATGCGCCGACCCGTGCGCAGGTCCGGGCGGTGGCCGAGATTGCTGCCGACATGGCCCAGCCCCTGCGGATGAACCGGCTCTTGCAGGGAGACGTGGGCGCAGGCAAGACGCTGGTCGCCTTTCAGGCGCTGCTCATCGCGGTCGAGGCCGGGGGCCAGGGCGTGATGATGGCGCCGACAGAAATCCTCGCCCGCCAGCATTTCGAGGGGCTGGCGCCGCTGGCTCGGGCGGCAGGCGTGCGGCTGGAACTGCTGACCGGTCGCGACCGGGGCGCGGATCGGGCGATGAAGCTGGAGGATCTGGCGATGGGGCGGATCCCTATCCTGGTCGGGACCCATGCGGTCTTCCAGAAAGATGTCGAATTCAAGGACTTGCGGCTGGCGGTGGTGGACGAACAGCACCGCTTCGGCGTGGCGCAGCGCATGGAACTGGGGGCCAAGGGCGAGGCGGTCGACGTGCTGGTGATGACCGCGACGCCGATTCCCCGCAGCCTGGCGCTGGCCACGCATGGCGACATGGATGTCTCGGTGCTGGACGAGAAACCGGCGGGCCGGAAGCCGATCCGCACGGCGATGGTTTCCGCCGAGAGGCTGGACGAGGTGGTCGATCATCTGCGGAAAGCGGTGGCCGAGGGCCAGCAGGCCTATTGGGTCTGCCCGCTGGTCGAGGAATCCGAGGTCGTCGACTATGCCAGTGCCGAAGAGCGGTTCAAGGGCCTCCGGGCGGTGCTGGGGGACCGGGTCGGCCTTGTCCACGGCCAGATGCCGCCCGCCGAGAAGGATGCGGCGA
>NZ_JAYRPN010000010.1:0-9261 GCF_041911175.1 Tabrizicola sp.
AGCCGAGGATCGCCTCGATTTCGCCCGACCGGTGCCCGGCGATCTTGCGGGCTTCTGCCGAAGTATAGCGCACCAGGCCCTTGCCGAGAACCGCGCCATCCGGCGACAGGATCGCCACCGGCTCGCCGCGCCCGAAGCTGCCGGTCACTTTGGTAACCCCCGCCGGGAGCAGGCTTTTCCCCGCCCTGAGCGCCGACACCGCGCCTGCGTCCAGCACCAGCTCGCCCTTCGGCTTCATCGCGTTGATCCAGCGCTTGCGCGCGACATGCGGGTCGGCGGAGGGGACGAACCAGGTGCGCGTCGCGCCTTCCGCCAGCGCCTTCAGCGGGCGCAGGGTCGAGCCCTCCATGATCGCCATCGCGCAGCCGCCCGCGACGGCGGTCTTCGCGGCGAGGAGCTTGGTCTTCATGCCGCCCTTGGAGAGGCCGCTGATCGGGTCGCCCGCCATTGCCTCGATCCCGGGGGTGATCTGGTCCACCACGTCGAAGCGGGTGGCGCTGGGGTCTTCCTTCGGGTTGGCGGTGTAGAAGCCGTCGACGTCGGAGAGGAGGATCAGCTGGTCCGCCCCCGCCGTGACGGCGATCTGGGCGGCGAGGCGGTCGTTGTCGCCGAAGCGGATTTCGTCGGTGGCGACGGTGTCATTCTCGTTCACGATGGGGACGACGCCAAGGCCGAGCAGCGTCTCCATCGTCGCGCGCGAGTTCAGGTAGCGGCGGCGGTCCTCGGTATCCTCCAGCGTCACCAGGATCTGCGCGGTGGTGATGCCGTGCGGGGCGAGGACTTCCTCATAGGCGCGGGCGAGGCGGATTTGTCCCACCGCCGCTGCCGCCTGCGATTGTTCGAGGGTCAGCACGCCTTCGGGCAGGTTCAGCACCTTGCGGCCCAGTGCGATGGAGCCGGAGGAGACGAGGACCACATCGGTGCCGCGCGTCTTCGCCTCGGCGACGTCGAGGGCTAGGGCGGAGAGCCAGTTCTGCTTCAGGCCGGTCTTGCGGTCGACAAGGAGGGCGGAGCCGATCTTCACGACCAGACGCCTGGCGCTGCGGATGTCGGGGGCGTGAAACGTTTCGGTCAGGCCGGTGTTCAGGGTTGCCACGGGCCGGACTCCTGAACGGGGGCGGCGGCGGTGATGGTGGCGTAGAGCGCGCGAAGAACCTCGGGTATCCCCTTGCCGGAGACGCCGGAAATGACATGGACCGGGCCGCCCGAGGCTTTCTCCAAGGCGCGTCGGCGGTCGCTGACCTGCTTGGCATCCATCGCGTCGGTCTTGTTCAGGGCGACTATGCGGGGCTTGTCGCCCAGAACTTCGGAATAAGCTTCAAGTTCGGTCACGATGGTCTTGAAATCCTTCGTGATTGTCGAAGATGTTCCATCGACCAGATGCAGCAGGACCTTGCAACGCTCGACATGGGCGAGGAACTGGGTGCCAAGGCCGCGGCCTTCGGAGGCGCCTTCGATCAGGCCGGGAATGTCGGCCATGACGAATTCATGCCCGTCGATCCCGACGACGCCGAGGTTCGGGACCAGCGTCGTGAAGGGGTAGTCCGCGATCTTGGGCCGGGCGTTCGAGACGGCGGCGAGGAAGGTGGATTTCCCGGCATTGGGCAGGCCGACGAGCCCGGCATCGGCGATCAGCTTCAGCCGCAGCCAGATCGTGCGTTCGATGCCCTCTTGCCCCGGGTTGGCCCGGGCCGGGGCGCGGTTGGTCGAGGATTTGAAGCGCAGGTTGCCCCAGCCGCCGTTGCCGCCTTCGGCAAGACAGACGCGCTGGCCGACTTGGGTAAGGTCGGCAAGGACGGTCTCTTCGTCTTCGTCCAGGATCTCGGTGCCCAGCGGGACCTTCAGCACGATGTCGTCGCCGGTCTTGCCGGTCTTCTGGCTGCCCATGCCGGGCTGGCCGGACTTGGCGAAGAAATGCTGCTGGTAGCGATAGTCGATCAGGGTGTTCAGCCCCTCGACCGCCTCGGCCCAGACCGAGCCGCCGTGGCCGCCGTCGCCGCCATCCGGGCCGCCGAATTCGATGAACTTCTCGCGCCGGAACGAGACGCAGCCCGCGCCGCCGCCGCCCGAGCGGATGTAGACTTTGGCGAGGTCGAGGAATTTCATGGCGGGGCTTTCGGGGCAGGGGTCAAAGCGCGGGGATACAGGAAGCGGGGCGGATGCTCAAGCGGCGGGCTCCTCGTGCGACTTCGTCTTCTCGTCGCGGGGACGTGAGCGACGAGCGACGAAGGAGACGAGGAGCGTTCCGTTGCGGGGCCTTGAAGGCCGGGGAGGGCGGGCCTAGTGTCCGGCGCGAAGCGAAGGGGTGAGCGTATGGCCACGAAGCGCAGCATTTTCGAAGAGGTGGGCGCGGGGCAGATGGCTCCGGTGCCGCCGGTAGGGGGCGGGATCGACGCCCGGCCCAAGGGGGCGCGCAAGGGCATCCGGCTGTGGCTCGTGGTGCTGTTCCTCTTGGTGACGGCGATGATCTTGGTCGGCGGGCTGACCCGGCTGACGGATTCCGGGCTGTCGATCACCGAATGGAAGCCGTTGATGGGCGCGCTGCCGCCGATGGACGAGGCGACCTGGCAATCGGAATTCGCGAAGTACCAGGCGATCCCGGAATACCAGTTGCAGAACAAGGGGATGACGCTGGAGGGCTTCAAGTCGATCTACTGGTGGGAATGGGGGCACCGGCAGCTCGGGCGGTTGATCGGGCTGGTCTGGTTCGTCGGTTTCGTCGGCTTCGCGGTGATGCGGCAGATTCCGCCGGGCTGGGCCGGACGGTTGGTGCTTCCGGGGGTCCTCGGCGGGCTGCAGGGTGCGGTGGGCTGGTGGATGGTGTCCTCGGGCCTGTCGGGGACGATGCTCGACGTGGCCTCCTACCGGCTGGCGCTGCATCTGGGTCTGGCTTTCATCATTCTTGGGGTGCTGGCCTGGTATGTCTTCCTCTTGGGGCGCAGCGAGGCCGATCTGATGACGGCGCGGCGCGGGCGAGAGGCGAAGCTTTTCAGCCTGTCGACGGGGCTGATGCATTTCGCCTTCCTGCAGGTGCTCTTGGGCGCACTGGTGGCGGGAATCGATGCGGGCCGCGCCTTCCCGACCTGGCCCTTGATGAACGGCGAGTTCTTCCCGGCGGATGCCTTCTATGTGCCGGACGGGAACGGGGGCACGCTGCCGGTCTGGCATGCGTTCTTCGAGAATCCCGGACTGGTGCAGTTCATTCACCGCATGTCGGGCTATCTTCTGTTCGCCTTCGGCGTGGTGGTCTGGCTTCGGGGCCGCAAGTCCAGCTACCAGGCAACGCAGGCGGCGTTCCATGCGGTGATGGCGATGCTGATGGCGCAGATGGTGCTGGGCATCGTCACGGCGCTGACGGCGGCGCATGTCCATGTCGCGATCACCCACCAGATCGGGGCGGTGATCCTTTGGGTGCTGATCCTGCGGGCGCGGCATCTGTCTCAATACCCCATTGCGGGGTCGATCCGGGAAGGTACGGCATGAGCGCGTTTGACGAGTTGATGGCGTTCCAGCGCCAGACCGAGGCCTTGGCACAGGTCGCTGGCCGCTTGGGCTGGGACCAGGAAACGGTGATGCCCGAGGGCAGTGCCGGGCAGCGGGCCGAGGAGATCGGGGCGCTGGAGGGTGTGCTGCACGCCCGGCGGACCGATCCGCGCATCGCGGGTTGGCTGAAGGCGGCCAAGGCGCCGGATGCGGCGGGCGAGGCGCAGTTGCGGCTGATCCGGCGCAGCCATGCCCGGACCATGAAGGTGCCCGCGAAGCTTGCCGAAGAGATCGCGACGACGATGTCGCTGGCGCAAGGGATCTGGGCCGAGCATCGGGCGAAGGAAGATGTCGCGGGCTTCCTGCCGACCCTGCGCCGCGTGGTGGAGCTGAAGCGGCAGGAAGGCGCGGCGTTGGCGGCGGGGGGTGACCCCTATGACGCGCTGGTCGACGATTACGAGCCGGGAATGACCGGGGCGGCGATTGCGGCGATGTTCAACGCGATGCGGCCCCGGCTGGTGGCCCTACGTGAGCGCGTGCTTGGTGCGGCGGCGCCGAAGGGCGTGGTCGGGACCTTCGGGCGCGACGACCAAATGGCGCTGAGCCGCGAGCTGGCGACGGTGTTCGGCTATGACTGGTCGCGCGGACGGGTCGATCTGGCGGTGCATCCGTTCTCTTCCGGTTCGGGGCATGACGTGCGGATCACCACGCGGGTCAATGAGACTGACCCGTTCAACTGCTTCTACTCGACCATCCACGAGGTCGGGCATGCCGCCTATGAGCAGGGGATCGACCCTGCTTTCGCGCTGACGCCGGTCGGGCAGGGCGTGTCGATGGGGGTGCATGAGAGCCAGAGCCGGTCCTATGAGAACCAGCTGGGGCGGAGCCGGGCCTTTACCGGCTGGCTGTTCGGGCGGATGCGCGAGGTGTTCGGAGAGTTCGGGATCGGGGATGCGGAAGGCTTCTACCGGGCGGTGAACCGGGTGCATCCGGGCTATATCCGCACCGAGGCCGATGAGGTCCACTACAACCTGCACATCATGATGCGCTTCGATCTGGAGCGGGCGCTGATCAAGGGCGAGCTGGACGTGGCTGACCTTGAGGCGGCCTGGAACGAAAGGTTCCGGGCGGATTTCGGGGTGGCGGTCGACAAGCCGTCGAACGGGATGCTGCAGGACGTGCATTGGTCCTGCGGGCTCTTCGGCTATTTCCCGACCTACACGCTGGGGAACGTCTATGCGGGGTGCCTGGTGAAGGCGCTGCGGGCCGATCTGCCGGGGCTGGACGGGCAGATGGCCAAGGGCGACGTGTCGGCCGCGACGGGGTGGCTGCGGGAGCGGTTGCAGCGGCATGGCGGCCTCTACGAGCCCCGGGATGTGGTGCGGCGGGCCTGCGGGTTCGAGCCGTCGGAGGGACCGCTCCTGGACTATCTGGAGGCCAAGTTCGGGGCGATCTACGGGGTTTGACCGAGGGGTGTCCACGGTGGACATTCGCCGCGTTTCCTTTGCGATCAATAGCTTGGTCGCGGACGTTAGGGAAATCTTAAGGTCTGGATTTCGGTGCCTGGGGGCCGCTCGTCGTCGACTTCGTCGCTCGCTAGGCGCCTCCGACGAGAAGCCGAAGGCGCGCGAGGAGGTGTGACGGAGAGGGCGGGAGGATCGGGGGGCAAGCTCGCATGGGGTTGCGGTGCTGCGCGCGGCGGTGCAGTCAGGGCGCGCGGGGCGGGCGAAGGGTGGGCGAAGGGTGACGGGCGCGCGGGCGTCAGACGGGGGCGGGTCGGCGGTGTGGCTGCTGGCTTTGGGCCAGACGCTGGTCTACGCGGGCTGCTACTATTCCTTCCCGGCGCTGCTGCCGGACCTTGAGGCCGCGACGGGCTGGACCAAGGGCGCGCTGGCGCTGGGGCCGACGCTGGCCTTCCTGATTATGGCGGGGCTGACGCCCTTTACCGGGCGGCTGGTCGACCGGGGCCTGGGCGGCGAGATGCTGGTCTGGTTGCCGGGACTCGCGGCGCTGGGTGTCGCGGGGCTGGGGCTGGTGGGCTCGCTGGCCGGATGGCTGGCGCTGTGGGCGGTGATCGGCGTCGCGCAGTCGGGGATGCTCTACGAGACCTGCTTCGCCTTCCTGACCCGGCGGTTGGGTGCGGGCGCGCGGGGGGCGATCACAAGGGTCACGCTGGTGGCGGGCTTTGCCGGAACGCTGGCCTTCCCGCTGGGGCATTGGCTGGGGCGCAGCTTCGGCGGGCAGGGGGCGCTGGTGGCCTTTGCCGGGCTGGTGGCGCTGGCGATGCCGCTGAACGCGGTGGCGGTGCGGCAGTTGCGGCGGCGGGAGCGGGCGGGGCTGGTGGTGCCCCCGACGCCGCCGGGCGTGGTGCGGGCGGCGCTGAAGAAGCCCGCCTTCTGGATCATCGCGGGCGGGTTCCTCGCGGTCTATCTGAACCACGGGATTCTCCTCACCTATGCGCTGGTGCTGTTCGCCGACCGGGGGGCGGCGCCGGGTTTGGCCACCTTCGCTGCGGCCTGCATCGGACCCTCGCAAGTCGCCGGGCGGCTGATCCTGCTGGCGGCGGGGGCGCGGGTGACGACGGGGCAGGCGGTGATGGTGTCGCTGGGGGGCGCGGTGCTGGCGGGGGTGCTGTTGTGGCTGGCGGGGATCGCGCCCTGGCTGATTTTCGGCTTCGCCCTGGCGCAGGGGGCGGGGATCGGGCTGACCTCGATCCTGCGGCCGGTGCTGATCGCCGAGGTGCTGGGGCGGGCGGGGTTCGGGGCGATTTCCGGGGCGGCGGCGGTGGCGCCGATCCTGGCCTCGGCGGCGGCGCCTTCGGTGGGGGCGGGGTTGCTGGCGCTGGGCGGGGCGGGACTGGTCTATGCGGTCTGCCTGGGGCTGGCGCGGGCGGGGTTGGGGTTGATGGGGGTGTTGTTGGCCCGGCGGAGGCACGAGGGAGAGTCGGGGTGAACCCCGACCTACGGGCGGTTATCGGCGGTCGATGAAGCGCTGGATGCCTTCGGCGGTGGCGGGGAGGAGGGCGTTTTCCACCATCGCGGCGCCTGCGGTTGCATAGGCCTGCGGCAGAGGTTGGCCAAGCTGGTCGCGGAAGGCGCGTTTGCCGAGGCGGACGGCGGCGGGGTCCTTGGCGGCGATGCTGGCGGCGAGTTTCAGGGTGTCCTCGGCGAGCCGGTCGGGCGGGGCGAGGCGGTTCACCAGCCCGAGCGCATGGGCGCGGGGGGCGGGGAGGAAGTCTCCGGTCGTCAGCAGCTCGAAGGCCATGCCGGGGGCGAGGCGGCGCGAGAGGGCGACGGCGGGGGTGGAGCAGAAGAGGCCGAGGTTGATGCCGTTGACGCCGAAGCGGGCGGTCTCGGCGGCCACGATCAGGTCGCAGGAGCAGGCGAGCTGGCAGCCGGCGGCGGTGGCGACGCCCTGGACTTGCGAGATGACCGGCTGGGGCAGAGCGGCAATCTGTTGCATGACGGCGGCGCATCGGTCGAAGAGCGCCTGGAATTGCGCCCGGCCTTCGTCTTGGGCTGTGCGGTAGCCCTGCATTTCCTTCAGGTCGTGCCCGGCGGAGAAGGCCTTGCCTTCGGCGGCGAGGATGACGACGCGGGTGCTGTCGTCGTTGGCGAGGGCCGCGAAGGTCGCGTCCAGCGCTTGCAGCATGGCGGTGGAGAGCGCGTTCAGGGTTTGCGGCGCGGCCAGGGTGACAGTGGCGATCCCGTCGCTGACGTCGCGTCGGATCAGTGGCTCGGTCATTGCATCCCCCTCTGGCATGCGGTCAGTCTAGGGAGAGGGCAGGGCAAGGGGAAGCGGGATGACGCTGGTGATGGACGGGCCCGAACTGATGGCGTTCCTGCGCCGCGACTTCGGACAGGTGGCCGAGGAATTCGCGGTCGAGCGGGCCGATGCCAGCGGTGTGACCCTGCGGTTGAAGGTGGCCGAAAGGCACCTGCGGCCGGGCGGCACGGTCAGCGGGCCGTCGATCTTTGGTCTGGTCGACGTGGCGATGTATCTGGCAATCCTGTCGCGGATCGGCCCGGTGGCGCTGACGGTGACGACCAGTTGCGCGGTGGATTTCATGCGGAAACCGGCAGCGGGACGCGACCTTCTGGGCGAGGCGCGGGTGCTGAAGCTGGGCCGCAGCCTGGCGGTGGGGGACGTGATGGTGTTCAGCGAAGGCAGGACCGACCCGGTCGCCCGGGCCAGCCTGACCTATTCGATCCCGCCGGAGCGCTAGGCCCTGGGCTTCAGGAAGCGGCCCTCGATCCGGGCGCCGCTTTCGATGACGAGCCCGGCGGTGGTGACATCGGCCTTCACCTCGGACGAGGCGCGCAGGGTGAAGCTTTCGCAGGTAACCTTGCCGTCGAACTTGCCCTTCACCTCGACCGTATGGGCGTTGACCGAGCCCTTGACCCGACCCTCCTGCCCGATGATCAACCCGTTCGCGGTGATGTTGCCGTCGATTTCGCCCAGAACCTCGACCGAGCCGGAGGAGGTGATCTCGCCGGTGATGGTCAGGTCGGCGCCGAGGACGGAGCGGGCGGTGTTGCTGCCGGGCGCCGAGGGGCGCGGGACGGCGGGGGCGGACGTGGGGTCGGAGGTCTTGGAAAACATCGGTGGTGTCCTTGGGGAAAGGTGTTGCCCCGATAAGGAAGGATAGCGTCTGCCCGGTCAAGGGGCGCTTTGGGCCGGTGGCAGGTTTCCCCGTGCGCCCCGGTCCTTCCTTGCGGAGCATGTCGCAAGCGGGGCTGACACGGCGGGGGCGGGGTGGTCAGATGGCGCGGGAATCAGGGGGTGATGATGGCGGATGCGTTCTTCCAGCCGGTCTCGGGCTTCGACGTGCCGCGCTTTGCCGGGGTGCCGACCTTCATGCGTCTGCCTTTCGTTCCGTTCGATCATCCGAGGTTTGCCGAGGTGCAGATCGGGCTGATCGGCGCGCCCTGGGACGGGGGAACGACGAACCGGCCCGGTCCACGCCACGGGCCACGGCAGTTGCGCGACCTGTCGACGATGATCCGGGCGGTGAACGGGGCGACGTGGGTGGCACCGTTCGAGCTGGCGCGCTGCGCCGACCTGGGCGACGTGGCACCGAACCCGGGGGATCTCATGGAGTCGATGGCGCGGATGGAGGCGTTCTATTCGCGCGTGGTCGCGGCGGGAATCCGGCCGCTGACCGGGGGCGGGGATCATCTCTGCTCGCTGCCGATCCTGCGGGCGGTGGCGAAGGCCCGGCCGGTGGGGATGATCCAGTTCGACAGCCATACCGACCTGAACGACATCTATTTCGGCACCTCGCGGTATAATCATGGGACGCCGTTCCGCCGGGCGGTGGAGGAGGGGCTGATCGACCCCAGGCGCTATGTGCTGATCGGCATCCGGGGCACGGCTTACGGGCGCGAGGACTGGGACTTTGCGGAAAGCGTCGGTATCCGCATTATCCCCATTGCCGAGTTCCACGCGCGCGGCGCCGATGACGTGATGGCCGAGGCGCGGGAGATCGTCGGCGCGGGGCCGGTGTATGTGACTTATGACATCGACTTCGTCGATCCGACCTTCGCGCCGGGGACCGGGACGCCGGAGGTGGGCGGGCCGAATTCCTGGCAGGCGCTGCAGGTGGCGCGGGGCCTCAAGGGGCTGGATGTGGTGGGGGCGGACCTGGTGGAGGTCTCGCCGCCCTTCGATGCGAGTGGCGGGACGGCCTGGCTGGGGATTTCGCTGATGTTCGAGATGCTCTGCGTGATGGCCGAACGGGTCGCGCGGGGCTGAGGGCGGAGGGGGGGGGGGGGGGGG
>NZ_JAYRPN010000011.1:0-12876 GCF_041911175.1 Tabrizicola sp.
AGGGGCGGTTCCGGGCGGTGCTGTCGGGGCAGGGGATGGGCGCGCCGAAGCCCGCGCCGGATGTCTATCTTGCGGCGGCCCGGGCCTGCGGGGTGGCGCCGGAGGGCTGCGTGGTGATCGAGGACAGCGCGCAGGGGGCGCGGGCGGGTCTTGCCGCCGGGATGCGGGTGCTGGGCTTTGCGGCGCATGGCGCGGACACGGGGACGGGGCGCAGCCTGGTGGGATTGGGGGTGCCGGTGTTTCACCGGATGGAGGCGTTGCCGGGGCTGTTGGGGATCGGTGCGCTGTAGCGAACCCTACGCCTGATCCACGGTCAGAGCTTCCGCCGGGCCCGCAGCGCCGCGCCGATGGTGCCGTCGTCAAGATAGTCCAGCTCGCCGCCAATCGGCACGCCCTGTGCCAGCGTGGTGATCTGCGCCCCGGCGCCGGAGAGCGCGTCGGCGATGTAATGCGCCGTGGTCTGGCCGTCGACCGTGACGTTCAGCGCAAGGATCACCTCGCGGATGCCTTCCCCGGCCACGCGGGCGACAAGGCGGGGGATGCCCAGTTCCTCCGGCCCGATGGCGTCCAGCGCGGAAAGCGTACCGCCCAGCACATGATAGCGACCGCGGAACGCCTGGCCGCGCTCCATCGCCCAGAGGTCGGCGACATCCTCGACCACGCAAATCTCGCCGGTGGCGCGGGCCGGGTCGGCGCAGATGCCGCAGACCTCGGCGGTGGAGATGTTGCCGCAGATGCGGCAGTCCTTGGCCGCAAGCGCCACCTCGGCCAGAGCCTGCGCCAACGGGGCCATCAATTGCGCGCGTTTCTTCAGCAGCACCAGCACCGCGCGGCGGGCCGACCGGGGGCCAAGGCCGGGAAGCCTGGCCATCAGTTCGATCAGCGCCTCGATGCCGGTGTCGTCCTTCATCAGAACGGCAGCTTCATGCCGGGCGGCATGCCCAGCGACTCGGCAAGCTTCGACATTTCCTGCTCGGACCGGGCCTTGGCCTTCAGTTGCGCATCATGGATCGCGGCAAGGATCAGGTCCTCAACCACTTCCTTCTCGCTGGCGACCAGGATCGAGGGGTCGATATCCAGCCCGGTCACTTCGCCTTTCGCCGTCGCGCGCGCCTTCACGAGCCCGGCCCCGGCCTCGCCCATGACGACGGTGCGCGCCAGATCCTCCTGCAGCTCGGCCAGCTTGCCCTGCATTTCGGTGGCGGCCTTCATCATCTTGGCCATGTCGCCGATGCCACCCAGTCCGCCCAGACCCTTCAGCATGTCGTTCTCCGTCCGTTTCCCTTGAGATACGGGCTGGAGCGGCAGGGCGCAAGCTTACGGCGTGGTGCGAAACAGCATTCGGCGGGGCTCGAACCCCTCGGCCCGGAAGAAGGCGTGGGCGTCGTGGTTGGCTTCCCAGGTGTCCAGGAGGATTTCATCGGCCTGAAGATCGCGGGCAAGCTGGCGGGCGGCCTGCAGCAGCGCGCGGCCCTGGCCCAGGCGGCGGGCCTTGGGGGCCACGGCAACATGCTCGATCATCAGGCGACGGTAGCCGGGCGAGAAGATCGAGACCTCGCGGGTCTGCAACTGGCAGAGCGCGTAGCCGGTGGCTGGATCGCCGGTGAGGAAGGCAGTGCAGCCGGGGTCGGACAGGCGGTCGGCGAAGTAGTCGGCAAGGGCCTTCGGGTCGGGGTTCGGGAAGAAGGCCTCGCGGTAGTGCGCGGCGTGCCAGCCCTGGACGTGGGCGTTGAGCCGGGCGAGGGTGGCCGCGTCGGCCAGAGTGGCGCGGCGGGGAGTCATGCCTCGAACGGGTCCCAGTCTTCGTCGACTTCGGGATCGGCCTGCGGCAGGGCGGCGGCGGCGGCCTCGGCAGTGATGGCTTCGGGCGAGCGCACCTCGGTGATCTTCGCGCCGGGGAAGGCGGTGAGGATGGCCAGCACCAGCGGGTTTTCGGCGGCTTCGGCGCGGACCTGCGCGAGTTCGGTGTTGCGGGTTTCGGCGATGGTCGGCTGGCCGCCGCCGGCGACGACCGAGACGCCCCAGCGCGCGCCGGTCCAGCCTTGCAGGCGCTGGCCAAGGCGGGCGGCGAGGTCGGGTTTCGCGCCGGGGGCGGGTTCGAACTCGATCCGTCCGGGGGCAAAGCGGGCGAGGCGGAGGCCGGTCTCGACCTCGTTGAGGAGGAGCATGTCGCGCTTCTGGCGGATCAGTTCGATGACGGACTCGAAGCTGGCGTAGACCTGCAGCTGGCCTTCGGCGAGGGCCGGGGCGGTCGCGGTCATCGTGGGGCCACGGCTGGGCGCCGAATGGACGGGCGCAAGGCGCGGGGCGTGGACGCTGCCGCCGCCCGCAGGAGCACCGCCGGGCATGCCGCCGCCGGAGGGCGGGCGGGGGCTGTCCTGCAGTTTCCGCACCAGCGTTTCCGGGTCGGGCAGGTCGGCGACATGGGTCAGGCGGATCACCGCCATCTCGGCGGCCATCATCGCATTCGGGGCCAGCGCCACCTCTTCGATGGCTTTCAAGAGCATCTGCCACATCCGGGTCAGCGCGCGCATCGGCAGGCGGGCGGCCATGTCCTGACCGCGCGTCTGTTCGTCGGGCGGCGTGGTCGGATCTTCCGCCGCAGCCGGGTTGATCTTGATGACGGAAATCCAGTGGGTGATTTCCGCCAGATCGCGCAGCACCGCCATCGGATCGGCCCCGTCGGCATATTGCGCGGAAAGTTCGGCAAGGGCCGTGGCGGCATCGCCCTGCATGATCAGGTCGAAGAGGTCGAGCGTGCGGCCCCGGTCGGCCAACCCCAGCATGGCGCGGACCTGGTCGCCGGTCGTTTCCCCGGCCCCATGGGCAATGGCCTGGTCCATCAGGCTCATCGCGTCGCGGACCGAGCCTTCGGCGGCGCGGGTGATCAGGGCGAAAGCGTCGGGGGCGAGTTTGGCGCCTTCCAGGTTGGCCACTTTCGCGAGATGGGCCATCATCACCTCGGGCTCGATCCGCTTCAGGTCGAAGCGCTGGCAGCGCGACAACACGGTGACGGGGACCTTGCGGATTTCGGTGGTGGCGAAGATGAATTTCACATGCGCCGGGGGTTCTTCCAGTGTCTTCAGGAGCGCGTTGAAGGCGGCGGTCGACAGCATGTGGACTTCGTCGATGATGTAGATCTTGAACCGCGCCGAAGCGGCCCGGTAGTGGACCGAGTCGATGATCTCGCGGATGTCGCCCACGCCGGTGCGGCTGGCCGCGTCCATCTCCAGCACGTCGACATGACGGCCTTCGGCGATGGCGCGGCAGGGCTCGCATTGGCCGCAGGGCTCGGTGGTGGGGCCGCCGGTGCCGTCGGGGCCGATACAGTTCAGCCCCTTGGCGATGATCCGGGCGGTGGTGGTCTTGCCGACGCCGCGGACGCCGGTCATCACGAAGGCATGGGCGATCCGGTCGGCGGCGAAGGCGTTCTTCAGGGTGCGGACCATCGCTTCTTGCCCGATCAGGTCGGCAAAGGTCTGCGGGCGGTACTTGCGGGCAAGGACCTGGTAGGCTTTCTCGTCGGACATGGAACCCTCGTGACTCGCGGGCCAGACTAGGGCGCGGGGGGCGGAAGGTCCACCGGGAAGGGTGTTCGATGGTGATTGCGGAACTGGCGGTCGGCGGGGGAGTGCTGGGGATCGGGCCGATGCCGGGGCGGGGCGGGGCCTATGCCCGCGACCTGGCGGAGGTGCTGGCCTGGAGGCCGGGGCTGGCGCTGACGATGACGACTTTGGCGGAGCTGGCGGAAAAGGGGGTCGAGGGGTTGCCGGGTGATCTGGCTGCGGTCGGGGTGGAGTGGCTGCATCTGCCGATTGCCGACTATGGCGCTCCGTCCGGGGAGACGCTGGTGGTATGGCCGGGGGCGGCGGCGCGGGTGCGCGGGGTGCTGGCTGGGGGCGGCAAGGTCTGGGTGCATTGCATGGGGGGCTGCGGACGGTCGGGGACGGCGGCGCTGCGGCTGATGGTCGAGGCGGGGGAGGAGCCTCGGGCCGCGTTGGAGCGGTTGCGGCAGGTCCGGCCCTGCGCAGTGGAGACGCCGGAGCAGTTTGAATGGGCGGCGGCGGGAAAAGGCGAAGGTGCGCTGTAGCGCAGCCTATGCGGGGCCGTAAAGCCGGGCGGGCAGGCTGCGCAGGATGTCGGACTTGCGGCGGGTGCGGGCGAGGGTCCAGCTGCCCTGGAAGCCGATGATGAAGGTCTCGGCGGCGTCGTGGGCGGTCTCTACGGCCATGCCGAGGGCCTGACCGTAGCTTGCGGCTGCGGCGATGATGCGGTCGAAGGAGCGTTCGGCCTGGGCGCGGAAGCGGTCCTGGTCGGGGCCCTCGAAGAGAAGGCCGAAGATCGGGCAGGCATCGGCGCTGTCCAGGATGTCGAAGAGCTTGGCCATCTTGTAGCAGAAGGTCGTCACCCCCTGGCGCCAGTCCGGCGCAGCGCGGAAGCTGTCGTCGATCACCCGGATGATCTCGGAGGCGGTCCAGTCGGCGGCGGCGCAGGCGAGGTCGGCCTTGCCATCGGGGAAGTGGTGGTAGAGCGAGCCCTTGGGCACCCCCGCCTCGGACAGGATTTCGGCCAGACCCGTGCCGTCATAGCCGCGCTGCCGGAAGAGCCGGGTGGCGGCGGTCACGAGGCGGTCGCGGGTGGTGGGTTCGTCGGTCATCACAGCCAACATAGGCGTCTGCGGCCTGCGGGAAAAGACTAGACCGATTGGTCCAGTCATGTTACTAGACCAATCGGTCTAACGGACGGAGTCGGCGATGCTGGATGCAACGATCCCGGTGGGCTTCAGCGGTGAGGACCTGGAGATCCAGAGCGACGGCGCGATCCTGCGTGGGCGGATCGTTCGGCCCAGGGGCACTCCGCACGCGGCGCTGGTGCTGCACGGGGCGACCGGGGCACCGGCCCGCTTTTACCGGGGCTTCGCCGAATGGGCGGCGCGGGAGCGGGACCTGGCGGTCTTGACCTATGACTACCGGGATTTCGGAGCCTCGCTGCGGCGGCCGATGCGGGGGTCGCGGGCCACGATGGCCGACTGGGGCCTGCGGGACCAGGCCGCAGCGCTTGCGACACTGGCGCGGATGTATCCGGACACGCCGCTTTGGGTGCTCGGGCATTCGGTCGGCGGTCTGTGGATGGGCTGGCATCCGGCGATGGTGCGGGTGGCCCGGGCGATCACCATCGGGTCGGGGCTGACGCATGTGTCGGATCACCCCTGGCGCTATCAGTGGAAGGCGCGTCTCTTCTGGTCGCCGCCGGTCCGGGCGCTGGCGCGGGGAGCGGGATACCTGCCGGGGCGGTTGGTGGGTCTTGGCGCCGACCTGCCGCGCGGGGTGTATGAGGACTGGCGGCGCTGGTGCACAACGCGGGGCTGGCACCTGTCGGACGTGGGCCGGACCCTGCCGCTGCCCGACCCGGCGCGGGTGACGGCGCGGCTGCGGATGATCGCGGTGGCGGATGACGACCTGGTGCCGCCCGAGGCCGTCTGGCGCGCGCGGGCGCTGTACCCGGAAGCGATGAAGGAGCAGAAGGTGCTGCGGCCCGGCGATTTCGGTCTGGAACGGATCGGGCATATCCCGCCCTTCACCCGGAGCAACGCGGTGTTGTGGCCGGCTATCCTGGACTGACATATGCTTTGCAATGCACTGAAAACTGCATTGCAACGTAATTGACAAGGAATGCTGCGGCATGCAGGACTGGCGGGACCATGCCCGCCGGACAGGACAGATGGCCAACTACCAACCGCCCGAAACCTATGAAGAACTGATCAAGCTGATCCACGACCGTTACGACGACATGTCGAAGTCGTACCAGAAGATCGCGCTCTACCTGACGCAGAACCCGAACGACGTGGCGGTGCTGTCGGTCAACGCCATCGGGGCGAAATGCGGCATCCATGCATCGAGTTTCGTGCGCTATGCGCAGTCGCTGGGCTACAAGGGGTTCAAGGACCTGCAGGCGGTCTTCCAGCGGCGGTTGACCACGGCGGCGCCGGGCTTCGATGCGCGGGTCCGGGCGCTGGAAAGCGAGCTGGGCGGCGCGCGCGAGGGCGAGATCGGCTTCCTGGCGGACCTCGTGGCGCGGGACGTGGCCTCGTTGCAGGAGCTGCTGGCAAGCGTCGATCCGGGCCAACTGGCGCGGGCGGGCGAGTTGCTGGAGGGCGCGGATACGGTCTATCTGATCGGCCAGCTCCGCTCGGCCCCGGTGGTGGAGTTGCTGCGCTATGTCCTGACCATGCTGGGCAAGCGGACGGTGCTTCTGGATGCCAGCGGCGGGTTGGCGACGCATATGGCGCGGGCCGCGCGGGCGACGGACGTGCTGTTCGTGGTGTCCTTCCGCTTCTACGCGACCGAGGTGGTGAACGTCGCCGAGGAAACCGCCGGGCGCGGCGTGCCGATCCTGGCGATCACCGACAGCACGCTGTCGCCCTATGCCAAGCTGGCTGAGGTGCTGTTCGCGGTGCCCGAGCACGAATACACCTTCTCGCGCAGTCTGGCCGCGCCGATGTGTCTGGCGCAGGCGTTGTGCGTGGCGCTGGCGGCACGCTTGCAGAAGGACGGCGGCGAACCGCGGATTCCGGTGGTGACGGGCCCCTAAAGCCGCATCGGCCCGTCCGGCACCGGCATCCCGCCCGCCACGGCGCCCCAGACCGACTGGTCGAAGTTCACGATGGCCCCCGTCATCAGCCCGGCGTCGTCGGAGACGAGGAAGTTCACTGCCCGCGCGGCTTCGTTGGGGTCGACCAGACGCCCGAAGGGCAGCGCGGCTTTCGCCTTCGCCTCCCAGTCGGGATCACCGCCCTCGGCCTGGATCTCGCGTTCGTGGTCGCTTGCCATCCAGCCGACGTTCAGCTGGTTCACCCGGATGCGGTTGGCCATCACCGAAAACGCCGTATTGGCTGTCAGCGTGGTCAGCGCCCCCTTGGACCCGCAATAGGCGTTGATGAAGGGTTGCCCCGCCAGCGCCGAGATCGAGCCGATGTTGCAGATCGCGCCCTCGATCCCCTTGGCGATCATCAGCTTGATCGCTTCCTGCATCAGGAAATAGGGGCCGCGAACGTTTGTGTCGAACAGAAGGTCGAAGGTTTCCGGCGTGGTGTCGAGAATCGTGCCCCGCGCTGTCGAGGCGCCTGCATTCACCAGCACGTCGAGACGAGCGAACAGGCGGTCGGTCTCGGCGATCACCATCCGGCAGTCTTCGACGTTGGAGAAATCCGCCTGCAGGAAATGCGCCCAGATGCCATGCGCCTCGGCGATTTCGCGGGCGACATGCGCGCCGCGTTCGGCGTTGCGCCCGGTGATGACCACGCCCTTGGCGCCCGCCGCCGCTAGCCTGCGGGCGATGGCTGCGCCCAAGCCTTGCGTCGCGCCGGTGACGACGCAGACCTTGCCGTCCATGCGGTTCATTGCACCACCTCATACCCGGCGGCGGCCATGACCCGCAGCAGTTCCTTGTGCCCCTTCTTTGCCATCTCCAGCGGTGGCGAGACCTTGGGGTCTTGCTCTGCCTCGACCACAAACCAGCCTTCATAGCCCTTCGCCGCCAGCGCCTTGACGATCGCCTCGAAGTCCAGCGACCCGTCGCCCGGCACGGTGAAAGCGCCTTTCACCACGGCGTCGAGGAAGCTTTCGCGGCTGCGGTCCAGTGCGTCGATCACCCCCATTCGCACATCCTTGGTATGGACATGGGTGATCCGCTTCCAGTGGTTGTCGATGACCCGAAGGTTGTCGCCGCCCGCAAAGGCCATATGGCCCGCGTCGAACAGCAGCGGCACGGTGGAGTGCTTCATCAGCAGGTCCAGTTCCGCCTCGGTCTCGATGGCAGCGGCCATGTGGTGATGGTAGGACAGCGGCATCCCATTCGCCGCGCACCAGTCGGCGAAATCGCTGATCTTGCGGCCATACACGGCAATCTCGGCCTCGGTCAGCTTCGGCTTGGTCGCCAGCGGCGCCGACTTCACCCCCTGCACCGACCGCGCGGTTTCGCCATAGACGATGCAGGGCGCGCCCGCCGCCTTGAAGAAGGCATGTTGCTGGGCGATCCGCTCCTTCTCCACCTCGATGTCGCCGTCGAGAAGCAGGCCCGAGAACCAGCCGCCGCAGACCGAGATGCCGTATTTCTCCAGGATCGGCCCAAGCTCGGCCATGTCCATCGGAAACCGCCGCCCGGTCTCCATGCCGGTGAACCCGGCAACCGAGGCCTGGCGCAGGCATTCCTCAAGGCTTACATCGTCCGACAGTTCCGCCAGATCGTCGTTCCACCAGGCGATCGGGGCAATTCCAAGTTTCGCTTTCATCTCATTCGACCCTGTTCTTCAAATTCCGACACGCTGCTTGGCGCGGATGGCGATCTGGCTTTCGCGGGCCTTGTTCACCGATTCGCGCTCCGACACCTCGGGCACGCCCACGTCCCAGTCGGCATCGCCCGGCACCCAGGCATAGGCGTCGGTGGTGATGCTGATCACCGTGGTGCGGTCGTTGCCCTTGGCCCAGTCCATCGCGGCCTCCAGATCGGCGAGGCTTTCCACCTTGCGGCTGGCGGCCCCCATCGCGGCGGCATGGGCGGCGAAATCGACATGCAGCGGGTTCGCCTTGTCGGTGATCCGGCAGTCCTTCAAGAGGTTGTTGAAACCGGGCACGCCCTTGAACTGTTGCAGGCGGGAAATCACCGCATAGCCGCCATTGTCGCAGACGATCACGATCATCTTGTGGCCTGAAAGCACCGTGGAATAGATGTCCGAGTTCATCATCATGTAGGTGCCGTCGCCCAGCATGACGATGGGGGTGCCCCCCAAGCCGCCCGGCCCGGATTGCGCCATCGCGCAGCCCCAGCCGGCGGCGATCTCGTAGCCCATGCAGGAAAACCCGAATTCCAGATCGAAGCTGTTCGGCGCCTTGACCCGCCAGCCTTTCGCCACCTCACCCGGGATGCCCCCGGCGGCGGCGATCAGGGTGTCATTCTCGCCTGCGGCCTTGTTCACGACGTTGACCACCTGGGCATAGGTCGGGATCGGGGCGTTGGTCGGGGTCTGGTGGTCGTCCAGCAGCGCGTCCCAGTCCTTGAACAGCGCCTTGGCATGCGGCAGATGCCCCGCCGGGGCCTTCCACGCACCCATCGCCGCATCCAGCTCCGCCACGCTTTCCAGCGCGTCACCGACCACGGCCAGCGCCCGGTGCTTCAGGGCATCGAACCGGGCGGCATTGATCGAGATGAAGCGCGCATCGCGGCTGAACGCCGTCCACGACCCGGTGGTGAAATCCTGCAACCGCGTGCCGATGGCAAGGATCACGTCGGCCTCCGCCGCCAGCGCATTGGCCGAGGTCGAGCCGACGATGCCGATCGGCCCGGCATGGACCGGGTGATAATGGGTCAGCCCGCCCTTTCCGGCGATGGTCTCCACCACCGGAATGCCCCGCTCCGCCGCGAACCTGGCAACCGCCTCTTCCGCGCCGGAATAGCGCACGCCGCCACCCGCGATGATCAGCGGCTTCTTCGCGGTCTTCAGCAGCGCGGCAGCCTCGGCCACTGCCCGACGGTCGGGACGCGGGCGGGGGATCGTCCAGAGCCGCTCTTCAAAGAACTCCGCAGGATAGTCGAAAGCCAGTTCCTGCGTGTCCTGCGGCAGGGCGAGGAAGGCCGGGCCGCAATCCGCCGGGTCCAGCATCGCGCCCACCGCCTGCGGCAAGGACTGGAGGATCTGTGCCGGGTGAGTGATCCGGTCCCAATAGCGGGTGACGGCCTTGAAAGCGTCGTTCACCGTCACCGTCGGATCGCCGAAATGCTCCACCTGTTGTAGCACCGGGTCGGGCAGGCGGTTGGTGAAGGTGTCCCCGGCGATCAGCAGCACCGGCAGGCGGTTGGCATGCGCCGTCCCCGCCGCCGTTACCATGTTCAGCGCCCCCGGTCCGATGGAGGAGGTCGCGACCATGATCTGCCGCCGCCGCTTGGCCTTGGCGAAGCCGATGGCCGCCAGCGCCATCGACTGCTCGTTCTGGCCGCGCCAGGTGGGAAGCTTGTCCTGCACCGCCTCCAGCGCCTCGCTGAGGCAGGTCACGTTGCCGTGGCCGAAGATGCCGAACACCCCGGCGAAAAGCGGCACGCGCTGGCCGTCGATCTCGGTCATCTGCGCGGTGAGCCAGCGCACCAGCGCCTGCGCCATCGTCAGGCGAATCGTCGAGTGTTCCATAGGCCTCTCCTCCCTCGGCTTGGCTCATGCAACATAGTCTCACGCATTGATGGTTGACAATAGGTGATATTCGCAACGAGTATTGCGAAAGAGGAATCGGGAGGACCCAGATGAACCGGATCGCTGCTTCAGCGCCAGAGGGCGAGAGTCGCCGCGGCCAATCCCGGCAGGGAGGCTGCTGATGTACGCCCGCTTCGGTCTTTTCATCGCGGGCGAGTGGCGGGCGAGCGTCTCGGGCGTCACGGCCCCGGTCTTCAGCCCGGTGACGGAACAAGCGCTGGGCGAATGCCCGGTGGCCTCGGTGGCGGATACCGAGGCGGCGCTGGCGGCCGCAGCGACAGGATTCAAGACCTGGGCGGCGACCCCTGCTTTCGAGAGGGCCGATGCCCTGCACCGGATCGCCGACGAGATGCTGCGCCGGACGGATGAGGCGGCGCGGATGATCTCGCTTGAGACCGGCAAGCCCATCGCCCAGGCGGGGCGGGAATGGGGTCTCAGCGTGGACCAGTTCCGCTGGTACGCCGAGGAAGCCCGCCGCATCTATGGCCGCATCGTCGAATCCCGCGTGCCCGGCGGGCGGTTCGAGATCCACCATGAGCCGGTGGGCGTGGTCGCCGCCTTCACCGCCTGGAATTTTCCCGCAGCCCTGATCGCGCGCAAGGTCGCTCCCGCCCTTGCCGCAGGCTGCGCCACCATCCTCCGCCCGTCGTCGCAGACGCCGGGCGTGGCGATGGTGATGGTTGACTGCTGCCGGGCGGGCAACTTGCCCCCCGGCGCGGTCAACCTGGTTGTCGGGCCGACGGCGGCGACCTACGCACCGCTGATGGCCGCGAAGTCGGTACGCAAGGTCAGCCTCACCGGCTCCACCCGCGTCGGCCAGCAGATGATCCGCGACGCCGCCGCCACGCTGAAGAAGGTTTCCATGGAGCTGGGCGGCAATGCTCCTGTCATCGTCTACGACGACGCCGATCTGGAGGCCTGCCTGAATGTCGCCGTGCCGACCAAGTTTGCCAATGCCGGGCAGGTCTGCGTGACGGGCGACCGCTTCTATGTCCACGACCGGCTGCATGACGCCTTCGTGGACGGATTCGTGAAGCGCGCAGAGGCGATCAAGCTGGGCGACGGGCTGGACCCCTCGGTCGGCATGGGGCCGCTGATCAACGGCGCGCGTCTGGCCGAGATGGAGAAGATCGTCGACGGGGCCGTTCAAGCGGGGGCGAAACTCGCCACCGGCGGAAAGCGGGCCCAGGGCTTCAACGCCGGGCATTTCTTCGAACCAACCGTTCTGACCCACTGCACCGACGACATGGCGGTGATGGCCGAGGAGAACTTCGGCCCCATCGCCGCGATCAGCCGTTTCTCGACCGAAGACGAGGTGCTGGCTCGGGCGAACGCAAGCGACATGGGCCTCTCGGCCTATGCCTTCACCCGAGATCCCGCCCGCGCCCGGCGCACCGTCAGCGCGCTGAAGGCGGGGATGGTCGGCATCAATTCCTTCGCGATGGCGGCTTCCGAAGCGCCCTTCGGCGGCACCAACCATTCCGGCATGGGCCGCGAAGGCGGCACCGAAGGCATCCGCGACTATCTTGACGTGAAATCCAGCCAGATGGTGTGGGCATGATTCCGAACAAACTGAAAGGCCTCTGGGCCGAGGGGAAACCGACGATCAACGGCTGGTGCAGCATCGGCAACCCCTTCACCGCCGAGATCATGGCGGCCCAGGGCTTCGACTCCGTGACCATCGACATGCAGCACGGGGCGCTGGACTACAGCGCGCTCTTGCCGATGTTCCAGGCGATGCGGGCGTCTGGCGCGACGCTGATGGCCCGCGTGCCCTGGCTGGAACCCGGCATCATCATGAAGGCGCTGGATGCCGGGGCCTATGGGATCATCTGCCCGATGGTGAACAGCGCCGAAGAGGCCGCCCGTTTCGTCAGCACCCTCCGTTATCCGCCCCACGGCCAGCGCAGCTTCGGCCCGACCCGCGTCAACTTCGCGGCGGGGGCGAACTACGCCGATGAGGCGAACGACAACATCCTCGGCTTCGCGATGATCGAGACGGCGGAGGGGATGGCCAACCTCGACGCCATCGCCGCCACGCCGGGGCTGGACGGGATCTATGTCGGCCCGGCGGACCTGACGCTGTCCTTGCATCAGGGCCGCCTGCCGCCCGGCTTCGACCGGGAAGAGCCCGAGATGATCGCCGCCCTGCAGACCATCGTCGCCGCCTGCAAGCGAAACGGCCTCCGCGCCGCCCTGCATTGCGGGACGCCGGACTATGCCGCCCGTGCGATCCGGTGGGGCTTCGACATGACCACCGTGGGGGGCGACTCGCGCTTCCTTGCCGCCGCTGCCGGCGCGGCGGTGGCTGGGTTCCGCAAGCTGACGGATGGGGTTGCGACGAAGGCCGAGAAGGGGGGCTACTGATGCCGCATCTTCTGGTGGCCGGGAAGCTGCACCCTGCCGGGCTGGACCTGCTGCGACAGGCCCCGGTGACCTTCGACTATGTCGAGGAAATCTCGGAACCCTCCTACCAGGCCTTCCTGCCGAAGGCCGACGCGCTGGTGATCCGCACGCAACCCCTGTCCGCCGGGTCCATCGCCAGGGCGTCCGGCCTGAAGATCGTCTCGCGCCACGGGGTCGGCTACGACGCGGTGGATGTGCCTGCCCTGCACGCGCGGGGGGTGCCGCTCTGC
>NZ_JAYRPN010000012.1:0-6589 GCF_041911175.1 Tabrizicola sp.
GAAGGGCAATGTCGCGACCGAGGCCGTTGTCGCCTTCCTGCATTCGGAAGGCTTCGCCACCGGCCTTGACCCCGACCGCCTGGCCGAAGCCGCCCGCTTCGCGCAAAGCCTGAGGAGCCCCGCATGACCTGGCAGACGCTCGACCTCCGCACCGATCCGCGCGGGGTGACCTGGCTCACGCTCAACACCCCAGACCGCCGCAACGTGCTGTCGCCGCAGATGAGCGCCGAGCTGACCGAGGCGGCGCAGGCCCTTGGCACCGACCCGACCGTCCGCGTCGTCGTCCTTGCTGGTGCGGGGCCAGTCTTCTGCGCCGGGGGCGACCTTGACTGGATGGCGGCGCAGATCGACGCCGACCGCCCCCAGCGCCTGCGCGAGGCGCGGAAGCTGGCCCAGATGCTGCGCGCGCTGAACGAACTGCCGAAACCGCTGATCGGGCGGCTGCACGGCGGGGCCTTCGGCGGCGGGGTCGGCATGGCCTGCGTCTGCGACGTGGCGATTGCGGCAGAGGGCACCAGGTTCTGCTTCTCCGAAACCCGGCTCGGGATCATCCCCGCGACCATCGGCCCCTATGTCCTGGCCCGGATGGGCGAGGGCCATGCCCGCCGCGTCTTCATGTCCGCCCGTATCTTCGACGCCGTCGAGGCGGAAACCCTGGGCCTCGTCGCCCGCGTGGTGACTGGCGAGGCGCTCGACGTCGCCGTCGAGGCCGAGGTCGCCCCCTACCTCTCCTGCGCGCCCCTCGCGGTGGGGCAGGCCAAGGCGCTGGCCCGTGCGTTGGGGCCGCGGATCGACGATGCGGTAATCGAGGACAGCATCCGCCGCCTCGCCGACGCCTGGGAAGGCCCCGAGGCACGAGTCGGCATCCGCGCCTTCCTGGAAAAGCGCCCGGCCCCCTGGCAGTAGGCCGGGAACACCGCCCGTCCTGACGACAAGCGGGCGCGATAAGCCCGGCCAAAGGGGGCCGGGCTTGCCAGTTTCGGCGCGTTTCAGAAGTTGAGAAAATCCTAACGCCCACGATCATCTTTCTGATTTCATGTGATAATCAGAAAATGTCCACCGTGGACAGGATCGCCGCTCAGCGCTGCTGCGGACCCTTCTGGTCGCGGTCCTGCTGGCCCTTCTGCTGGCCCGGCTGGGCCTCGCCCTGCTGCTGCTTCTGCCGGTCCTGATCCATGTCCGGCCGCTTCTGCCCCGGCTGACCCTGCTGTTGCTGGCCCTGCTGCGGGTTCTGCTGGTTCGGGTTCTGGTTCGCCATCGTTCATCTCCTCATGTCAGCTGGCTAGGCAGGGAAAACCGGCAAGCCCCGGCATTGTTCCCCCTCGATCCGATTTCCGCCCCAGACCGCCGGAAGGGGCTTCCCTGACGGCGGGTCGCGCGTCACGATGGGGGCCAACAGGACAGCCAGGCGCGGAGTCGGCATGGATCTTCAGCTCGCGCGGCAGGTGGTGGTGGTCACCGGGGCAGCCAGCGGCATCGGCGCCGCCATCGCCCGCGTCCTGTCTGCCGAAGGTGTCGGCGGGCTGGTCCTCACCGACCGCAACGCCCCCGGCCTTGCCCGCCTCGGGTCGGATCTGACGACGACAACCCCGGTCGAGACGATCGCCGCCGACCTTTCCGATCCCGCCGCCGCCTCAGCCATCGCCGCCGCTGCCACCAGCCGCTTCGGCCGGATCGACGGGCTGGTGAACGCGGCAGGCCTGACCACGCGCGGATCGTTCGAGACCGGCACGGTCGAGATCTGGGACGAGCTGTTCGATGTCAACGCCCGCGCCGGGTTCTTGCTGATGCAGGCGGCCATCGCCGACATGCGCCGTCGCCGGGCGCCCGGGGCCATCGTCAACATCCTGTCGATGAACGCCTACTGCGGGCTTCCCGAGCTGGCGATCTATTCCGCCACGAAGGCGGCAATGGCGACGCTGACCCGCAATGCCGCCCATGCCCATATGGCCGACCGCATCCGCGTGACCGGAATCAACCTGGGCTGGGTGGCGACCGAGACCGAGATATTGAAACATGCCGGGATGGGTCACGGCCCGGACTGGATGGCCGCCGCCGCTGCGGCAGAGCCCCTGGGGCGGCTGGTCACCGCCGAGGAATGTGCCCGGCTGGCGGCATTTCTTCTGTCTGACGCCTCGGTACCCATGACCGGCGCCATCCTCGACCTTGAACAGAAAGTCGCGGGGGCGATCTGATGGCGGACCTGCCCCCCCGGGATTTCGAAGCCTTGCGCGCGGCGCTGGTCGCCCGGTCGGGCCGTCTGTCGAAGCGGCTGGCGCAGGTGGCGCAGTTCTTCCTGAACCACCCCGAGGAGGTGGCGGTCTCCACTCTCGTCCACCTGGCCGACCTTGCCGCCGTGCCGCCCGCGACGATCACTCGCTTTGCCAAGGAGCTGGGATTCCAGGGCTTTTCCGACCTGCAACTGGTGTTCCGCGAACGGCTTCTGGGGCCCCGCCTGCCCTATGCCGAGCGCATCTCAGGGGCGGGGGACAGCGATCTGGACCAGCCGGGAGTGGTCTTCGGCAGCTTCGTGCAGGCCGCCGTGCAGTCGCTCTTGCGGATCGAGGAAGCGCTGGACCGCGACCAGTTGGCGGCTTGTGTCGAGGTGCTGGCGGCGACGGACGTGGTGCATGTCGCCGCTGCGCGGGGGGCGTTCGGGCTGGGGGCCTATACGGTCTACGGCTTCGGCAGCATCGGGCGGCGGGCACAGCTCATCGACAACATCGGCGCGATGCGGGCGATGCAGGTGGCGGCGATGGGGCCGGGGGATACGCTCCTCGCCATGACCTTCGACGACTACACGCCCGAGACGGTGGAGGTGGTGCGTCTGGCCCATGCGCGGGGCAACCGGGTGCTGGTGATCACCGACAATGCGCTTTCCCCGGTCGCGGGGCTGGCGAGCCATGTGCTGTATGTGAACGAGGCGCGGCTGGGCCATTTCCGCAGCCAGGTGCCCGCACTGGTCGTGGCGCAGGCGATGATCGTCGGGTTGGGGCGCAGGCTGGGTTCGGTTGAGATCACTCAAAATCGGAAAAATGAAAACTCCGTTGCATCGACTCGTCGTTTGGCCAAGGATGGCCGGGGGAGGGCGTCATGATGCACAGCCGGTTCGACTTTGCCGGGGCGGATGTCGTGGTGGTCGGGGCCAGCCGCGCCGGGATCGGGGCGGCGATTGCGCGGGCCTTCCAAGAGGCCGGCGCGTCGGTCGAAATCACCGGGGCCGAGCCGGAACCTGCGCCCGAGGATGCGGGGCGTTTCGGCTATACCCAGCTGGACGTGACCGACGGCGCGGCGGTGAAGGACTTCGCCGCGCGGCACGACAGGCTGGACGTCCTGGTCAACTGCGCCGCCATCACCGCACGGGGCGAGGAGATGGCGCCCGACTTTTTCGCCCATGTGGTGAACGTGAACCTGCATGGCACCTTCCGCATGGCCGAGGCGTTCCATACCCATCTGAAGGCCACCAAGGGGGCGTTGATCAACATCGCCTCGATGTATGCGATGTTCGGCAGCCCGAGGAACCCGGCCTATGGCGCCTCGAAGGCCGCCGTCGCGCAGCTGACCAAGTCGCTGGCGATTGCCTGGGCGGGGGATGGCATCAGGGTAAACGCCGTCGCCCCCGGCTTCATCGTCACCCAGCAATCCGCCCGCAGCCGCACCGACCCGGCGCATGTGGCGGCGGTGAACCTGCGCACGCCGATGGGCCGCTGGGGCCAGCCCGAGGATATCGCCGGGCCGGTCCTCTTCCTTGCGTCCCAAGCCGCCGGGTTCATGACCGGCACCTGCCTTGCCATTGACGGGGGGTATTCCGTTGCCTGAGCTTTCCCAGATCGGCGCTGCCGTCATCGGCACCGGCTTCATCGGCTCGGTCCACCTGTCCACCCTGCGCCGACTGGGCATCCCCATCGTGGGCGTCCTTGGCTCCAGCGCTTCTCGCGGCGCGGAACGGGCAAAGGCGCTGGGGGTGGCGAAGGCCTATGGCTCGCTGGAGGACCTGCTTGCGGACAAGGCGGTGCAGGTGGTCCATGTCACCTCGCCCAACGTCGCGCACTACGGGCAGGTGAAGGCCATCCTTGCCGCCGGAAAGCATGTGATCTGCGAAAAGCCGCTGGCGATGACCTCGGCCCAGTCGGCGGAGATGGTGGCGATGGCGCGGGCCAGCGGCAAGGTGGCGGCGGTCTGCTACAACACCCGTTTCTACCCGCTGAACCAGCACGCCCACGGCATGATGAAGGCCGGGGAGCTGGGTGATCTGCGCCTGATCACCGGGCATTTCCATCAGGACTGGCTGGCCAAGGAAACCGACTGGAACTGGCGGCTGGAGGCCGAGGAGGGCGGGCCGCTGCGGTCGGTCAGCGACATCGGCACGCATTGGGTGGACCTGACGAACTTCATCACCGGGCAAAAGCCCGTGGCGGTGATCGCCGAACTGGCGACCTTCATCAAGGAACGCCAGAAACCCCTCGGCCCGGTGGAGACCTTCACCACCTCGAAAGGCGCCACCGAGACGCGGAAGATCGAGACCGACGACGCCGCCACCATCCTGCTGCGCTACGGCAACGGCGGGCGGGGGATGATGTCGACCAGCCAGGTCAGCCACGGTCGCCGGGGATTGCTCAGCTGGGATATTTCCGGCGCGAAAGCCTCGGCCGCCTGGTCCGCCGAACACCCCGAGGACCTGTGGATCGGCCACCGCGAAGGCCCGAACCAGATCCTCCTCCGCGACCCGTCCTTGATGAACCCGACCGGGGCGGCGGCGGCCTTCATGCCCGGTGGCCACCCCGAGGGTTTCGCCGACACCTGGGCCGCCTTCTTCACCCAGGTCTACCGTGATGTTTCGCGCGGCGGGCGGGGGCCGGACTCCACCTGGGCCACATTCGACGACGGCCATTACGAAATGCTCTTTTGCGATGCGGTCCTGTCCAGCGCCGCCAGCGGAACCTGGGCGACGGTGGGATAGGGAGACAGACATGCAGCTTGGCATCCTCACCGCGCCTTTCGCCGATACGCCGCTCGAACAGGTCGCCGGTTACGCCGCCAGCGCGGGGTTCGAAGCGCTGGAAATCGCCTGCTGGCCGCAGGCGGGCGGCGAAAAGCGCCGCTACGCCGGGACCGCGCATCTGCCCATCGAGGACATGACCCCGGCGCGCGGGTCCGAGATCATGGGGAGGCTGAGGGCCAAGGGCCTTGCCGTCTCGGGCCTCGGCTACTACCCCAATCCGCTCCATGCCGACGCCGCCCACCGCGAGGCCGTCATCACCCATCTGAAGAAGGTGATCACCGCCGCCAGCCTGATGGGCGTCAGGGTCGTCAACACCTTCATCGGCGGCGACCGCAGCCTGACCGTCGACCAGAACTGGACCCGCGCGACCGAAATCTTCACGCCCATCGTCGCCCATGCGAAGGCCAGCGGCGTGACGCTCGCCTTCGAGAACTGCCCGATGATCTTCAGCCACGACGAATGGCCGGGTGGACATAACATCGCTTACGCGCCGCGCATCTGGCGCCGCATCTTCGACACCTGGGGCGAGGCGGTGGGCATGAACTACGACCCCTCGCATCTTGTCTGGCAGATGATCGACGCCAACCGCTTCGTGCGCGAATTCGGATCGCGCATGGTGCATGTCCATGCCAAGGACCTGATGATCGACCGTGACGGGCTGTATGAAAACGGCATAATGTCCGCCGGGATCGGCTGGCAGATTCCGCGGATGCCGGGCCTGGGCGAGGTTGACTGGCAGGATTTCTTCGCCACCCTCTATCGCGCCGGCTACGATGGCCCCATCATCATCGAACACGAGGACCGCACCTTCGAAGGCAGCGACGAGAAAATCAAACGCGGCTTCGCCCTGGCGCGCGACATCCTGCGACCCTACGTCAAGTAGACCAACGACAACCAACGATCTGGGAGGATCACGATGAAAAGACTGCTTCTTGGAACCGCGCTGACCCTCGGCCTGGCCGGGATGGCCGCCGCCGAAGGCTACAAGATCGGCATCTCGAACACCGTGCAGGGCAATGGCTGGCGCGAAGAGATGGTCTGCGCGATGAAGGCCGAGGCGCTGGCCTCGGGCAAGGTGGAAAGCCTGAACATCGCGCACCGCAACACCGATGCGGCGGGCCAGCTGGAAGACATCCGCAACCTGATCCAGGCCGGGGTGCAGGCCATCGTGGTCAACCCGGCGAATGCCGACGGCATCAATGCCGCGATCAAGGAAGCCACCGACAAGGGCATCGTCGTGGTCGCCGTCGACCAGGCCGTGACCGAGCCTTCGGCCTATATCCTGTCGAACAACCAGGAGGAATACGCCTATCTGGGCGCCAAGTGGCTGTTCGAGACGATGGGCGGCAAGGGCGCCGTCGTCTACATGCGCGGTGCTGCGGGTGCGGGCGCGGACAATGACCGCGACAAGGGCTTCAAGCGCGCGATGGCCGAATATCCCGACATCACCGTCGCGCAGGAGGTCTTCACCGGCTGGCAGCAGGACCAGGGCAAGCAGCAGATCAACGACATCATCGCGGCTGGCGTGCCCTTCCAGGGCATCTGGACCTCCGGCATCGACAACGTGATCGTCGACGCGCTGGTCGA
>NZ_JAYRPN010000013.1:0-9705 GCF_041911175.1 Tabrizicola sp.
GCCGAGGCCGAACATGTAGGGCTCGGAGAACCTTTGCCCCCGCGCCAGCGCGCCCAGGGCCTGGCCGAAGACCTCGTCCGTCAGGCCCCAGGCCCAGCCCCAGGCGTGGCGTCGCGTCGCGCCCTCGCCCGCCTCGCGCATGAGCGCGGGGCCGTAGAGCACATGGCGCAGGTTCATCGCGATCAGGGTGAAGGCCGCGACCAGCACCGGCGCACCCGACGACAGAAGCGCCAGCGCAAGGAACTGCGAGGCCCCGGCGTAGATGATCAGCGAGAGGGCAAAGGCCTCCAGCCCGGTGAAGCCCGCTTGCGTCGCGGCGACGCCGAAGGAGAAGGCAATGGGGAAATAGCCCATCACGATGGGCAGGCTGGCGGCGAGGCCGTCAAGGAAGGGCGGGCGGGTCATCCGCGCCAGCGCTACCTTGGCCGGGCCGCCCGGTCAATGCCGCGTCATTGTTGCGGAAAGCCTGACTTGCGCGATGCGCCCGGCGCCTGCATTCTGATCGGTGAAACCTGCTCAGGAACCGCACCATGCGCTCGCTTGCCCTTGCCGCCGCCCTTGCCCTTGCGCCGACGCTTGCCCTAGCCCAATCGACGGAAATCCCCGGGTCGGAATTCGAGGCCGGCAACTGGATCGGCGGGGCCTATACCGACGATCGCGGCGCGTTCTCCTACTGCTACATCACCGTCAGCTACCAGAACGGGCAGGACCTGTGGATCGGGCTTTACCCCAACGACACGCTGTCGATCCTGCTGCGGCAGCCCGACGTGAAGTTCCAGCCCGGCCAGAAGTTCGAGCTTTGGGTGATGATGGAAACCGGCATCCCCGCCATCGGCAACGGCGAGGCCTGGGACGCGGACTATGGCGGCATCACCTATGACGGCATCCAGGCCACGGTGGATTTCCTGAACAGCGGGCGCTACCTGCGGATGCTGGGCATGGGCATCGACGACGGGTTCGACGTGGACGGCATCGGCCCCGCGCTTGTGCAGGCGCAGGATTGCCTGTCCCGGCAAGGCGGCGGCGGCGGCAAGGTGCTGGGCACGACGCCGACGCCCGGCGTGAAAGCTCCGCCCAAGGTGCCGGATCTGACCAAGCCGAAGACCAGCGGCGTCGGCTCGGGCGGCGGGCTTGGCACAAGGCCCGGCGGAGCGCTTGGCACGCCCGCGCCGAAGCCGCAGCCCTAAGCGGGGTCCAGCGCCCGGAAGGCCCCGTTCCAGTAGACCAGCCCCCCGGCGCCGGGGGTGGTGCGGACCGCCTGCACCCGCCCGATCAGGATCGAATGGCTGTCGCGTTCGATCATCTCCTCCACCGTGCAGTCGAAGGCCGCAGGCGCCCCGACCAGAAGCCGCGCGCCGGTGACGGCGGTTTCCCACTCCGCCCCCTCGTAGCGCGCTGCGCCCTTCACGCCGCCGAAGCCCGAGAAGCGCTCCGCCACCGCCTGATGCGCCCGGCCCAGCGAGGACCAGCCGATGCGGCCATAGCGTTGCAAGAGCCCGTGGCTCGACGCGCTGCGGTTGACGACTGCCAAGAGCAGCGGCGGATCGGCCGAGGGCGAGATCACCGAGGTGACGACCAGGCCCGAAGCCTCGTCGTCCTCGCCCACGGTGATCACGCTGCAGTTGCCGACGAAGGCCTTGGTCGCCTCGCGGAAGCTTTTCGCGTCCACTAGCGGATGCCCGCTGCCTGAAGCTTCGGCAGCACGGTGTCGCGGAAGTAGGGGAACTCCTCGACATAGTCGACGAAGGACAGCGTCGTGCCCGAGAAGCCGGTGGCGTGCAGCCGCAGGATGCCCTCGGCCACCTGGTCCGGCGTGCCGATCAGCGGATAGCCGCCATGCCCCAGCGCGAAGAGGTGCTTGATCTGCGCCAGAAGGTCATGCGGGAAGCTGTGGGCATGGGCGAACTGCAGCCGCACCAGATTGTCCACTGCATCGGTATCGGCGTTCTGCACGGCGGTGTAGTCGGCGAAGGCCTTGGCCTCGGCCTCGGTCGGGCGGCAGATGACGTGAGAGAAGGTCAGCACCTTCACGTCGCGGCCCTTGGCGGCGGCCTGCGCCTTGAGGTCCGTGATCTCGCCCTTCGAGCGGTCGAGGTCGATGGCCGGGGTGAACAGGAAATTCGCGTTGTCGGTCGCGAAGCCGCGCCCCTGCGGGCTGCCCGCCGCGTTGATGATCGGGACCGAACCGCGGATCGGCTTCGGGTCACCCTTCACCCGCTTGGCCTTGAAATAGGTGCCGTCCCAGTCGAAATGTTCGTCCGAAGTCCAGAGCTTGCGGACAAGGTCGAACCATTCCTGTGCATAGGCGTAGCGGGTTTCGTGGTCGTCCGGCAGGGTCAGGCCCAGCGCCTCGTATTCCGGCTTGTTCCAGCCCGCGACGATGTTCAGCCCCGCCCGCCCGTGGCCGATCTGGTCGATGGTGGCGATCTGCTTGGCCACCACGACCGGGTGGTTCGCGGCGGTGTGGATGGTGGCGAAGACCGCGATGTTCTTCGTCGCGGCCAGAAGGCCCGCAGCCCAGGTCATCGTCTCCAGCACGCCGCCGTGAAAATCGGTTTCACCGCCATAGCCGATCCAGCGCGCGATCGGCAGCATGAAGTCGATCCCGGCCTCGTCCAGCATCTTGGCCAGCTTCAGGTTGTTGTCCCAGCTGTTGACCCAGCGTTCGGGCACCTTGGTGGGCGTCATCCCCGAGGAGCAGTTGGTCGAGAAAGTGCCCAAGCGGAAACGGTCGCCCGAGAGCATCGGGTGGTGTGGCATGTCGGTGATCCCTGTTGCGGTTTTGGTGATATTTTATGTTTGAAAGTCTATCGTAAATTCCATTTGCGTCAACCGTCAGGTGCGGCAAAACTTCGCAGGCTGGCAGGGTGCTGCGGAGGGCGGGGAAAATGGTTCAAACTCAAAACGATGCGGGCGAAACCCCCGGCCTCGACCTGCGCTGGCACCTGGCGGAAAGCGCGGTCGAGGTCGACACGACGGAACTGGAATTCGCGCTGATGCGGACTTTCGAGGGATTCGGGCGCTGGCAGTCGGAATGCCTGGCCTCGGTCTGCGACCTGGCGGCGACCGGGCCGGAGAACGCGCTTCTGCACATCATCCGCATGAACGACCGCCCGAAGACGATCAAGGACCTTGCCCGGCTGACCAACCGCGACGACGTGCCGAACATCCAGTATTCTCTGCGCAAGCTGATCGGCGCCGGGCTGGTGCTGCGCAAGGGGGCGGGGCGGTCGGGCGTGACCTATGTGGTGACCGAGGAAGGCCGCCGCGTGACCGACGACTACGGCGCGCTCAGGCGGCGGCTGTTGTTGCAGGCGGTGGCGAATGTGCCGGGTTTCAGCGACCGTCTGGCCGAGGCGACGCGGACGCTGAACCTCTTGACCGGCATCTACGAGGAAATCTCGCGCGTGGCGGCGACGCACCGGCGGGGGTAGCTGACCCGACAGGCGGCAAGCAGCCCAAGAATTTTCTAGAAAATTCTTGGGCTTATACCGTCAGACGGGCTTCGGAGCGGCGCCTATTCCGCCGCTTCCATGTAGCTTTCGACCGGCGGGCAGGTGCAGATCAGGTGGCGGTCGCCGTAGACGTTGTCCACGCGCCCGACCGGCGGCCAGTATTTGTCGACCTTGAACGCCCCCGGCGGGAAGCACCCGGCCTCGCGGCTGTACCTCCGGTTCCACTCGCCCACCAGCGCCGCAACGGTATGGGGCGCGTGGCGCAGCGGCGAGTCCTCGGAGGAAATCTCGCCGCGTTCCACCGCCGCAATCTCCTCGCGGATCGCCAGAAGGGCGGTGATGAAACGGTCGATCTCGGCCTTGGTCTCGGACTCCGTCGGCTCCACCATCAGCGTCCCCGCCACCGGCCAGCTCATCGTCGGCGCGTGGAACCCGTTGTCGATCAACCGCTTGGCGATGTCGTCGACCGTCACCCCCGCCTCGGCGAAGGGGCGGGTGTCGAGGATGCACTCATGCGCGACCCGGCCCTTGTTGCCCATGAAGAGGATCGGGTAATGCGGCGACAGCCGTGCCGCGATGTAGTTCGCGTTCAGGATCGCCACCCGCGTCGCCTGGGTCAGGCCCGGCCCGCCCATCATCAGGCAATAGGCCCAGCTGATCAGCAGGATCGACGCGCTGCCATAGGGCGCCGCCGACACCGTGCCCTCGTCCGTGCTCTTCAGACCGACCGCAGCCGAAGTCTCCGGGTGCCCCGGCAGATGCGGCGCCAGATGCGCCTTGACGCCGATCGGCCCCATGCCAGGGCCCCCGCCGCCATGCGGGATGGCGAAGGTCTTGTGCAGGTTCAGGTGGCTCACGTCGCCGCCGATCTCGCCGGGTTTCACCAGCCCGACGAGGGCATTCATGTTGGCCCCGTCGATATAGACCTGCCCGCCGTGGTCATGGGTGATCTTGCAGATCGTCTTCACGGTTTCCTCGAAGACGCCATGCGTCGAGGGGTAGGTGATCATGCAGGCCGCCAGCCTGTCGCCCGCCGCTTCGGCCTTGGCGCGGAAGTCCTCGACATCCACGTCGCCGTTCGGGGCAGACTTGACGACGACCACCTCCATCCCCGCCATCTGCGCCGAGGCCGGGTTGGTGCCGTGGGCGGAGGTCGGGATCAGGCAGATCTTGCGGCCATGATCCCCCCGCGCATGGTGATAGGCGAGGATGGTCAGAAGCCCCGCATATTCCCCCTGCGCACCCGAGTTCGGCTGCATCGAGAAGGCGTCATAGCCGGTGATCTCGCACAGCTTCTGCGACAGATCGTCAATGGCTTCGTGATAGCCCGCCGCCTGATCGCGCGGGGCGAAGGGGTGCAGCGAGCCGAACTCCGGCCAGGTGATCGGCATCATCTCCGCCGCTGCGTTCAGCTTCATCGTGCAGGAGCCGAGCGGGATCATCGCCCGGTCAAGCGCCAGGTCGCGGTCCGACAGGCGCCGCATGTAGCGCATCATTTCCGACTCGGCCCGGTTCATGTGGAAGACCGGATGGGTCAGGTAGTCACTCGTGCGCAACATCTCCTCGGGGAAGCCCAGCGTCGCGCGGTGCGGCGGCACGCCCTCGATCCCGAAGGCGCGCAAGACCTTGATCAGCACCCGCTCGTCCGTCGTCTCGTCCAGACTGATCCCCACCCGGTCAAGGCCGATCTTGCGGAAGTTCAGGCCTTCATTGCGGGCGGCGGCAAGGATACCGGCCTGCCCGACGCCGACCTCCACCGTGATCGTGTCGAAGAACGCCCGGGGATCGACCTTCGCCCCCGCCGCCTTCAAGGCGCGGGCCAGCCGCTGGGTCAGGAAATGCACCCGTTCGGCAATCGCGCGCAGGCCCTTCGGCCCGTGGAAGACCGCATACATCGACGCCATCACCGCCAGCAAAGCCTGCGCCGTGCAGACGTTGGAGGTGGCCTTCTCGCGCCGGATATGCTGCTCGCGGGTCTGCAGCGACAGCCGGTAGGCCATGCCGCCCTGCGCGTCGATGGAGACGCCGACGATCCGCCCCGGCATCTGCCGCTTGTGCGCGTCCTTCACTGCCATGAAGGCCGCATGCGGCCCGCCATAGCCCATCGGCACCCCGAAGCGCTGCGCCGAGCCGACGGCGATGTCCGCCCCCATCGCGCCCGGCTCTTTCAGCATGCACAAAGCCAGAAGGTCCGTCGCCATGATCGCGATGGCCCCCGAGGCGTGCAGCGTGGCGATGCGGACGGTGAAGTCGACGACATGGCCGTAGCTGGAGGGATACTGGAAGATCGCCCCGAACACCTTGGTCGGGTCGAGGTTGCGCACGTCGTCCTCGATGATCTCGATCCCCAGCGGCATGGCCCGGGTGCGGATCACCGCGATGGTCTGCGGATGGCAGAAGCGGTCGACGAAAAAGGCTTTCGCCTTCGACTTCGCCACCCGTTCCGCCATCGTCATCGCTTCCGCCGCCGCCGTCGCCTCGTCCAGCAGGGACGCATTGGCCACGTCCAGCCCGGTCAGGTCGCAGATCATGGTCTGGAAGTTCAGCAGCGCCTCCAGCCGCCCCTGCGCGATCTCGGGCTGGTAGGGGGTATAGGCGGTATACCAGGCCGGGTTCTCCAGAATGTTCCGCTGGATCGCCGGGGGCGTCACCGTGCCGTAATAGCCCTGCCCGATCAGCGAGGTCATCACCCGGTTCTTCGCGCCGACCTCCTTCATCTTCGCCAGAAGCTCATGCTCGGCCAGGGGCGCCCAGCCCAGCGGCTCGGATTGCCGGATCGAGGTCGGCACGGTCTGGTCGATCAGCTCGTCCAGCGACCGCACGCCGGTCGCGGCCAGCATCTCCTCCATCTCCACCGGAGAGGGGCCGATGTGGCGGCGGTTGGCGAAATCATAGGGGTTGTAGTCGGTCGGGGTGAAACTCATGTCCTCATTCGGGCCGCATCCCGACCCGCTCCCATTCATCTTTGCCCAAATATCCCGGGGGGTCCGGGGGGCTGGCCCCCCGGCGCCTGCCCAGGGCTCAGCCGATCAGGTCGTTGTATTCGTCCTCGTCCATGAACTGGTCCAGCACGGACAGGTCATCGACCTTCAGCTTGAAGAACCAGGCGGCGCCCGTCGGGTCCTCGTTCACCAGACCCGGGTTGTCGACCAGCTTCTCGTTGACTGCGACGATCTCGCCGTCGATCGGCGCCAGGATGTCCGAGGCCGCCTTGACGCTTTCGATCACGCAGACCTCGTCGCCCCCGGCCACCTGGGTCTCGACCTCTGGCAGCTCCACGAAGACCACGTCCCCGAGCTGGGTCGCCGCATGTTCGGTGATGCCGACGACGACCAGATCGCCCTCGACGCGCAGCCATTCATGTTCCTTGGTGTATTTCATCGTCTTGGCCTCTTAGCGCTTGTAAGTGGTGGGTTGGAAGGGAAGCTCGGACACGGTCACGGGCAGGCGCTTGCCGCGCACCTCGCCCGTCAACTTCGTACCAATCGTAGCATGGGCGCGGGCGACATAGCCCATCGCGATGGGCGCGTTGACCGAAGGCCCGAACCCGCCCGAGGTGACGCGCCCGACCGGCGTGCCGTCCTCGGCGAACAGTTCCACGCCTTCCCGCATCGGCGCCCGGCCTTCGGGGCGCAGGCCCACGCGCAGCCGCTCCGGCCCCTCGGCCAGCTCCTTCAGGATACGCGCCGCGCCGGGGAAACCGCCTTCACGCGCGCCCCCGGCCTTGCGGGCCTTCTGGATCGCCCAGGTCAGATTGGCCTCGACGGGTGAAGTCGTCGTGTCGATGTCATGGCCGTAAAGGCAAAGCCCCGCCTCCAGCCGCAAGCTATCCCGCGCGCCAAGCCCGATTGGCGCCACACCCGGCTGCGCCAGAAGCTTCCGCGCGAACCCTTCGGCCTCGGCCTCGGGCACCGAAACCTCGAACCCGTCCTCGCCGGTATAGCCCGACCGCGAGACCCAGATGTCCCCGATCACCCGGTGATCCATGAACCGCATCTCTGCGACGCCCGGCACGACCGCCTCCAGCGCCGCCTCTGCCCCCGGCCCCTGCAGCGCCAGGAGCGCGCGGTCGGTCACCGGCTCCACCGAAACCCCCGGCATCCCGGCGGTCATATGGGCGATGTCCGCCGCCTTGCAGGCCGCGTTCACCACGACATACAGGTGATCGCCGCGGTTGGTGAACATCAGGTCGTCAAGGATGCCGCCCGCATCATTGGTGAACAGGCCATAGCGCTGCCGCCCCTCGGCCAGACCCAGCACATCGACCGGCATCAGCGCCTCGAAGGCCAGCTTCAGAGCGTCCATGCTGCCCCTTGGCCGCAGGATCACCTGGCCCATGTGGCTGACGTCGAACAGCCCCGCCGCCGTGCGCGTGTGCAGGTGTTCCTTCAGCACCCCGTCCGGGTACTGGACCGGCATCAGGTAGCCCGCGAAGGGCACCATCTTGCCGCCAAGCGCTTCATGCAGGGCTTCAAGCCCCAGATGCAACAGTTCCGGTTCCTCAAGGTCGGACATATCCGCCCCTCCCCTACTCGCCGGAAAACGCACCGGCACCGCCCCGGCGGGCCAATCCCCGCCGCTCGATGCCCCCTCTGTCCCTGCGCCTTGCGGCACGCCTGAGATCGTTATCCCTTCGGCGTCCCGCATCACGCGGGAACTCTCCAGAGTCTCTTCGTCAGCTACGGTCCCTTGCGCCTGAGAGTTTACCGGGGCGGTTGCTCCTTCGGCACCTTTGGGCTGTTACGGCCCGCCGGATTCTCCCGAACCTGACGCGCCTTGCCTAGCGCAAAGCCCCCGGTCCGGGCAAGAGGAAAACGGAATACGACGGTATGCCGCAGGGCAACGACATCACGCCGTGCGGCGCAGGATCACCCGCCAGGCCAGCCAGATCGCCACGAGGCCAAAGACCACGCCCCCCGCCGCCTGCCCGATCAGCACCCCCGCCGCGCCCGCCCATTGCGCGCCAAGCGCGGCGAAGGGCACCGTCCCCAGCGTATGCCGCGCCCAGTTGATCACCGTCGACTGATAGGCCGCGCCAAGGTTGTTGCAGGTGGCATTGGCGACAAAGATCAGCCCGTTGAAGAAGAAGAGCAGCGACAAGGGCCCGCAGAACAGGAACAGCAGCTCCCGCGTCGCGCCCGTCGCATGGAAGAGGTCGGCCAGCGGCCCGCGCAGCACGAACAGCACCGCCGAAACCGTGGTGATGACCAGCGCGGTGAAGACCACCGCCTCGCGGAAGGTCCGCCGCACCCGCGCCATCTGCCCGGCGCCAAGGTTCTGGCCGATGATCGGCCCCACCGCCCCGGCCAGCGCGAAGATCATCGCGAAGGCCACCGGCGTCAGCCGCCCGGCAATCGCCATGCCCGCGACCGCTTCCTCGCCATAACCCGCGACCATCCGCGTCACGATGGCCTGCCCGACCGGCGTCGCCATCTGGGTCAGGATCGCCGGGCCCGAGATCGCGAACAGCGGCCCGAGCCCGCTCGCCAGCGCCTCCCGCGACAGCGGCGCAAAGCCCCCGATCCGCCGCCAGACCGGCATCAGCGCCATCGTCGCCATCACGATGCGCGACCCGGCCCCGGCCACCGCCGCGCCTTCCAGCTTCCAGCCCGCCCAGAGGATCAGCACCGGGTCCAGCGCGGCCAGCGCCACCGCGCCCCAGACCGTCACCATCATCGCCCGCCGCGCCTCGCCGTAAGACCGCAGGATCGCCGAGCCGACGATGCCGAGGATGAGGAGCGGCTGGCTCAGCGTATAGACCTGCAGGAACTGCAGCGTCTCGTCCGCCGTGCGCCCGGTCGCCCCCAGTGCCGGCACGATCCAGGGCAGCAGCACCAGCACCAGCGCGGCAAAGCCGGTGCCGAAGATCAGGCTCAGCACCAGACCGACCGTCGCCCGCTCGCGCGCCAGCGCCGGATCGCGCGCGCCCACCGCCTGGGCCACCAGCGCCGAGACGCCGATGGAAAGCCCGATGCCGAAGGCCGTGGTGAAGAACATCACCGCCCCGGCATAGCCGGTCGCCGCCGTCAGCACCGGGTCCTTCAGCCAGGAGATGTAGACCATGTTGATCAGGTCGACGATGAAGATCGCCATCAGCCCGACCGAGCCGGACAGCGCCATCACCGCCACATGACGGAAGAGGTTGCCCTCGACGAACCTCGCCTGCGGCACGACCACGCCAAAGCCCTGTCACATTGGCCCAAATATCCTCGGGGGGTCCGGGGGGCGAAGCGCCCCCGGCGGCCACCCA
>NZ_JAYRPN010000014.1:0-73319 GCF_041911175.1 Tabrizicola sp.
CGATCCGCTGCCCGCGCACCAGGGGGAGGAGGGTATCGAAGATCGCCACCCCCGTCTCCAGCCGCCCGCCCAGCCGCCGCCGCGAGGCCGCCGGAGGCGCAGGGGTCCGCAAGGACCGCGACTGCGGCCCGCGCAGCAGGGGCCGCCCGTCCAGCGGCTGCCCGGTGGCGTCGATGATCCGCCCGACCCAGCTGTCGTCCGGTGCGATCTCGGCCTTGCCGAGCAGCTCCACCCGGTCGCCGATGGCCATCCCGTCGCCCGAGGCATCCGGCAGGACCGAGCACTGCCCCGGCGTCAACCGCAGCACCTCACCCCCCGCCACCTCGTCGCGGCTGTGGATCAGCACCCGGTCGCCGATCGCCGCCGCGTCGAGCCCCGTCACCTCGGCCAACCCGCGCCGGGTCTCCGCCACCCGCCCCACCCGTCGCACCGGAGCGCTTCCGGCGATTTCGGCCAACAGCCCATCGAAAAGACCAGCCACGGGATTCTCCCTTTGTTCGCTCTCAACCGTTTCTAAAGGAATCACTCTTAAGCCTTGGTGAAGCAGGTCGAGGGAGAAGCCCCGATGTTCGAGAAACTGGAACTTACCCGCATGGCGCAGGCGCTGGCCGCGCAGTCCGGCGCGCGCATGGCGGTGATCGCGGAGAATGTCGCGAACGCCGATACGCCCGGTTACAAGGCCAAAGACGTGCCCGCCTTCGCCGAGGTCTACGAGGCCGAGGGGCTGGAAATGCGCGCCACGCGACCCGGCCACCTGACCGCGCCGTCGCAGACCGCCGCGCCGGTCCCCGACATCGCGCGGGGCCATGAATCGCCCAACGGAAACAGCGTTTCGCTGGAGGCCGAGATGGTGAAGTCGGTCGAAGCCCGGCAGAACCACGACATGGCGCTGGCGATCTACCGGGCGACCTCGGATGTGATCCGGGCCAGCCTCGGCCGGCCACGGTGAGGTGAGCGATGGGCAACGACCTGATCTCCTCGCTCTCCTTCGCGGCCTCCGGCATGGAGACGCAGGCGATGCGGCTGCGGCACGTGTCGGAGAACATCGCCAACGCCGACACTCCCGGCTACCACCGCAAGGTGATGACCTTCGAACAGGCGCTGGACACCGGCCTCGTCGAGGCTGGTCCGGTGAAACTGGACCAGAGCGAACTCACGAAGATCTACGATCCGGGGCACCCGCTCGCGGATGAAACCGGTCACTACGACGGCTCGAATGTCGATCTGGTGATCGAAATCGCTGACGCGCGCGAAGCGCAGCGCAGCTACGAGGCGAACCTCAGGATGTTCGATCAGACGCGCCAGATGACGCAGAACCTGTTCGACCTTCTGCGGCGGTAAGGGAGATCCAGAATGGATGTGAAAACCTCTTTCGTCAGCCAGGCCTATGCGAATGCCCGTACCGCCGCCGCCCCACAGCCAAAGGCCGGGGCGGCGGAACAGGGCTTCGCCAAGCTGGCAAGCAACTTCATGGGCGCGCTTCAGGATCATGAGGCGACCGCCCGCGCCGCGATGACCGGCGGGGCCGATCCGCACGCACTGGTGCAGGCGCTGGCGTCGTCGCAACTCGCGGTCGAGACGGTGGCGACGGTCCGCGACCGCGTCGTCGAGGCCTATCAGGAAATCCTGAGGATGCCGGTATGAGCGAGCCGATGATCTTCGACCTCACCCGCCAGGCGCTCTGGGTCTGCGTGGTGATCGCGGCGCCGCTCCTCACGGTCGCGCTGGTGGTGGGCGTGGTCGTCGGCCTCTTCCAGGCGCTGACCTCGGTGCAGGAAATGACGCTGACCTTCGTCCCGAAGGCCGCGCTGATGCTGGGCGTCTTCTGGCTGTCGATGAGCTTCATGACCTCGACCCTCGTGTCCTTCTTCACCGACACGATCATCCCGCAGATCGCAGGAGGCTGAGATGGATGCCGCCGTCTATGCGACGCTGAACCGCCAGTCGGGCCTGATGCGCGAGATGGGCGTGGTGGCGAACAACATCGCCAACTCCTCCACCACGGGTTTCCGGCGCGAGGGGGTGGTGTTCTCGGAATTCGTGGCCGCGCTGGACGAGGACCCGTCGCTGTCGATGGCGCACGCCAGCGGGCGGCATGTGGACCTGTCGCAATCGACCATCGGCCAGACCGGCGGTCAGTTCGACTTCGCAATCCAGGGCGAGGGGTTCTTCCTGATCGACACGCCGCAGGGCCAGCGGCTGACCCGCGCGGGCAGCTTCACGCCGAACGAATCCGGCGAACTGGTGACGCCGGACGGCTACCGCCTGCTCGATGCCGGGGGCGCGCCGATCTTCATCCCGCCCGATGCGAAGGGTGTGGGAATGTCGGCGGACGGGACGCTGTCGGCGGGTGGCCAGCCCATCGCGCAAGTCGGGCTCTGGCAGCCGTCGGACCCGCTGTCGCTGCAGCATCAGTCCGGCACCATGTTCGCGGCCAGTGGTGTAGAGCCCGCCGAGGGCGCGACCGTGCTGCAAGGGATGCTCGAAGACAGCAATGTCGAGCCGGTGTCCGAGATCGCGCGGATGATCGAGGTCCAGCGCGCCTACGAGCTGGGGCAGAAATTCCTGGATGCCGAGGACGAAAGGGTCCGCGGCGTGATCACGACGCTGGGTCGATAGGAGACCACGATGAAGGCATTGCAGATCGCCGCGACGGGCATGGCCGCGCAGCAGATGAAGGTCGACGTGGTGTCGAACAACCTCGCGAACATGTCGACCACCGGCTACAACCCCCGCCGCGCCGATTTCGCCGACCTGACCTATCAGCAGATGGCGCGTCCGGGCACCGTTTCGGCGGCGGACGGCTCGATGCTGCCGACTGGCATCCAGATCGGCCTGGGTGTCCGGCCCGCCGCGGTTTCGGTGGTGATCGGCCAGGGCTCGCTGGACCCGACCGGGGGCGACCTGGACGTTGCCATCGACGGCAATGGCTACCTGGAAGTGCAGATGCCTTCGGGCCAGACCGGCTATACCCGCGACGGGGCGCTGAAGCGGTCGGCGGAGGGGCTGATCGTGACCTCGGACGGCTATCCGGTGGCGCCGGGCATCACCATCCCCTCGGATGCGCGGGGGCTGACGATCTCGCCCTCGGGCGAGGTCTATGCCGAGTTCGCCGACCGGGTCGACCCCGAGCTGATCGGGCAGCTGGCGATCTCGTCCTTTCCCAACGAAAAGGGGCTGGAGGCGGTGGGGTCGAACCTGTTCCTGGAAAGCCCTGCCTCGGGCGCGGCTTTTTCCGGCACGCCGGGACAGGACGGGCTGGGGACGCTGCGCCACGGCTATCTGGAAGGCAGCACGGTCGATGCGGTGCGCGAGGTGACCGAGCTGATCAAGGCACAGCGCGGCTACGAGTTGAACGCCAAGGTGATCACCGCCGCCGACCAGATGCTTGCCGCCACGACGCAGGTGCGCTGATGCTGCGGCTGGCTCTTCTTCTGGCGCTGGCAGGCCCGGTTTCGGCGGAAAGCCTGGTGGCGACCCGCACGATCCGAGCGAGGACGCTGGTTCTGCCGGAGGACGTGACGCTGGTCAGCGCCGAACTGCCCGGCGCTCTCAGCGATCCGGCGGCGGCGGTCGGGCTGGAGGCGAAGGTCGCGATCTATGCCGGCAAGCCGCTGCATCCCGGCGATCTCGGCCCGCCGACTTTGGTCGAGCGCAACCAGACGGTGACGCTGGTCTATCTCTCGGGCGGGCTGGCGATTTCGACCGAAGGCCGGGCGCTGGCGCGCGGGTCCGAGGGCGACGAGGTGCGGGTGATGAACCTCGGCTCGCGCAATACGGTCACGGGCCGGATCGGCCCGGACGGAGCAGTCTATGTCGGATGGAATGGGTAAGATGATGATGCGATCCCTGATGGTGGCGGTCCTTGCGGTTTCGGGCTGCGGCAAGCTGGAACAGGTTGGCCGCGCACCGGAGTTCACCGGGCTCGAGGGTACCGACCAGCACTACGCGATGTATTCGGCCGCCCTGCCCGAGGACGTGCCCGCCGGAGCCGCCTCGGATGGCTCCTCGCTCTGGACCGCCGGGACCGACAGCCTGTTCGGCGACCGCCGGGCCGCACAACGCGGCGACATCCTGACCGTGGTGATCGAGATCGACGACAGCGCCTCGATCTCGAACTCGACCGGGCGCAGCCGCAACGGCAAGATAAACGGGGGGGTCACCGATCTTCTCGGCATTCCGCAGAAGCTGGACGGGGCGCTGCCCGATGGTGCCAGCATGGCGGACGCGGTCAACATGGACTCCTCCTCGACCTTCAAGGGCCAGGGTTCGGTGGCCCGCAAGGAGAAACTGACGCTGCGTGTCGCCGCGACGGTGGTCGAGGAACTGCCGAACGGGGTCCTGCGGATCGAGGGGCAGCAGGAGGTCCGCGTCAATTTCGAGATGCGCGAGCTGATCGTGACCGGATATGTCCGGCCGAACGACATCTCGCGGCAGAACGAGATCACCTACGACAAGATCGCGGGCGCGCGGATCGCTTATGGCGGGCGGGGGCAGATCACCGATGTCCAGCAGCCGACCTACGGCCAGCAGGTCGCCGACATCGTGATGCCGTTCTGATCATGCTGCGGAAACTTCTTCCCGTCCTTCTTGCTGTGGTCGGCCTTGGCGGCGGGGTCGGCGCCGGTCTCTTCCTGCGCCCGGCGCCGGAGGCCGGGGACCACGCAGCCGAGGGTTCCGAGCCCGCCCCGGCAGGCGGGCATGGCGATACCGCCACCGAGGACGCCGAGGCGTCGGGCCATGCGGACGAGCCGGAGGACGGCGCGCCGGAATATGTCAAGATGAACAACCAGTTCGTCGTCCCAGTGGTGGAAGGCGGACGGGTTGCCGCGATGGTCGTCCTGTCGCTGTCGCTGGAGGTGGATGCGGGCAATACCGAAGCCGTCTACCAGCGCGAACCGAAGCTGCGCGATGTGTTCCTGCAGGCCCTGTTCGACCATGCCAATACCGGCGGTTTCTCCGGGTCGTTCACCGACGGCTCGAACCTCATCACCCTGCGCACCAGCCTGAAAGAGGCGGCGGCCCTGGTCCTGGGCACCGTGGTGAAGGACGTGCTGATCACCGACATCGCCCGGCAGGACAGCTGACCTTTCGCGCCTGTCCGATGCAGAAGAACGCTCCGGGCAGGCTGCGGTTCCAGACCATTTCCTAGCGCCGGGCCTTCAGCCGTTCGGCCAGGCCCTGCAAGGCCTGCACGCGACCGAAGGCACCTTGCGCGGCGCTCTGGGCGTCCATCCAGCCCGCAGTCTGCCGCGCGATCACCAGGTTCAGCTCGGACCGGCGCGCCTCGGCCCAGCGGTCGTAGGTCAGCGCAACTTTCCCGGCAAGCACCGGCGCAAGGTCTTCGGCGGGCCCGGCTGCCCGGTTGATCGCGGCCAGCTGCGCCCGGCTGCGCTCCAGTTCGGCCGCGGCGCTGTGCAGCTGGCCCAGCCGGTGATCGAGCATCAGCTGCGCCACTTCGGCCAGTCGGCCAAGATCCTTCGCCTTCGTCATCTCCGGCGGACCCTCCTGCGCATCGCTTCGGCAAAACGGATCGCGGCGGCGACGGCGCGGTAATGCTCGACCCGGATTTCCTGGCCGATCTCGACCGTCGCGTGGATCGCCCGGGCGGTCGGAGGGTCAGAGTGGATCGGGACGCCATGTTCGGCGGCACGTTCGCGGATCTTCCGCGCGATCTCGTCCACGCCCTTGGCCACGCAGACCGGCGCTCCACCCTTCGAACGGTCCCATTTCAGGGCGACGGCGTAGTGCGTCGGGTTCACCACCACGACATTGGCCGAGGCGACATCGGTCAGCATCCGGTTCGTCGCCACCTCCTGTGCGCGCTGGCGGCGGGCAGATTTCAGGTGCGGGTCGCCTTCGCTGTCCTTGAACTCGTCCATCATCTCTTTGCGCGACATGCGGTTGCGCTGGCGGTGACGGAAGACCTGCCACAGGTAGTCCACCCCGCCGAGCGCGAGCTGGATCAGGACGACGATGAACAGGAATTCCAGCACCAGCCGGGCCATCAGCGCCGCCGACATCGCGGGGGTCAGGTAGAGACTGGCGAGGATCTCCTCCAGCCGACCGGCAAGGAAGGTGTAGAGGATCAGCGAGACGATCCCGAGCTTGACCGTGCTCTTGCCGAATTCGACCAGCCCGTCGATGCCGAATTTCTGCTTGGCGGCAGCGATCACCGAGATGCGCGACAGCTTCGGCGCCAGTTTCGAAGGGGCGAAGACGATGCCGCGCGTGGCGAAAAGGAGGGCCAGCACCAGGACCGGCGCGACCAGCAGCAGCGCCAGCGGCGGGCCGGCCAGCGTCAGGATCATCCCGGCAATCGGTGCGCCGCCGCCGGAGGCGACGAGGGTCGACAGCCGGTCGGCCTGGTCGAGGACGACCATCCCGGCGGTTCCGGCGCGGGTCACCGCCCAGGTGCCCAGACTGAAAAGCGCCAGCAGGAAGCCGCCCGTCGCCGCCGCCGTCTGGAGGTCGACAGACCGGGGAATGTCGCCGTCCTTGCGGGCCTGGTCCAGCTTCTGCTGCGAGGCCTCGTGTTCCTTGTCGGCTTCGTCCTCGCCGCTCATGGCGCAACTGCGAAGGGGGCGGCCATCTGGCCGGCGAAGGCATCGAGCCAGGCGGCAAGGATCACCGGGGTCGCCACCGCCATCAGGGCCAGCGCGCCAAGTGTCAGGGCGGGGGCGCCGACCATCGAAACCATCAGCGCGGGCATCGCCCGGTTGATGACGCCAAGCGCCAGGTTGTAGATCAGCGAGGCGATGACGAAGGGCGCTGCCAGTGAGAAGGCCAGCGAAAAGGTCCGGCCAATGACCGCGAGCCCCCAGTCCGCCGCCGAAGCCGCAGACAGCGGGCCTCCGGGCGGAAGGAGATCATAGGAGAGCAGCAGCAGTTCGGCGGCGCGGACGTGGAGCCCAGTCACAAGGGCAAGCGCCACGCCGGCCATCACGAAGAGGTTGCCGACAGCCGGTTGCGGCTCCGGCGCGGCGCCCGAGAAGAGCTGCGACAGCGTCGTCGCCTGGGCGATCATCGCGGCGGCAGTCTGCAGCGCCACAATGAAAAGCCGCATCCCGACCCCCAGCAGGAGGCCCGCGACGACCTCTCCGCCAAGCGCCAGGACCGTGGGCGTCGCGTCTGGCCCGATCCGGTCGGCGAGGATCGGGGTCACGACAAGGGTGAAGGCCACGACCAGTGCGAGCTTGACGCGTTGGGGAACGGAAGGGTCTCCCAGGCCCGGCATCAACGCCACCATCGCGCCGATGCGGACGAAGGCCAGCGCGGCGGCCCATGCGATACCCTGGGCCAGACCCAGGAGCTGCGACAGTCCGGCGATCACCTCGCTCATGCCGGGACCTGGCCGATCAGGGCGGGCCGCGCGTCGGTGCCGATCTCCTCGTAGGACAGGACCGGCATGTGCAGTCCCTTGGCCTGGACGACCGTGCGCAGAAAGCGCCGCCGCCCGACCGAGGTGACGAGCGCCGGATAGACCCCGCCCTCCGCCGCCCGGTTGGCCTTTTCGGTCAAACCATTGGCCAGCTTGGCGAAAAGCTCGGGCGGCAGGGCGATGTCGCGCAGGCCCCGTTCGCTGTCGATCTGGTAGTTGGCGAAAGCCTTCTCCCAATCCGGGGCAAGCTGGATCAGCGGGACCGAACCGTCGGGTCGCTTCAGCTCGGCGATGATCTGGAAGCCGAGCCTTTGTCGGACATGCTCGCAGATCGCCTCGGGCGCGCCGAACGGACGGGCTTCGGCCACGGCCTCCAGGATCAGCGGCAGGTTGCGGATCGAGACCTTCTCGTCCAGTAGCAAGCGCAGCACGGCATGCAGGAGGTCGACCGGAACCTTCTCGGGCAGAAGCTCGTCCAGGAGCCGCCGGTTCGCCTCGGCCCGGACGGGATCAGAAAGCTTGACAAATTCGTCCAGCAACCGGCGCAGCCCCCGCAAGGTCAGAAGCCGCGAGAGATTGGCCTTCAGCACTTCCAGAAGATGCGTCGCCAGCACCTCGGTCGGCGAGACGACCGTCAGGCCGGACAGAGCTGCATCCTCCTGCTGTTCGGGGCGGATCCAGCGGGCTGGGGCGCCGTAGACCGGCTCGCGTGCATCAAGGCCATCGGGGGCCGGGGTGCCCTCGTTCAGCAGCACCAGCACGCGGTCGGGGTACAGCCGGTCGGAGACCCTTTCCACCCCCTGCAGGCGAATGCGGTACTGGCCGGGCGGCAGCGCGCTTTCGTCGGTCAGCCGGATCTCGGGCAGGATGAAGCCGAAGGCGGTCGCGACATGGTTGCGCATGTTGGCGATGCGGCTGTCCAGGCCCGTGGCGGGATCAAGCACCATCGCCACCAGGTTCGGGGCGAATTCGATGTGGATATCGTCGAAGTCGAGCACGTCACCGATGGACCGCGGCTTCACCGGCTCCAGCGTCGGCAGCGGGGCATCAGCTGGTTTCGATGCTCCGCGAACCCGATGAAAAGCCAGCCCGCCCAACACCAGCGCGGCAAGCATGAAGGGCAGGAAGGGCATCCCAGGAACCAGCGCGAACAGCGCCATCAGCGTCGCGACCGTGCCCAGGGCACCGGGATAGCGTCCCAACTGGGCGAAGAACGAGACATCCGCCGCGCCCTTCTGGCTGCCCTTGGCCAGCAGAAGCGCCGCCGCGACCGAGATGATCACCGCCGGGATCTGGCTGACGAGGCCATCGCCCACGGTCAGGATCGTGTAGGTCTCGAACGCGGTCGCGGCATCCAGCCCATGCATGAAGATGCCGACCACCAGCCCGACCACGATGTTCAGCCCGGTGATCAGGAGGCCTGCCACCGCGTCGCCCTTGACGAACTTCGACGCGCCGTCGAGCGAGCCGAAGAAATTCGTCTCGGCCAGTTCCTGCTCGCGCCGCCGCTTCGCCTCGTCGTGGTCGATCGCGCCAGCCGACATGTCGGCGTCGATGGCCAGCTGCCGCCCCGGCATCCCGTCCAGCGCAAAGCGCGCGCCCACCTCGGCCATCCGGCCTGCGCCCTTGGTGATCACGATGAAGTTGACGATCAGGAGGACGATGAAGATCACCAGGCCAAGCACGAGATTGCCGCCCATGATGAACTGGGCGAAACCCTCGATCACATGGCCCGCAGCATCGGTGCCGGTGTGGCCCGCACCGATGATCAGCTTGGTCGACGAGACGTTCAGCGCCAGCCGCAGCAGGAGCGAGGCGAGGAGGATCGTCGGGAAAGCCGAGAAGTCCAGCGGGCGGTCGATGAAGAGCGTCACCGTCAGCATCAGGATCGCGAGCGCAAAGGAGACGGCAAGGCCTACGTCCAGCATCCAGGCCGGCACCGGCAGGATCATCATCACGATCACGGCCATCAACCCGATGGCCAGGAGGATCGTGGGTCGGAAGATCGTCCGCAGCGAAAGGCCCTGGAGCATGTCAGGGCGCCCCGATCAACGGGCTGCCGCCGCTGCCGACCGGCACCAGCGAGCCTCGCGAGCCGGTGGCCCCGGCGACAAGCAGTGGAAAGCGGTTGGACCTGGGTGTCGCGGCGGGTTCGCCAGGGGCATCCGTAGCCCCGGCCTCACCGGTATAGGCCGCCTCGAAGTTGGCCTTGTAGCGTTCGGCGTATTCGGGCGTGGCCGAGTGATAGGCGGCTGCGGCCAGCGCCCAGTCGCCGGTGCGGGCAAAGTGTTGGGCCAGGAATCTGGCGGCGTAGATGGCGTTCTCTTCGGGGTCGAGCATGGCTGCAATTGAGGCAAAGCCTTCGGAATGCCAGCGATAGTTCAGCTGGAAACAGCCGAGGTCGAGGTTGGTTGCGCCCTGCTCCACCGCTTCCGCCGCGCTCGCCTCGGCTTCGGCGGCGGTGTCGAACCACCTGCCATCGCCGCCGAAGTTCACGGTCCAGGGCCAGGGCCGGTTGTCGCGCCCGGTCTCTACCTTGGTGATGGCCAGGAGGACATCATAGGGCACGCCGGTCCGGCTGGCGGCACTCGCCGCCGCATCAAGGCAGAGTCCCGCCGGGTCCTCGCGTGCCGGCAGGCCGGACGACAACAGGAGCGTGCAAGCAACGGCGGCGGGCGCAAGGCTTGGGCGGGTGGACCGGCGGGGCATCCTCGACTCCTCCCCCCGTGTTCTGCCGGGGTCGGGGTCAGCCTAGTGCACGAATCTTTCCGGCTGGTTACCGGCTTCACTCAACGGAAGGGGCGACGACGCTGGACAGCAGTGCTTCGATCGCGGCACGCGAGGTCGCGCTGGCCGCAATGGCCTGTTCCCCACGGCCAAGAGGGCCAGAGGAATCACCGGCGGGTGTTGCCGCCAGGCCTTCGGCCGTTCGCTGCCAGGGGCCGGGCAGCGTGGGATCGAGTGCCGCCCAGTCGCCCTTCCACGGACCAATCCGAGCGCTGGCGGCGGTGTCGCCGGTTGCTGCCAGGGCCTTTTCGGCTCCGGGCAGATCGCCAAGCTGCAGCAACGCCTCTGCCCGCAACGCTTCGGTGTCGGCATCGCGGAGACCCTCGGTCAGCGCAATGGCGCCTCGTGCATCACCGACCCCAAGCGCGGACCTGGCGGCCAGGCGGCGACGTTCGGGGGGGTCGTCCCTTGTTGATGGGCCAAGCCAGGCCTGTGCTGCGTCGGGAAACCCCAGCGCCAGCAAGCGGTCGGCAACAGCGAAGGCGGTTTCCGGCGAAACGGAAGGCGGACTCGCAGTGGCGGGCAGGACGGCCTCGGTCAGGAAATCATCGTCGCTCGCACGGCCTGCAGCCACCCGCCAGAGATCGGCCAGGACCTGTCCGACGGCGTCCGGGTCGCGGAAGGCGGCGACGGTCTGGCCCGAAAGCGCCAGCGCCAGAACGGTTGCGCGGTCCACGCCCGCCCCTTCGGAGGCCCCTGCGGACTCGCCGCGCAGGGCGAGAAGCGCTTCCACCGGCTCGGCACCCAGCGGATCGAGCGTGAGGAGATGGGCCTCGACAAGGGCGACAAGCCCGGCGGCCCGGTCGCCGTCCAGCGCTACGGCGGCTTCGGCATGCGCCTGCGCGGCCATAGCGTCGCCGCCTTCCAGCTCGGCCCGGGCATCCATCAGCGCGACGGTGGCCGGATCCGCCTGCGGTGTCCGTTCGATCGCATCGCGGATCATCCGGGCGGCCTCGGCATCGTCGCGGGCAAGGAACTTCTCGGCAAGAATCGGACCGAGGTGTCGCCGCAAATGCGCGGGCAACGCAAGAAAGGCCTGCAGGATGGCATCGCGATTGGCATCTGGACCGGGGGGCAGCCGGTCGCGCGCCAGAGCAGCCCAAAGCGCCGCCGGTCCTTCGCAGCCCAGCATGTCGGCAAAGGGCGTCTGTGGATCGGCTTCTCCATCGACGAGGCGGGCCATCGACCGAAGAAGGTCAAGCTCCCTGTCCTGCCCGGCAATACCAAGCAACTCGACCGTCTGCCGCGCCTCGGCGCCGAAGCCGAGAAACAGCAGGCGTCGGACGGCCTGGCGGATCGCCTGTGGGTCCGGGGCGTCGAATTCGCCGTAGAGCCCCGACCGCGCCTCGGCGAGCAGATCCTCCGGCGCTGTCTCCCGACCCCAGGCCGGCAGGTCGAGCTGAGCCGGATCGGCACAGACAGGATCCGGCGGGGGGCCATCGTCGTAGGCATCGGTCACCATCAGGCCGGGCTCCGCTCCGATGCTGATATTGGACCAGGGCAGCGCTGTGCGGTCGACCCCGGCCACCTTCGGCGGCTTTCCCGGCAGCTCCATGTCGACGATGCCGTCAGCGGCGCCCCGGGCGATCTGTTCGAGAAGCTCGTCGCGCAGAGGCTCCAGCGAGACCGCGCCGGTTTCCAGCGGCAGCGGCAGTGTCGCGGTGGGGCGTGCCCCAGCTTCGGTCTTGCGACTGGCAATCCAGTCATAGGCTGCGGGTTTTTCCGCCATTTCGGCCACGCTTGAAACGGCCCCTGCGAAAGGAGCTTCGAAGGCCGAGCCTGCCGGGGCAGGGCCGGGCTTGATGTCCAGGACGACCACGCCGGGCCGGTACTCGAAGGGAAATACATGGCAGTCGCAGCCGAGGCCCATGACAAGGGCGCCGCCGCCGGGGTCCGCTTCCAGCGAGGCGAGCCGGGTCCGGGGGATGCGCTGCCAGACCCCGGCCAGGTCGTATTGCGGCTGCGTATCCGCCTGGATCGCGAAGCCATAGCCGGTTTCGGTCCGGCCAAGCGTCCAGCCCACGGGACCGGGAAGCTCGATCACCAGGCGAGTGAAATCGTCATGTTCGCCCGAAAGCACCCGCGCGGTCTGCGCTGCTGCCTGTCCGGCCAACGCAACGAGGATAAGCAGTGCGCGGATCATGCCGCCTCCTGCTTCAGGTTGCGCATGGCGTCCTCCAGGTCGCCGAAACCGGGGCGCACATGATGCGGGGTGTTCTGGCGACCGACCTCGATGCAGATATTCGGGGGGTGGCGATGCAGGTTGGCGACCAGCACCTCGCGGATCAACTGGTAGAAGTGGATGTCCTCCTCGATCACCGTCTTCACCCGGGCGGCGAAGGGACCCATCAGCCCATAGGCGAGGAACACGCCCAGAAAGGTCCCGACCAGGGCGCCGCCGATCATCTTGCCCAGCACTTCGGGCGGCTGGTCGATCGAGCCCATCGTCTTGATCACGCCGAGAACCGCCGCGACGATCCCCAGCGCGGGCAGCCCGTCCGCCATCGTCTGCAAGGCATGGCTGGAATGCATCGCATGGTGCAGCGTCGCCTCCATCCGCTTGTCCAGCACTTCCTCCACCTGGTGCGGGTCATCGTAGTTCATCGAGGCCGCGCGCAAGGTGTCGCAGATCAGCTCCATCGCCTCGTGGTCATGCTGGATGCGAGGATACTTGCCGATGATCGCCGAGGTCTCGGGCGATTCGATGTGTTCTTCCAGCGCGACGGGATTGGCCCGCGCCAGGCGGATCAGCTCGAACAGAAGACACAGGAGGTCACGGTAGTCGCCGGGCTTCCATTTCGGGCCCTTGAAGACCTTGCCGACGTCCTTCAGCGTATGTTTCACCGCCGGAATGTCGTTCGAGATCAGGAAGGCCCCGATTGCGGCGCCGCCGATCATGATCATCTCGAAGGGCAGCGACTTGAGGATGATCCCCATCTTGCCCCCGGCCATGACATAACCGCCGAAGACCATGACGAGGATGACGGCGATGCCGACGAAGCCGAGCATTTTGGCGTCCTGTTTCGCGTTGCGTTGGGGCGAGTATCCGGGCGGCGGGTTAAGACTCTCTGACTAGTCCTTCGGCACATCGGCATTGCGCCCGGCGACGATCACGCTGACGCCATAGGCGGCCTCGGCGGACATGCCGGACAGGATGGCCGCGGCCGAATCGGGCGGCATCCGGCCCAGGAACCCGGCGGCGAATTCGGGGGACATCGTCTCGAACAGAGCCGCCGCATCCTTGGGCTTCATCGCCTGGTAGACGGCGGTCAGGTTCTGGATATCCTTTTCCGCCGCCCCGTCCGCCTGTGCCAGCGTGGCCTTGAGTTCGGCTTCCACAGCCTTCATCTCCTCCATCCGCCTGGTGATCGCGGCATCGGCCAGCGCAAGCGCCGCCAGCCGGTCCTTCAGCGAGGCCTCCTGCACGGCGATCCGCTCCTCGCGCAGGGTCAGCGCCTCGGAGAGCGCGCTTGGCATCTCGCAGGTCGCGTCGGGCGGCGCCTCGGCCGCACCCTCGCCCTCGGCCTTGGCCAGCGCGGCCCCGATCCCCGACCCCAGACGCAGGGCTCCGGACGAAGCGAAGAGCATCGCCACGATGAACAGCGCCCCCTGGCCGGCGCGGCGGCGGCTCATTCCGCAGCCTCCAGCGTGTCGCGCGGGCTGCGGCGGCGGACAAAGCGCAGGCGACGCTCCTCCTCCGGCAGCTCCTCGGCGACCGGACGCGGGGGTGCCGCCGCCGGATCGGGAAGGTCGTGCAGCGAGGCGACCAGCAGCTCCAGCTTGCGCGCCACCGACTCGCCCCGCGCGGTCAGCGCCTCCAGGCTTTCGGCCGAGCCGTTCGCCGCCCCGCGCGCCTTGTCCAGCGCCAGGGTCATGTCGTCGACCTGGGCCGAGAGCACCGCAATCGCACCGCCCATCCCGCTTTCCAGCGTGGTGAATTTCTTCAGCCGGGTCGACAGCACATGGCAGTAGATTGCAGCCCCGAACGAGCCCGCCAGCAGAAGAATGTCGGAAATGAGTTCCATGACCCGCCTCAGTTCAGCACGAATTCGGTGATCAGCAGGTCGCGCACCCGGCCCTCGCCGGTGACGACCTGGATGCGCCGCAGCATCTGCGCGCGCAGCCGCGCCATTGCATGCGGGTCCTCGATCGAGGCGGTGTCGATGGCGCGGAGGTAGCTGTTGATCACGTCCAGGATGCGCGGAGTCAGCGTCGTGACATCCGCCGCCGCCGTATCGACCACCTCCAGCTGCGCGGTGAAGCGCAGATGCTCGCTTCCCGAATCAGGCGCCAGCGAGACGACGATGGTTTCCAGCGGCACGAAGGCGATGCCCGTCAGCGGGCCGGGACCGTGTTCCGCCTTCGTCTCCGCCTCACCGTGGCCGAGGATCAGGCCGGAAAAGGTGGCGTAGAACCCGCCGCCGCCAAGGATCAGGGCCAGGACAAACCCGATCAGCACCGGCTTCTTCGACCGTTTCTTCGGGACTTCTTCCACCGTGGCTTCCGCCGTTGCCATCTTTCGCTCCACCGCTTCCGGATGAGAACGAAGATAGTCCAAAGGTCACTAACCGATTGTTAAGGCGAACCGATGAAATCTGGCGTCGCGGCAGAACGCCAAGCCGGAGAATCGTCTTGCAGAACGTGATCGACATCTGGACCTCGCTGAACCTGCGCCGCCGCGTCATCATCGTGGGCGCGACGCTGGCGATGTTCGCCGCCATTCTCGGCCTCAGCCGTATGGCGGGGCGGGCCGAGATGGGCCTCCTTTATGCGGGGCTGGAGCCTGCCGCAGCCGGGGAGGTGGTGGCCGCGCTCGACCAGCGCGGGGTCGCCTATGAGGTCAGGGGCGAGTCGATCTTCGTCGACGTGACCCAGCGCGATGCCCTGCGGATGGCGCTGGCCTCCGAAGGCCTGCCGGCGGCGGGCGGGGGCGGCTACGAACTCCTCGATTCGCTGTCGGGCTTTGGAACCACTTCGCAGATGTTCGACGCCGCGTACTGGCGCGCGAAAGAGGGTGAGATCGCCCGAACCCTTCTCGCCATGCCCGAGGTCAAGGCCGCCCGCGTCCATATCGCCAGCGCGCCGACCCGAGCCTTCCAGACGGAGGCAAAGCCCACCGCTTCGGTCACGCTGACGACGGTTTCCGGCGCGCTGACCGAGGCGCAGGCCCGCGCGATCCGGCATCTGGTGGCCAGCGCCGTCGCGGGCATGACGCCCGATGCGGTGCAGATCATCGACACCGTCGCGGGGCTGATCGGCGGCGAGGATGCGCAAGCCTTCGACACCGGCGATGCCGAGGACCGGGCCGCCGCGATCAAGGGCAATGTCGAACGCCTGCTGGCCGCCCGCGTCGGCGCCGGGAAGGCGGTGGTCGAAGTTTCCATCGACCTCGTCTCGGAACGCGAATCGATTACCGAGCGCAAGTTCGACCCGCAGGGCCGGGTGGCGATCTCGTCGGAGACGGAGGAACGCAGCGGGTCCAGCACCCAGCCGGGCGGCGAGGTGACGGTGGCCTCGAACCTGCCCGAAGGCGATGCCGCTGCGGGGGGACAGGGCAAGAGCCAGACTTCCGAGACCAAGGAGCGGGTCAACTACGAAGTGTCGGAAACCCAACGCGAGGTCCTGCGCACCCCCGGCGCGGTGCGGCGGATGACGGTGGCGGTCATGGTCGACGGCGTGGCGACCATCGCCGCCGATGGCACGCGGACCTGGGCGGCCCGTCCCGAGGAGGAGCTTGCCACCTTGCGCGAGCTGGTGGCCTCGGCCGTCGGGTTGGACGAGGCGCGGGGCGATGTGCTGACGCTGAAATCGCTGGAATTCCAGCCGGTCGCTATCCCAGAGGGCACCGAGGCGACTGCGGGCTTCCTGCCGCCCATCGGCCAGATCGATGTGATGTCCATGATCCAGACCGCTGTCCTTGCTCTGGTGGCGCTGGTCCTGGGCCTGTTCGTGATCCGGCCGGTGCTGACATCGGCCAATCGCGCCGCCCTGCCCGCGCCCGAGGCGCCGCTGGCCCTGCCGCCGGCACTGGGGTCGGGTGCGATGGCGATCAGCGGCGTGGTGGACGACGGGTTCGACTACGGTGCCTTCGCCAGTTCCGGCGGGGGGCAGATCGAGGGCGAGGCCAGCGAAGAAGACCCGGCCACGCGCCTGCGCCGCCTGATCGAGCGGCGCCAGACTGAATCCATCGAGATCCTGCGCGGCTGGATGGAAGAAGAGGAGCCCGCGTGATGCCCGCCCTGCGTCTGGAGGTCTTCGATACCGCCCCGGCCCCGGACGGCTCGATGCTGCCGCTGGTCGAGGCGACGGCGGTCGAGGAGGCCAAGGTCGCCTCTTTCGAGCAGGGCTACTCGGCGGGCTGGGATGATGCCGTGGCAGCCCAGCAGGGTGACCAGACCCGCATCCGGGCCGATCTGGCGCGGAACCTGCAAAGCCTGTCCTTCACCTTCCAGGAGGCGCGGATCCATGTCTTGCAGGCGATCCGGCCGCTGATCCTGCAGATGGTCGACCGGCTTCTCCCCGAAGTCGCGCGCGAGGCGCTGGCCCCGACCGTGCTGGAGGCGGTGATGCCCCTTGCCGAAGGCCTCGCCGATGCGCCGCTGACGCTGGTGCTGAACCCTTCCGTCCGCGGACAGGTCGAGGACCTGGTGTCCCAGGCGACCGGCCTGCCGATGGTCATCGACGAAGAGCCGACGATGCCCGAGGGGCAGGTCTACATCCGCCTCGGGGCCGCGGAGAGCAAGGTCGACCTCGCCCAGGTGACGGCCGACATCGCCATCGCCGTCCGCGCCTTCTTCAACCTCCACAGCTGAGGACATCATGGAAGACATCACTGACGCCAACCCCTTCAGCCAGGTTCCGATCGAGGTCACCATCTCGGTCGGTCGGGCGCGGCCTCTGGTGCGCGACCTCCTGCGGCTGTCGAAGGATGCGGTGCTGCAACTCGACCGCCGGGTGGACGATCCGGTGGAGCTCTATGTCGGCGACCGGCTGATCGCGCGGGGGGAGCTGACCGAGCTGGAGGGCGACAATGCCGGGCAGCTGGCGGTCCGGCTGACCGAGGTCGCCAACCTGCGGGGCGGGTTGTGAGGCTGGGCATCGGCCTTGCCGTCGCGCTGACGCTGCTGGCGGGGCCAGCGCTGGCGCAGCAGATGTCGATCGACCTCGGCGGCGGGGCGGGGGAGTCGCTGTCGCTCCGGTCGGTGCAACTGCTGCTGCTGGTCACGGTGCTGTCGATCGTGCCGGGACTCGCGGTGATGGTGACCTGCTTTCCCTTCATCGTCACCGTGCTGTCGATCCTGCGGCAGGCCCTTGGGTTGCAGCAGGCGCCGCCGAACATGCTGATCATCAGCCTGTCGCTGTTCCTCACCTGGTTCGTGATGGACCCGGTCTTCACCGAGGCCTGGGTCAAGGGGATCGAGCCGATGACGAACGGGCAGCTGGAGGTGGGGCCGGGCTTGCAGGCCGCCATCGCGCCGTTCCGGGTGTTCATGGCGGGGCGGGTCGATGCGGAGACGCTGCAGACCCTGCAGGACCTCCGCTCCACCGCCGCCGTCACCCCCGCCGACGCACCGCTTTCGCTGCTGGTGCCGTCCTTCCTGCTGTCGGAAATCCAGCGGGCCTTCGAGATCGGCTTCATGATCTTCCTGCCCTTCCTGATCATCGACCTCGTCGTCGCGGCGATCCTGATGTCGATGGGGATGATGATGGTCCCGCCCGCCGTCGTCTCGCTGCCGTTCAAGCTGATCTTCTTCGTGGTGGCGGATGGCTGGGCGCTGGTCTCAGGGGCGTTGGTGAGGAGTTACTTCTGAGGCGGTCGGGGGAGTGTCCACGGTGGACAGAATTTTGGGAGTAATGATTTCAAGGCTTTGCGCGCGGACGTTCAGGATCGGTTAACCATCGGGCGGGCGGGGGAAGGGTGCGTGAGATCATGCACCCTACGCCGGGGAGCACCGCTTCAGCTCTGAATTTTTCCCGGAGTGATCCACCAGCCGGGATGCGCGGCGGCGAGGGAGCGGGCGGCGGCGCGGGCGGCTTCGGCGCTGGCGTAGAGGCCGAAATGGGTGCCGCCGGAGCCGGACATGCGGGCGAGGAGGCAGCCAGGGGTGACGGCGAGGGTGGACTGGACCTCCGACAGGATCGGCGACACGGCGCGCGCCGGGGGAATGAGGTCGTTGCGGGTCTGGTCGGCCAGCCATGTGGCGAAGGCTCCGGCGGAGGCCAGTGCCCCAGACGGCAGGTCGGGCAGGGGCGGGTTGTCGCGGCGGGTCAGGGCCGCGAAGACCTGCGGGGTCGGGACGGCGACGCGCGGGTTCGCCAGAACGCACCAGAGCGCGGGCAGGGGCGGCAGCGGTGCAAGCATCTCGCCGATGCCGCTCATCCGGGCGGGGCGACCGGCGAGGCAGACGGGAACGTCGGCGCCAAGGCGCAGGACCTCGGCATCCGGGGGCAAGGGCCGCCCCGTCAGCCGCGCCAGCGCCCTGAGCGTGGCCGCCGCATCCGCCGAGCCGCCGCCGATGCCGGAGGCAACCGGCAGGTGCTTGTCCAGCGTCAGCGCCGCATCGGATACGCCCATCGACCGGGCGGCACGCAGGACGAGGTTTTCGGGTTCGGCGGCAAGGCCCGCGCCCTCCGGCCCCGTCACCCGCAGTGAAAGCCCCTGGCCCGGCGCTGCGCTGACCCGGTCCGCCACATCGGCAAAGACCACCAGGCTGTCGAGCAGGTGATAGCCGTCCGGGCGGCGACCGGTGACGTGCAGGCAGAGGTTCAGTTTGGCGGGCGCGGCTTCGCTGACCGCGTCAGTTGCCATTCTCGGCAGCCTTGACCGCAGGCTTCGCGGTGCCCTCGTCGGCCATGACCACGTCCAGGCCCACTTCCAGCTTGCGTTGGATGCGGGTCTTGTCGGTCTCGGTCGGCTCGAACGACAAGGCGCGGCGCCACTGGAAACGGGCCTCGAGCTTGCGGTCGTTCATCCAGTAGACATCGCCCAGGTGGTCGGTGACGATGGGATCGACCGGCTCCAGCAGCGAGGCCTTTTCCATCGGCTTCAGCGCATCGGCATAGCGGCCAAGCTTGAAATAAGCCCAGGCCAGGCTGTCGATGATGTAGCCCTGCTCCGGGTCGGCGGCGACGGCCTTCTGGATCATCCCCAGCGCCTCGTCGAGGTTCTCGCCGCGGTCGACCATGCCATAGCCGAGGTAGTTCAGCACCTGCGGTTGGGTCGGGTTCAGGTCCAGCGCCTTGCGGAAATCGGCTTCCGCCGGGTCCCAGTCCTTTGACTGTTCGTGGCAGATGCCGCGATAGAAATAGAGCACCCAGTTTTCCTGGCTGGCGGCCTTGGCCAGATCGATGGCCGCCGAATAAGCCACCTCGGCCTCGTCGAAACGGTCCTCGGCGCGCAGCAGGTCGGCCAGGGCGAACTGCACGCCCAGAAGATCGCCATGCGACTTGGCCAGCGTCTGCAGCGCATCAATGGCGGCATCGGTCTTGCCCTGCGACCGCAGGGCCCCGGCGCGCCCGACTTCGGCGGTGACATAGGTGGGGGAGTCCGGCGGGAAGGCGGCATAGGTCTCGGCGGCAAGGTCATGCTGGCCAAGCTCCTCCAGCACGTCCGCCGTCATCAAAAGCGCATCGGAGTGGTCGGGCCGAAGGTAGCCCGCCACACGCAGGTGGAGGAGCGTGTAGACCGGGTCCGCCTCGCCGTTCAGGGCGGTGGAGATGGTGAAGAACACCTCGGCGATCCCGTCCCGGGCCGAAGTCACGGTGTCGAAGGGGATCGGTTCGCCAGCTTTCAGCCGGGCGCGGATCGGGTCGACGACCGGATCTGGCGCCGTGCCGAAAGCCTTGTCCAGAAGCGCCAGCGCATCGGCATTCCGTTCCAGCTGGCTGAGGATCTGGGCATGGGCGAAAACGCCGCGCCGCATCACCGTGATGGTCCCGCCAGCCTTGCCGGAGAGGATGGCATCCGCACCCTCGAAATCGCCGACCGATGCCAGCGCCAGCGCCTTGTGGTAGAAACCGAAGGCCTCGTAGCCCTTCTTCTTCGTCAGGGCGTCGAAGTCGGCAATCGCTTCGGACATCTTGCCTTCGCCGACCTTGGCCCAGGCCACCACCAGCGAATTGGCGAGATCGCCAAGGTCGCGGCCACCGTCGGTGTCGGCGATGATGGCGGAATAATCCTCGCGCTTGGCTTCGTCAGCCATAAGAGCAAGCTCGGCAAGCTGGCTCGGATCGCCTTTCAGGCCCTTGCGCAGTTTGGCGGCGTCGATGGCAAGGGAGAAGTCGCCCAAGCCAAGCTCGGCCAGGATCGCGCCGTCCAGAAGCTGCGGGTTTTCGGAATCGGCGATGATCGCCTTGCCGTACCAGCCGGATGCGGACCGGAAATCATTCTCGGTCTCGGCGACGCGGGCGGCGAGGTAGGCGCCGCTGTCGATCTTCTCCTCGGCCCGGAGCGGCGCGGCAAGGCTTGCGGCCAGGATCAGCGCGGTCAGGGTGCGGGTCATGGCGGAACGCATCGGCCTCTCCTTCAGGGTCGGGGCGAAGGTAGCCCGGCGTCGGGGCGCGCGCAATGCAGAGGGGCCCGACCTTGTGGCCGGACCCCGGGGATTTGGACAAGCTTTCGTGAGTCGCGCGGGTTCGGGCGTCACATGTTGGGGTAGTTCGGGCCGCCACCGCCCATCGGCGTGGTCCAGGTGATGTTCTGCGACGGGTCCTTGATGTCGCAGGTCTTGCAGTGGACGCAGTTCTGGAAGTTGATGCGGAAGCTGGCGTCCTGGCCTTCGCCCAGCACTTCGTAGACGCCCGCCGGGCAGTAGCGCTGCGCCGGTTCGGCGTATTTCGGCAGGTTGACGGCGATGGGGATGGAGGGATCCTTCAGGACCAGATGGGCGGGCTGGTTCTCGTCATGGTTGGTGAAGGAAAAGGCCACGTTGGTCAGCCGGTCGAACGAGAGCTTGCCGTCGGGTTTCGGGTAGTCGATCGGCTTGAAGTCCTTGGCAAGGCCGGTGGCGGCGGCGTCGGATTTCTTGTGGCGAAGCGTGCCGAAGGCGGTCAGGCCCAGGGTGTTCAGCCACATGTCGAGGCCGCCGCCCATCAGGCTGGCGGTCAGGCCGAAGCGCGACCACAAGGGCTTCACGTTGCGGACCTTCTTCAGGTCCTTGCCGATGGGGCCTTGGCGGACCTCGGTCTCGTAGGTCGTCAGTTCGTCGCCCTGACGACCGGCGGTGATCGCGGCATGGGCGGCCTCGGCGGCGGCCTTGCCCGACAGCATGGCGTTGTGGTTGCCCTTGATGCGGGGCACGTTGACGAGGCCCGCCGTGCAGCCCAGAAGGGCGACGCCGGGCGCCACCATCTTCGGGATCGACTGCCAGCCGCCCTCGGAGATCGCGCGGGCGCCATAGGCCACGCGCTTGCCGCCCTTGAGGAGGTCCGCGACCATCGGGTGATGCTTGAAGCGCTGGAATTCCATGTAGGGGTAAAGGTGGGGGTTCTGGTAGTTCAGGTGGACGACGAAACCGACATAGACCTGATTGTTTTCAAGGTGATAGATGAACGACCCGCCGCCCGCGTTCTTGCCCAAGGGCCAGCCCATCGTGTGCGTGACGGTGCCCTCGCGGTGTTTCGCGGGGTCGATCTCCCAGATTTCCTTCATGCCGAGGCCGAACTTCTGCGGGCAGTGGCCTTTGGACAGTTCGTATTTCGCGATCACCTCTTTCGCGAGGCTGCCGCGCACGCCTTCGGACAGGAAGACATATTTCCCGCGCAGCTCCATGCCGGGTTCGTAGGAGGGCCCCGGCTCGCGGGTTTCGGGGTCGCGGCCGAATTCGCCTGCGACGACGCCGACGACGGTGTCACCTTCATAGACCAGTTCGGAACAGGCCATGCCCGGGAAGATCTCGACGCCCAGGCCTTCGGCCACGCCCGCCATCCAGCGGCAAACATTGGCCATCGAGACGATGTAGTTGCCGTGGTTCGACATCAGGGGCGGCATCGGCCAGTTCGGGATGCGGATCTTTCCTGCCGGGCCGAGGAGGTAGAAGTTGTCCTCTTTCACCGGCGTCTTGATCGGGGCGCCCATGTTGCGCCAGTCGGGCAGCAGGGCATCCAGCCCCGAGGGATCCAGCACCGCGCCCGACAGGATATGCGCGCCGACTTCGGAGCCCTTTTCCAGCACCACGACCGACCGCTCCGGGTCCAGCTGCTTCAGCCGGATCGCCGCCGAAAGGCCCGCAGGCCCCGCGCCCACGATCACCACGTCATAGTCCATCTTCTCGCGTTGGATCGCAGTCATTGCTTGTCCTTCCCGGCGGCCCTGGAACCTGCCCTGAATCCTGGCGTCATGCGGCCCCCTGTTGCCGCAGGCGAGACGCAACGTCAACCATGACGCAACATCACACCCTCAAACGCCCCGGCGCGCGAAACTTTCTGTCTTGCCTACGACGGAGTGTTGCGCGGTCGCGGCATCACCCCTTGCAATTGTGCACTCCATCGGGTGTGGTGACTCAGAGCTGTCCGAAGTCATGGGTCGCACCCCGGCCCGTGGCTTCTTCTTTTACTGTGGAATGCCGATGGAAAAGATCCCGATGACCCGGCGCGGTTTCGATGCGCTGGATGCTGAACTCAAGCAGCTGAAGACGGTGGACCGTCCGGCGATCATCCGGGATATTGCCGAGGCGCGCGAACATGGCGACCTGTCGGAAAACGCCGAATACCACGCCGCGCGGGAAAAGCAGGGCTTCATCGAGGGCCGGATCAAGGAGCTGGAAGGCACCTTGTCGCTGGCCGAGGTGATCGACCCCGCGAAACTGTCCGGCGCGATCAAGTTCGGCGCCACCGTCACGCTGGTCGACGAGGACAGCGAGGATGAGAAGACCTACCAGATCGTCGGGGAGGTCGAGGCCGACATCGAGAACGGGCTTCTGAACATGCGCTCGCCGCTGGCCCGGGCCCTGATCGGCAAGGAAGACGGCGACAGCGTCGAGGTCAAGACGCCGGGCGGGACCCGGTCCTACGAAGTCCTGTCGATCCGCTATATCTGACCGGGAGGCACCGGGGTGAAACCGCCGGTCAAGGATCTGCCGAAGGGGGATGCGGGGCTGGCCGACGGTCCGCTCGCGCAGCTGAACGACCCGCCCCGCCGGGGGATGGAGGTTGCGGGCGTCGGCCTGAGCCTGGTCTGGGTGCTGCTGATCCTGGTCTATGTGCTGGTCACGCCGCCGGGCAGCGAGACGCGGACGCTGGGCCTGGTGATGACCCTTCTGATGGTCTTCCTGCCCATCGCGCTGATCTGGGCGGTGGTGATCACGCTGCGCTCGATCCGCGAGCTTCGGGCCGAAGCCAAGCGGTTGCAGGCCACGGTCGATGCGATGCGGTCGAGCTATGTGCAGGCGCAGGGCCAGGGCAACGGGCTGAAGCCTTCGGTGGAGCGCAAGATCGACGAAATTGCCGCTTCGACCCGGCAGGCTGAGACGGTGCTGGCGACATTCAGCTCGCGGCGGGACAGCGCGCTGTCGGTGCCCTCGGCGGATCGCAAGGCCGCGCTGGTGACGCCGCAGGCTGAACCGACCGCCGAGGAACCGCGGTTGGCGCTTGGCACCCCGGCCGAGGAATTCCGCCCGCCGCTGTCGGTCGCTGATTTCATCCGCGCTCTGCAATTCCCCGAAACGCCCGAGGACAAGGAGGGCTTCCGCGCGTTGCGGCTGGCGCTGGAGGACCGGACCTCGTCCAAGTTGATCCGGGCGGCGCAGGATGTGCTGACGCTGCTCAGCCAGGACGGCATCTACATGGACGACCTGCAACCCGACCTGTGCCAGCCGGACCTGTGGCGGCGCTTTGCTGCCGGTGAGCGAGGCCGGTCCATCGCGGCGCTGGGCGGCATCCGCGACCGGGCCTCGCTGGCGCTGACGGCGGGACGGATGAAGTCGGACCCGGTCTTCCGCGATGCGGCACACCATTTCCTGCGCGCCTTCGACAAGACCGTCGCGGCCTTCGAGCCGAACGCGACCGATGCCGAACTCGCCGATCTGGCCGACACCCGCACCGCGCGGGCCTTCATGCTGTTCGGCCGGGTGACGGGAACGTTCGACTGAGCTTGCCGGTTCCGGGACGGAACGCCTGTGCTGTTCCTGCGGTTCTGGCTGGAAAGACCTTCCTATTTGACCCCGGATTGACGCGGGGGGATGAAACCCTGTTCCGATCGGCCTATGTTCGCCACCAGACAGGATTCCAACCGAAGAGGTTCACATGGCCGTCCGCATCAACGATATCGCCCCCGACTTCACCGCCGAAAGCACGGCAGGGACCATCCGGTTCCACGACTGGCTGGGCGACAGCTATGCGATCATCTTCAGCCACCCGCGCGATTTCACCCCGGTCTGCACCACGGAATTCGGCGCGGTCGCGCAGCTGGCCGACGAATGGAAGAAGCGCAAGACCAAGGTGATCGGCGTGTCGGTGGATTCGGTGCAGGACCACGAGAAATGGAAGCGCGATATCGAGGCCGTCGGCGGCGCTTCGGCCGATTTTCCGATCATCGACGATTCGTCCCTGACGGTGGCCAAGGCCTATGACATGCTGCCTGCGGACTACTACCTGCCGACCGAAGGCCGCACGCCGGCCCATTCGGCGACGGTGCGGACGGTCTACATCATCGGGCCGGACAAGAAGGTGCGGCTGACGATGACCTACCCGATGTCGGTGGGCCGCAACTTCGCGGAAATCCTGCGCGCGCTGGACGCAGTGCAGAAGACCGACGGCGTGCCGCTGGCGACGCCCGCCAACTGGGTGCCGGGGCAGGATGTGATCGTCGCGCTGTCCCTGAACAACGATCAGGCGAAGGAGCGTTTCGGCGAGCTGGACATCAAGCTGCCCTATCTGCGCTTCGCCAAGGCCTGAGCCTTGCGGGGGGTGCCTTCGGGCGCCCCTTTCCTTGGCGCGGCAAGACCCCGACGCGGCCGCAGGTGCACAAGCATGTTGTGGGTTGCGCCGCGTTGCGGGAAAAGGCGGAAGCCGTCCTGCACGAGGTCTGAATGCCCGAACTGCCCGAAGTCGAAACCGTCCGCCGTGGCCTGCTGCCCGTGCTGGAGGGCGCGGTGATCGCGCGGGCCGAGGTCAACCGCCCCGACCTGCGCTGGCCCCTGCCGGACCGGATGGCAGAGCGGCTGACGGGGCAAAAGGTCGCAGCCTTGCGGCGGCGGTCGAAATACCTGCTGGCCGACCTCGCATCCGGCGAGACGCTGCTCGTGCATCTGGGGATGTCGGGGCGGATGCTGGTCTCGGGCGCCCGGATTGGCGGCTTCCACCACGATCACCCGGCGCCGCAGAAGCATGACCATGTGGTGCTGCACATGGATTCCGGCGCGCGGATCACGTTCAACGATGCCCGCCGCTTCGGGGCGATGGACCTGGTGCCGACGGACCGGGCGGCGGAGCATATGCTGCTGAAGGGGCTGGGGCCGGAGCCCTTCGGCAATGATTTCAACGAGCCATATCTCGCCGGGCGGCTGAAGGGGCGCAGGACCCCGATCAAGGCCGCGCTTCTGGACCAGGGCATCGTCGCGGGGCTGGGCAACATCTATGTCGCCGAGACGCTGTATCGCGCGCGGATCAGCCCGCTGCGGCTGGCGGGGGATCTTTCGCAGCCCGAAGCACATGCCCTCGTGCCGATCATCCGCGACGTGCTGGCCGAAGCCATCGAAGCGGGCGGGTCAAGCTTGCGCGACTTCCGGCAGGCGAATGGCGAGCTTGGCTATTTCTCCAAGCATTTCCAGGTCTATGACCGCGAAGGCCAGCCCTGCGAGACCCCCGGCTGCTTCGGCACGATCACCCGCACCGTGCAGTCCGGTCGGTCCTCCTTCTGGTGCCCGGCCTGCCAGAGGTGACTTGCCAAGCCGCGCAGGGGTGGTAGGAGTCCCCCTTCCTGACTGCCATGAAGGAGGCCGACATGGCCTATGATACGCTGATCGTCGAGATCGAGGACTATGTCTCGGTGATCCGGCTGAACCGCCCCGAAGCGATGAACGCGCTGAACTCCACCCTGATGCGCGAGCTTGCGGCGGCGGTGACGGCGGCGGAAGCGAATGACCGGGTGCGCTGCATCGTCATCACCGGCTCGGAAAAGGCCTTTGCCGCCGGGGCCGACGTGAAGGAAATGGCCGAGAAGGGCTTCATCGACGTCTATTTCGATGATCTCTTCGGCCCCGAGGCGCAGGTCATCGCCCGCGCAAGGAAGCCGGTGATCGCGGCGGTGTCCGGCTATTGCCTGGGCGGCGGTTGCGAGCTGGCGATGCTCGCCGATTTCATCATCGCCGCGGATACGGCGAAATTCGGCCAGCCCGAGATCAACCTTGGCATCGTCGCCGGGATGGGCGGCACCCAGCGGCTGACCCGGGCGGTGGGCAAGTCGAAGTCGATGGACATGCACCTGACCGGCCGTTTCATGGATGCCGCCGAGGCCGAGCGGTCCGGGCTGGTCAGCCGGGTCTTCCCGGCAACGCGGCTGATGGAAGAGGTGATGAAGGCTGCGGAGAAGATCGTCGAGAAATCGGCTGTCACCGCGATGGTGGTCAAGGAATGCGTGAACCGGGCGCAGGAAACCAGCCTGGCCGAGGGTCTGCTGTTCGAGCGCCGGATGTTCCACGCGATGTTCGGCACCGAGGACCAGAAGGAGGGCATGGCCGCCTTCCTGGAAAAGCGCCAGCCGCAGTTCCGCGACCGCTAGCGCGGGCCGCCGCGTTCGACGCACGTCCCCGTCGGAGAGCCGCCGTGAGGAACGAAGGTCCCGACGAGCAGGGGGCTTTCCTTTCCCGCCGAACTGCCCTATAGGCCGCCCCACATGCGCGTGGGCCCGCTTAGGCAAGAAACAGACCCTTCCCTCGGGATGGGGCCTTCTGGTCTTTCGTGCGACAGATTTGAAACCGATAGACCGCAAGGAAGCCTAGAATGGCCAATACTGAACAGTCCAAGAAACGCGCCCGCCAGTCGGAAGCCCGCTATGCCGTCAACAAGGCGCGCCGTTCGCGCATCCGCACCTTCCTGCGCAAGGTCGAGGAAGCCATCGCCTCGGGCAACGGCGAGGCTGCTGCCGCCGCGCTGAAGGCCGCCCAGCCGGAACTCGCCCGTGGCGTGACCAAGGGCGTGCTGCACAAGAACACCGTTGCGCGCAAAATGTCGCGCCTCGCATCGCGCGTGAAGGCCGTCGTCAAGGCCTGACCGGCCCGACGGACCGAATCCGGAACAGCGAAGGGCGTGCCTGCAAAGGCGCGCCCTTCGGCATTTTCGCGCCGGTCCCGGCAGCGAAACCAGCCCTCCGTTGCCGATTTGCCAGAGCCTTCGGATTCGATTTTGGGGAATCTCTGTCAAGCGCGTTGTTCGGTTGCAGACGCCGCGCGCGGCTTGCTAGCGTGACCCTGCGATTCACTTCGTCCTGGGGGACATGAACGGGTTGCAAAGGGAAGCTGCTGCACGGATTGGGCGCCTGCCGCGCCATTGGATCTGAGTTTTCCTTTTGCGATCAAAGAGTTGGAGGCAGCATCCAAGCTGCCCCATCACGCGATGCCTGGCTGCTGGCGATCCGGCAGGTGTGGCATGCGTTGTTCCGTCCCGCTGACAAGCCGGTGTTCCCTTGGCCCGCAGGCGGCCTATCGGGCGGCTTGGTCGGGGTGGCTCGTCTGGGACGGAACAGGGCAGGGCCGGATTGCACCGGTTCGTATTTTGACAGGTCAAAGAATGACAAATGAAACCTGGGGGCAGGTTCGGGAAGAGCTGATCAAGCGGGTCGGCAAGCATAATTACGCAACCTGGATCGAACCGCTGAAGCTGTCGCAGCTGAAGAACGGCGTTGCGCGCTTCGAAGTGCCGACGATCTTTTTCGGCGACTGGGTGCAGCGCAACTACGGCGACCATATCCGCTCGCAACTCGCCAGCACCGGAGCCACGGTTGACCGCGTCGAGTTCGCCGTGGGGGCCGCGCCTGCCTCCGCGCGCCCTACCGCCAAGCCCGCCGCCAAGCCTGTCGCCAAGCCTGTCGCTCAACGCGCCGCAAACGAGGACCTGCCGGGCGCGCCGCTGGATGCCCGCTTCACCTTCGACAGCTTCGTCGTCGGCAAGCCCAACGAGCTGGCCCATGCCGCCGCCCGACGGGTGGCCGAGGGCGGGCCGGTGACGTTCAACCCGCTGTTTCTTTATGGCGGTGTCGGTCTCGGCAAGACTCACTTGATGCATGCCATCGCGCATGAGCTTCAGGCCCGCCGCCCCGAGCTGCGCGTGCTGTATCTGTCCGCCGAGCAGTTCATGTACCGCTTCGTGCAGGCGCTGCGCGACCGGCAGGTGATGGATTTCAAGGAGCTGTTCCGGTCGGTCGACGTGCTGATGGTCGACGACGTTCAGTTCATCGCGGGGAAGGATTCGACACAGGAGGAATTCTTCCACACCTTCAATGCCCTGGTCGATGCGAACAAGCAGATCGTCATCTCCGCCGACCGCGCGCCGGGCGAGATCAAGGACCTGGAGGAGCGGATCAAGTCGCGCCTGCAATGCGGGCTGGTGGTGGACCTGCACCCCACCGACTATGAGCTTCGCCTCGGCATCCTGCAGCAGAAGGTCGACCACTACCGCAACCAGTATCGCGGGCTGGTGCTGGCCGATGGCGTGCTGGAGTTCCTCGCGCATCGGATCACCACCAACGTCCGCGTGCTGGAGGGCGCCCTGACCCGGCTTTTCGCCTTCGCCTCGCTGGTCGGTCGCGAGATCACGCTGGACCTTGCCCAGGACTGCCTGGCCGATATCCTGCGTTCCTCGGACCGGAAACTTTCCATCGAGGAAATCCAGCGCAAGGTGGCCGAGCATTACAACGTCCGCCTGTCCGACCTGATCGGCCCGAAGCGGCTGCGGACCATCGCCCGCCCGCGGCAGGTGGCGATGTATCTGTCGAAGCAGCTGACCCCGCGCAGCTTGCCGGAAATCGGCCGTCGCTTCGGTGGCCGGGATCACACCACGATCATGCATGGCGTGCGCAAGATCGAAGAGCTGATGACCACCGACAGTCAGCTTTCCGACGATCTGCAGCTTCTGCGCCGTCTTCTGCAGGGTTGAGATCGGGGCCGCCCTTGACGGCCCCGACAATCCTACGCACAGTCCACAAAACGGTTGTGACCCGGTGAAAACCGGACAAATTCGCTGTCCCTGACGGGTCGGCAGGGGGATATGATGAAGCTCAGCATCGAACGCGCCACTTTGCTCAAGGCGCTGGCGCAGGCGCAATCGGTGGTCGAACGCCGCAACACGATCCCGATCCTCGCGAACGTGCTGATCGAGGCCGAGGGCAACCAGGTTTCCTTCCGCGCCACCGACCTGGACATCGAGGTGGTGGACCGCGCCCCCGCGATGGTCGAGCGCGCCGGGGCGACCACGGTTTCCGCCGTGATGCTGCACGAGATCGTCCGCAAGCTGCCTGACGGCGCGCTGGTGAACCTGGCCGAGGACGCCGCCTCGGGCCGGCTGACCATCATGGCGGGCCGGTCGACCTTCAGTCTGGCGACCCTGCCAAAGGAAGACTTCCCGGTGATGGCGACCAGCGAATATTCCTCCAACTTCTCGGCCAAGGCGCCGGACCTGCGGCGGCTGTTCGACAAGGCGAAATTCGCGATCTCCACCGAGGAGACGCGCTATTACCTGAACGGCGTCTACATGCATGTCAGCCAAGGCGAAGGTGGCAAGGTCCTGCGCTGCGTCGCGACCGACGGCCATCGTCTGGCCCGCATCGACGCACCCCTGCCGGAGGGCGCCGACGGAATGCCGGGCGTGATCGTGCCGCGCAAGACGGTGGGCGAGTTGCGGAAACTGCTGGATGATGACGAGGCGACCATCGCCGTCTCGGTTTCCGAAACGAAGGTTCGCTTTGCCACGCCCGCCATCACCCTGACCTCGAAGGTCATCGACGGCACCTTCCCCGACTATACCCGCGTCATCCCGACCGGGAACACCCGCAAGCTGGAAGTGGACGCGTCCGAATTCGCCAAGGCGGTCGACCGGGTGGCGACCGTGTCGTCGGAGCGTTCGCGCGCGGTGAAGCTGTCGCTGGAGGAGGACCGGCTGGTGCTGTCGGTCAACTCGCCGGACAGCGGGGCCGCCGAGGAAGAGCTTGCCGTGGCCTATGGCGACGAGCGGCTGGAGATCGGGTTCAACGCGAAATACCTTCTGGAAATCGCCAGCCAGGTCGACCGCGAGAATGCGGTGTTCCTGTTCAACTCGGCCGCCGACCCCACCCTGATGCGCGAAGGCAATGACACCTCGGCGGTCTACGTCGTCATGCCGATGCGGGTCTGACCCGCGCTTAGACGTCTGGTCTGAAAGGGAAATCCGGTGGGCGGTCTGGCGATCGAAACCCTCGCCTTGTCGCATTTCCGCAGCCACCGGGCGACGCGGCTGGTCTTTGACACCCGCCCTGTGGCCATTGTCGGGCCGAATGGTGCGGGCAAGACCAATGTGCTGGAGGCAGTGTCCTTGCTGTCGCCCGGTCGGGGCCTGCGCCGTGCCGGAGCCGAGGACCTGGCCCGCAAGCCCGAGGCGGTGGGGTGGAAGATCAGCGCCCAGGTCCGGGGCCTTGGCGCGTCGCATGAGCTGGAAACCTGGGCCGAACCCGGCGAGGCGCGGCAGGTCCGCATTGACGGCAAGGCCGCCACGCAGGCCAGCCTTGGCCGGGTGCTGCGCGTGTTGTGGCTGGTTCCGGCGATGGACCGGCTCTGGATCGAGGCTGCCGAGGGCCGCCGCCGCTTCCTTGACCGGCTGACGCTCAGCTTCTTCCCCGAGCATGCCGAACAGACGCTCACATACGAAAAGGCGATGCGCGACCGGAACCGGCTGATCAAGGATCAGGTGACGGATGCGCAGTGGTATGCGGCGCTGGAAGCCCAGATGGCCGAGGCGGGCGAAGCGATCACCGCCCACCGCCGCGCCGCCATCGCCCGCATTGCTGCCGCCGCCGATCCGGCCAGCGCCTTTCCCTCTGCCGAGCTGAAACTGACCGGGCCGGAGGGCAGTGAGGAACCGCACGACCTTGCGCTTGCGCTGGCCGAGGGCCGTCGCCGTGACATCGCTGCCGGGCGCACCCTGATCGGCCCGCATCGCGCCGACCTGCTGGCCCGCTACACCGCCAAGGATGCGCCCGCCGACCAGTGTTCGACGGGGGAGCAGAAGGCGCTGCTGATCAGCCTGATCCTCGCCAATGCCCGTGCTTTGGCGCAGGACCTGGGCCAATCGCCGATCCTGCTGCTCGATGAGGTTGCCGCCCATCTTGACGAGGTCCGGCGCGCCGCGCTCTACGACGAAATCTGCGCGCTTGGCGCACAGGCCCTGATGACCGGCACCGAAGCCGGGCTTTTTGCCGCCCTGGGCAACCGGGGCCAGTCCTTCACCGTCCGCGAGTCCGGGGCCGGTTCACAGATCACGATGGAATAACCGAATGAGCGTTTCGTTTCATGAACTCCTCCTTTACGCGCTTGGCATGGCGGGCCTCTGGGCGGTTCCCGGGCCGGTCTGGGTGGCGCTGACGGCCCGCGCCCTGTCGGGTGGCTTTGCCGCCGCCTGGCCGCTGGCGATCGGTGTCGCCATCGGCGATCTGGTCTGGCCGCTGACCGCGATCCTGGGCCTTACCTGGATCGAAAGCGCCTATGGCGACTTCCTACAGGTCCTGCGCTGGGTGGCGGCGGCGATCTTCCTGGTCATGGGATACCTCTTGATCCGCAAGCCCGCCGCCACCCTGAACGCCGACAGCCGCCTGACCCGGCCCGGCATGTGGGCGGGCTTTTCGGTGGGCGTCGCGGCGGTGATCGGCAACCCGAAGGCGATCCTGTTCTACATGGGGGCGCTGCCCGGCTTCTTCACGCTGGAGCGCCTGACCGCCCCCGATGTGGCGGTGATCATCGCGATTTCGGCGGCGGTGCCGATGGCAGGGAACCTGGGTCTGGCCCTTTTCCTTGACCGGGCGCGGCAGCTGCTGTCCAGCCCGGAAAGCGTGCATCGGCTGAACGTCGGCTCGGGTATCCTGCTGATCGGCGTCGGGTTGGTGATCCCCTTCCTGTAGCTACCAAATCTGGTGGCTCAGGGGTGACATTCCCGCCCCGAACCGCTATAAATCGCGCGCAACGACAAGGGTTCCCCACGCATGGCCGAAGCGCCCAAGAAGCCCGCCGAATACGGCGCCGATTCCATCAAGGTTCTCAAAGGGTTGGAGGCTGTTCGCAAGCGGCCCGGCATGTATATCGGCGACACCGACGATGGCTCGGGCCTGCACCACATGGTGTACGAGGTCGTGGACAACGGCATCGACGAGGCGCTGGCGGGCCACGCGACGGCGGTGGTGGTGAAGATCCACGCCGATGACAGCGTTTCCGTCTTCGACAACGGCCGCGGCATCCCGGTCGACATCCACCCCGAGGAAGGCGTTTCGGCCGCCGAGGTCATCATGACCCAGCTGCACGCGGGCGGGAAGTTCAACAACACGGATGAGGGCGGGAACGCCTACAAGGTCTCGGGCGGCTTGCACGGCGTGGGCGTGTCGGTGGTCAACGCGCTGTCGGAATGGCTGGAGCTGATCGTCTGGCGTAACGATACCGAATACCGGGCGCGGTTCGAGGATGGCGAGTGCACGGTGCATGTCCACGAGGTCGGCCCCGCCCCCGGCAAGCGCGGGACCGAGGTGCGCTTTCTTGCCTCGGCCAAGATCAACCGGCCGGACGGGACTTTCTCCAACCTTGATTACAGCTTCAAGACGCTGGAAACCCGGCTGCGGGAGCTGGCCTTCCTGAACTCCGGCGTGCGGATCATCCTGGAGGACGAACGCCATGCCGAACCGCAGAAGGTTGAGCTGTTCTACGAAGGCGGCGTGCGGGAATTCGTGAAATACATCGACCGCTCGAAAACCGCCGTCATGCCGGAACCGATCTACATGGTCGGCGAGAAGAACGGCATCGGGGTCGAGGTCGCGATGTGGTGGAACGACAGCTACCACGAAACCGTATTGCCGTTCACAAACAACATTCCGCAGCGCGACGGCGGCACGCATCTGGCCGGATTCCGCGGCGCGCTGACCCGGACGATCACCGGCTACGCCCAGTCTTCCGGCATCGCCAAGCGCGAGAAGGTGGATTTCACCGGCGACGACGCGCGTGAGGGGCTGACCTGCGTCCTTTCGGTCAAGGTGCCGGACCCGAAATTCTCCAGCCAGACCAAGGACAAGCTGGTCAGCTCCGAGGTCCGCCCGGCAGTCGAGAACCTGGTCAACGAAAAGCTGGCGGAATGGTTCGAGGAGAACCCCGGCCCCGCGAAGATCATCGTCGGCAAGATCGTCGAGGCCGCGCTGGCCCGCGAAGCCGCCCGCAAGGCGCGCGAGCTGACCCGGCGCAAGACCGCACTGGACGTGGCCTCGCTGCCCGGCAAACTGGCCGATTGCCAGGAGCGGGATCCGTCGAAATCCGAACTCTTCCTCGTCGAAGGCGACTCGGCGGGGGGCAGCGCCAAGCAGGGGCGCAGCCGCAGCAATCAGGCCGTCCTGCCCCTGCGCGGCAAGATCCTGAACGTGGAACGCGCCCGCTTCGACCGGATGCTCTCGTCGCAGGAAATCGGCACCCTGATCACCGCGCTTGGCACCGGGATCGGTCGCGATGAATTCGACATCGGCAAGCTGCGCTACCACAAGGTCGTGATCATGACCGACGCCGACGTCGACGGCGCCCATATCCGCACGCTGCTGCTGACCTTCTTCTTCCGCCAGATGCCGCAGCTGATCGAGGGCGGCTATCTCTACATCGCGCAGCCGCCGCTGTACAAAGTCGCGCGCGGCAAGTCCGAGGTCTACCTGAAGGATCAGGCCGCCTTGGATGACTATCTGGTCGAGATGGGCACCGAAGGCGCGGTCCTGCGCCTGACCGACGGCACCGAGATCGCGGGCAACGACCTCGCCCGGGTGATCGAAGGCGCGCGCCAGTTCCGCCGGGTGCTCGACGCCTTCCCGACGCACTATCCCCGCGCGATTCTGGAACAGGCGGCGCTGGCCGGGGCTTTCGACCCGGGCCGGGCGGATGACGACCTGCAACTTGTCGCCGACACGGTGGCCAAACGCCTGAACCTGATCGCGCCAGAGTTCGAGCGCGGCTGGCAGGGCCGGATCACCCAGGACCACGGCATCCGGCTTTCCCGCATCCTGCGCGGGGTCGAGGAGTTGCGCACGCTCGACGGCGCGGTCCTGCGCTCGTCGGAGGCGCGCAAGCTCTCACAGCTGGCGGGCCAGCATCGCGATATCTACCGCGACCCCGCGCGCCTTGTCCGCAAGGACCGCGAGCAGGCGATCCACGGGCCGATCGACCTGTTGAAATCCATTCTGGCCGAAGGCGAGAAGGGCCTCACGCTCCAGCGCTACAAGGGCCTTGGGGAGATGAACCCGGATCAGCTCTGGGAAACCACGCTCGACCCCGAGGCGCGGACGCTGTTGCAGGTCAAGGTCGACGACCTGGCCGAGGCGGACGACATCTTCTCCAAGCTGATGGGCGATGTGGTGGAGCCGCGCCGCGATTTTATCCAGCAGAACGCGCTCAGCGTCGAGCATCTGGACTTCTAAAGCCACCCCAGCGGGTGTGCCGAGAAGCCGTGGCAGGCCGACCCGTCGGGGAAGTCGATCGACCAGTTCTCCGGCGTGGTCGGTCGGCCTTCGCGCGCCCAGCGGCCCCAGCGGGCGGCGATGATGGCGTGGATGTCCTTGCGGCGGCAAAGCTGTTGCAGTGCAAGGAAAAGATAGTGGTGCATGAAGGGGCTGGCGAGGGCAGGCTGGCCTGGCAGGGCCTCATCCCTCAGGTCCAGTGACCGCGCAATGATCCGGTCCGCCAGCGCGCTCGCCTCCGGCCCCTCGACCATCCCGGTCAGGATCAGCAGCGCCAGAGCCAGCTGGCTTGCCGCCTCCCCGCCGGGACTTTCGCGCCAGCCGTCCGCAGCGCGATGCCCCTGCAACGCCTGAGCCAGATCACCTGCCTGTGCTGCCCAATCCGCCGTCCGGCCCACCTTCTCCGCCAGCCCCGCCGCCAGCCTTAGCGCATGCAGGTTCCGCAGGTTCAGGGTGAGGTTCGGCTCCGCCCGGCTCATCGGCGACCAGTCGAGGAAAAGCCTGCGCCCCGGCGGATTGCGCAACAGGCCGTCCGGCCCCAGGTGCGTCGCCATCCGCTCCAGCATGCGGGTCAGCGTTCCCCAATGTCGCTGCCAGATCGCTTCCGGCTCGGAAATACCGGGATGCGTCGCGCAACCGGCCAGAAGTTCGACCCAGCTGAAGTTGTAATCCGTCACCGCATAGGCCGGAACCTCCCCCGGCAGCACGCTCGGCAGGAACCCCTCGGCATCCGCGCCTTCTGCCGCCATGTCGATGGTGAAGAGCAGCGGTCGGGGATCGTCGGAGATCGCCCGCAGCGCCCAATCCTGCGCGACAGCATCGCCAACCCACAGGCTCGACTCGCGCCAGACCCCGTCGACAAAACCATCCTGCAGGCAGTTGAGCGTGGTGCGGCGACACAACTCCGCGACGGCCTTAAGTTCCGGGTGCAACGAGGGCAGGGGCCGTTCCTCCACCGGCGTCACCGGCAGGCGGACATGGAACCTGGGCGCGAGAGAAACGCCGCCGCCCTCCAGCGCAAAGACCAGATAGCGCGCGCCGCGGGGCGTGAAGCCCTCCACCAGCTGCCAACCGGGGCGCAGGGTGAAGCGGTCGGTCGGGCGCATCCGGCAGTAGGTCGCGGGGTCGGAAAGCAGGAGGTCGCCCTCCCGCAGCTTCTCGGCGTAAGAGATCAGCAGGCGCTCTCCCCCCGAGGCGGTCACTTCCACGCCCGCCAGACAGGCGCGGCTTTCGCCCAGGTCGAAGATCCAGATCGCCGAGGCCCCGCGTGGGAGAAGGGCGGGGGCGGGGGTTTCCGAGGAAAGTGAAAATGCTTTTCGCAGGTCGCTGTGCGGATCATCCGACACCGCAACTGCCGGACCCACCCGCACCTGCCAGGGCCTATCCAGAGCCTGCACGCCCTCCACCGGCAAGGCGGTTGCGCGGGGCCGCAGGCGATGCCAGATCGGTCCTTCCGCCTCCTGCACCACCCGGACGGCATCCCAGGCAGAGGCGTCGGCTTCGATCCAAGCCTCCTCCAGCCCAAGGTTGCGGTCCTCGATGCCCGTTCCGTAGATCGACACCCGGTCCACCCGATCCGACCACGACGCATCCCGCCGCGCCTTCCAGCCCGGTCCGGTGGTCAGCACGACCCGTCCGGCCAGCTCCAGCCAGCCGATCAGCCCACAGGCGCCGCGATGGACATAGGCGAAATGAGAATAGCCGGGGGAATAGACCTGAACCGCGATCCGGTTCACGCCGAGGCGCAGGTGGTTTCCGATCAACCGTTCGTCAACGGCCATCGATGTAGGCCAGGACCGCTCTGGGCCGCGACCGACGAACACCCCGTTGATCCAAAGGCGATAGCGGCTGTCGGCGCACAAGCGAAGGATCGCCTCTGCAGGGATAATATCGATCTCGATATCCGCACGAAAGTTCACATAAACGTCGCGCAAGTCGAACGGATGCGCCGGGCCGATCCAGTGCGTCCCGTCAGGAGCCTTCACTGCAGCGTCCCGTATTGCGCTGCCAGCTTGTTCACCAGCCGATAGGCCCGGACCAGCCGCGCGGGCGGAATGTCCGGCTGGATGAAATGCCCGCCGTTGAAGATGAACCCGCCGCCGGGGGCATAGATGCCGAAGCGTTCGGTGATGTACTCGTCCAGCTCGTCGCCGTCGTATTTCAACAGCCCGTCCACCACGTCGAGCGAGCCGTAGATGACGATCTTGTCGCCCCATTTCGCCTTGACCTCACGCGGGTCCATCCCGGCGCTTTCCTGCACCGGATGCCAGGAGGTGTAGCCCATCTCGATGATGTCATCGACGACTTGCAGGATGTAGCCGTCCGAATGCAGATTGACCGGCATCCCCCTGGATCTTGCGTGCTGCACCACCCGCATCGCATAGGGCTTGATCAACTTCCGCCAGGACTTCGGCGAGAACAGCATCGTCCCGTTCGATCCCCAGTCGTCCGAGAGCGTCATCATGTCGACGCCCGCCTCGATCATCTGGTCGACCTGCACGCACAGCCAGTCGGCGTAGCGGTCGAAGAAACCGGCCATCAGGTCGGGGTTGCCGCCCAGGTTCATCCAGCAGTTCTCGATCCCGAGAAAGCTCGAAGTCCCCTCCACCATCCCCCAGCAATGCGCCAACACGCAGCGCTTGCCCTTGTGGTCGCGGATCGCGGTGGCGATGTTGGTGCCGCCGAAATCATAGTTCCAGTCGGTGAAGTTCAGCCATTTCGGATCGCGCGGGTCCTCCAGCGGCACATCGGCCAGCTCGTGGATGTCGAAGCGGCGGCCGTGCTGGTTCGGAAAGGGCATCAAACCGACGAAGACGTCGATCCCGAATTCCTCGATGAACTTCTCACGCGGGCCGTAGTCTGCCTCCAGCCGCTCCAGGAACTGCTTCTGGTAGAGCCAGCAGTCGATGGGCGTGCGGTCCACCGGCTGGTGGTTGATCGTGGCCATCACCCGTTCATAACCGTTCATTCGCATTCCTCCAGAAGCAGCATGCGCCGCCAGTCCTCCAGCCCCACCCCGGCGACGAATTCGGAATGGAACCCCTCCCAATGCACCTGTTCCCATTGCGGAACCACGCCCCGGATCTCGACCGGACATTTGCGGATCAGCTCGGCATAGGCCGATTCCAGCAGCCGGTAGCCCGAGGTTGCCGAGACCCTGTAGCGCGGATGCGGGGCGATCAGCCCGTCTTCCACCATCGCCTGATCCAGCACGTCCGACATCTGGTGCAGCAGGTCGAGCTTCCGCTCCCACGAGGTCGAAAGCTTCGGGGCTTCCTCGACGATGGCGGCCAGCCGCGCGCCCATCCGGGGCAGGCGGTGGAACATCGTGGCCAGCCACTTGTCATAGGGGTAGTATTGCCGGTCCAGCAGGAAGGCCATCTGTACGCCCCAGCGCAAGGAGCGGGCAAAGGTGGTACTGGCGTAAAGCTCGTTCTCGCGCAGCAGCGCCCGCTTCAGCGCATAGACCCCCATGCCGCTGAAATACCGACACCAATGCGCCAGCCGCCGCAGCCGGACCTCCTCCGGGTAATAGCCCGCCAACGCCTCCCGCACCGCCGAGAATCGGCCCGAGGGGTCATGCCAGACCTCCCCGGCGGTGATGTGCATCACGTCTTCCTCGGGGATCGACAGCCATTGTGAATAACTGTTCGGCGGCGCATCAAGCCCGATGGTCGACCGCAGGTGATGCTCCAGCGATCCCAGCGCCACGCCCTTGGTCCGGGTATAGCCCTCGCGCAACTCCCGGCCCCGCCACGCGGACGGCAACCCTTCGGCCAGCGCATCCTCGATCGCCGCCCCGCGCGTGTTCATCAGCTCTTCTGGCAGCAGGACGTTCACCCGCAGCCCGAAGTGGTGGTCGGCGGAATACACATCGTCCAGCCGCAGCACCTCCGACCCGTAGCCGAAGACACCTGCGGCCATCTGCGCCGTCTCCGCCGGGAAACGGGCGGCCAATAGGGGCAGCACCACCTCATCCCAGAAGGCGTGGCTTTCGTCGATGATCGAGTGCTTCTGCATCCAACCGGCCTCCCCTCCGGCCCGAACTCAGACGATGCCGGACGAGGATCCCTTCACCTCGGGCCGCTCCTTCGCCACCCGGTCGCGGTAGCCGCTGGCGCGATAGGCCGCGATGGGGTCATAAGCCCCGCCCTGCCGCATCCGCGCTTCCGCCAGGATCGGCGAGACATCGGTCAGGAACCCGGCTTTCAGCGTGCGATGCGCGGCCATCACGTCGTTGGCCTCCTGCGCCTGCGTCAGAGCCTTTCTGTCCACCAGAGAGGCCTGAACATAGGCGCGCGCGATCTCCACCGCCGACGCCATCAGGCTTTCGATCGGGTCGGTGACGTTGTGGCTCTGGTCGATCATGTAGGAGGGCGCAAAGCCCTTGGCCCCGCGCAATTCCGCCTCGACCAGTTCGTTGAAGACCAGGAACAGGCGGAACGGATCGACCGAGCCGCTATCCAGATCGTCATCCCCGTATTTGGAGTCGTTGAAGTGGAACCCCGCCAACCGCCCGACATGGACCAGCCGCGCCACGATCTGCTCGATGTTCACATTGGGCGCGTGGTGGCCAAGGTCGACGAGGCATTTCGCCTGCGGCCCCAGATGTTGCGCCGCCATCAGCGACGAACCCCAGTCGCTGATCACCGTCGAATAGAACGCCGGCTCATACATCTTGTGCTCGATGAACATCGCCATATTCGGGGGCAGGGCCGCATAGACCTGTTCCATTGCCGACAGATAGGCCTCGAACATGCCCCCAAGGCTCTGCTGCCCGGCAAAGTTGGTCCCGTCGCCGATCCACACCGTCAGCGCAGGTGCGCCAAGGGCCTTACCGATCTCGATGCATTCGATGTTATGCGCCACCGCCTGCGCCCGGATATCCGAACGGACGTTCGCTAACGATCCAAACCGATACGAAAGCCTCTCATCCGCCTGGTCCTGGAAGGTGTTCGAATTCACCGCATCGAACCCCAGCCCGTACTGCGCCGCCTCTTGCCGCAGGGCGTTGTAGTCGGAAACCTTGTCCCACGGGATATGCGGGCTGACCGTTCGCGTCCCGCGCGTCAGCTGCTGGATCACCCCGCAATCGGCCAGCTTGTCGTGGATATTGCGCGGCTCTCCCTTGCCGGGGAAGCGGGCGAAGCGCGTCCCCCCGGTCCCCACACCCCAAGTCGGCACCGCGACCGACCAGGCCATTGCTCGGATCACCAGCGCCTCGATGTCCACGCCCCGGCGCTGAAGCTTACGCCCCAAAGCGCCGAACTCATCCTCATGCGCCACCCGCGCGGCGTCGTTCAGCGACCCGACCAGATCTTCGGAAATCAGCATCCCCGCCCCCTCAGCGCGTGAAGGACACGGCATTGCCCGCGTCCACGTTCAGGAAATTCCCCGTCGATTTCGCCGAGAGGTCGGAGGCGAAGAAGAAAACCCCCTCCGCGATATCCTCGGGGAAGACCGACCGCTGCAACAGGCTCCGCTTGCGGTAGTGCTCCTCCAGTTCGGAAACCGCGATCTTGTTGGACGCGGCGCGCTGCTCCGACCACTCACCCTTCCAGATCTTCGATCCGCGCAGCACCGCATCCGGGTTCACCACGTTGACCCGGATCCCCAGCGGCGCGCCCTCCAAAGCCATGCAGCGCGCGAGGTGAATCTCCGCCGCCTTCGCCGTGCAATAGGCGCTGGCACCCGGCGACGCCGCCACCCCGTTCTTCGACGAGATGAACACCATCGACCCGCCGATTCCCTGAGCCTTCAGAACGCGATAGCCCTCACGCCCCACGAGGAAATACCCCGTCGACAGGATGTCCATCGTCTTGTTCCACATCGCGAGGGTCGTATCCTCGACGGCTGCCGCGCTGGTGATCCCGGCATTGTTCACCAGCACATCCAACCCGCCGTACTCGGCCACCGTGTATTCCACCGCCGCAATGACCGCCGCTTCGCTCGTCACGTCCATCAGCACGCCGCGCACCATGTCGCGGCCATAACGCTTGCCAAAGCCCGCCACGACCTCGTCCAGCGCGGTCTGGTCGATGTCGGCCAGCACCACGTTGCACCCTTCGCGCAGCAGCCGTTCGGCGCTTGCCGAGCCGATCCCGCCCGCGCCGCCGGTGATGAAGGCCACCCGGCCTGCCATCGGCTTGGGCTTCGGCATCCGCTGCAGCTTGGCCTCTTCCAGCAGCCAGTATTCGATGTCGAAGGCCTCCTGCTCCGGCAGGCCCTGATACTGCGAAACGCCCGAGGCCCCCCGCATCACGTTGATCGCGTTGACATAGAACTCCGCCGAGACCCGCGCCGTCGCCTTGTCCTTGGCGAAAGACAGCATCCCCACGCCCGGCACCAGATAGATCACCGCATTTGGGTCGCGCATGGCGGGGGAGTTGGGCCGCTTGCAGCGGTCGTAGTAGGCAGCATAGTCGGCGCGATAGCCCGCGATCAGCCCGTCCAGCGCGCTCGCATCTGCATCGGCGGGCACGATCAGCGGCTTGATCTTCGTCCGCAGGAAGTGGTCGGGGCAGGACGTCCCCATCGGCGCCAGTTCGTCCAGCGAACGGGAGTTCACGAATTCCAGCACCTCCGGCGCATCGGTGAAATGCCCCACCATATGCGCACCGCCCGAAATCCGCCCCCGGATCAGCGGCATCAGCCGTCGCGCCGTGGCCCTCCGGTCCTCCGCCGCCAAGCCCGGAACCATCTCGCCCCCGAACACTGGCCGCTTGACGTTCGCGTCCAGCCAGACGGCGGCCTTGTTGATCATCTCCAGCGTCAGCAGGTAGCAGTCCTTCGCCGTGTCTGCCCAGGTGAACAAACCGTGCTGCCCCAGCACCACGCCCTTCAGCTTCGGGTTCTCCTCGGCCATCCGGCCCAGCTTGATCCCCAGGTCGATCCCCGGACGCTGCCAGGGCAGATAGCCAAGCTCACCGCCGAAAATCTCCTGCGTCAGCCGCACCTGATCGGCGCTGGCCGCAATCGCGATCACCGCGTCGGAGTGGACATGGTCGACATGGGCGTAGGGCACGAACCCGTGCAGCCAGGTGTCAATCGACGGCGCGCGGGGGTTCAGGTTGAAGATCGTATGCCCCAGCGCCTCGACCATCGCGTCTTCCTGATCCAGCCCCCGGTACTGCGCCCGCAACTGCATCAGCCTGGACATGTACAGCGTCGCGAACCCGTCCAGCTTCATCGACCCGATGTCCCCGCCCGAGCCTTTGACCCACAGCACCTCCACCGCCTCACCGCTCAGCGGATCGGTGGCGGCAACCTTGGCCGAGGTGTTGCCGCCGCCGAAGTTGGTGATTCGCAGGTCCGATCCCAAGAGGTTCGACCGATAGAGAAGCTTGCCCGGCTCATCCAACGTGGCGGCGGAAGCGTCGTCCCACAGGGACTTGAGGGTGATTTCCTGGGTCATCGGTCCGAACTTTGGCTGAAAGGGTTTGTCCCGCAGGATAGGCGGCAAACGCTCACAGTCAATCACAAAGGCGCATTCTGCATCGCAGAGACTCTTCCGCAACGCAGCATTGCGATTGTTTGTTGACGGATATGAGCGATTCTGACAGCCTTCCACTCATGATGCACGAACGCGAAAGATGGCAGCTGATCCTGACCCGCCTCCGGGACAAGGGGATCGTCCGGGTGGCCGACCTGGTCGGGATCACCGGTGCCTCGGTCGCCACCCTGCGCCGCGACCTTGCCAAGCTGGAAGACTCGGGCCAGCTGAGGCGCGTCCACGGTGGGGCGGAATCGGTCGCCTCCGGCCAGACGCCGCTGACCGCGCCGTCGTTCGACGCCAGCCAGACCCTGAACGCCGACCTGAAGCGGGCCGTCGCACAAGGTGCGGCAAATCTCTGCCAGGACGGCGATTCGATCATCCTGAATGCGGGCTCGACCACCTGGTTCATGGCGCAATGCCTGCGCCAGCACCGGATGCAGGTTCTGACCAATTCCTTCCCCATCGCGCAGGAGCTGATCGCCCATTCGGCGAACCGCGTCGTCCTGCCTGGCGGCGAGCTTTACCGCGAGGCCGGGATCATCCTGTCGCCCTTCGACGAGGATGCGATCCAGCACTTTGCCGCGTCGAAGATGTTCATGTCCTGCTATTCGGTCACGCCGCTGGGCATCATCGAAAGCGACCCGCTGGTGGCGCGTGCCGAGGCGAAGTTGCTGAGCCGCACCGAAAAACTGGTCGTCGTCGCCGACAGCACGAAGTTCGAGGCGCGCGGCAACATGGTGGTCTGCCCGCTGAGCCGTGTCTCGACACTTGTCACCGACACCGGCGCACCGCCGCACATGCTGGATCACCTGCGCCAGCTGGGTGTCGAGGTGATCCTGATCGACCCAAAGCAAGCGAAGGTCCTGACCGCAGCCTGAAGAGGGGGCGGCAGGAAAACCATAACGGGAGGAACTGACAGATGATGATGAAACTGACCGGCTTGGCATTCGCCGCTGGCCTTGCGACCCTGATGGGCTCGACCGCGATGGCCGAACCCGTCACCGCGACCCCCGGACAGGCGGTGAACGCCGTCCTGCTGCCGAAATTCCTCGGCATCCTGCCCTTCGACCAGGCCAACCGCGGCGCGCAGGAAGCCGCGAAAGAGCTTGGTTCGACCGGCACGCTGGAATTCATCGGCCCGACCCCGGAAAACTCCGCCGCCGGGCAGATCGAGATGCTGACCACTGCGACCACCCAGAAGCAGAACGTGGTGATGCTGTCGAACAACGCGGGTGACCAGATCGCGCCTGCCGCCGAAGCCGCCGCCGCTGCGGGCACCAAGGTCGTGACCTGGGACAGCCCGATCCCGAACGGCGCGGGCGAAGCCTTCTTCGTGGCGCAGGTCGACTTCGGCTCGATCGGCACGGTGATGGCCGACATGGCCTTCGACCTCGCCGGTGGCGCGGGCGAATTCGCCGTGCTGTCCGCCAGCCCGGATGCCGCGAACCAGAACGCCTGGATCGACGCGATGAAGAAGGTCCTGGCCGAGGACGCCAAGTACAAGGACCTGAAGCTCGTGGATGTCGTCTACGGCAACGACCAGTCGGAAGAGTCCTACAACAAGGCCCTCGGCCTCGTCGACAAATACCCCGACCTCAAGGTGATCATGGCCCCGACCACCGTCGGCATCGTCGCCGCCGCCAAGGCCATGCAGGACGAGGGGCTGTGCGAGAAGGTCAAGGTTTCCGGCCTCGGGCTGCCTGCCGAAATGGTCAGCTATTCGCTGAACGGCTGCGCGCCGCAGTTCGCGCTGTGGAGCTTCGTCGACCTCGGCTACCTGACCTACCAGGCCTCCTATGCTCTCGCCACCGGAGCCATCAAGGGCGAGGTGGGTGAGGAATTCACCGCCGGCCGGATGGGGAGCTTCAAGATCGAGGAAGACCCCGGCCGCGCCGGTGCCAAGCGCATCCTGATGGGGCCGTTCACCGTCTACACCAAGGACAACGTCGAAGCCGCCGCCAACTGAGGCGCTACAGACGGCCCGACACCTCGCCGGACCTGTCCCGGCAAAGCACCTCCCTCCCCCCTTTGTGGGGGAGGGATGGGGTGGGGGGCACCCGGCCTCCACTCGCTGACCTCTTCAAATCGGAACCCGCCCCGTGACCCAGCCGGTCCTGGAACTTCAAGGCCTGTCGAAAAGCTTCGCCGCCACCCAGGCGCTGAAGGACATGAGCCTTTCCGTCCTCCCCGGCGAGGTCCACGCCATCGTCGGCGAAAACGGCGCGGGAAAATCCACGCTGATCAAGATCATGACCGGCGTCCACCAGCCCGACAGCGGCACGATCCGGGTCGAGGGCCAGCCCGTCACGCTCAAATCCACCCAGGCCGCCCAGGACGCAGGCATCGCCGCGATCTACCAGGAGCCGATGGTCTTCCCCGACCTCAACGTCGCCGAGAACATCTTCATCTCGAACCGCGCCAAGGGCCGGATCATGCGCTGGTCCGATCTGACCCGCGAGGCCAATGCCCTCATCGCCCCCCTCGGCGTGAAGCTCGACGTCCGCCGCGCCGCTGCGGGCCTGACCCTCGCTGAACAGCAGACCGTGGAGATCGCCCGCGCGCTGTCCCTGAAGGTCAAGGTCCTGATCATGGACGAACCGACCGCCAGCCTGTCCGCCCATGAGGTCGCCCGCCTCCTCGACATCGCCCGTGCGCTGAAGGCGCAGGGGGTGGCCGTGATCTACATCTCGCACCGGCTGGACGAGATCTTTCGCATCGCCGACCGCGTCACCGTGATCCGCGACGGCCAGCACATCTCGACCAAGCCCATCGCCGAGGTCACCGAGGACGGTCTCGTCAAGGACATGGTCGGCCGCGCGCTGGAAAGCTTCGCCGTCAAGACCGCCGCCAACCCGCATGGCGAGACCCTGCTCTCCGTCCGCGACCTCGGCCTTCAAGGCACCTTCCGCGGCATCACTTTCGATCTCCACAAGGGTGAGGTCCTCTGCCTCGCCGGTCTCGTCGGCGCCCGGCGCACCGATGTCGCGCTCTCCCTCTTCGGCATCGCCCCGGCGACGGAAGGCACCATCATGCTGGCCGGTCAACAGGTCCGCATCACCACCCCGCAGCAGGCAATGGACCTTGGCCTCGCCTATGTCTCGGAAGACCGCCGCAAGCTTGGCCTCGCGATGCCCTTGTCGATCCTCGCCAACATCTCGCTGGCGAGCCTCAAGAAACTCCTGAAACCCTTCGGCCTGATCGACCGCCAGGCCGAGGCCGCGATGTCTGAGGCCTACCGCAAGCGCCTCGCCATCCGCTCCCCCGACAGCCTGATCGAGGTCGGCAAGCTCTCCGGCGGCAACCAGCAGAAGGTGATGCTGGCGAAATGGCTGGAGACGAAGCCAAGGGTCCTCATCTTCGACGAACCGACCCGCGGCATCGACGTCGGCGCCAAGGCCGAGGTCCATGCCATCATCCGCCAACTCGCAGCCGAAGGCGTCGCCATCCTCGTCATCTCTTCCGACCTGCCCGAAGTGCTGGCTCTCGCCGACCGTGTGCTGGTGATGCGCGAGGGTCGCCAGGCCGGCATCCTCCCTATCGAACAAGCCACGCAAGAGCGCGTCATCGCCCTCGCCGCCGGACAGGCCACAACCGAGCGGCCCGCAGCATGACCGCGCGCGCCCATGTCCTTTCACATTTGCCCAAATATCCCCGCCGGAGGCATCCCGAGCCGGTTGCGCGTTCTTCACGCGCAGAGGCGAGACAAAAGGCCTGCGCGTCAGCGCTCAATTCAATAGCCGCCCCGACCCGCGCCACCGGGGGGCAGGAATGACGACGCTGCTCACCCGCGCCTCGCCGCAGACCCTGCGCCTTCTGGCCCTTGGCCTCGCCCTGCTGGCGACCATCCTCTTCTTCGCCACCCAGATCGAGGGCTATCTCTCCCCCCGGATGTTCACCCGGATCAGCACCTCCGCCGCCGTGGTCCTGCCCATCGCGGTCGGCCAGGCCATCGTGATCATGACCCGCAACATCGATCTCTCCGCCGGGTCGGTGATGGGCGTCACCGCCTACATGACCGGGCAGCTTCTGAACGCCATGCCCGACCTGCACCCCGTCCTCGCCGTCCTGTTCTGCATGGCGCTCGGCGGCGCGTTCGGCGCGTTGAACGGCATCATCATCGCCTTCGGTCGCGTCCCGTCGATCATCGTCACCCTCGGCACGCTCGCACTCTACCGCAGCTTCCTCGTCGAATGGTCCGACGCCAAGACCATCACCACCGCCAGCCTGCCGCAATGGCTGGTGGACCTGCCCTCGGCCAACGCCTTCTCCATCCTTGGCCTCGACATCCGCGTCACCGTCCTGATCGCGATTGCCGCCTGCCTCGTCAGCGGCCTCGCCCTCACCTTCCTCCGCCCCGCGCGCCGCTTCTATGCCGTGGGCTCCAACCCCGACGCCGCCGTCATGGCCGGGATCAACGCCCGCCGCGTGGTCCTTACCGCCTTCATCATCAGCGGAGCCTTCGCCGGCCTCTCCGGCTTCCTCTTCCTCGCCAAGTTCGGCAACATCACCGTCGTCGCGGGCCTCGGCTTCGAACTCAAGGCCATCGCTGCCGTCGTCGTGGGGGGCGTCTCCATCATGGGCGGCTCCGGCTCGATGATCGGTGTCCTGATCGGCGCGCTTCTGGTCGACACCATCGACAACTCGCTCACCCGCTGGGCCGTCGTAAGCGAATTCTGGCGCGATGCCCTGCTCGGGGGGCTGATCATGGCCGCAGTCACCCTCGACACCCTCGCCAGCCGCCAGCTCACCAAGCTTCGCAAGGGGGGACAGCAGTGACCAAATTCCTCACCCCCTGGGAAACCGGCCTTCTCGCCGTCTTCCTCGCCACCCTTGCGCTCAACGCCAGCTTCGCGCCGGAATTCCTGACGGTGCAGAACCAGATCAACCTGTTCCAGCTTTCCATCGAGAAGATCATCGTCGCGCTGATCATGACCCTCGTCATCATCAATGCCGAGATCGACCTCTCCGTCGCCTCGATCATGGGGCTTTCCGCCGCGCTTTTCGGCTATCTCGTCAACGCCGGAACGCCCGGGGGCCTCGCCATCCTCATCTGCCTCGCGGCGGGTCTGATCGCCGGTCTCGTCAACGCCACCCTCATCGCCCGCGTCGGCATCCCCTCGCTGGTCGTCACGCTGGCCATGCTGATCGGCTTCCGCGGCCTCGCGCGCGTGCTGGTGAAAGACAACTCGCTTGGCAACTTCCCCACCTGGTTCACCGACCTTGGCCAGAAAGGCCTGATCGGGCCGATCCCGCTCTCCATCCTCCTCTTCTTCGTCCTCCTGATCCTCCTCGGCATGACCCTCCACCGCTCCGGCTTCGGGCGCCAGGTCATCGTGATCGGCACCAATGCCGAGGTCGCCCGCTTCTCCGGCCTGAACGTCGTGCGGGTGAAGACCACCCTCTTCCTGCTCTCCGCGCTGATCTCCGCGCTCTGCGGCCTCCTCTACGCCGCCCGCCTTGGCTCGGTCAGGGGCGACACCGCCTTCGGCTTCGAACTCGACATCATCACGATGGTCCTTCTGGGAGGCGTCAGCATCTTCGGCGGCAAGGGCAGCATGACCGGCGTGTTTCTCTCGATCCTCATCATCCTGAACCTCAGGAACGGCATGGGCCTGATGAACCTGACCGGCCACATCCAGACCGGGGTGATCGGCATCCTGCTGATCGCCTCGGTCCTGCTGCCGAACCTCCTGAGCGACTTCCGCGCTCGCCGCAGAAAGGACGCCTGATGCAACGCCACGCCTTCAAGATGCACCTCAACCCCGGGATGGAGGCCGAATACACCCGCCGCCACGACAAAATCTGGCCGGAGCTGGTGCAGCTCCTCAAGGACACCGGCATCTCGAACTACTCGATCCACCTCGACCGCGAAACGCATACCCTCTTCGGCTACCTCGAACGCCGCGACGGTCACACGATGAACGATCTGCCCAACCACCCGGTGATGAAGAAGTGGTGGGCCTACATGGGCGACATCATGGCGACCAACCCCGATGGCTCCCCCGTCGCGATCCCGCTGACGGAAACTTTCTACCTGCCCTGACCGCTCCTCGTTCGGCTTCGCCTCCTCCTCGCCCGCGACGAGAAGCGAAGCGCACGAGGAGCAGTCACCAGCGCGCCACCGCCTCCCGCCACGCGCCGACATACCCGGTCCACAGCGGATCACTCTCCGGTCCCACCTCCAGCGCCGCAGGCCCCTTCGCCTGTAACGGCCCCGCCAGCAACGCCGCCCCCAGCCCCGTCCCGGCGCCCTGGCCCGCGCCGCGCACGACCCGCCCCGTCGCCGTCGCCAGCATCCGCAGGAAAGCGAGGTTGCCGCCGAAGGCCCCCTCCACGATCACCGGCCCCTCGGCTCCCGCCAGCGCCAGACACTCCGCCCCCATCAGCGCCGCAAAGAAGGACGCCGCCGCCATCCGCGCCCCGCCATCCGGCTCACCACCCACCCAACCGAACCGTTTCCCCGGAAACGGCCCAGTGTCAGGGTGCAGGGACGGCATCGCCATCACCCGCCGCTCCAGCACCCCACGCAACTCCCCATCGGACGGCTCGACGATCCGCCCTCCCATGATCTCCTCCATCTCGCGGCCCCCCATGAACCGCGCCGTCGGCACCGGCTGGCCCAGTGCGTTCACGTTCACCAGCACGTCCCGCGCGGGGTCCAACTCCACCGCCCGCCCGCCCAAGGCCATCACGATCATCCAGGTCCCGGTCGACAGCACCCCGCAGGGCGCCTCCGCAAGATGCGGCACCAGCGAGGCATTGGAGTCATGAATCCCGCACAGCACCGGCGTCCCCACCGGCAATCCCGTCGCCGCCGCCACCTCCGGCAGCACCGGTCCCAGCACGTCCGCCGCCTTCCGCACCGGCGGGAACAACCCCTCCCAGCCCATCCGCGCGACCAGTGACGAAAACCGCCCCTGCCACGGGTTCCACAAGTCCGTATGGCAACCCAGCGAGGTCGCCTCGCTCGCCGCCACGCCCGACAGCCGGAACGCCCAGTATTGCGCCAGCATCAGCGCATGCCACGCCGTCGCGAACTCCGCCGGAAACGCCCGCTCCAGCCAGAACAGCTGCGCCCCCACGTTCAGCCCGCCCGGCAAGCGCGGAGATCCTGTCTCCCCAAACCCCGGCCGCACCGTCTCATATTCGGCGTCGACAAGGTCCGGCCCGTCATGCTCGTAGTCCAGCATCGGCAGCGCCAACCCGCCGCCTTCATCGACCAGAACACAGGCCGCCCCATGCGTGGTGATCGACACCGCGTCCACCCCGCGCGCCGCCGCCAGCTGCAGGCCGGACAGCACGAAAGCCCACAGCGCCTCGATGTCATGATGCGGATAAGGCCCGTCGCGCCGGACCGCGTTCGGGGATCGCGCCAGCACCTCCTCGACCCCGGTGGCAAGGTCGACGACCAGCACCTTGGCGTTGGTCTTGCCGATGTCCAGAACCGCAATCCGCCGCATCCGCCTGCCCCCGAGAACCCCTCAAGGCCAAGCCTATCCGATTGATTTCGTGGAAGGAAGCGTCACGATGGTGACCCCGGATGGATTCGAACCATCGACCTGCCGCTTAGGAGGCGGCCGCTCTATCCCCTGAGCTACGGGGCCCCGTATCTGGGCCTGCGCCCGTCATGCGACGAAACCGTGTCGATTTCAACCATCGGCAAAAGAAAAGGGGAGGCAAGTTTGGCCCACTACCTCCCCCTTGGTCCGTCGCATCCAGTTTGAGAGCTTGGCTAGGATGCGCCAGATATTGCCAGTTCGAAGCCGCGCCTCGATGACTGTTAGCGGTAACAGTAGCAGGAGAAACCGGCTTGGACAAGCCTTCTCTTTGGCGCTAACAAGGGATTGCCGCAGCAACGGAACCGCGTCTTGACCAAACCCACGCCCGACCCGCGCCACACCCTCACTCTTCGCGACGTGTCCGAAGCATCGGGGGTCAGCGAAATGACGGTCAGCCGGGTCCTGCGCAACCGGGGCGACGTGTCCGCCCCGACCCGGGAAAAAGTGCTGGAGGCCGCCCGCACCCTTGGCTACGTCCCGAACAAGATCGCCGGGGCCCTGGCCAGCCAGCGGGTGAACCTGGTCGGCGTGGTGATCCCGTCGCTGTCGAACATGGTCTTCCCGGAAGTGATGACCGGGATTTCCGAAACGCTGGTCGGCACCGGCCTGCAACCCGTGGTCGGCGTCACCAACTACCTGCCCGACCGCGAGGAATCGGTGATCTACGAGATGCTCAGCTGGCGCCCCTCCGGCATGATCATCGCGGGCCTCGAACATTCCGCCGCCTCCCGCGCCATGCTGGCCCGCGCGGGCATCCCGATCGTCGAGATCATGGACATCGACGGCACGCCCATCAACCATGCCGTCGGCATCTCGCACCGCCGCGCCGGACGGCAGATGGCCGAGGCGATCGTCGCCGCCGGCTATCGCAAGATCGCCTTCCTCGGCACCCAGATGCCGAACGACTTCCGCGCCAAGAAGCGGCTGGAGGGCTTCGAGGAGGCCTTGGCCAAGGCTGGCCTGTCGCTGGTCGACCGCGAGTTCTACTCTGGCGGCTCGGCGCTCCTGAAGGGCCGAGAGATGACGGCGGCGGTGCTGAACCGGACGCCGGACGTCGATTTCCTGTATTTTTCCAACGACATGATCGGGGCGGGGGGACTGCTCTACTGCCTTGCGCAAGGCTTCGATGTTCCCGGAAGCATCGGTCTTGCCGGGTTCAACGGGGTGGAACTGCTGGACGGCCTGCCGCGCAAGCTGGCGACGATGGACGCCTGCCGGTTGAAGATCGGTCGCAAGGCCGCCGAGATCATCGCCAGCGCCCCGTCCTCTCCTCAAGTCGAGGAACTGTTCCCGACGCTCGAGCCGGGGGACACGATCCGCCGGTCGTAGGGTGCGCTGTAGCGCATCCTACACAAAGCGAAAATGCTACCACCCGGTGAACGACCACAGCCAACCCATTGAAATCACGTCGGCCCGTCATTCCGCCCAGCGTGGACACCGGCGAGGTCCGCCCACACGATCCGCGTCCGCCGCTGCAGCTCCGGCACCGCCCTTGGGTGCCCCAGGAACCCCTCGACCGGCATCAGTTCCCAACCCTGCCCTTCGTCGCCGAAGCGGATCTGGCCGACCTCGGCCCGGCTCAGCCAGCCCCCGAAGAAGACCGAGACTCGCCCCGTCTCGACCATCGACGGGAACTCCCGCCGCCAGACCAGCCGGTCAGGGGGCAGCCGCAGCCCGAACTCCTCCCACAGCTCGCGGAGCAGGCAGTTCTCCGGCCCGTCCTCCCCCTCGCGCCCGCCGCCGGGCAGGTCCCAGAGGCCGGGCCAGCGCAGGCCCGGTTTCTCGTCGCGCAGGTAGGTCAGCACCGAGGCGCCGCAGAACAGCGCCGCCTTGGCCCCGGTGAAGTCCATGCCTCAGGGGTTGTCGTTGATGTCGCGGTCCCAGATCTTCACCTGGCCCTCGCGCACCCCCATCGTCCGACGCAGGACCAGCCAGGCCGCGATCGAGACCACGGCGAAGATCAGGACCAGCGCCGGCACCCCGGCGGGGATGCCGATCCCGACCAGGATGCCGGTCAGGACCGCCCCGATGGCGAAGCCGAGGAAGATGAACCCCGGCACCATGATTTCCAGAACTCCCAGTGCGAAGCCCAGGATCACCCAGGCCCACCAGGTTGCGGCCAGTGCTTCCATCTCAGCCCCGTCCTTTCAGCATCTTGAACGCATCGCCGAAGGCCTCCAGCGCGTTGGCGGGCACCAGGATCGTCTGCTTGCCCTGGCCCGAAGCCACAGCCTGCAAGGCCTCGACCTGCTTCAGCGCGACCTGGAACTGCGCGGCTTCCAGCCCGTTCTCCTTGATCGCACCCGCGATGACGCCAGTGGCATAGGCTTCGGCATCCGCTGTCACACGGCGGGCCTTGGCGGCCTGTTCGGCGGCGTAAAGATCGGCATCCGACGCCAGCTCGACCGACCGCTTCTTGCCCTCGGCCTCCATCACCTGCGCCCGCCGCGCGCGTTCGGCGTTCAGCTGCTGCAGCATCGCGGCGCGGGTCGCCTCGTCCAGGTTCACGTCCAGGATTTCGGCCCGGGTCACTTCGACGCCCCAGTCATCGACCATCGCCGTGACCTGCTCGCGCACGCGTTCGATCAGTTGCGCCCGGTTCGACTGCACCTGATCCAGCTCCAGCTTGCCGATCTCGGACCGGACGATCCCGGCCACGGTGGTGGCAATCGCCCCGTCCACGTCGCGGATACGATAGACGGTCTTTTCCGGTTCGGTGACGCGGTAGAACACCGAGGTCTCCACCTTCACCAGCACGTTGTCGGCGGTGATGGCGTCCTGGCTGGCGTTTGGCAGCTGGCGTTCCAGAACGGAAACCTTGTGCGCGATCCGGTCAAGGAACGGCACCACGAAGTTGATCCCCGGCCCCAGAACCGCGCGCAGCCGACCGAAGCGTTCGACGACATGCTTTTCCGACTGCGGCACGATCCGCACGCCAAGGAAGATGCACAGGATGAAGAAAAGTGCGATGGCCAGGTAGACCCCGGGCCAGCCGATGAGAAAATCTGCGTTCACGTCAACTCCTCCATTTCAAATCCGCCGCAGCCTTGCCTGCAGCCTTGACGGGAATGTGAGGCCAGACGCCGCCTCGCGCAAGTCCCCCATACCCTGCCACCGGTCCGCCCACCCTGCCTTGGACTTCCCCCTTCCGGCGGAACCGGATAGGGTCCGCGCGGTCGAACCAGACGGAGCCAACGATGACCCAGCGCCTGCATCTCGTCTTCGGGGGCGAGCTGACGGACCCCCAGACGAACGTCTTCCGCGACGTGGGCCAGATCCACATCGTCGGCATGTTCCCGAACTATGAAAGCGCCTATCGGGCCTGGAAGGGCGAGGCGCAGCGCACGGTGGACAATGCCCACATGCGCTATTTCATCGCGCATATTCACCGGCTGCGCGACGAAGCACAGCCGGGTTCGGCCACCGAGGAGCTGGGCGACTGACGCATGGCCTCTCCGCTTGGCCTGACGCTGTACAACCTGGGCCAGCGGCGCGAGCCGGGCGAGGGCGCATCCCGCCCGCCCCGGCCCGCCGGGCGGCTGATCTGGCTGCACGCGCCGGGCGAGGGGCTGGTCAGCCCGATGCGGGCGCTGGCCCGGCGTCTGGTCGAGGAAGACGGGCTGCCGGTGCTCCTGACCGCGCCGGTCGAGACGGAGCCGTTGCCGGGGGTGGTCCTGCAGCCTCCGCCGGTGGACAGCCCGGTCGATGCGCGTGCCTTTCTCGACCATTGGCGGCCAGAGATTGCCCTCTTCGCCGGAGGCCAGCTTCGCCCCGCCGTCATGCACGAGGCGGGCGAGCGGCAGATTCCGATGCTTCTGGTCAACGCCAAGGCCCCCGCCTTCCTGCGTGAACGCGACGGCTGGTATCCCGGCCTGATGCGCTCGGCGCTGGTGCGATTCCGGGCGATCCTTGCGGTGGACGAGGCTGCGGCGCGGGCCTTCCGCAAGGGTGGCGCCGCGCTGTCGGCAGTCGCCGTGACGGGGCGGATGGAGGAAGAGGGCGTCGTCCTGCCGGGGCTTGAAGCCGAGCGCGCCTCGCTGGCCCGGCTTCTGGCCGCCCGCCCGGTCTGGTTCGCGGCCGGTGTGACCGAGGCCGAGGAAGAGGCGGTGCTGCAGGCCCACCGGAAAGCCCTGCAACATTCGCATCGCTTGCTCTTGATCCTGATATCCAAGGACCCCGCGCGCGCCGCCCTCCTTGCCGCGCGGTTCGAGGCAGAGGGCTGGGCCGTCGCACAGCGTGCGCAGGACGAGGAGCCCGAACCCGAGATCGAGGTCTTCATCGCCGACAACCCGGCGGAATACGGGCTTTGGTATCGCCTCGCCCCGGTGACTTTCCTGGGCGGCAGTCTTTTCGGCAAGGGTCCGACCCGCAACCCGATGGAGCCGGCGGCGCTGGGGTCGGCGATCCTGCACGGCCCGCGCACCGGAACTGCCGGGCCGGTCTTCGTCCGGCTTGGCGCGGCACGGGCGACGCGGGCGGTCGCGTCGGCCAGCGATCTGGGCGAGGCGCTGGGCGAGCTGCTGGCGCCCGACCGCGCGGCGCGGCTGGCGCAGGCGGCCGGGGGCGTGGTCCGCGAGGGGGCCGAAGTGACCGAGGGTGTCCTGACCCGCATCCGCGCCATCATGGACGGGGAAACCTGATGCGCGCGCCCGGCTTCTGGTGGCGTGCGCCGGACCGTCCCGGCCTGCTTCCCCGTCTTCTTGCCCCGCTCGGCTGGATTTACGCCGCAGGCACCGCGCGCCGGTTGCGTCAACCGGGCCATGTCCCGCAGGTCCCGGTGATCTGCGTCGGCAACCTGACCGCCGGGGGCGCGGGCAAGACCCCTACCGTCATCGCCCTGATCGAGCGCCTGACCGCCCGGGGCCGCAAGGTCCATGTCGTCAGCCGGGGCTATGGCGGGCGGCTCGAAGGCCCGGTGCGGGTGGAGGAGACGCGCCACCGGGCCGAAGAGGTGGGCGACGAGCCCTTGCTCCTGTCCGCCTTCGCGCCGGTCTGGGTGGCGAAGGACCGTGCTGCCGGGGTTCGTGCCGCCGAGGCTGCGGGGGCGGAGGTGATCCTGATGGACGACGGGTTCCAGAGTCCGTCGGTGAGGCCCGCGCTGTCGCTGGTCGTGGTGGACGCCGCGCGCGGCTTCGGCAATGGCCGCTGCATTCCGGCGGGGCCGTTGCGCGAACCCGTGGCCACCGGGCTTGCCCGTGCCGATCTGGTGCTGACCATCGGCGATGAGGCCGCACAATCGCAGTTCGATGCGGTCTGGGGGACGCCGGACCTTTCCCGTTTGCGTGGGTGGCTGCAGCCGCTGCAGATGGGCATGGACTGGAAAGGTGAGCGTGTGCTCGCATTTGCCGGGATCGCCGACCCGTCCCGCTTCTTCGCTTCGTTGCGGGCCGAGGGGGCGGAACTGGTGCGCGGCGAGGCGCTGGGGGATCATGAGACCCTGTCGGAAACGTTGTTGCGGCGGCTGGAGATGGAAGCCGCGGCAACTGGTGCTCAGCTTGTCACCACGGAAAAGGATGCCGCCCGCCTGCCGCCGCAGTGGCGGGCGAAGGTGCTGACGCTGGTGGTGCGGCTGCAGGTCGAGGACTGGTCGGCGATGGACGCAGCTTTCACGAAGGCCGGAGTCTAAAATTTTTCTAGAAAAATTTTAGACTCCCGATTTCAGCACTTCATCCTGATGCTGCCCCAACCGTGGCGCAGGCCGATCCAGTGCCAGTTCCGCCCCGGAAAAGCTCATCGGGCTGCGCACGCCCTTCATCCCCTCGGGTGCGATCTGCATCCCGCGCGCCACGACCTGCGGGTCGGCGAAGACCTCGGCCAGGTCGTTGATCGGCCCGGCGGGCACGCCCTCGGCCTCGCAGGCCGCCAGCAAATCCACCTTCGCCCAGGTCTTCGTTGCCGCCGTCAGCCGCGCGGTCATCTCGTCCCGGTTGGCGATGCGGTCGGCGTTGGTGAGGAACTTCGGGTCGGAAACCATCGCCTCCAGCCCCAGGATCCGGCACAGGCGCTGGTATTGCCCGTCGTTCCCGGTGGCCAGGATCAGCCAGCCATCCTTGCAGTCGAACACCGCGTATGGGGCAAGGTTCGGATGCGCATTGCCCATCAGGCCCGGCGGCTTGCCCGAAGCCAGGTAGTTCATCGCCTGGTTCGCCATCACGCTGGTCGCCACGTCGAGCAAAGCCATGTCGATCTGCTGGCCCTCACCCGTCCGCCCGCGCTGCACCAGCGCCGCAAGGATCGCGGTGGCGGCATAGACCCCGGTGAAGATGTCGGTGACCGCCACGCCCACCTTCTGCGGCTGGCCATCCGCCGGGCCGGTGACGCTCATCAGCCCCGACATGCCCTGGATGATGAAATCATACCCGGCGCGATGCGCATAGGGACCGTCCTGCCCGAAGCCGGTGATCGAGCAATAGACCAGCCGGGGGTTCACCTTGCGCAAGGATGGCCAATCCAGCCCGTATTTCGCGAGGCCACCCACCTTGAAGTTCTCGATCACCACATCCGCATCCGCCACCAGCTTGCGGACGATCTCCTGCCCCTCCGCCGTGCGAAAATCGCAGGTGATCGACCGCTTGCCCCGGTTCGCCGAGTGGAAATAGGCGGCGGTCTTCTCGCCGTGGCTTTCGATGAACGGGGGCCCCCAGCGGCGGGTATCGTCGCCTTCGGGCGCCTCGACCTTGATCACGTCGGCGCCAAGGTCGGCCAGCGTCTGCCCGGCCCAGGGGCCAGCCAGAATCCGCGCCAATTCGATGACGCGGACCCCTTCCAGCGGTGCGGCCATTACTTCGCCAACTCGGCGTCGAGGATCGGTTTCAGGTCCTCATAGGCCATGTTGGAATACTTGGTGCCGTTGATGAACAGCGTCGGCGTGCCTTCCACCCCGTCGGCCTCGAAGTTGGTCTGGAACTGCTTGATCAGCGCTTCCGCATTGGCGGTGTCGTTCAGGCAGGCCTCCATCGCGGCATCTTCCAGCCCGGCAGAGCGGCCGAGCGTCTTCAGGTTCTCGACCACTTTCGCCGGATCGTCCGACGCCGCCCATTCGGTCTGCTTCGAGAACAGCATGTCCTGGATGCCGAAATACTTCATCTCGCCGCCGCAGCGGGCGATCAGCGCGGCCCAGAGGCCGTAACGGTCGAAATAGACCTCGCGCAGCGTGAAGTGGACCTTGCCGGTGTCGATGTAGTCCTTCTTCAACTGGCCGAAGACGGTTTCGTGGAAATGCGCGCAATGCGGGCAGGTGAAGCTGGCGTATTCCACCATCTTCACCTTGGCATCGGGCGAACCCAGCGAGAAATCGCCGGGGCCTGCGGCAGCCGGGGTCTCCGCGGTGGTGGTTTCCTGCGCCAGCGCCGGGGTCATCGCCGCGGTTGCGGCTGCGGCAAGGGCGATCATCGCCCGGCGGTTCAGTTTCAGCATGGGTCTTGGTCCTTCGTGAAGTCCGGGAATGTCAATTTCGCGGGCGAGTTAAGATGTTTTGCGCCAGCTGTTCAAGCGCGCTGCGCAATGAGGGGTCGGTCACGCCCTCTGCGACGGCCTGGGCTTTCGCGGTCGTGGCGGGGTCGGCGGGTTTCACGGGCTTCGGGGCCGGGGTGAATTCGGCCTGGCCCTCGGCAAAGCCGGTGGCGGCGGTCTGGGTCAGGTGGATGTGGCTGATCGCGGCATAGCCGTAGACCGCATTCACCCGGTCCTTCAGCTGCGGCAGCGCCATCTGCACCATCGGCGCCTCGGCGGCCCTGACCAGCAGCGTCAGCGTCGCCCCCATCCCGCCCTTGCCATAGCCGATCTTCACCGGCCGGGTCTTCCGCGCCATCTCTTCGCCCGCGACCTCGGCCCAATGGGTCAGCAGCCGCGCGACGGCAAAGCCGCGCGATTCCCCCGCCGAGCGGACGGCATCCTTCATCAGCCCGAAGGCCGGTTCGAACCCGCGCATCCGGTGGTCCGCGCTGGGCGAGGGAAGGGGTTTGCGGCTCATCTGCTCCTGTCCTTGGCGCGCATTCTACCGCAAGGGGCCGCTCCTGCCAGAGCGAAGGCTGAAACAGGAATAAACATTGCGTCATTCGCGGGTTATCAGGCCGGGGTGCGAGCTCTCTGGCCCCTCTCGTCCCGTTCGCTATTGTCGCCGCGATGAACGACCCCGAATCCCTCTCGACCCGGCTCCTCGCCTGGTACGACCGCCACGCCCGGGTGATGCCCTGGCGTGTGTCGCCGCAGGACCGGGCGGCGGGCATTCGCCCCGACCCCTATCGTGTCTGGCTGTCCGAGGTGATGCTGCAACAGACCACCGTCGCCGCGGTGAAGGACTACTTCCACCGCTTCACCGCCCGCTGGCCGACGGTCGGGGCGCTGGCCGCTGCGCCGGATGCCGAGGTGATGGGTGAATGGGCGGGCCTTGGCTACTACGCCCGTGCCCGGAACCTTCTGAAATGTGCCCGTGCCGTCGTCAGCGACCACGGGGGACGATTTCCGGAAAGCCGCGAGGGGCTGCTGACCCTGCCCGGCATCGGCCCCTATACCGCCTCTGCCATCGCCGCCATCGCCTATGACGAACCCGCCACCGTGGTCGATGGCAACGTGGAACGGGTGATATCCCGCCTCCACCTGATCGAGACGCCGCTTCCCGCCGCGAAGCCCGAACTCACCGCACTTGCCGCCCGCCTGACGCCCGCCCTCCGCCCCGGCGACTACGCCCAGGCGATCATGGACCTCGGTGCCACGATCTGCACCCCGCGCTCTCCCGCCTGCGGGATATGCCCTTGGGTCGATGCCTGCCGTGCCCGCGCCGAGGGCGTAGCGGCCGAGCTTCCGCGCAAGTCACCGAAACCCGAGAAACCCACCCGCCGCGGGACGCTCTGGCTTGGCCACCGCGAGGGGGCGATCCTGCTGGAGCGACGCCCGGACAAGGGCCTGCTCGGCGGGATGCTCGGCATCCCCGGCGACGGCTGGGACGGGCAGGGCGGCGCGGCCCCCGCCGAAGCCGACTGGCAGGAGATCGGCGAGGTCCGCCACACCTTCACCCATTTCCACCTGGTCCTCACCGTCCTGACTGCCCGCCTCGACAGCCCGCCCACACGCGGCAATCTCGTCCCACGTCAGGACTTCCGCCCCGCCGACCTTCCGACGGTGATGCGCAAGGCTTGGGACCTGGCCCGCGCAGAACTGACCCCGCCGCCCGGCGTCTAAAAATTTTCGCGAAAATTCTTGGATTCGCCCCGTTCCCCGCGACACCCTCACCCGTTGAGCCGCCCCGCCAATCCGCTACACTCCCGGCCATGAGCCCGCTGCCCAAAGCCCTGCCGTTCTGGCTGTCCCTTTGCCTGCCGCCCCTCGCCGTGCTTGGCATGCTGCAAGGCGGCTGGACCATCGCGCTCTTGCCCCTGTCGACCTGGTGGCTCTTCACGCTGCTCGACGCGATCACTGGGCGGACGACCGCGAACCCCGACCCGGCAACGCCCGAAGCCGCGCTGACCGCCTACCGCGCCGTCACGCTGGTCTGGTTCCCGATCCAGTTCGCCCTCCTCGCCCTGATGCTCTGGTATGTCCCGCAGGCGCCCCATCTCGGTACCGGCGAGAAGATCGGCCTTTTCTTCGGCATGGGTGTCGTCTCGGGAACCATCGGTATCAACTACGCGCATGAGCTGATGCACCAGAAATCCAGCCTCGAACGCAGGCTGGCCGACCTCCTGCTCGCCTCGGTTCTCTACTCCCACTTCCGCTCGGAACACCTGCGCGTCCACCACATCCATGTCGGCACCCCGCGCGACCCGGTCACCGCGCGCTACAACGAGGGCTTCCACCGCTTCTTCCCCCGCGTGCTGCGACAATGCCCGCAATCGGCGTGGAGGGCCGAAGCCGCGATGCTGGCGCGGCGAGGCCTGCCGGCAAGCCACCGGAGCAACCCGTTCTGGCGCTATGCTGCGCTGCAAGCGGCCTTCCTCGCCCTCGCCCTGACCCTTGGCGGCTGGCAGGGCCTCGGCCTGTTCCTGGTGCAGGCCTTCACCGCGATCTGGCAGCTGGAGCTGGTGAACTACATCGAGCACTACGGCCTGACCCGCCGCCACCTGGGCGAGGGGAAGTACGAACATGTCCTGCCCCGTCACAGCTGGAACGCCGACCTGAAGGCCTCGAACTGGCTTCTGATCAACCTGCAGAGGCACTCCGACCACCACTACAAGCCCGACCGCCGCTTCCCGGTGTTGCAGACCTATTCGCAGGACGAGGCCCCGCAGCTGCCCTTCGGCTATCCGCTGATGACGATGGCGGCGATGGTCCCGCCCTTGTGGAAGCGGATCATGAACCGCCGGGTGAAGGCCTGGCGGCGGCAGCACTATCCTGACATCGCCGACTGGCATCCCTACAACAAGGCGCTGAACCCGGTCGTAGGCTGACGCCGGAATTTTCGAAAATTCCGGACCGGAGCCTTCAAAGGCTCCGTCGCGATTTCTTCGAAGAAATCGCTTTCAGCACACCACCTCGATCAGCCGCGGCCCCTTCTGCCCCATCGCCCCGGCGAAGGCCGCGTTGAACCCGGCCATGTCCGTCACCCGCACCGCCTGCACCCCATGCCCCGTGGCCAGCGCCACCCAGTCCAGCGCCGGGCCCTCCATGTCGAACATCCGCTGCGCGTTCCGGCCGACCTCGTTCACCCCCATCGCCGCCATCTCCTCGCGCAGGATCTGGTAGCCCCGGTTGGCGAAGATCACCGTGGTCACGTCCAGCCCCTCGCGCGCCATCGTCCACAGCGACTGCAGCGTGTACATCCCGGACCCGTCGCCCTCCATCACCACGACCTTGCGGTCGGGGCAGGCCACGGCGGCCCCCACTGCATTCGGCAGGCCAAAGCCGATCGACCCGCCGGTGATCGTCAGTGCGTCATGCCCCCGGGCCCGCTTCAGCCCCGGCGCCAAGAAGTACGAGGCGGTGATCCCTTCATCCACCACCACCGCGTTCTCGGGCATCAGGGCCGCCACCGCCTCGCCGATCCGGGTGACGGTCAGCGGCCCTTCGGGCAGGGGCGGAAGGTCAAGGCCCACGAAATCCTCCGGGCCAAGCTCCGCCTCGCCCAGCTCCCCGGCCAGCGCCTGAAGCGTCCAACCGATGTCCATGTCCCGGCTGCACAAGTCGATCAGCCTTGTATCCGGGTCGTCGGGGGTGGAGGGCAGGCCGGGATAGGCGAAGAACCCGGCCGGTCGCGTGGTGCCGCACAGCACCAGCGAGGACACCCCGGCCAGAAGTTTCTGATTGTCCTCGATGCGGTAGGCCATCCGCTCGATCTTCACCGACCCCGCCCCGCGCCGGAAACGGCTGGCGAAGAACGGCTGCATCAGTCGCGCGCCGCTGGCCTTGGTGAGGCGCTTCGCCACTAGCCCGAGGTCGGTGTAAAGCGCCGGGCCGTCCAGCAAGAGCACCGCGCCGGGCTGGCGCAGGGCATTGGCCGCCGCCTTGACCTCCGCTTCCGAAGGCCGCCGCAGCGGCGGGGCAGGGGCCGCGACCACGTGCGCCGTCGCCTCTTCCCAGGCCGTGTTCGCCGGAAGGATCAGCGTCGCGACCTGGCCACCCTTGGCCCGTGCCGCCTGCACCGCCTCTGCCGCGTCGCTGGCGACCTTCCCGGCCTCAGAACAGACCCGCGTCCAGTGCGACACCGCCTGCGAAATCCCGACCGTGTCGCCCTTCAAGGGTGCCTCGAAGCGCAGGTGATAGTCGGCGTGGTCGCCCATGATGTTCAGAACCCCGCTCTGCGCCTTGCGGGCATTGTGCAGGTTGGCGAAGGCATTGCCGAAGCCGGGCGCCAGATGCAGCAGCGTTGCCGCCACCTCGCCCTTCATCCGGTAATAGCCATCCGCCGCGCCGGAAACCCCGCCCTCGAACAGGCACAGGATGCAGCGCAGTTCCGGGTGGCGGTCCAGCGCGGCGACGAAATGCATCTCCGACGTGCCGGGGTTGGCGAAGCAGACCTTCACGCCCGAAGCCAGCAGGGTTTGCACCAGAGTTTCCGCACCGTTCATCTCAATCCTCCTTGGTCCCGCTTGCGGGGGTGTCACGGCGGGCCAGCCGCGCCGCGCGCTGCCGGGCCCGCAGGCTGTGATAGGCTTCGATCATCGGCAGGCTCAGCCAGTAGGCAAGGATGGCGGCAAGCAGGGCCGGTCCGATGCTGCCGATCAGGTAGGGCAGGAAGACCTCGTGCCCGAACTGGGCCAGCTTGTCCCAATGCGCAACGGCGGGGGTGAATAGCGCCTTGATGTTGCGGGTGATCTCGTCCCCGGCCTGACCGAAGGCGGTCATGATCTCGCCGAAGGGCAGCGACAGCCCGTCGCCCAGGATCGCCCGGCCCAGGTCCAGCGACAGGACCGCGAGGATCGGGATGGTGACGGGATTGCCCGCCGCCGTCCCGATCAGCGCGGCGACGACGTTGCCGCGAAAGGCCCAGGCCAGGGTGGCGGCAAGCGGCAGGTGCAACCCGAAGAGCGGGGTGCATCCGGCGAAGACCCCGCAGGCGATGCCGCGCGCCACCCGATGCGGCTGGTCGGAGATCCGGGTCAGTCGCAGCCGCAGATAGCTGAGCGCGCGGCTCCAGCCCCCGGGCGGCAGCACCAGGGCGCGCAGTTTCTGCGGCAGGGTAAGGGGAGTTCGCCGTCGAAAGACCATGCCCGCCGCAGTATCAGGATCGACCCCGGTTGGGGAAGCGCCGGCTCATGCCTGCCCAAGCTTCGCGCGACGAAAAAACCCCGCCGAGACATCTCGGCGGGGTAAAGGTGTCCCCCAGGCGGTCCGGGGGACAGGCGTGTTCCAATGTCAGTGCGGGCGCGCCCCGTCGGCCTCCATCTCGGCCCGGATCTGCTGCCGCAGGATGTCGATCGGGACCATCTTGCCGTCCCGCTTGAAGTGCCAGTAGGTCCATCCATTGCAGCTTGGCGCCCCCTCCAGCGCCGCGCCGACCTGGTGGATCGACCCCTTCACGTCATTGCCGATCAAGGTGCCGTCGGCACGGACCTTGGCCTTGAAACGGTTGCCAAGGGAGAACAGTTCCTCGCCCGGTCGCAGCATGCCGCGTTCGACGACCTGGCCGAACGGAACGCGGGGTTCCGCCCGCTTCGACCCCGACACTTCCAGCGCCGAGGCGTCGAAGCGGCGCACCCGCTCGATCCGCTCCGCCGCGGCCTTCCGGTAGGCGGCCTCGCGCTCGATCCCGATGAAGTCGCGGCCCAGCATCTTCGCGACCGCCCCCGTCGTCCCGGTCCCGAAGAACGGGTCCAGCACCACGTCGCCGGGGTTGGTCGTCGCCACGATCACCCGGTGCAGCAGCGCCTCGGGCTTCTGCGTCGGATGCGCCTTGTCGCCGTTTTCGTCTTTCAGCCGTTCATGCCCGGTGCAAAGCGGGATCACCCAGTCCGACCGCATCTGCACGCCGTCGTTCAGGGCCTTCAAGGCTTCATAGTTGAATGTATATTTCGCCGCCTCGTCGCGCGAGGCCCAGATCAGCGTCTCATGGGCATTGGTCAACCGCTTGCCCTTGAAGTTCGGCATCGGGTTCGACTTGCGCCAGACCACGTCGTTCAGCAGCCAGAAACCCTGGTTCTGCAACTCCGACCCCAGGCGGAAGACGTTGTGATAGGACCCGATCACCCAGATCGCCCCGTTCGGCTTCAGCAGTCGCTTCGCCGCCGCCAGCCAGTCCTTGGTGAATCCGTCATAGGCGGCAAAACTGGAGAACTGGTCCCAGTGATCATCCACCGCATCGACCTTGGAGTTGTCGGGCCGGTGCAGGTCGCCGCGAAGCTGCAGGTTGTAGGGCGGGTCGGCGAAGATCAGGTCAACGGAACCAGCCGGGAGGGAGTTCATCACCTCCACACACTCACCCGCAAGAATCTGGTTCAGCGGGAGGGTACTCTCCGCTGCGGTCATTCTGGTCGCCATTCTCTGCCTCTGCCCCCGGCATCTTGTTGTGCCGATGTGAGGGAATCATGAGTCAGCGGCGATTCGCCGTCAAATTCTTTTTTGAATCAAGGGCTTACAGAAACAGCTTGATACAAGATGTTGTGGACGGGCTTGAACGAACGCCTATGCCAAGGGGTCACGCCTAGATTCTGCAGCGCCTCCAGATGCGCCTTGGTCGGGTAGCCCGCATTGGCTTCCCAGCCATAGCCGGGGTGCTGTTGCGCCAAATCCACCATGATCCGGTCGCGCGTCACCTTGGCCACGATCGAGGCCGCCGCGATCGACAGGCACTTCGCGTCGCCCTTGACGATTGCCGTCGCCGCGCAACCCAGGCCGCGCGGGATCAGGTTGCCGTCGATCAGCGCATGGTCGGCCTTCAGCCCCGCCACCGCCCGCTCCATCGCCAGATGGCTGGCGCGCAGGATGTTCAGCGCGTCGATCTCCTCGACACTGGCATGGGCGACCGAGACTTCGGCCACCACCATGATTTCATCGAAAAGCGCCTCGCGCCTTGCCGCCGTCAGCAGCTTGGAATCACGCAGGCCCTGCGGCACCCGGTCCGGGTCCAGCCGCACCGCGCAGGCGGTCACCGGCCCGGCCAGCGGCCCCCGCCCCACCTCATCCACGCCGACCACCCGCAGCGCCCCGCGCGCCATCACGTCGGTCTCGTGCGAAAAGTCTGGAGAGATCCTGGACATGCCCTCGACCTACCCCGGATCGCAGGCCGGAAAAAGGGGGCGGGAGCTGCTCACCCTCCCGCCCCCAGCAGGAAGCGGGGCAAGGGCCGTCCCGCTTCGTTCAAGGCCGCCTCGGCGGCCAGGGTATCAGCGCCCGGACACCCGGAACCCCGCCTCGCGCAGGCATTGCGCCGAATAGACCCGGTCGCGCTTCCCGAAGATGGTGGCGCTGTTCGCGCAGTGGCGCGGCAGGCGGTAGTCGAAGCCCTCCTCGCGCAGGCAGCTTTCCGGGAACAGCGTGACCGACCGATCCGCCCCGTCGATGGAAATCGCGCAGACCGCGGGCACGCGCTTGGTCTTCGCCGGCTCGGGCCGCGGCACCGGCCTGTCGTTGTCCTTCAGCTCATGCGCGATGGCCCCCACGACCAGCGCCGCGATCAGCGCCTTGGTCAGGTCGTTCGGTTCGGCCTTCGCCGGGATCGCCGTGGCCAGGATCAGCGCCAGCGCGGCGGCGCCGCCGGTGATCATCGCAGCGACACGGCGGCCAGAGAGCGTCGTCTCGCCGATCCCGTGACCGGCGATGCGATAGGACTTGGCTGTGAATGTGACGGACATGTGGGCCTCCTGATGCGGATCTTCTGGGTGCGGGGCCCGGTGCAAATGCCATGCCGGACCCGATGCCAGACCCTCACCCCCCGATCCGGGGGTAAGCAATATCGCCCCCCTGCTAGGCCATAGCGGTGTGGGAATTCCGACTTGCTATCCGATAACATCGCGCAGATTTTCCAGGTGATATTGAATATCATCGCGCCCCCGCGCATTCTCCGTCGGCAATCGAGCAGCCTCCTTTCCGGAGCCCATGAAAATGAAACGACTGATCGCACTCGCCACCCTCGCGCTGGTCCTTGCCGGGCCGGCGACGGCCGAGTGTTACGCGGACTACAAGGCCAAGCGTGACGAACCGCTGCAACTGCACTACGGTGTCGCGCAGGTCTCGGATGCCAATTGCAGCCCCGGCGCGGCCGAAGGCGAATTGGCGCCGAGGCTCGCCGCCGATGGCTGGACGCTTCTGACCGTCCTGTCCACATTCGGCCCCGAGGGTCTTGAAGAAAGGAAAGCGAGTGCCGGAGAATTCTTCCTCCGTTACTGAAAGCCTGAAGGCCGGCAACCGCGTCGTCGCTTTTGGAATCGCCGCAATCGTCCTCATCCTCCTGGCTGCGGCGCTGTTCCTGTTCCTGAACCTGCCCGACGCCAACGCCTTCAACGCGCGGGTCGAACGGCTGTTCGTCGAGAACAACAACCTGAACACCGGGGCCGAGATCAAGCTGCTCGAGATCCTGGCGCAGTCGGGGACTGCCTTCTCTTCGGTGCTGACCAGCTATCGCTCGGTCATCTTCGTCCTGCTGTTGTTCTCCACCGCCCTTCTGGTGGCCGCGCTGGTCTTCCTGGTGATGATCATCGCGCTGAACCGCCGGATTTCCGCGATCCAGCGCTCGGGCATCCAGGTCGCCAGCCTGATGATTTCCCGCGAGGCGCGGGCGGTCTACATCAACGACCTTGAATTCCAGCTGACCGAGGCCGCGCTGGAAACCCTGTCCGTCCTCGCCGAGGCGCGGATGGATGATGAGGTGCTGACCGGCGCCCAGATTGAATCGGTGATCTCGGGCCGGAACGAGGCCGACTGCGACGAAGCCGCCGGGGCGACCCGCGTCAAACGCTTGCGCGATGCGCTGGGCAACCAGCTGGTCAGCGAGCTTCTGGTCAAGACCATCGCGCGGCGCGGCTATATGCTGGCGGTGGGCAAGGACACGATCAAGATGATCTGAGACGCAGAAGGCCCGGACCTTGCGGACCGGGCCTTCTGGCGTAGGTGGTGAGCCGGACAGGATTCGAACCTGTGACCCGCTGATTAAAAGTCAGCTGCTCTACCAACTGAGCTACCGGCCCCACGAGGCGGCTGATTAGGCAAGGCGGGGACGGGGGTCAAGGGCAAAAACGTGCGGCACTGGCAAATCTTGGACGGCGGGCGTATATGCCGGGCATGATGGACAGCCTGACGCAAACCGGCCTGCCGTTCATGAAAATGCACGGCGCGGGCAATGACTTCGTGGTGATCGACTCGCGCGGGCGCGGGGCGGTGATGACGGCTGGCCTGGCGCAGGCGCTGGGCGACCGGAATCGCGGGGTGGGCTTCGACCAGCTGGCCGAGATCACCGATGCGGACCGGGCGGACTTCGGGCTGGTGTTCTGGAACAGCGACGGCTCGCAGGCCGGGGCTTGCGGCAACGCGACCCGCTGCGTGTCGGACTATGTGATGCGGGGCCTGGGGGCCGAACAGGTGTCGCTGGTCACCGCGCGGGGCGGCTTGCGGGCCGAACGGCTGGCAGATGGCCGGGTCGCGGTGAACATGGGCCAACCGCAGCTGGATTGGCGCGAGGTGCCGTTGGCGCGCGAGGTCGACACGCTGCACCTGCCGCTGGACGGCGATCCGGTGGCGGTCGGCATGGGCAACCCGCACTGCGTCCGCTTCGTGCCGGATGCCGAGGCGGTGGATCTTGCAGCGGTGGGTGCGGGGCATGAGCATGACCCGCTTTTCCCGCAGCGCACCAATGTCGAGTTTGCTTCGTTGATCGGGTCGGACCACCTGCGGATGCGGGTGTGGGAACGAGGGACCGGGATCACGCTGGCTTGCGGCTCGGGCGCCTGTGCCACGGCTGTGGCGGCGCATCTCCGGGGCCTGACCGGGCGGCATGTGGTGCTGGAGGCCGATGGCGGCAGGCTGGAGGTCGACTGGCGCGAGGATGGCGTCTGGCTGACCGGGCCGGTGGCGCGGGTCTTCGACGGGGTGCTGTCGCCCGACTACATCGCGGCGCATCGATGAACGCCCCGCAGAAACCCCCGGTCTTCGCGACGCTGGGTTGCCGCCTGAACGCCTACGAGACCGAGGCGATGAAGGAGCTGGCGGCTGCGGCGGGCTTGAACGGCGCGGTGATCGTCAACACCTGCGCGGTGACCGGCGAGGCGGTGCGCAAGGCGAAACAGGAAATCCGGCGGCTGTCGCGGGAAAACCCTGGGGCGGCGATCATCGTGACGGGCTGCGCGGCGCAGACTGAACCCGAGACCTTCGCGGCGATGCCCGAGGTGGCGCGGGTCGTTGGCAACCACGAGAAGATGCAGGCTTCGACGTGGCAAGGTCTTGCCGCACCGGACCTGATCGGGCAGACGGAGCGGGTGCAGGTCGACGACATCATGTCGGTCCGCGAGACGGCGGGGCATCTGATCGACGGCTTCGGGCGGCACCGGGCCTATGTCCAGGTCCAGAACGGCTGCGACCATCGCTGCACCTTCTGCATCATTCCCTACGGCCGGGGCAATTCGCGGTCGGTCCCGGCGGGGGTGGTGGTCGAGCAGATCAACCGGCTGGTGGATCGCGGCTTCAACGAGGTGGTGCTGACCGGGGTGGACCTGACGTCCTGGGGCGCCGACTTGCCGGGGGAGCCGCGCCTGGGCGATCTGGTGCGGCGGATATTGAAGCTGACCTCGGTTCCCCGCCTCAGGATTTCCTCGATCGATTCCATCGAGGCCGATCCCGCGCTGATCGAGGTGATCGCGACGGAACCCCGGCTGATGCCGCACCTGCATCTCAGCCTGCAGGCGGGCGACGACCTGATCCTGAAACGGATGAAGCGGCGGCATCTGCGCGACGATGCGATCCGGTTCTGCGCCGAAGTGAAGGCGTCGCGGCCCGAGATGGTCTTCGGGGCCGACATCATCGCGGGCTTCCCGACCGAGACCGAGGCGATGTTCCAGCGTTCGCTGGACCTGGTGGAAGACTGCGGGCTGACCTTCCTGCATGTCTTCCCCTTCTCGCCCCGCAAGGGGACGCCGGCGGCGCGGATGCCGCAGGTCCGGGGGCCGGAGATCAAGGATCGCGCGGCGCGGTTGCGGGCTTTGGGCGACCGGGTGCTGGGCCAGCATCTGGCGGGGCAGGTGGGCCGGACCCACCGGGTGCTGACCGAGGGGGCCCGGGTCGGGCGGACGGAGGGGTTCGCGGAGGTGGCCTTCGGGGCCGATCAGCCGGAGGGGGTGATCCTGGAGGTCCGGGTCGCTGGGCACGACGGGGCGCGGCTGCTGGCCTGAGCCTGTCCACAGTGGACAGATTCTGATTTATGTTGGAAATCAGAAGGTTGGATTTTTTCGTTAGGGATTTGGCAAGGTTTTCAACCGGGGCTCCGGGGGAGGGGCGCTTCGGAAATTGAGCGCTGGCGCGCAAGCCTTTTGTCTCGCCTCTGGCGCAAGCGCCAACCGGCTCGGGCATCGGGGGCGCTTCGCCCCCCGAACCCCTCGAGGATATTTGGAGCCAGGTGAAAGGTTTGGGGGGCGCGAGCAGGCCGGGCCGGGAGAGTCGGGGTGAACCCCGACCTACGGCTTGCGGCTATGTCAGCGCGACGAGGTGGTTGTCCCACTGGGTCTCGTCACTGGCGAGCGGGGTGAGGCCCGTGTCGTCGGCGGCCCAGACCGCGCCGCCGCCATCGGTGACGGTGAAGGCGCCGGAGGCGGTGGCGGCGCCGCAGAGGTCGGCACGCAGGTGGGTGGCGACAGGGGCGCCGTCCGCGTCGAAGATCATCAGCGCCCCGCCTTTCGGCGAGGTGATCAGGATGCGGTCGGCGGTGGCGGCGATGGAGCCGGCATAGCCCTGCATGGTGAAGGCCTCGGCTTCCTTAGGCGGGCAGAGGATCGGCGCGTTTCCGGGGGTCCAGAGGCCAAGTTGTGGCACCGGGACCGCCGGATCGCCTTCCCATTGCATCGCGAAGGCGATGCTGTCGCCCTGCAGGGCCAGGTGGCGGATCGAGTTCTGGTGCAGGTCCGGCAGGTCGACCTGGTCGAGCAGCGCGCCGTCTGTCGAGAGCAGCGTCAGGTTCGGGCGCATGTCGGGGACATTGAGCTTGGCGCGGTCGACCGGGTCGGTCTGGATGCCGCCATTCGCCACGGCCAGGCGGCCATCCGCGAGGCGCCGGATCTCGTGCGGGCCGATGCCGTGGCTGGGCCAGTCGGTCAGCCGGGTGTAGCGCGCGGTGTCCCACAACCCGATGCGACCTTCCGAGCCCTCGGCCACCACTTCCGAGGTCATCAGCAGGCTGCCATCGGCAGAATAGGCGCCGTGGCCGTTGAACTGCAGTCCCTCGGGCGGGGACAGGCGGTGACGGGTCTCGCCGGTGGCGCAGTCGATCACCAGGGCGAAAGTGCCGGGACGGCGGGCGAAGGCAACCGCTTCGGCCCGCGTCGGATGGGCGGCAGCGGCGTGGCCGCGTCCGGGCAGGGCGATCTGGAACAGGCTGGCGCCGGTGGCGGAAAGGCCGTGCAGGAAATAGGCCTCGCCGCGTTTCCCGGCGGCCACGAAGGCCGGGGCGCCAATGTCGGCCCAGGTCAGGCGCGGGGCCAGCGTCGCGGCGAAGCTGGCAAGGAAGGTCCGGCGCTGCATCAGTCGCCGTCCTGCGCATTGAAGCCAAGCTCGACCCCAAGGGCCGGTCCGACCTCGGCAACCGCAGCGTCGCGGGTGGACCGCACCGCCTGTTGCAGGATCTCCAGCTTCAGCCAGCCCTGCGGGTCGGCGATGCCGTCCAGATTGGGGTCGTCCAGCGCCTCGGCCAGCGCGATGGCATGGTCGAAGGCCGCCAGCGTCTTCGCGCTGTCCGGGCTGAGGCTGGCGGCAAGCCCGCGCAGGCCTTTCAGCGACAGGGTGATGTTCGCCAGCGCCCGGCCCGAGGCATGGCCCTCGGCAAGGTCGGGGCGGGGCTTGTCGAAGGTGCCGAGCGGTCGGCCGATCCGGCGGTCGGCGACGGTTTCCAGCCCGGTGGCAAGCTGGGTGAACAGGGCCTGGGTCGCCTCTTCCGGCTTGAGGAACAGGTCGTTCCCGGCCTGTCCTGCCGTCAGCAGGCTATCGCCGAAGGGCCCCCAGTCGGAGGCAAGCACTTCGGACTGCCGACCAAGATCGTCGACCGTGACCTGGATCAGCGCGCAGGGATCGGCGGGCAGCGACTTTTCCGGGTAGAGCAGGCGCTCAAGCCCGGCAAGGCCGCGCGCGGCGACCGATTGCTGCGACATGGCCTCAAGCGACAGCGCCGCCGGATCGCCGGACAGGAGGTTGGCCTGGGCCTTGGCGCCGATGCCCTTGGGATCGGGCCAGAACAGGATGGCGAGCGCGCGCCCGTTGTCTTCCGCCGGGCCAAGATGCAGGTGCTCGATTCCCATCCAGGCGTCGTAGGCAGCCTGGAAGGCGGGGCGCAGCGCCTCGGGATCGCAGCTTTCGACATCGGCAAGCCGTGAGACCGCCTCGTCGAAGGCGGCATAGCCGGGACGGGCATGGTCCTTCACCACCGCGGCGGTATCGGCCCCGGCGGGGCTGGCCAGCGCAAGGGCGAATGCGGCGCCGAGGAGCCGGGCCGAGCCGGTCGCCCTGGACGGGAGAGGTCGCTTGCTCGGCGCGGAAATCCGGTGTCGGGGGGTGCGATGCATCATCAGAGGCTTCCGAGGAATGCGAGGAGCGCGTCACGATCCTCGGCTTGCATGTTGGCGACAGTGTCGCGTTGGGATTGTGCCTCACCGCCGTGCCAGAGGATAGCCTCCAGCAGCGACCGGGCGCGGCCGTCGTGCATGAATTCACTGTGACCGGAGATCTGGCCGGTCAGCCCGATGCCCCAGAGCGGCGGGGTCTTCCATTCGCTGCCGGTGGCGCGGCCTTCCGGGCGGTTGTCGGCCAGGCCCGGCCCCATGTCGTGCAGGAGAAGGTCGGTATAGGGCCAGATCAGCTGGAAGCTTTGCTCCGGCTGGTCCTTCAGGCGGTTGGTGACGTATTTCGGCGTATGGCAGGACTGGCAGCCGGCGGCGTAGAACAGTTCCTTGCCACGCAGGACCTTGGGGTCGTCGAGGCCGCGGCGTTCGGGGACGCCGAGGTTGCGGGCGTAGAAGGTGACGAGGTCGAGGGATTGCTTGTCGACCTCCAGCCCGTCGCGGACGCCGGGTTCCTGGCCGTGGGGGGCGTCGATGCAGGTCTCTTCGCCTTTGGTGCAATCGCCCCAGGGGTCGGGGTGGAGGGGGGTCGAGAGCCCCATGTCGCCGGAGAAGGCCCCGGCGGATTGTTCCTTGACCGTGGGGGCGCCGCCCTTCAGCCCGAAGCGGCCCAGCATGGGGGTGCCGAATTCGACCGAGGGGACGATCTGCGGGCGGCCGGAGATGCCGTCGCCGTCGGCATCGTCGGGGTCGGCCTTGGCGAGGATGTCGGCGGCGGGGATGGCTTCCAGGAGGCCGAGGCCGATCATCTGCGGCGCGACGCGGGGGGAGAGCATGATGTCAGGCGAGGGGGCGCCGTAGGCGGGGTCGGCGAAGCGGTAGCTGGGTGCGCGCAGGCTGACGGTGGTGCCGTCGCCGAGTGTGACAGGGGTTTCCGTCCAGGTTACGTCCATCCGGCCCTCGGCGGGGTGGCCGGGGGCGGCGAGGTCCTGCAGTTGGCCGCCGTAGGTGGGGTCGGGCTGGGTGGCGATCCAGTCGGCGATGCCTTCGGGCGCGGGGCCGCCGGGGACGGAGAGGCGGAGGAACATCGAGACGCGGCTGGCGTCGGCGGTGGGGGGCGTGTGGCCGCGGCCGTCCTTCAGGTGGCAGTCCTGGCAGCCCCGCGCGTTGTAGAGCGGGCCGAGGCCGTCGGAGGCGAGGGTGGAGGAGGGCGCGGCGACCCAGGTCTTGCGGAAAAGCGCGTTGCCGAGCTTGAAGTCCATCTCGCGCTCGAAGGCCATGTTGTCCGAGTGCTGGCTGAACGCATCCGCAGTGGCGATGGCGCGGACGGTGGCGGCCCCGGCGGGCTTGGCCTCGAAGGGTTCGGGCTTGGAGAAATCGGTGGGCGGAGCAAGGACGACCGCGATCTTCGCCTTGTCCTTGTCCGTGCGGGGAATGACCGGCAGGTGGCGGTCGTCCAGGTCTTGCGCCAGGGCAGGGGCGGCGGCGAGGCAGAGGATCAGGGCAAGGCGCATGGGGAACTCCGTTGCGGCGGAGTCATACGCCGGTGTTCCCGAGTCTTTCAATCGGAAAATTTCGCAACAGATGTCGCAGGGCCTGCGCAGGCGCTTGCCGTGAGTGCCGCTGTGCCTGGAAGAGGTATCCGCTTCCGCAGAAAGGGGCGCAAGACTCTGGGCGCCGGGCGTCTTGCGTGCCCTGCGGCGCGGGGCCGTCGGACGGGGAAGAACCCTAGCCCTTCGGCCCGACGTTCTCGGCAAAGGCCTTGGCGAAGGCGGCCTTCTTGGCCTCGTCCGCCTCGGTCTGGTGCGTCGCCACCCAGTCGGCATAGGGCATGCCGTAGACCACTTCGCGCGCCGCGTCCTTGCTCAGCTCGATCCCGCGCTCTGCCGCCGCCTCCTGATACCAGCGGCTGAGGCAGTTGCGGCAGAAGCCACCCAGGGTCATCAGGTCGATGTTCTGCACATCCGGGCGCTTGACCATCAGGTGATGCACCAGCGCGCGGAAGGCGGCAGCCTCCAGTTCGGTCCGGGTCCGGTCGTCCATCTAGATGCCCTCCAGCACTTCGGTCAGGATCGGCGCCAGCCGCGCTGCCCAATGGGCCTGCGCCTCGCGGGTTCCGATCAGGTCATTCCTCACCTCGACAAGTGTGTTCTGCCGCCCCAGGCGCAAGGCATGCCGGTCGATCGCGTCGCCCGGCAGGTGACCCGAATAGGGCTCGTTGTCGCCGATGGTCAGGTCCGGCTCGGCCTGCAAGCGCGCGACCAGCGGCCTGGAGAACCGCTCGTCCAGGTGCGAATACAGCACCCCGACATGCCAGGGCCGGGGTGCA
>NZ_JAYRPN010000015.1:0-35903 GCF_041911175.1 Tabrizicola sp.
CAGGCAACCCGGTCGCGCGCGGCGCAGGGTTGGGGTGACTGGGAGATCGCCCGGCAGGACGAGATCGCGGTGCAGGCCGAGGCGCAGGACTGGCTGGCGCAGGCGATGACCGAGCTTTCGCCGGAGCTGCGCGATACGGTGGCCTTGGTGCTGGGCGAAGAGATGACCCAGGCCGAGGCGGGGCTGGTGCTGGGCGTCAGCGAGGGCACCATCGCCTGGCGGATGAGCGAAGTGAAGAAACGCCTGCGGGCCAAGGCAAGGGAGGACGCGAAATGACCGATGATCTTGACGACCTCCGCGCCGCGCTGAAGGCGGCCCCTGCCCCGGATGGCGAGGCGAAGGCGCGGGCGATGCAGTTGGCGATGGAAAATTTCGCCCGTCTGCACGATCCCCTCCAAGGATCGACCGGGGCGCCCCGTTCCAGTGAGGACCGCAGCAAAGCGGCCCCCCTGAACGGAGTACGTCGCATGTTCCATTACCTGACCTCCCGCCCTGCCCTTGCCGCCACCACCTCGGTCGCGGCGCTGATCATCGGTGTCGCGGTGATCCTGCCGGTGGCCGATCTGCGGATCGGGAAACCGACCGTGGTCGAAGCGCCGAAGACCGAGCCCGTCCCGCCGCTGGAGCCGGTTGCGGTGGAGCCGGTGACAACCGAGGCGCAGGCCCCGGAAAAGGAAGCCGTTGCCGCGACGGGTGGCGAGGCAGCCGCCACGGCAGAGGGCACCATCGTGACCGACAGCGCCGCCGGTGCGGCGACGGATGCGGCGGTGGCGAAGCCGAAGATGGCGGTCACGCCCTCGGACGAGTTGGCGCGGGCCGACGATGGCAATGCTGCCGCGACGACCGCCCAGCCCGAGGCTGAAGCCCCGGTGACGATGGCGGAGGAAGCTGCCCCGACAAGCCCGCCGGTCGAAGGTCTGATGATGGATGCCGAACCGCGCCTCAGGGCCGAGGCGAAGATGGAGGGGGACAGCACGTTGTATCTCCCCGCGCCCTCCACCGCGATTGCCGCCGCACCCGACATCATGCCCGCCCCGGTAGAGAACACCGAAGCCTATTCCAACGAAGCCCCGAACCCGGTGAAGATGACGGCGGAGGAGCCGGTCTCGACCTTCTCGATCGACGTGGACACCGCCTCTTACGCCGTGGTGCGGTCCTCGCTGACCGGGGGCTACCTGCCGACGCCGGATCAGGTGCGGGTCGAGGAAATGGTGAACTATTTCCCCTATGCCTATGCGGCACCCGAGGGGGATGCGGCCTTCGCCTCGACCGTCTCGGTGATGCCGACGCCCTGGAACCCCGGCACGCGGCTTGTCACCATCGGCATCCAGGGCGCGCTGCCGGAAGTGACCGCGCGGCCGCCGCTGAACCTGGTGTTCCTGATCGACACCTCGGGGTCGATGGAGGATGCCAACAAGCTGCCGCTGCTGAAACAGTCGCTGTCGCTGATGCTGGCGGAGCTGCGGCCCGAGGATCAGGTGGCCATCGTCACCTATGCGGGCTCGGCTGGTGAAGTGCTGGCGCCGACGCCTGCGAAGGACCGTGACACGATCCTGCGCGCGCTGGAGAACCTGATGGCGGGCGGGTCCACCGCCGGGGCCGAGGGGCTGGAACTGGCCTATCAGGTGGCGGACGGGATGAAGGCCGACGGCGAGGTCACGCGCATCCTGCTGGCCACCGACGGCGACTTCAACGTGGGCGTGTCGGACCCGGACGGGTTGGAGGCCTATGTCGCGAAGAAGCGCGAGACGGGGACCTACCTGTCGGTCCTGGGCTTCGGGCGCGGCAACCTTGACGACGCAGTGATGCAGGCGCTGGCGCAGAACGGGAACGGGACGGCGGCCTATATCGACACGCTTTCCGAGGCGCGGAAGGTGCTGGTCGACCAGTTGACCGGGGCACTGTTCCCCATCGCGGATGACGTGAAGATCCAGGTGGAATGGAACCCGGCCACGGTCGCGGAATACCGGCTGATCGGCTACGAGACCCGGTCGCTGCGGCGCGAGGATTTCAACAACGACAAGGTCGACGCGGGCGAGATCGGCGCCGGGACGCAGGTCACGGCGATCTACGAGGTGACGGCGCCGGGGTCGGATGCCTTGCTGAACGATCCCCTGCGCTATGGTGCGGCCCCGGCCGAGGGGACGGCGGGCGAGCTTGGCTTCCTGCGGCTGCGCTGGAAGGCTCCCGGTGAAGGCCAGTCGACGCTGGTGGAAACCCCGATCACCGGGAAGGAGCCCGCCTCGACCGAAACCCGCTTCGCCGCCGCCATCGCCGGGTTCGGGCAGCTTCTGCAGGGCTCGGTCTACCTGGGCGACTGGGGCTGGGATCAGGCCATCGACCTGGCCGTCCAGAACCGGGGCGAGGACCCGTTCGGCTACCGGATCGAGGCGGTGAACCTGATGCGGCTGGCGCAGAGCCTGTCCCACTGATCACTTGCGCGTGAACCCTGGGCCGGCGCGGGATGAATCCTGCGCCGGCCGCGTCATTCCTGCAAGTGGCCGCTGTGGCCGCCTGCCCGGCTTCCGGCTTGCGAAGCCCGATGGAGACTTCCGATGACCCGTTCCCCGCTCGCCCTGGCGCTTCTGGCGCTGCTTGCCACCCCGTCTCTGGCCGACGTTTCGGCGATCATGGAGAAGGACGGCATGCTGACCGATGCCAACGGCATGACGCTTTACACGTTCGACAAGGACGAGGGCGGCAAGTCCGCCTGCTACGACGACTGCGCGGTGAACTGGCCGCCGCTGATCGCTGCCGCCGATGCCAAGGCCGACGGCGACTACGGCCTGACCGACCGCACCGACGGGACGAAGCAGTGGACCTATGACGGCAAGCCGCTGTACCTGTGGATCAAGGACACCAAACCGGGCGACATGACGGGCGATGGCGTGAAGGGCGTCTGGCATATCGTCAAGTACTGAGCCGAGCGATGCCGTATCTGGACGAGATCGAAGCCGCCATTCCGGGCCTGCGGGCCTTTGCCCGGGCGCTGTCGCGCGACCGCGAGGTGGCGGACGATCTTGTCCAGGACACGCTGGAGGCGGCGCTGGCCCGGCAGGCGCAATGGCGCGGCGACGGGCCGTTGCGCGGCTGGCTGTGCCGCATCCTCTTGAACCGCTTCCGGGACGGGCTGCGCCGACGGCGCCCCGCCCCGGTGGCCCTGGCGCTGATGCCGGACCCGCCCGACCTGTCCGCCGCGCGGAAGGCCGAGGGGCGGCTGGCGCTGGCCGAGGTGCATGCGGCGATGGGACAATTGCCCGAAGACCAGCGGGCGGCGCTGCTGCTGGTGGCGCTGGAGGGGTTGAGCCTGGCCGAGGCGGCCCGCGCGATGGGCTGCGCCGAGGGGACGCTCGCGTCGCGGCTGGCGCGGGCGCGGGCGACGCTAAGGCAGGTGACGGGGCGCGAGGCGGCCAGCCCGCGTCAGGGAAAGGCAGGGGAATGATGCCGGAGGCTTCCCGGATCACTGCGGAAGAGGCGCTGCGTCTGCGGCACGGGTCGGGCGCGGATCAGGCGCGGCTGGCGGTACTGGCGGCCGGGGATGCCGCGCTGGCGGGCGACCTGGCGGAATGGGACCGGCAGGACGCGGCGCTGCGGGCGCTTTATGCTCCGGTCGCGGATGAGCCGGTGCCCGCGCGCTTGACGGAGACGATGGCGGCGGCGCGGGTCGTCCGGCCCGCACCCTCGCCGGTGCTCTGGCGGATCGCCGCGGCGCTGGCGCTGGTGGCGCTGGGGTTCCTCGCCGGATGGTCGGGGGCGCGGATGCTGCAGCCCGCAGGTCCCGCACTGGCAGAGGTGGCGATGGCAAGCTTCGCGACCTATGCGGTCGAGGTGGCGCATCCGGTCGAGGTCGGCGCCGAGGACGAGGCGCATCTGGTGAAATGGCTATCGAAACGCCTTGGCACCCCGATCCGCCCGCCGGACCTGTCGCAGGACGGGTTCCGGTTGATCGGCGGCAGGCTCTTGCCCGGTGACACTTCGCCAGCGGCACTGCTGATGTATGAGGACGAGATGGGGCGCAGGCTGGCGCTGTATCTCACCCGGCGCGAGGGCGCGGAGACCGAGCTGGCCTTCGCCGAAGAGCCGGGGCGGCGGGCCTTCTGGTGGGTGGAGGGCAGCCTGGGCTGCGCGCTGGTCGGCGACCTGCCGCGCGATGCGCTGCGGCGGCTGGCGATCTCGGCCTATCACGGGCTGACCGAGACCTGACGAAAGGGCGCGCCGGTTGCCCGACGCGCCCCTTCTGTCCCGGAGGGGACGGCTCAGTTCACGGTTTCGGCGGTTGCCTCAAGCACCTTGGTCGCGCCGTTGGCATTGGCGATCTCGATCCGGCGGGGCTTCATCGCCTCGGGCACTTCGCGGACGAGGTCGATGTGGAGCATCCCGTGCTCATGCACGGCCCCCGCGACGCGGACATGGTCGGCCAGCGCGAAGCGGCGCTCGAAGGCGCGGGTGGCGATGCCGCGGTGCAGGTAGCTGCGCTCGGTCTCGTCGGCGGCCTTGCGGGCGGTGACGAACAGCGCGCCATCCTTGACCTCGACGCCCAGTTCCTCCGGGGAGAACCCGGCGACGGCGATCGAGATGCGGTAGGCATCCTCGGCGGTCTTCTCGATGTTGTAGGGCGGATAGGTCGGCTGGGCCACATCACTGGTCAGCACCCGGTCCATCAGGTCGGCGATACGGTCGAAGCCGACGGTGGCACGGTAGAGCGGCGCGAAATCAAGGTTGCGCATGGTCATCCTCCTGGAAGCGATGTCAGGGGCCTTCCCTTTGCGGGGGCAAGGCAGGTTTGCCGGGCCCGTCATGGCACCCGGATGACTGTCAGGTAGGAAGCCGGTTTCGGGCTTTCAAGCCCCGCTCAGGGCGAGACGAAGCGCGCCCCGCCGCTGGTCGCCGCCCCGCTCTCGCCCTGCATGACCAGCCGCTTGCCGGGCTTGCCGGGCATTCCCGACGGGGCAAGGCCGACGGAGGCGCCGGGTTTTCCTGCGGCCACGCTCAGCGCCTGGCCCTTGCGCAATGCGGCCTTCAGCCGGTCGACCAGTTCCGGCAATTCCATGCCGAGGGAGATCGTCTTGCCATCTTCGTCCTCGCCCCCGGCCGAGATGATCGAGACGATCTTCGCCCGGTAGCCCTTGCGGTCGAACACCGGCGCACCGGATGACCCGTAGCTGACGTCGCAGTCGAAGGCGATCACCTTGCCCTCGCGCCCGACGACCTTGCACAGCCGTTGCCAGGACAGCGCCTCTTCCCGCCCCTCGGCATAGGAGACGACGCCGACCTCGTCGCCATCGCCCGGCCGGGCGACGGTGAAGGGCGAGATGATCGAGCTTGGGATCGGATCCGCCAGCTGCAACAGGGCCACGTCGCGCTCGACCATCTCGAAGGGCGCGGGGTCCAGATTGCGGTAGGCCGGGTCGGCGATGGTGCGGACGACCGGAACCTCGGCCAGCGAGGCGCCATGCGAGAAGCCCGCCCGGAAGGTGATCGCTGCGGCGTCGACCGGCGTGCCGTCGCGGTTCAGGACGCAATGTGCGGCGGTAAGCACGAGGTCGGCGGCGATCAGCGTGCCGGTGCAGAAGCCGCCGCCTTCCACATCGACGCGTCCCACGGGTTCGAAGCCGCGCAGGTCGTCGCGGCTGTCCAGTTCCGTCAGCCCCGCGTTGTCCTGCGCCGCCGCGGCCCCGGCCAGAAGCAGCAATGCGACGACACCCCCCCCTCATGGCTTGACGAATTTCGCGCCGCTACCATTGCCGCCCGACAACACGCTGACAGCCTTGACGCCCCCCGCGGAACCGACCTTGCTGTCTTCCAGCGCCGCGCGCAGCGCTGGCAGCGGTTCGGCCAGCGGAACCGCGATCGCCACCTTGCGGCCATCGACCTCGGCCTTGGCCGAGATGACCGAGACCACCTTGGCCACACCGTCGCGGAAGGAAAACACCGGCGCGCCCGAGGAACCGAAATCGACGTTGCAGGTCAGGATCAGGGCCTGCCGCTCGCCCGCCAGCACCTCGCAGCCCTCCTGGATGGAAGGCGCCTCTTCCCGGTACTGCGCATAGGAGACGACGCCGACCGGGTCGCCCTCGACCGGGGCCGCGCCGGTCTCGAACGGGGCGAGCGAAGGCAGGCGGATCGGTTGGCTGAGTTCGAGAAGCGCGAGGTCGTCGGTCACCCGCTCCAGCCTGTCCTCGGCGGAAAAGCGATAGTCGGGATGGGCCACGGCCCGGCTGACGCGGCGATAGGCAACTGCGCGGCCATTGCGGAACCCGGCCTGAAACTCGATCTCGTCAGGGTGGATCTGCACGCCCGTCGTCTTGTCATAAAGGCAATGCGCGGCGGTCAGCACCAGCTGCGGCCCGATCAGCGCCCCGGTGCAGAAGCCCTTCTTGCCCAGGATCAGCTTGCCTACCGCATCCCAGCCGCGCGAATCGTCGGCGGTTTCCAGCTTGACCATGCCGTCCTGCGCCCGCGCCGCCCCGCCCAAAGCGAGAAGCGCCAGCAGCAGATGGGGAAACAGGTGACGCATGGAACCCTCTCTCCCGCGCGGGCCTCAGCCTATGGGTCGAGTTTGGCGGATTTGCGGCTGGTCACGCAAGGGCGCGCTGCGGGTCAGCCGATCATGGCGCGCGGCTGTGGCCCGCCGGTCGCCCAGTCTAGAAGCTCGACGGTATGGACGACGGGAATCCCGGTGCCGGAGCCGATCTGCATCATGCAGCCGATGTTGCCTGCGGCGATCACTTGCGGGGATTTCGCCTCCAGCGTCTGCACCTTGCGGCGCTTCAACTCGCCGCTGATCTCGGGCTGCAAGAGGTTGTAGGTCCCCGCTGACCCGCAGCAAAGATGGCTGTCGGCGGGCTCCACCACCTCGAAACCCGCGCGTTTCAGAAGGTCCTTCGGGGCGGATTTGACCTGCTGGCCGTGTTGCAGCGAACAGGCGGCGTGATAGGCGACGCGCAGGCCCTTCGACGCGCCTTGGGGCAGGGTGAGCGTGGTCAGGAGTTCCGAGATGTCCTTGGCGAGGCCGGCAACGGTGGCGGCATCTTCGGCCAGGGGATCGGTGCGGAACATGTAGCCGTAGTCCTTGACCGTTGTGCCGCAGCCGGAGGTGTTGATCACGATGGCATCCAGGCCCCCTGCCCGCTTTTCCGTCATCCAGGCGCGGATGTTGGCGGCGGCGCTGGCATGGGCCAGGTCGTCCTTGCCCATGTGATGCGTCAGCGCCCCGCAGCAGCCTTGCCCTTTCGCGACGACGACCTCGCAGCCGAGGCGGCGGAGCAGGCGGATGGTGGCGTCGTTGATGTCGGTGTCCAGCGCCTTCTGCGCGCAGCCGGTCAGCAGCGCGACGCGCATCCGACGTTCCCCGGTCGCGGGGAAGACCTGCGGGTCGTCGTTGCGGCTGACGGGGGGGATGGTCTTCGGGGCCATCGCCAGCATGGCGCGGAGCCGGGCGTCGGGGATCGCCCGGGCGAAGGGCCTGCCGATCTTTGCGGCAAGCAGCGCAAGCCGGAAGCGGCGGGGATAGGGGATGACGCGCGCCAGAACGGCGCGCAGGAGGCGGTCCGTCAGCGGGCGGCGGTAGGTCTTTTCCACATGCGCGCGGGCGTGGTCGATCAGGTGCATGTAGTGCACCCCGCTTGGGCAGGTGGTCATGCAGGCCAGGCAGGACAGGCAGCGGTCGAGGTGTCTCACCGTCCTTTCGTCCGCCGGGCGGCCCGCTTCCAGCATGTCCTTGATCAGGTAGATGCGGCCCCTCGGGGAATCCAGTTCGTCGCCCAGCACCTGATAGGTCGGGCAGGTCGCGGTGCAGAAGCCGCAATGCACGCAGGAGCGCAGGATCTCGTTGGCGCGCTTGATCCCGGGATCGGCCAGCTGTTCGGGGGTGAAATTCGTCTGCATCAGCCCATCATCCCCCGGTTCAGGATGCCCCTTGGATCGAAGCGCGCTTTCAGCCCGGCGACCAGCGCCTGCACCTCCGGCGCCTCGGGCGGAAAGACCGGGCCGCCCTGCCCCTTGACCAGCGTTGCGTGGCCCCGGCCGGCAACCGCCGCTGCGACCTCGGCCCCGCGTCCGGGATCGAGGAGAAGCCAGACCAGCCCGCCGCCCCAGTCCCAGACCGCCTCGCCGCCCAGCCCGGCGGCGATCCCGGCGGCGGCGGTGGGCAGCGTGGCGATGCGCCAGACCTCGCCCGGCCTGGCCTGCAGGGACACCACGTCCCGGACCGCGCGCCAGAGAGCGGCGGAGGCCTCGCCTTCGACGACCGTCACGTCGCCGCCGATCCGGTCGCGCAACCGTCCCGACCGATAGGCGACCGAGCCTGCCATCCCCTCCACCCGGATCAGGCTCTGCCCCGTGTGCCGTGCGGCGCCCGAGACATCGAAGGGCGACCCCAGCGCCACCCGCAAGGCCGCCAGCCCCGCCGCGTCGTCCAGCCCTTCCACCACCAACGTCGCCTCGGCTTCGGGCAGGGCCTGCACCTTCAGGCTGACCTCGGTCAGCACCCCGAGCACCCCCCGGCTGCCCGCGAAAAGCTTCACCAGGTCATAGCCGGTGACGTTCTTCATCACCCGCCCGCCGTTCTTGATCACCGTGCCCGTGCCATCGACGAAGCGCACACCCAGACAGGCATCGCGGCAGGCCCCCACCTGCACCCGGCGGGGCCCGGAGGCATTCGTCGCCACCACGCCACCGATGGTCGACACCCCCTCTCGGCCCAGAAGCCCGCGCATATCCGGCACCTCGAAGGCCAGCCGCTGCCGTTCGCCGGCCAGCACCGCCTCCACCTCGGCCAGCGGCGTGCCCGCCCGAACCACCAGCGTCAACGCGCCGGGTTCATACAGATCCACGCCCGACAGCCCGCCGGTTTCCAGCACCTTGCCCGTCGCGTGACCCAGAGTCCGCGTGCCGCCGCCACGCAGCAGGAGGGGGCCGGTTGCCCCCGCCACGGCTTCCGCCAGTTCCGCTTCTGTCTCCAGCCGCATGTTTCCTCCCCAAGTCTAAAAATTTTCGCGAAAATTTTTAGACTTGCTCATCCTGTGCGCCGGGCTGCCGAAACCCCCAGCGGGAACACCTTCGCCGGATTCAGAAGCCATTTCGGGTCGAACACATCCTTCACCCGCATCTGCGCCTCCATGTCCTCGGGCGCGAATTGCACCGACATCAGGTCGCGCTTCTCGATGCCCACGCCATGCTCGCCGGTGAGACAGCCGCCGACCTCGACGCAGAGCTTCAGGATCTCCGCCCCGAAGGCCTCGCAGCGTTCCAGATCGCCCGGCTTGTTCGCGTCGAACAGGATCAAGGGGTGCATGTTGCCGTCGCCCGCGTGGAAGACGTTGCCGACGTCGAGGCCGAAATCGCCGCTCATCTCGCCGATGCGTTTCAGGACATGGGGCAGAGACGACACGGGAATCGTCCCGTCAAGGCACATGTAGTCGTTGATCTGCCCCATCGCGCCGAAGGCCGACTTGCGCCCCAGCCAGATGCGCTTCGCCTGATCCTCGTCCGCCGCCTCGCGGAATTCCACCGGGTCATGCGCGAGCGCTATCTGGCGGATGCGGGCGAGTTGTTCGTCGATCTCGGCCTCCGACCCCTCCACCTCAATGATCAGCAGCGCCTCGCAGTCCGGGTAGCCTGCTTTCGCAAAGGCCTCGGTCGCCCGGATGCAGGGTCGGTCCATGAATTCGATGGCCACCGGCAGGATGCCCGCCCGGATGATGTCGGCGACGCAGGCGCCCGCCACTTCGTTCGACTGGAACCCCACCAGCACCGGTCGCGCGCCTTCCGGCTTCGGCAGGATGCGCAAGGTGGCCTCGGTCACCACGCCCAGCTGGCCTTCCGACCCGCAGACGACGCCCAGCAGGTCAAGGCCCGCAGGCTCGCCCCAGGGTCCGCCCAGCGTGACCACGGTGCCGTCCATCTGCACCAGCGTCAGCCCAAGGAGGTTGTTCGTCGTCACCCCGTATTTCAGGCAATGCGCCCCACCCGAGTTCATCGCGATGTTCCCCGCAATGGCGCAGGCGAGCTGGCTGGAGGGGTCGGGGGCGTAGAAGAACCCCTCCGCTTCCACGGCGCCCGAGACGGAGAGGTTGGTCCGCCCCGACTGCACCCGGATGAAGCGGTTGTCGAAATCAGTTTCCAGAACGGCATTCATCCGCGCGACGCCGAGGATCACGCTGTCGGCGGTCGGCATCGCGCCCCCGGCCAGCGAAGTCCCCGATCCGCGCGGCACCACCGGCACGCCCTCTTCCCGGCAGATGCGCAACACCGCGCTGACCTCCCCGGTCGAGCGCGGCAGCACGGCGGCGAGCGGCGGGCAGCGGTAGGCGGTCAGCGCGTCGCATTCGTAGGCGCGCAACTCCTCTGGCGCGTCGATCACCCCGTCCGGGGGCAGGGCGGACCGCAGCCGCGCCACGATCCGGGCTTTGCGGGCGATGACCCCATGATCGGGCGCTGGCATGTCCACTGGCAATCTCCCGATGACTGGTAATAAATTATAACCAATTTCTGATACTGACAAGGCAAAACCCCGGTCCTAGTCTTCCGTCATGACGATGAACCTTGGCACGATCCCCCTGTTCGACCTGGCCATGCTGGCGCTCCTGGTGCTGGCCTGGCTCGGCTCGGGCTGGATCAGCGAGCATCCGCCCCGGTCGCGCCCCTCGGTGTCATGGGCGATGGAGGATTACCGGCGCGACTGGATGCGGACCTTCGTCACCCGCCAGCCGCGCATCTTCGATGCCACGCTGATCGACTCGCTGCGGCAGGGGACCGCCTTCTTCGCCAGCGCCTGCATGATCGCCATCGGCGGCGGGGTGGCGGTGATCGGCAACGCGGCGGCGGTGCAGCGGCTGGCCGAGGAATTGCCCCTGGCCAGCGGCCCCGACGTGGCAGTGAAAATGCTGCCGGTGATCGCCTTCCTGGCCAATGCGCTCTTGAAGTTCGTCTGGGCGCATCGGCTGTTCGGCTATTGCTCGATCCTGATGGCGGCGGTGCCGAACGATCCCGGCGATCCGCTTTCCTTCCACCGCGCCGGACAGGCGGCCGAGATCAACATCACCGCGGCGAAAAGCTTCAACCGGGGACTCTGGTCGATCTACTATGCCCTTGCCGCGCTGGGGTGGCTCTTGGGTCCCTGGGGGCTTCTGGCCGGGACGGCGCTCGCGACCGGCATCCTGCTCCGGCGCGAGTTCGCCAGCCATTCGCGCGAGGTGATCCTGAGCCGCGAACCGTAGCGCCACCTGCGCCGCTCATCGCTTCCTTCGGTCGCTCTTCGCAGGCCGTGGCGAGGACCGACCGCAGGAAGGGACGAGCCCCTGCTCACCCCGCCTTCGCGCCCTTGCGGCCCTCGATCAGCCAGGCGACCACGGCAAGGCCCGCCGCGATCAGCAGCCAGGCCCAGGCGGGCAGGAAGGGGATCACGTTGACGTCGGTGGTGAGGTAGGCCTCGCGCGGGATGATGCCGATCCAGCCGCGGCCCACCGCCACCCGGCCCTCGGCGACAGTGCGGATGTCGGGGTTGCCCGGCTCCAGCCGGGTGACGCCGCCCCGTGTCGCCTCGGCCAGCGGGGCGAGGTCGGCGCCCGAGGCGATGGTCTCGACGAACTCGCGCGGGGTGGCGGGGCCGACGGCGATGACCCGGGTCAACTCGCCCTGATCCAGCCGGTAAAGCCCCAGCATCGGCGCCTTGAACCCGGCCTCATAGCGGCCCGGCGCGGCCTGCGGCATGGCAAGCTCCGTCACCGTGCCGTCGGGGGCGGTGATCTTGACCGGGCCGGGGTCTTCCTCGGCCAAGGTCCGGCGGGTGATGGTCATCGCCTCGCCCTTGACCTCGGCGGTCAGGGTTTCCTCTTCCAGCTCCGGCTCCTTCAGCATCCAGTGCGCGAGGCGGCGGAGAAGCTCCAGCTGCGGCCCGCCACCCTCATAGCCCCGGCCCCAGAGCCAGGACTGGTCCGAGGCGAGCACCGCGACCCGGCCCTGATCGACCCGGTTCAGCACCAGAAGCGGCAGGTCATGCGCACCCGACATCAGCACCTGACCGGCGGTCTGGGTGACCTCGATCTGGCGGAACCAGCGGCCCCAGCCGCCTTCGGGCGCCTCCTTCTCCAGCCCTTCGGTGACGGGATGGCGGCGGCCAAGGTCAGTGATCTTCGGGCGGAAGCCTTCCTCGATCACCTGCGCGGTGGGCGCGACCGGCAGGATTTCCGCCAGCGGTGAGCGGTAGAGGCTGTCCACCGCGCCGAATTCCGGCCCGGCGGCGACCAGCACGGTGCCGCCTTCGCGGACATAGTTCACCACATTCTCGATATAGGACATCGGCAGGATGCCCCGCATCCGGTAGCGGTCGAAGATGATCAGGTCGAATTCCTTGATCTTCTCGACGAACAGCTCCCGCGTCGGGAAGGCGATGAGGGAGAGTTCATCGACCGGCACCCCGTCCTGCTTTTCCGGCGGTCGCAGGATGGTGAAATGCACCAGATCCACCGCCGCGTCGGATTTCAGCAGGTTGCGCCAGACCCGTTCGCCGGCATGGGGCTCGCCCGAAACCAGCAGCACCCGCAGCCGGTCGCGCACCCCGTTGATCTGCACCGCCAGCGCATTGTTGCGGTCGGTGATCTCTCCGCCCACCGGCGCGACCGAGAATTGCAGCACGTTCGCCCCGCCATGCGGCAGGGTGACGGGCAGTTCGAGATCCTGATTCAGCGCGACGGTGTAGGTGACCGGCTCCTCGGTGTCGATCGAGATGGTCAGGTCGACCTCGGGGCCAAGGTCGGGCGGCAGGCCGATATCCTCGACCTTGAGGTCCAGCTTGAACTCCTCGCCGATGATGGCGAAGGCCGGGGCGTTCTTCACCACGATGCGGCGGTCCCAGTCGGCCTGTTTCCCCGTCAGCAGCACCTGCAGCGGCGCGGGCAGGTTGGGGACGACGCCAAGGTCATGCACCCGGCCATCCGTGATCAGGATCGCGCCCGCCACCCGCGCGCGGGGTTCCTCGGCCAAGGCTTCGGACAAGGCGGTCAGGGCCAGCGTGCCCGCATCCTCCTCACCGTCGCCGACATGGTGGATGCGCAGTTCCGTGTTCGGCATCTGCGCGATTTCGGCCTGCACGGCGGCCACGGCGGCCTCGGTCTGGGCCTTGCGGTCGCCAAGCGACTGGCTGGCGCTGTCGTCCACCACAAGGATCACGATGTCCGAAAGGTTCTGCCGTTCCTCCTCCTGCAAGGCCGGGTTCGCCAGCGCCAGCACCAGCGCCGACAGGGCAAGCGCCCGCAGCCACCAGCCCGAAAGGCCCCGCCACAGAGCCAGCGCCACCAGCACCACGGCGGCTCCGGCAAGGGCATAGACCAGCCACCAGCCGACCAGCGGGGCGAAGACGAGCGAGGCGCTCATTGCCCCAGCCTTTCCAGAAGTGCCGGCACATGGACCTGGTCGGATTTGTAGTTGCCGGTCAGCACATGCATGATCAGGTTGATCCCGAAGCGATAGGCGATCTCGCGTTGCTGTTCGCCCGCATAGCCGCGCCCGATGGGGACCAGCGGAATGCCGTTGTCATCCGTCGCCCAGGCCGAAGCCCAGTCGTTGCCGCCGATCACCACCGGGGTCACCCCGTCGTTGAGGTTGCGGAACGGCATCCCCTCGGCCGCTTCCGCCGCCGCATTCGGGGCGGCTTCCACCCAGACCTGCCCGCCCTGATAGCGACCGGGAAAATCCTGCAGCAGGTAGAAGGTCCGGGTCAGCACATGGTCGGGAGGCATCGGCTCCAAGGGTGGGATGTCGAGGCCCTGGGCGATCAGTTGCAGGGCCTGCCCCTCGGGCGTGGTGCCGCCACCGAAACCGGTCAGGTCGGCATCGCGGGTGTCGAACAGGATCATCCCCCCGGTCTGCAGATACTGGTTCAGCCTGGCATAGGCCGCATCCGAGGGTTGCTTCGCCCCCGCCGTCACCGGCCAGTAGAGGAAGGGGAAGAAGGCCAGCTCGTCCTTCTCGATGTCCACCGCCATCGGCATCATCGGCTCGACCGAGGTGCGCTGCCAGAGCTTGTCGGACAGGCCCAGAAGCCCCGCGCGGGAGAGTTCGTCGATCTTCGGGTCACCAGTCACGACATAGCCGAGGACCACCGCCGTCGTCGCCTGGATCGCGAAGTCGTCGCCGGGTTTCGGGGCTTCGTCCTGCGCCAGCGCGCCCCTTGGGGTTGCCGCCACCAGCACCACCGCCAGCAGCGCCGCCCCGCGCGCCAATCCGCGCAAGCGGCCCGCAAGCCAGAGCGCCGCCAGCACGTCGAGGAGGAGGAGCACGGTGGCGAAGGTCAGGAACGGACCCTTCAAGGCCTGCACCGCCCGCGCCTCCAGCCGGTCGACCGGCACGCTGGCGGGCCAGGCGGCGGGTTCCAGTGTCGTCTCGGTCCCCACCGCGTTCAGCGCGACGCGGCGGTCGGACCCGGCGTAGAGGCCCGGCGGATGGTCGGCCGACGGCCCCGCCGCCACCGCCTTGGCCAGCGCCTCGCCCTCAACCCCCGGCAGATCGCCCGCGTCGGAGGTCTGGCCGAAGGCATCCAGCACCACTTCCGGCACCCAGGTCTGCCCGGCAAGGTCTGCCGTTCCCGGCGCCGCCGACTTGGTCGAGATCGCCAGACGCTCCAGCATCTGCACGAAAAGGCCCGAGAGCGGCAGCGAGGACCATTCGGCATTCGCCGTCACATGCACCAGCACGATCTGCCCCGCCCCCACCACCTTGCGGGTCATCAGCGGCGTGCCGTCGTCCAGCGCGGCGATGGTGCGTTCGGCGAGATCGGGGTCGGGCTGCGCCAGCACCTGTTCACGCACCACCACGTCCGGGGGCGCGGTCAGGCCGAAGAAGGGCGAGCCTTCCGGGAAGGGCGCCAGCGCTTTCGGCTGCCCCCAGCTCATCGCGCCGCCGACCGTCCGCCCCCCCTCGCGCAGGCGGACCGGCATCAGCGGGTCCTCCTCGGCACGGGAGATGTCGCTGGCGGCCAGCACCGGCCCGGCGAAGCGCAACAGAAGGCCGCCCTTCTCCACCCATTCCAGCGTGGCCTTGCGTTCGGCATCGGTCACATCGGCCACATCGGCCAGAATCACCACGTCGGGGTTGGCCTTCAGCGTATCGGTCAGGTTGCCCTCGATCAGGTCGGCGGTGGGCGCCAAGGCCTGCCGAAGGTAGTGCAGCGGCGAGAGAAGCTGCAGCGTCTCCTGATCCGCCCCGGCCTTGATCAGCGCGATCTTGCGGCGCTTCAGGCTGTCGTCGGTCAGGCTGACCGCCCCGGCGCTGCGGGTGCCTTGCAGCACGAAACGGGTCACGCGGTTGCGCAGTTCCGGCGGCAAGTCGATGGCGGCTTCCGCCGTGGCGGCCCCGCTGGCGAAGTCCAGCGTCACCCGGCCCAGGTCGCGCTCGATCCCCGCCGGGTCGGGGCCATGTGCGATCACGTCGACCGAGGCCGCCTCGCCCGCAGGCACGCGACTGGCGCGCAGCATGATCTTGCCCTCCTCGAAGGCGGCGGGGTGCAACCCGTAGACCGGGCGCGGGGTCTCGATCACCCGCAGGTCGCCCTTCGCGCGCAAGGCCGCCAGAAGCTCGGCCCGGCCCGGATGGTCCAGCCCGTCGGACAGCCAGATGGTCTGGAACCCGCCTTCCGGCAGCGCCTTGGCCCAATCGGCCAGCGCCCTGGGTGCCCAGGCCTGCGGTTGCAGCCCGGCGGCGCGGCCCGCCCAGGCCTCGGCGGTCTGGAAGGCGACGGTGTCCGGCGCGTCGGTCAGGCGGACGACGGCAACGGTGCGGCCTGCGGCCCCTGCCTCGCCCACCAGCGCCTCGACCTTGGCCACGCGCTGCGGCCAGTCGCGGGCATCGGCCCAGCCGCCATCGACGGCGATGAGCAAGGGCCCGGTCCCCGGCGCACGGGTATCGGGGTTCAGGATCGGCCCGGCGAAGCCCAGGATCACCGCCCCCACCGCCAAGGTGCGCAGCAGCAGGAGCCACCAGGGCGTCTTGTCGGTCTCGGCCTCTTCGTCCTTCAGGCCCAGCAGCAGCGCCACACCGGGAAATCGCCGCCGGATCGGCGCGGGCGGCACGGCGCGCAGGAGGAGCCACAGGATCGGCAGCACGATCAGCGCGACCAAAAGCCAGGGGGCGGTGAAGCCGAGGGGGCCAAGGGTGAACATCTACCGCCCGCCCTCCAGCGCCAGATAGGTCCAGAGCAGCGCCGATTGCGCAGGCGCGCCGGTGTGATGGGTGGTGAAATGCCAGCCGACCGCGCGGGCCAGATGTGCGAGGCGGTCCTTCCGTTCGGCCAGCCGCGCCAGGTAACGTGTCCGCAGGTCGCCCGCGCGCTGGGTCTCATGCCGCAGCGTGCCGCCCATCGATTCGAAGATCGTGCGGCCGTCGAAAGGGAACTCCTCTTCCGCCGGGTCGAGCACCTGGATCAGCGCGCCCTTCACCCCCCGGTCGGCGGCGCGGGCCAGGCCTGCCTCGATGCCCGAAAGGTCGCCGAGGAAATCCGACAGGAAGACGCCGCGCCCGTGGCTGACCATGCCTTCGGTGACGGGGGCGCCATAGTCCTCGCCCGCCTCCTCGCCCGAAAGCCGTGCCGCCAGCCGCAGAAGCTGCGCCCGACCGGCCCTTGGCGCAGCGAGGCCCGCCAGCCCCACCCGTTCGCCGCCCCGGAGCAGCAGGACCGCCAGCGCGAGGCCCAGAAGCTTGGCCCGGTCCGCCTTGGGCGCGCGGGACCTGTCGCCGGTGAAGGTCATCGACTTCGCCGGATCGACCCAGATCGTCACCGACTGCGCCGCCTGCCATTCGCGTTCGCGGACGAAATGGGCGTCCGACCGGGCACTGCGCCGCCAGTCGATCATCCGCGCCGAATCGCCCTGATGCGCCGGGCGGTATTGCCAGAACTCGTCCCCCAAGCCCGCGCGCCGCCGCCCGTGTTCGCCCATCATCACCGTCGAGGCGAGCATCTCGGCCTCGGCCAGAAGGGGCGGCAGGGTCTGCCCCAGCGCTTCCGCGCGGCTGCGCAGGTCGCTGTTCGAGGCCTGGGGGGCTGTGGTCACGCCATCCTCCTCAGGGGTCGTGCATTGGGACTGCAAGCCGTGCGTCCGAAACTTCCCGCAGGAGGTTTCCCATGTATAACAAGCAGCTCGATCTTCTTCGTGACTATCTTCGGAACGCACTCTTGCGCGATGGTGTCCGAGGACAACCCGCATTCGAAATCTATTGCGCTTCGAACGGGATTGACCCACGCATCGACTGCGAAGAGACGGAGGCCATCAGACGCCTCTTCTCTGAGAACTGGGGCGGGTGATCTCGTCACGCCGCCGCCTCAAGCTTCAGCACCCGGGTCGTCACCCGGGCGATGATCCCGGCCAGCGTCTCGCCCCGCGCCCTTGCGGCAAAGCTGAGCGCCATCCGATGCACCAGCACCGACTGCGCAAGGTCGGCCACGTCCGAGATCGACGGGGCCAGCCGCCCCTCCAGCAGCGCCTTGGCCCGCACCATCAGCATCAGCGCCTGCGCCGCACGCGGCCCCGGCCCCCAGGACAGCGCATCCGCCAGATCGCGGCCCTCGGGTTCCCCCGGACGGCAGGCGCGGACGAGGTCGAGGATCGCCTCCACCACCTGCTCGCCCACCGGCATCCGGCGGATCACCGACTGCGCGTCGATCAGGCCTTGCGCGGTGAAGACCTGATGCGCCTCGGCCTCCTCGGCCCCAGTCGTCGCGATCAGGATGTCGCGTTCGGTCTGGCGGGTCGGGTAGTCCACATCGACCTGCACGAGGAAGCGGTCAAGCTGCGCCTCGGGCAGGGGATAGGTGCCCTCCTGCTCGATCGGGTTCTGCGTCGCAAGCACATGGAAAGGCCGACCCAAAGGGCGGTGCTGGCCCGCGATGGTCACTTCCTTCTCCTGCATCGCCTGCAACAGCGCCGACTGCGTGCGCGGCGAGGCCCGGTTGATCTCGTCCGCCATCAGAAGCTGGCAGAAGATCGGCCCTTCGACGAAGCGGAAGGCGCGACCCCCGTCGACCGAAGTTTCCAGCACTTCCGAGCCGAGGATATCGGCGGGCATCAGGTCGGGCGTGAACTGCACCCGGTTGGCCTTCAGTCCCATCACCGTGCCCAAAGTGTCCACCAGCCGGGTTTTCCCCAGCCCCGGAAGCCCCACCAGAAGCGCATGCCCACCACACAGCATCGAGGCGAGGACGAGGTCCACCACCTTTTCCTGACCGATGAAGCGGCGGTTGATCGAGGCCTTCGCCTGCCCCAGCGTGGCGCCCAGCGCCTCGATTTCCGCGACCAGCGCCTTGGTGTCGGCCATGCCTCATGCTCCCTTCAGGGTCCGTTCCCGCCAGTAAATCGAACTATCCCGGCGGGCACAAATGGCAAAAGGCGACTTGACACAAATGATCGTGAGAGGGGCGTCAGGGCGGGGACCAAAAGCCTTCGAAGGCTTTTTCAAATCTTTTCGAAAAGATTTGCCCTTCGCCCCGGCCGGAACCCCCGGTTGCACCCGCGCCGAAGCCCGCTACATTTCCCCCATGACCAAACCCAATGCCGATACGCTCGCCGCCGCCGCCAAGGCCGCCGGACAGAAGGGCCCTCCCCCGGTCCATCTGTGGAACCCGCCCTTCTGCGGCGATCTCGACATGCGCATCGCCCGGGACGGGACCTGGTTCTACCTCGGCACCCCGATCGGCCGCGCGCCGCTGGTCAAGCTCTTCTCCTCGATCCTGAAGCGCGAGGGCGACGCTTACTTCCTCGTCACCCCGGTCGAGAAGGTGGGGATCAGGGTCGACGACGCCCCCCTCCTCGCCGTGGACTTCGACGCAACCGGCGCGGGGACCGGCCAGACCCTCACCTTCACCACGAAGACCGAGGATACGGCCACCCTTGGCCCCGACCATCCGCTGCGGGTGGAGCGCGACGCGGAAACGGGCGAGCCCTCGCCCTATGTGCTGATCCGCCGCAATCTCTGGGCGCTGATCGACCGGAAATCCTTCTACCGGCTGATTGATCTGGGTTGCCATCACGACCACGACGGGCATAAGTGGTTCGGACTCTGGTCCTCGGGGCAGTTCTTCCCGGTCATCCCCTCGTCGGAATTGCCCTGATCTGACATGCCCCGCTTCGCCGCCAACCTGACCTATCTCTTCACCGAGGTCCCTGTGCTTGACCGCCCCGACTGGGCGGCGCGCTGCGGTTTCGACGGGGTCGAGGTGCTGTTCCCCTATGATCATCCGATGGCCGAGTGGGAGCGCGCGCTGAACGGCCTGCCGCTTGCCCTGATCAACACCCCCCCCGGCGACTGGGCTTCCGGCGACCGGGGCTTCGCCGCCGTGCCGGGGATGGAGTTGCGCTTCCGCGACAGCTTTCTGCGTGCCGCCGAATATGCGGCCCGGCTGGGTGCTGCGCGGGTGCACGTGATGGCGGGCGTCGCCAAGGGCCCGCAGGCGGAACAGTGCTATGTCGAGAACCTGACCTGGGCGCTGGCCGAGGCGCCGGACCTTTCGCTGACACTGGAGCCGCTGAACCCCGACGACATGCCAGGCTATTTCCTGAACGACTACGACCAGGCCGCGCGTATCCTGGACGATGTCGCCAGCCCGCGTATCGGCTTGCAGTTCGACATCTGGCACGCCGCCCGTCTGCACGGCGATGCCGGGCTGGTGTGGCAGGACCACCAGAGCCGGATCAACCATGTCCAGATCGCCGGCTTCCCGGCGCGGAACGAACCGGGCGGCGGCGGCTTCTCGCTGCCCGACCTCTGCGATGCCATCGACACGCATTGCCCCCATGTCTGGATTTCCGGCGAATACCGCCCGGCGAAGGGCACGGCGCAGGGCCTCGGCTGGCTGGCTGCGCTGAAATCGCGCGGAGCGCTGATCGGGGGGTAGGCCGATCCCGCCGCCATTCCCCTTGTGCCCCGCCCCCCTCGCCCGCTAAAAGGCGATGCGGACAAGACAGGACCCAAGCCCATGCCCATCGACGCCCCCGAGACCCAGACCGTCACCAGCTGGAAAGTGGCCTGCGACGGCGGCGAGGGCGCGCTCGGGCACCCCCGCGTCTGGCTGAGCATCCCGCTGGAAACCGGCTGGGTCGACTGCGGCTACTGCGACAAGCGCTACGTCATCGACCGCGACCACGCCCACGACGATCACTGACGCGGGCGCGGCGGCGGCTTCACGCCTTCGCTCCCGGCGTTCTGGAACATCTTCGCTCCGATCCCGTTCTCACTGCAGGACCTCGGCTCATCCGGCCTTTCCGGCTGGCTGCGACGAGGTCGATCTAAGTGGAACCGCAACCGGAGATCACCGATGAAACTCTACGCACCCCTCTTCGCCGTCCTTCTGGCGGCCCCTGCCCTTGCCCAGACCGAAGCCGACGGCAATGCCGGCAACGCGATCGACAGCGAAGGCCTGTCCAGCCGCTCGGGCGCGGCCTTCTACAGCGATGACGGCTACGTCACGCTGCGCAGCGCCGAAGAAGCCAAGGCCGGCTGGTCTTCGCTGACCCCCGAGGACCAGCAGGCGCTGCGCGACCAATGCGCGAACCTGCCGACCGAAGGCGCGCAGACGGCCGAGAACACCGCGCCCGCCGACACCACCTCGACCCCCTCGCCGCAGCCCACCGAAGGCGCGCAGACCGAGGAAACCACCGCTCCGGCAGATACCACCTCGACCCCTTCGCCGCAGCCGACCGAGGGGGCAGAGACAGCCGAGAACTCGACCCCGATGGCGACCAACTTCGTCGCCGACCCGGTCCGCCTGCGGGCCGTCTGCGACATGATCGGCGGGTTCTGACACCAGCCCGATGTCATGATGAGGGGCGGTGCCGAGAGGTGCCGCCCTTTCTGCCGCGTGACCCACCCGTCGCATCCGGGCCGCCGCACCTTGCGGGTGGCCTTCAGCCCGTGCCAGCATCGGACCGATCTGCCCATCGGACCCGCCCATGCGCCGCGCCCTTCGTCTTGCCCTCCTGACACTGGCCCTGCCCGTCCTCTACCTCTTGGCCTCGGTCCTTTTACCGCTGATCCCCGGCCCGGGGCCCGACCTCTCCGGCCCTCCCGCCCATACCATTGGCCTCCTGCAAGGCCCGATTCACACCGACATCCTCTTCCCCCTCACGCCAGAGACCCGCGCCCGCTTCGCCTTTGCCGAAGCCGCTGGCGTCCCCCTGAACCATCCCGACGCCCGGTGGCTGCTCCTCGGCCGGGGCTCCTCCGCCTTCTACACCACGGCAGGCACCTATGCCGACATCACCGCCGGGGCCGTCCTGACCGCCGCGACCGGCGACGATGCCGTGATCCGGCTCGACGCGCTCGGCCCCCTGCCGCCCCTGGAAAACCTGCGCTTCCTCCGGCTCTCCGAGGCGCAGTTCCAGGCGCTTCTGGCGCAAGCCACCGCCGCCTTCGCCAGCGAAACGAAGCTGGACCACCCCGGCTTCACCGGCACCGACGCCTTCTTCCCCGCCCACGGCCATTTCAGCGCGCTGCGCACCTGCAACGTCTGGCTCGGCGAAACCCTGCGTGCCGCGGGCATCCGCTTCGGCCTCTGGACCCCCGCCAACTGGTCCGTCGCCCTGTCGCTCGACTACCTCACCGGCCAAAGCGGGTAGCCCTTCCCGTCACCTTCTGCCAATCTCTCCCCCTGACTCGGGAGACGACCATGACCTTCGGCAAAGGCCACCACCTTCACCTCATCGACGGCTCGGCCTATATCTTCCGCGCCTATCACGCCCTGCCGCCCCTGACCCGGAAATCCGACGGCCTGCCGGTCGGTGCCGTCGCGGGCTTCTGCAACATCCTGTGGAACGAGCTTTCCCGCGCTACCTCGAACGGCAAGGCGGCGACCCATCTCGCCGTGGTCTTCGACCATTCCGCCACCACCTTCCGCAACGCGCTCTACCCCGAATACAAGGCCAACCGCCCGGAATTGCCCGAGGACCTGCGCCCGCAGTTCCCGCTGACCCGCGAGGCCACCCGCGCCTTCAACGTCGCCTGCCTGGAGGCCGAGGGCTATGAGGCCGACGACATCATCGCCACCCTCGCCCGCGAGGCGGTGGAGGCGGGGGGCAGCTGCACCATCATCTCCTCCGACAAGGACCTGATGCAGCTGATCCGCCCCGGCGTGGACATGTTCGACCCGATGAAGACCCGTGTCATCGGCCCCGACGAGGTGATGGAGAAATTCGGCGTCGGCCCCGACCGGGTGATCGACGTGCAGTCTCTGGCGGGCGACTCGGTCGACAACGTCCCCGGCGCGCCCGGGATCGGGCTGAAGACCGCTGCCCTTCTCATCAACGAATATGGCGACCTCGACACGCTTCTGGCGCGGGCCGGAGAAATCAAGCAACCCAAACGCCGCGAAGCGCTGGTCGACAACGCCGGGAAGATCCGCATCAGCCGCGAGTTGGTGACGCTGAAGGCGGATACCCCGCTGGACGTGACCCTGGGCGAGCTGGAAATCCGCCTGCCGGACCCGCAGACCATCATGGACTTCCTGACCAGGATGGAATTCCGCACCCTGACCAAGCGCGTCGCCGACAAGCTGGGCATCACGGCCCCCGCCCTGCCGGAAACCTCGCAACTGCAGGTCGCCCCCCGCGAGGAGGAGCCGAAGGCGAACGAGGAGCAGCTGCCCTTCGACGCCACCGCCTACGAGTGCATCCGCGACCTTCCCGCCCTCGCCCGCTGGCTCGACCGCATCCGCGAGGTCGGCCTTGTCGCCATCGACACCGAGACCACCAGCCTTGATGAAATGCGTGCCGAACTGGTCGGCATTTCCCTCAGCACCGACGCGGGCAAGGCCGCCTACATCCCGCTTGCCCACACCACCGGCGGCGGCGACCTGTTCGGGGCCACGGCGCTGGCGCCCGACCAGCTGACGATCCCCGAAACGCTCAACGTCCTGCGCCCGGTTCTGGAAGACCCGTCCATCCTGAAGATCGGCCAGAACATGAAATACGACTGGAAGATCTTCGCCCGCCTCGGGGTGCGGATCACCCCCTTCGACGACACCATGCTGATGTCCTATGCCATGCACGCGGGCCTGCACAATCACGGCATGGACGAACTTTCCGAGCGCTACCTCGGCCATACCCCGATCCCGATCAAGTCGCTTCTGGGGTCAGGCAAATCCCAGATCACCTTCGACAAGGTCGCCATCGACGAGGCGGTGAAATACGCCGCGGAAGACGCCGACGTCACCCTCCGCCTCTGGCAGGTCTTCAAGCCCCGCCTGCACCGCGCCAAAGTGACGACCGTCTACGAAACGCTTGAACGCCCGCTGGTTCCGGTGCTGGCCGATATGGAGATGGCCGGCATCCAGGTCGACCGCGACACGCTGAACCGCATGTCCAACGCCTTCGCGCAGAAGCTGGTGCAGCTGGAGGAGGAGATCCAGGACATCGCGGGCGAGAAGTTCAACGTCGGGTCGCCCAAACAGCTGGGCGAAATCCTCTTCGACCGGCTGCAAATCCCCGGCGGCGAGAAGGGCAAGACCGGTGCCTATGGCACCGGGGCCGACATCCTGGAAGACATCACGACGCTGGAAGGCAGCCACCCGCAGGGCGCGAAGCTGGCCGCCCGCATCCTCGACTGGCGCCAGATCGCCAAGCTGAAATCCACCTACACCGATGCGCTGCAACTGGCGATCAACGAAGGTACCGGCCGCGTCCACACCTCCTACTCCATCGCCGGGGCCAACACCGGTCGCCTCGCCTCGACCGACCCGAACCTGCAGAACATTCCCGTCCGCACCGAGGAAGGCCGCCGCATCCGTGAGGCTTTCGTGGCCCCGAAGGGCCGCGTCCTCGTCAGCCTCGACTACAGCCAGATCGAGCTGCGCATCCTCGCCCACATCGCCGACATCCCCGAACTCCGGAAAGCCTTCGAGGACGGGATCGACATCCACGCCCTCACCGCGTCCGAGATGTTCAACGTACCCCTCGACCAGATGACCTCCGACATCCGCCGCAAGGCCAAGGCAATCAACTTCGGGGTGATCTACGGCATCTCCGGCTTCGGCCTCGCCCGCAACCTGCGCATCCCAAGGGCCGAGGCGCAGGGCTTCATCGACCGCTATTTCGAACGCTTCCCCGGCATCCGCGGCTACATGACCGACACGGTGAAATTCGCCCAGACGAACGGCTTCGTGCAGACCCTCTTCGGCCGCCGGATCAACACGCCCGAGATCAACGCCAAGGGCCCCGGCGCAGGCTTCGCCAAACGCGCCGCGATCAACGCGCCGATCCAGGGCACCGCCGCCGACGTGATCCGCCGCGCGATGATCCGCATGCCGAAAGCCATCGCCGGGATCGACGCGAAGATGCTGCTGCAGGTCCACGACGAACTGCTGTTCGAAGTGTCGGAAGCCGACGCCGACCGCCTGATCCCCATCGCGAAAGAGGTGATGGAAACCGCCTCCGCCCCCGCCGTCAGCCTGAAGGTCCACCTCGCCGTCGAAGCCGGAAAGGGCCGCAACTGGGCGGAAGCGCATTGATCCAGGACTGGCCCCAGCTCAAGGCTCTCGCCGTCGGCCTGAACCTCCCCGAGGTGACCATCGCCCATCCCTGGGGCCACGAAGTCCTGAAGGCGCATGGCCGCATGTGGTGCTACTGGGCCGCCCTCGCCGACGGCGCCCCGTTCAAGGCATCCCCGGAGGAACGCGAGATGCTCCTCCAGGCCGACCCCGACAGCTTCTTCCTCCACCCGCACTACACCCCGCACGGGCTGATTCTGGTCCGTGCCGGGCACATCGACGAAGGCTGGGCCAAAGCGCGCCTGACCCGGCAATGGCGCAACATCGCGCCGAAGCGCTGGCTGAAGGAATGGGACGCCACTCATCCAGCTCCCTGACCAGCCTGATTTTCTGTCCCCAAATATCCCGGGGGTTTGGGGGCAGCGCCCCCATCAGCCTCGGTCCTGCGCGTCCTTCACGCGCAGGACCGAGAGAAAAGACTTGCGGCGACCAGCCGCTCGATTTGATAGCCGCCCCGACCTCAGCGCTCGACCCGGCACTGGAAGCAGTTGTTCCGCGCCGACCGCACATGCACATAGTCCACCCGGTCGTCCGCCAGCAGCTCCGCCGCCCGCGCCGGGATCGCCGCGGTCGCCACCACGCCCCCGGTGCCATAGACGATCCGGTCATCCACCCCATAGCCCCGGACGATATAGTCGGGCGCGGCCAGCATCGCGGGCAAATCCTCCCCGCCCCCCGCCTCGCAAGGCTCCGCGCACAGGAAGATCGGCCCGACCTCGGCATAGGGCTGCGGCGCGGGGAAGGGGCGATGCGCCAGGACCAGCATCCCCGCCCCTTCCGGGATCAGCTTCAGGCAGTGCCGACAGGTATTGCCGCCGCCTTCCGCAAGCTTCCGCTCCGGCAGCTGGCCGTTCGCATCCAAGCCGCCCGCCTGCAAGGCCCGGACCACCGGGGTCGGGATCGCCACATACCGCATGTCATCCTCCGCTTTTCCCGGAAGATGGTGCCCGGCCCGCGCGAAGGCGACCCGAAGCTTGCGGGTTCAACCGCGTTCCAGCATCCGCCCCAGGACCCGCCCGCCCAGGATATGCAGGTGGAAATGCGGCACCTCCTGCATTCCGTGCACCCCCGCATTGGAGATCGCCCGGAACCCGTCCTCGCCCGTCAGCCCCAGGATCGCGCAGACCTTGGCCACCGTGCGGTGGAAATCGACCAGCTCGGCCTCGGACGCTTCGGCGGCGAAATGGTCGAAGCTGGCATAGGCCCCCTTCGGGATCGCCAGCACATGCACCGGGGCCTGCGGATGGATGTCGTGGAACACCAGCGTATGCGGCGTCTCCATCACCGTCTTGTTCGGAATTTCACCGCGCAGGATGCGGGCGAAGATGTTGGTCGGGTCATAAGTCCAGCTCATGTCACTCAATCCACGAATAGATAGTCGGTTGCGGCGATCTCGCGCGCGGTGTCCAGCGCGATGTCCAGAAAGCCCGCCAGCGCCTCGGCATTCTCCTCCCGGCTCGCGCCCTGGCGCAGGTGGAAATGCCCCGCCAGATCCAGTTCGCGCAGCCGGTCGCTTTCGAACTTCACATCATGGCGGATCGTCGGCAACAGCTTTTCCATCGCCGCCACCGGCGTTTCCGGCCCCGCCAGCCCCACCCGGCGAGCATGGCCCACCAGATAGTCGTCGGTAAAGGCGCAGTCGATCTCCAGCAGCCGCATCCGCGCCCGGTCCTGCCGGAAATCCTGGATCAGCTCGAAACTGCCCGGGTCGACGCAAAGCACAAGCCGGTCGGTGCCCCAATGCTCGAACAGCATCCGGACCAGCGCCCGGCGATGCCGCATCCGCTTTTCCAGCGTCGTCTGGATGCCGCCCAGGTCGGGAAGCGCGGTTTCCCGTTCGTCGAACAGGTAGTCCACGGCCGGAATCCCGGTCACCCCGCGCACCCTTTCGACCAGGCGCTTCGCCACATGCCATTTCTTGCAGGTCACCACCATCAGCGTCCGGCCACGGCCAAGGCTGGTCTCGGCCTCCCAGACGCGCTGTGCGAACCGCCGCCCCTCGCGCCCCCGGGCGGTGAGGTAGGCGAACTGCCGACGCCCCTCGTCCGAGATGGTGAAGCGGCGCCCGGTCTCGGCATAAAGCGCGCCCAACCTGTCCTTCAGCGCTTTCGCATCCGGGCTGATCTTGCGGGCGAAGAGATATTCCTGCGACAGGAGCAGGTCGTGGTGGTCGTCGTAGAAGGTCACCGGCATTCCGTAGTCGGTGAACATCAGGAAGGTCAGCGTGCGCGAGCGGATTTCGCGCTCTGGCACCAGATGCGCGACAAGGGTCTGGAAGAAGGTCTCGTCCGGGATCCAGGTCGTCGCGAAGAACCGCGTCACGTCACGGCGCCGGGCGGCGAAGTCCAGCACCGCCTCGACCGTGCGGCGGCGCAGGCACCACCACTGGCTGCCGATGCGCATCGCCAGGTCCTCGGGCACCTTGCGCGCCAGGCCGAAGCGCCGCTGCAGCTCCAGCGAGCGGTAGAACAGTCCCTTGCGCTTGCGCTCGTTGAACCAGTGCCGGTAGATCAGCCGTTCTTCCTTGATCCCGGTCTTGATCCAGTCCGAGCCGTAGAAGTCGAAGCTTTCGATATGGTCCACGTTCTCGCGGTCGAGACGCCCCCGGATGTATTCCGCCGTCTTGATCGGCATGCAATCGCCCGAGAGCATGTAGAAATGCGTGGCCCCCGGAAAGGCCGCCACTGCGGCCTTCAGCCCCTCCAGCGTCGCCGCCACCAGGCTCCATTCGCCCCAGCCGCAGCGGATGCGCCGCCGCGCGAAGGCGACCTGCGGGTTCGCCGCCAGCGCCTCGCGGATGCGGGCGAAGTCGGCCATGCTGGAGCGCGCGTCGAAATGGATCGCCACGCAATCCCCCGCCGCCGTCAGCCGCAAGGTCTGCGCGATGACCCCCTCCGGGTCCTTGTGGCAAAGCAGGATGAAGGCGATCTGCGTCATTCTGTGCTGGTCTGGCGATCTCGGGTGGGCAGGGCTTCCCTAGACCGGGCCATACGTCCTTGAAAAGCCCGAACTTGTCTGCTTGATTGCTGCAATCGGAGATAACACTTACAACAGAAGCATTTGGCAAGGGAGGGTATTCGCGAATGGGTTTTCCCGGAACTTGGATGACGGAAAGCGAAAGCGTCGTCTACCGGGTGGTGCCGAAATGTGCCTGCTCGACCATCGGGCAGATCATGTACTACTCCGACCACGGCCAGTTCTTCGACGGCGACATCCACGATGCCACCACGGGCCTGCACAAATGGGCGCTCGACGCCAGCCAGCCGGTGATCGACCGCACCGTCCGCGCCCGGCAGACCTATGCCTTCACCTGCGTGCGCAATCCCTATACCCGCATCCTGTCATCCTTCTTCGACAAGATCTGCGGCATCCAGAGGAACGGCAAGCGCTACCGCGGCAACCTGGTGCCGCTGCTGATCCAGAAATACGGGATCGAGGTCGGGGGCGAGGATGGCAAGCAGGAGTTCGACCAGATCGCCAGCTTCCGCCGCTTCCTGCTCTTCGCCCGCGACAGCATCCGCTGGAAGAAACCGATGGAGCCCGACATCCACTGGTCGGCGATGGCGGGCCATGTCTCGACCTTCATCGTCAACGGCGGGCGCTACAACCAGATCTTCTTCACCGAGGAGTTCAATCCCGGCATGCAGCTGGTGCTGGACAACATCCAGGTGAAGCACCCGGTCGACCTGGCCGCGATTCCGCGCTTCAACGAAAGCGAAGGCCACGGGCCGAAGCGCGCCCATCCGGTCGAGGCCTATTTCGACGACCTGTCGATGCATCTGATGTGGGAAATCTACAAGCGCGACTTCCAGCTCTTCCGCTATGATTTCGACAATCCTGCGAACAAGCTGCCGAAGGGCCCGGTTGATCTGGACGAGGTTCACGCCAAGCTGGGGGATTGATCATGGGACAGGTCACCGGCGGTTGCCTCTGCGGCGCGCTGCGCTTTACCGCGACGGGCGCTCCCTACCGCGTCGGCCTCTGTCACTGCCTGGACTGCCGCAAGCACCACGGCGCGCTGTTCCATGCCTCGGCGATCTTTCCAGCATCCGCCGTCACCATCACCGGCGCGTATCGCAGCTTCGGCGACCGCAGCTTCTGCCCGACCTGCGGCTCGCCCGTCCTGGCCATCTGGGACGACGAAATCGGCATCAACCTCGGCTCCCTTGACGAGCCGTCCCGCTTCCGCCCGACCTACGAGCTGTGGACCATCCGGCGCGAGGACTGGCTGCCGGAGTTCACCGGGATGCGGCACTACGAAAAGGACCGTGGCGAAGGCCGGACCGAAGGCTGAGCCAAATTCCTTCGAAGGAATTTGCAAAACTCTTCGAAGAGTTTTGGTCCGGCCTCACACCGGGTCTTCCGCCCCCGCCGCCCGGAACCACTTCACTATGGCCTCCCGCTCCTCCGGCTCGATGAAGCTCAGGTTGCCCGGCGGCATCGCATGGGTCACGCCCGCCTGCAGGTAGATCCGCCGCGCCTCATGCGCGATCTGCGCCTCGGTCTCCAGCACCACGTCCTTCGGCGGCCAATGCAGGCCCTCCCAGCCCGGTTCCGCCGCATGGCACATCGAACAGCGGCCCTGCACGATGCCCACCACCTCATCGAAGCCGGGGGCCGAGGCATAGACCAGCGCCTCGCCCTTCAGCGCGGCCTCGCCTTCGGCCGCCACTCGCATCGGCGCGGTGGACAGCCAGGCGATGACCAGGAACAGCACCACCGTCACGGCCCAGGTCCAGTGCGGGTTGCCCGCGCGCGCATGCTTGGTGTTGAACCAGTGCCGGATCGTGACGCCCATCAGGAAGACGAGGCTGGCGATCACCCAGTTCCACTGGGTCGCGAAGATCAGCGGGTAGTGGTTCGACAGCATCAGGAAGACGACCGGCAGCGTCAGGTAGTTGTTGTGGGTGCTGCGCTGCTTGGCGATCTTGCCGTATTTCGGGTCCGGCTTCCGGCCCGCCTTCAGGTCGGCCACCACCACCCGCTGGTTCGGCATGATCACGAAGAACACGTTGCCCGACATGATCGAGGCCGTGAACGCCCCCAGGTGCAGCATCGCCGCCCGCCCGCTGAAGACCTGGGTGTAGAACCACGACATCGCCACCAGCACCCCGAACAGCGCCACCATCAGCACCGTCTGGTTCGCGTTCACGAAGACCTTGCAGAGCGTGGTATAGGCGATCCAGCCGAAGGCCAGCGATGCGAGCGAGATGCAGACCGCCTGCCAGACCTGCAGGTCCATCACCTGCGGGTCGATCAGGAACAGCTGGGCCCCCATGTAGTAGACCAGCACCAGCATGGTGAAGCCCGACAGCCAGGTCGCATAGCTTTCCCATTTGAACCAGACCAGGTGGTCGGGCATCGAGGCCGGCGCCACGAGGTATTTCTGGATATGGTAGAACCCCCCGCCGTGGACCTGCCATTCCTCGCCATCCGCCCCGCTGGTCAGGTTGCGGTCGCGGTGCAACCCGAGGTCCAGCGCGATGAAATAGAAACTCGACCCGATCCAGGCAATCGCCGTGATCACATGCAACCAGCGCACGGCGATCTCGACCCATTCCCCCAAGACGACCCAATCATACATGATCACGTCTCCGCTTTGGCATCGCCATCCCTCCCGGCTTTTCGAAACGCTATCCTGCGCTGCACCTTTCTGTTAATCCATAGAAACGCCGCATCACTTTCAACCCGCGCCGAACAATGGCCCCCCGATGTCCTATGTGAACAACATCCGCATGTTCGTCCGCGTCTACGAGCTGGGCAGCATGTCCGCCGCCGCCCGCGACCAGCGCACCTCGCCCGCCGTCGCCTCGGCCCGGATTTCGGAACTGGAGAAGCACCTCGGCGTAAGGCTCTTCTCCCGCACCACCCGCAGCCTGCAACCCACGGAGAACGGCCGCATCTTCTATGACGGCGCCCGCCGCGTGCTGGAGGCGATCGACGACGCCGAATCCGCGGTGATGGACGTGACGCAGAACCCGCGCGGGACGATCTTTGTCGCGGCGCCCCTGGGAATCGGGCGGCGGCTCATCGCGCCCCGCGTCCCGGCCTTCAAGGACCAGTATCCCCAGATCGACGTCCGCCTGCGCCTGTCGGACCGCGGCATCGACGTGGTCGCCGAAGGCATCGACGTGGCCTTCCACCTTGGCCTTCTCGACGATTCCACGCTCAAGGTCCGCACCATCGCCGATTGCCCCCGGCTCCTCTGCGCCGCGCCAGCCTATGTCGCCCGGCGCGGAATGCCTGCCGACGGAACAGCCCTCGTGCATGACCGGCACGACTGCCTGAACCTGCGCTTCCCCGGCGCGAAGGAATTCCAGTGGACGCTGCAGACCCCCGAAGGCCCGCGCCGGTTCGAGATCACCGGCCCCTTCGAAAGCGATGACGGCGACGTGCTGACCGGCTGGGCGCTCGACGGGCGCGGGATCGTGCTGAAGCCGCAGTTCGAGGTCGCCGACCACCTGCGCGAAGGGCGCCTCGTTCCCGTGGCCACCGCCACCCCGCCGCTGCCGATCCAGCTGTCCGCCCTCAGCCAGCACCGCAGGCTGAAGGACCCCAAGGTCCAGCTCTTCACCGACTACATGGCCGCGCAAATCCGCGACGACCTGCGCAAGGCCGCCGCCGCGTAGGGCGGGGTTCCACCCCGCCAACAGAAAGGGCGGGACCGAAGCCCCGCCCCCTTCCGTCAACCCCGCAAGACCTTACATCGGCAGCGGCTGGCCGTTCACCAGGATCTGCATGCCTTCCTTGGCTTCGATCTTCGAGGTCAGCTCGTCGGCATTGGCGCCCGGCACCATGAACATGCCCATCATCATCCGCGCGCCCATCGCGTCGTCTTCCGACAGGAGGCCGGTCTTGATCAGCCCGTCGATCAGCGCGTTGGCGCCGGTCACGGTCACGTTCGCCTCGCCCAGCGGCATCGGGATGCCCATCGAGTTGTCGAAGGTGAACGCCCCGGTCCCGGCCAGCGCCGCACCCGCGACCTTCAGGCCCAGTTCGGTGATGTTCAGGCTTTCCGGCGCGGGCACCGGCGGGGTGGTCCCGGTCTCTTCCGCCATCATTACGGCGGGCAGGTCGATCTTCGCCTTGCCCGAGATGTCGATGGCGATCTCGGCCGCGTCATGCTTCAGCGCACCTTGCGGATCGACCATCGCCCAGGCTTCCTCGTTCACGCTGAACTGGCTCAGCTTCAGCAGGAAGCCATAGTCGCCCGCGGCTTCGGTCGCGATCACCGGCGCCGTCAGGCCGAACTGCATCGGGCCCGAGGTCACCTTGACCGGAACCGGCGTCAGGCCTGCGGCCGACTCGATATCCAGGCCAGCCGCCGAGGACTTCATCGCGAAAGTGTCCTTGTTGAACAGGACCGAGCCTTCGCCGCCGCCAGCCTTCATCACCAGATCCATCGGCATGAAGGCGCTTTCCTGCTTCACCGTGCCGCTGGATTCGCCCTGCTTGGCGGTCAGGCTGAAGCTCAGCCCCTCGTTCAGCGCGGTGGTGAAATCGGCGGGCGTGGCAATGGACGCCAGCGCGATGGTCGAGGGCAGCGCGAAGTCGATCGACATGTCGACGCCTGCGGTCGAGCTGGTCGAGGTCTGCTTCATCTGCATCCCCGGATCGTCGGACGTCGTCGTGTAGTCCAGGCTGTCGGCCTTGATGTCTAGGCCGAAGGTCCGGTTGGCGCCGGGGGTGTCGGAATAGGTGCCCGCCAGGTTGGTGAAGCCGACCGTGCCCGAGGCAGCGACTTTCGGCGCCTCCGACCCGTCGACCGACATGCCGGGATACTTGGTGTCGTAGACCACATCCAGCTTGGCCGCCGCATAGTCGTAGGCCACACCGCCCTCCGCCTCATGCGCGGTGATGGTCAGCCCGTCATGCGTCAGCTTGACCGAGCCTTCCGCGTCGCCCGACATCGCCACGCCGATATCGGCGCCCGGCGCGATCGCGACCGAGCCGTCCGACTGTTCGGTCAGCGTCATGTCGGAAATGGTGATCCCCGCAACGCCTTCCGGAGCGATCGACACGCCGTTCAGCGTCAGGACCCCGCCCGAGTTGTTCTCGGTCGCCGCCGAGACGGTCAGCCCGACCAGCGCGCCGGCATCCTTCCACGACTGCCAGACCTGGTCGGCCGTCAACGCGGCATGGGCGGTGCCCGACATCAAAAATGCGAGGGCCGGAGCGGCCAAATAAGCATTCATCCGAAACATGCGGTTCTCCTTGAAGCCGAAAAATTGCCCCGCCACATAAGACCTGTCACGGGAAATGCGCAAGTGACGGTTTCAAGACCTTTTCGGGGCGTCAGGGGCCCCGTCACGACCCCCGATAGGTCGAATAGGCGAAGGGAGAGATCAAGAGCGGCACATGATAGTGCTGGCCCGCATCCGGCACCCCGAAGCGGATCGGGATTTCGTCAAGGAAAAGAACACCTTCGCCCGCCTGCCCTGTGGCCCGCAGATAGTCGCCCGCCGCGAAGACCAGCTCGTAGCTCCCTGGCTCAAGGCAATCGCCCTCCAGCAGCGGTCCGTCCGTCCGCCCGTCGGCATTGGTGACAACTTCCTTCACCTTGCGATGGCTTTGCCCGGAAATGCGGTAAAGCGTGATCTTCACCCCCGCCGCAGGCTTGCCCTTCGCGGTGTCCAGCACATGTGTCGACAGCCGTCCCATCGCCGTTCCTTTCCTTCCTGTTGCACGCATCTGACCATGAATCCGCGGCCTGTGCGACCCGGCCTTGCCCGCATATGACTTTCCGTGAAATCCTGAAAATACTCTTCCGAATTATCCCCTAGTCTTCCCGTTGAAGGAGACCGCCCGTGCCCAATCCCGCAAAGACCGAACCGGCAAACCGTTACCCCCGCGATTTCCGTGGCCACGGGAGCAATCCTCCCGATGCCCGCTGGCCCGGCGGCGCAAAGATCGCCGTCTCCATTGTCCTCAACTACGAGGAGGGCGGCGAGAACAACATCCTGCACGGCGACGCGCAGTCCGAGGCCTTCCTCTCCGACATCGCCGGCGCCGCCCCCTGGCCGGGGATGCGGCACTGGAACATGGAATCGATCTACGACTACGGCGCCCGCGCCGGGTTCTGGCGGCTGCACCGGCTGTTTACCGGCATGGACATCCCCGTCACCATCTACGGCGTGACCTCGGCGCTGGCCCGCAACCCCGAACAGGTTGCCGCGATGAAATCCGCCGGGTGGGAGATCGCCTCACACGGACTCAAATGGGTCGACCACCGCGACATGGCCCCCGAGGAAGAGGCCCGCCAGATCGCCGAGTCGTTCCGCCTGCACGAGGAAGTGGTCGGCGCCCCCCCGCAGGGCTGGTATACCGGCCGCTGCAGCATGAACACAGTGCGGCTGACGGCCGAGACCCGCCGCCTTTCCTGGATTTCCGACACCTACGACGACGACCTGCCCTACTGGCGCGAATATGGCGACCATGACCAGCTGGTGATCCCCTATACGCTGGAAGCCAACGACATGCGCTTCGCCACCGCGCCCGGCTACATCACCGGCGAGCAGTTCTACCAGTACCTGAAGGACAGCTTCGACACGCTCTACGCCGAAGGCGGGGCCGGGGCCGCCAAGATGTTCTCCATCGGCCTGCACTGCCGCCTGATCGGCCGCCCCGGCAAGATCGCCGGTCTGAAGCGTTTCCTCGATTATGCCAAATCGCACAATGACGTCTGGTTCCCGCGCCGGATCGACATTGCCGAACACTGGAAAATGGTCCATCCCCACAAGCGCTTCGAACGCCCAAGCCAGATGACGCGCGAACGGTTTGTCGAACGCTTCGGTTCCATTTTCGAACATTCGCCCTGGATCGCCGACCAGGCCTTCGACCTGGAGCTTGGCGCCGCGCATGATTCAGCGGCAGGCCTGCACAACGCGCTGGCCCGCATCTTCCGCTCGGCGACGCCGGACCAGCGCCTCGGCGTCCTCAAGGCCCACCCCGACCTCGCCGGGAAACTGGCGGCGGCAAAGCGCCTGACGGCCGAGTCCACCTCCGAACAGGCCTCCGCCGCGCTGGATGCCCTGACCGACGACGAACGGGCGACCTTCCAGCGGCTCAACGAAGCCTATGTCGCCAAGCACGGATTCCCCTTCATCATCGCCGTGCGCGACAACACCAAGGCCTCGATCCTCAAGGCCTTCCAGACCCGCATCGACAACGACACCCCGACCGAATTCGCCACCGCCTGCAAGCAGGTGGAGCGCATCGCCGAACTGCGCCTGAAGGACCAGCTGCCATGACCGAGAAACACCCCGGCTACTACGCTCCCTCCGGCGGGCTGCCGCCGCAGACCCAGCTCATGACCCAGCGCGCGGTCTTCACCAGCGCCTATGCCTTCATCCCGAAGGGCTGCTTCTCGGACATCGTCACCAGCTACCTGCCCGGCTGGACCCGCACGAAACTCTGGCTGATCGCGCGGCCCATGTCGGGCTTCGCCGAAACCTTCAGCCAATATGTCATGGACGTCGCCCCCGGCGGCGGCTCCGACGCGCCCGACCCTGACATGGGCGCAGAGCACTGGCTTTTCTTCACCGAGGGCCTCGCCACCCTGACCCTCGACGGCACCGGCTATGAGATGGAGGCGGGCTCCTACGCCTATATCCCCGCCGGATCGCGCTGGACGCTTCTCGCCGAGGGCAAGTCCCCCGCCCGCTTCCACTGGCTGCGCAAGATCTACGAACCCGCCCCCGGCGTGCCCTCACCCGACGCGCTGGTGATCAACGAACGCGACGTCCCCGTGCGCTGGATGCCCGACACCGGCGAGCGCTGGGGCACCACCCGCTTCGTCGAGCCCGACGACCTGCGCCACGACGCCCATGTGAACATCGTCACCTTCCAGCCCGGCGGCGTGATCCCCTTCGAGGAAACCCATGTCATGGAACACGGGCTCTACGTCCTGGAAGGCAAGGCGGTCTACAAGCTCAACCAGGATTGGGTCGAGGTCGAGGCCGGCGATTTCATGTGGCTCCGCGCCTACTGCCCGCAGGCCTGCTATGCCGCCGGGCCGGGCCGCTTCCGCTACCTGCTCTACAAGGACGTCAACCGCCACGCCAGGCTGCGCGGCCCCGGCGCCTTCGGTCCGCTCAAATGACCGCTCGTCGAAGCCTTCGGCACTCCTCGCTCGGGCCGTCCCCAGCGACGAGAAGGCGAAGCCGCACGAGGAGCCGCACATGAGAACCCTCATTCCCGCTCCCCTCACGCCCGAAGCCTTCGCCCCCTTCGGCGAGGTGCTCGACGCCACCGGCGACTTCCGCCTGATCAACGAAGGCATGTGCCAGCGCCACCACGACCGCGCGACGCTCGACTTCGGCCCCGAAGGCCGGGCGGGCATCTCGGTCTTCCGGGCCCGGCCCCGCGCGCTGCCCTA
>NZ_JAYRPN010000016.1:0-52297 GCF_041911175.1 Tabrizicola sp.
CGACCGGGGGGCGGTGCATCAGGCCATCGAGCAGTATATCGGCGCGACGGCGAAGGTGTCGCTGCTGGACATCATGGGGGTGCCGCCCTGGGTGCCGCGACCGAACCGGCTGTTCACCGGGTCGGCGATGCGCGCGACGAAGCGGCTGGCGGACCGGGCCATCGAGGCGCGGAAGGCCGAGGGGGCGAAGGCGCCGCCGGATTTGCTGGACCTGTTGATGGCGGGCTCGGACCCGGAGAGCGGGCGGCGGATGACGACGGCGGAACTGCGCGACAACCTCCTGACCTTCATCGTCGCGGGGCATGAGACGACAGCGCTGACCTTGAGTTGGGCTTTGTATCTCTGCGCCTTCGACCCTGCCGTGCAGGCGGCGGCGCGGGAGGAAGCGGCGGGGGTGCTGGGCGACCGGGCGGCGACGGTGGCGGACCTGCCCGCCCTGCCGCTGGTGCGGCGGATCGTGGACGAGGCGTTGCGGATGTATCCCCCGGCGGCGTTCCTCTCCCGCACCGCGATGGCGGCGGATACCCTGTGTGACCGCGAAGTCCGCCCCGGTGACACGGTGATCCTGCCGATCTATGCGCTGCACCGGCACCGGCTGCTCTGGGAGGAGCCGGACGCCTTCCGGCCTGACAGGTTCGCCGATCCGAAGACGGTCCCCCGGTTCCAGTACCTGCCCTTCGGCGATGGCCCGCGCGTCTGCATCGGCGCGTCCTTCGCCCTGCAGGAGGCGGTGATCATCCTGGCCACCCTTCTGGCGCGGTTCCGGTTCTCAGCCATTCCGGGGAAGGAGCCGAAGCCGGTGATGATCCTGACGCTGCGGCCGCAGGGCGGGGTCTGGCTGAGGGTGGAGCGCGCCTGAACCTCGTCGTGCGCCTTCGGCTTCTCCTCGGGGAGGCGCGAGTTGCGAGGAGCGACGAGCGGTCCTTCAGGTGAACCGGTTGTCCCGCGGGAAGCCGCGTGGGGCCATCTTGCCCGCGCTGGCGCGGGCGCCGGTCCATTCGAGGAGGTCGGTTTCGGTGCGGGTGCGACCGGCGGGGTCCTTCCAGGACAGGCCCTCGGCCTTCGTGAAGGTGATCGCGTCGGACAACCCGCCGTCCTTGTACTTCTGCAACCTCACGCCCTTGCCCTTGGCCATTTCCGGCAGTTCGGACAATGAAAAAACCAGCATTTTCCGGTTGTCGCCCACCACCGCGATGCTGTCGCCGCTGACGGGGGTGCAGACGGCGGTCTTAACGCCGTCGCGCGTCGTCAGGACAGCTTTCCCGGCCTTGGTCTGGGCCAGCAGCTCTTCCGACGGCACGATGAACCCGTCGCCTGCGCTGGAGGCAAGCAGGAATTTCTGTCCGGGCCGGTAGATGATCAGATCGGTGATCCCGGTGTCGTTCGGCAGGTCGACCATCAGGCGCACCGGCTCTCCCATGCCGCGGCCTCCGGGGAGGTTAGCGCCAAGGAGGGTGAAGAAGCGGCCATTCTCTGCCACCAGCAGGATCTTGTCGGTGGTCTCGGCATGGAAGGCGAAGCGGGGGCCGTCGCCGTCCTTGAACTTCTGTTCCTGGCCAAGATCGACATGGCCTTTCATCGCCCTGATCCAGCCCATCTTCGAGCAGATCACGGTGATCGGCTCGCGGTCGATCATCGCCTCGTAGGGGATGTCCTCGATCTCGGTCGCGTCGGCGAACTGGGTGCGGCGGGCACCCAATGCGGTGCCCTTGCCGTAGAGCTTGCGAACTTCGTCCAGCTCCTTCCCGATCCGCTTCCACTGGCGGCGCTCGCTGTCCAGCAGGTCGGCGAGGTCGGACCGTTCCTTCATCAAGGCGTCGCGCTCGGCGTTCAGCTCCATCTCCTCCAGCCGCCGCAGACTGCGCAGCCGCATGTTGAGGATGGCCTCGGCCTGGACCTCGGTCAGCTCGCCATCGGTCGTGGTCGGGGGGCGGTAATCCTTTTCCGACGTGGCGCGGATGTGCGATTTCGACCAGTCCTCGGCCATCAGCGCGGCCTTGGGGTCGTCGTCGTATCGGATAATGTCAATCACGCGGTCGAGGTTCAGGAAGGCGATGAGCAGGCCTTCCAGCACCTCCAGCCTTGCGTCGATCTTCTCGATCCGGTGCAGGGACCGCCGCCGCAGCACGTCGCGGCGGTGGTCGAGGAAGGCGCGCAGCACTTCCTTCAGCGAGCAGACCTTCGGCACCTTGCCGTCGATCAGCACGTTCATGTTCAGTGAGAACCGCACTTCAAGGTCGGAGTTCTTGAACAGGCTGCCCATCAGGACATCGGGCTCAACCGTCCGCGCCCGGGGTTCCAGGATCAGCCGGATATCCTCGGCGGATTCGTCGCGGACGTCGGCCAGAAGCGGCACCTTCTTGATCTGGATAAGCTCGGCCAGCTTCTCGATCAGCTTCGACTTCTGCACCTGGAAGGGGATCTCGGTGACGACGATCTGCCAGGTGCCGCGGCCGAGGTCCTCAACCTGCCACTTGGCGCGCAGGCGGAAGGCGCCGCGGCCTGCCTTGTAGGCCTCAAGGATCGAGTCACGCGGCTCCACGATAACCCCGCCGGTCGGGAAATCCGGGCCGGGGATCAGGGCGACCAGCGCCTCGTCGGTAAGGTCCGGATCGGCAAGCAGCGCCTGGCAACCGTCGATCAGCTCATCCAGGTTGTGCGGCGGGATGTTCGTCGCCATGCCGACCGCGATGCCGCTGGAGCCGTTGGCGAGAAGGTTCGGGAAGGCCGCGGGCAGGACGACGGGCTCCTCAAGGCGGCCATCGTAGTTCGGGCGGAAGTCGACGGCGGTCTCGTCGATGCCCTCCATCAGCGCCTCGGCGGCGTGGGTGACGCGGGCCTCGGTGTAGCGGGAGGCCGCCGGGTTGTCGCCGTCGATGTTGCCGAAGTTGCCCTGCCCGTCGACCAGCGGGTAGCGCATGTTGAAATCCTGCGCGAGCCGCGCCATCGCGTCATAGATCGCCTGGTCGCCGTGGGGGTGGAAATCCCCCATCGTGTCGCCGCTGATCTTGGCCGATTTCAGGAATCCCCCGGTCGGCGTCAGCCGCAGCCGCCGCATCGCCCAGAGGATTCGCCGGTGGACCGGCTTCAACCCGTCGCGCGCATCCGGCAGGGCGCGGTGCATGATCGTGGACAGCGCATAGGTCAGATACCGCTCGCCGATGGCGCGGGAGAGCGGTTCGGAGGTGGTCAGGCCTTCCGGCCCCTCGATCTTGGGCTCGTCGTCTTCGACACTCATGGATGTGGTGTAGGCAAAACCATGCCGCCGGTCCAGATGGCATCGCGGTCAAGGGAACCAACGTCAGGGTTGTGGATTTTTCTTCCACTCGCCCACCGGCCCTGTGCTAAGACCGGCGCAGTATAGGAACGGACCATCATGCTGCGTATGACCTTGATTCTGTGTATCGGCATGTATGCCGCCCTGATGATTGCAGGCGTCGATCGCGGGCAATTGCGCCCCGGCCTGGCGGAAGCGGCGGCGAAGGCAGCGCATGCGGGTGCGGTGGCGGATGATTCGGAGCCGATGGTGACCGAGGCCGTCGCCGCTGTGGAACCGCCTGCGCCTGTCGTCGAGGCTGCGGCGCCGGTCGCGCAGGAAACCACTGTCGCGGAAGCCGAGCCGGAGCCCTATGTCGAACCCGCCCGCACTGTCGTGACGGAAGTGCCGGAGCCGATCTTCTCGCTGGCCTCGGTCGGGAATGAGGCAGTACCCGCTGCCGAATCCACAGCCGTGACGCCCGAAGTGCCGGACGGCGGCCAGGGGACGATCTGGTACGTCAACGCGAGTTCCGTCAACGTCCGCGCCGAACCCTCGACCGACGCCGAGATTGTCGGGCGGCTGGCGAGCGGCGAGGCGACGCTGATGGTCCAGGCCGTCGATGCCGACTGGGCGCGGATCGTGATCCAGGGCGACGGGGTGGAAGGCTTCGTCGCGTTGCGCTACCTGAGCGCCGAGGCCCCCTGACGGGCCTGTCGCCCGGGGGCCTTGATGACCGAACGTTCGATCCTGATCACCGGATGCTCCTCGGGCATCGGGCTTGATGCCGCCCGGGGGATGAAGGCGCGCGGCTGGCGGGTCTTCGCGACCTGCCGGCAGGAGGCGGATTGCGAAAGGCTGCGGGCGGAAGGGCTGGAAAGCTTCCGGCTGGACTATGCCGACGAGGTCAGCATCGCCGCTGCGGTGGCGGAAGTGGTGGCGCGGACGGGTGGCACGCTTGACGCGCTTTACAACAACGGCGCCTTCGCCTGCCCCGGCGCGGTCGAGGACCTGCCGCGCGGCGCCTTGCGGGAAATCTTCGAGACCAATCTCTTCGGCTATCACGACCTGACCCGCCGGGTGATTCCGCTGATGCGGGCGCAGGGCCACGGGCGGATCGTCAACTGCTCCTCGGTCTTGGGGCTGGTGGGCATGACCTGGCGCGGGGCCTATGTCGCGACCAAGTTCGCGATGGAGGGGCTGACCGATGTCCTGCGGATCGAGATGAAGGGAACCGGGATCGCGGTGATCCTGATCGAGCCAGGGCCGATCGCCACGCGAATCCGCGAGAATGCGGTGCCGCATTTCGAACGCTGGATCGACTGGGAAAACTCGGCGCGGCGCGAGCAGTATGTCAGTCTGCGCGGACGGCTTTATGACAAGAAGGTGAAGAAGGACACCTTCGAGCTGGGGCCCGAGGCGGTGACGGCGAAGCTGGTTCGCGCGCTGGAGGACCGGCGGCCCAGGGCGCGCTATTATGTGACGACGCCGACCTACGCGATGGGATTCCTGCGCAGGGTCCTGCCGACCCGGGCGTTGGACTGGCTGATCGCCAAGGGGTGAGGTCTAAAATTTTTCGCGAAAAATTTTAGATGGCCAGTGTCGGTGAGAATTGACTTCGCTTTCCGCCCGCGCGCGCCTAGATCAAGGGCAAAGGGAGTACGCCGATGTTTTCCGATCCGCTGTTCGCCTTTGCGACCATCGCCTGCCTGGTGGTGCTGGCAATCCTGCTGTTCGGCATCGGCACCTTCGCCAAGGGGGGCGAGTTCAACAGACGCAATGCCAACAAGATCATGCGCTGGCGGCTCGGGGTACAGTTCGTGGCGGTGGTGCTGATCGTCGCCTTCGCCTGGCTGCGGTCGAGAGGGTAGGTCATGGTCGTCCTGTCGAAGATCTACACCCGGACCGGCGACGCGGGGCAGACCGCTCTGGGCAACGGCACGCGGGTCGCGAAGCATTCGCCCCGGGTTTCGGCCTATGGCACGGTGGACGAGACCAACGCGACGGTGGGGCTGGCGCGGCTGCACGCGGGCGGCGAGATGGGCGAGGCGTTGAAGCGGATCTCGAACGATCTCTTCGATCTCGGCGCGGACCTCTGCACGCCGGACCGGCATCTGGACGCGACACGGGACTATCCGGCCCTGCGGATGATCGAGGGTCAGGTCACCCGGCTGGAACGCGAGATCGACGTGATGAACGACCGGCTGACGCCGCTCCGAAGCTTCATCCTGCCGGGCGGGTCGGTGCTGGCCGCGCAGCTGCACCTGTGCCGGACGGTCTGCCGCCGGGCCGAGCGGCTGGTGGTGGAACTGGCGGTGGAAGAGGACGTGAACCCGGACGCGGTGCGCTATCTGAACCGCCTCAGCGACTGGTTCTTCGTCGCCGGTCGCATCGCCAACGATGACGGCAAGGATGACGTGCTCTGGGTCCCCGGCCTGACGCGCTGAACGGCTGATCGGCGCTGACGATCAAAACGCGGCGTCGGGTCGCGGAAACCTGTCGCATTTGCTCTGTTCCGACCGGCTGCCTTCCGGTAACAGGCGGGCGAGAGCTTGTGCGGGCGTCGGCCTGCGTCGGATGAGGAGTGCGGCCCATGAAGGTTCTGGTCCCGGTCAAGCGGGTGATCGACTACAACGTGAAAGTGCGCGTCAAGGCGGACGGGTCGGGGGTTGACCTCGCGAACGTCAAGATGAGCATGAACCCCTTCGACGAGATCGCGGTGGAAGAGGCGATCCGGCTGAAGGAGAAGGGCGTGGCGACCGAGGTGGTCGTCGTCTCCATCGGCGTCAAGCAGGCGCAGGAAACGCTGCGCAACGCGCTGGCGATGGGCGCCGACCGGGCGATCCTGATCGAGGCGGCTGCGGACGTGCATACCGACATCGAGCCTTTGGCGGTGGCGAAGCTGCTGGCTGCGGTCGTCAAGGAAGAACAGCCGGGCCTCGTTCTTTGCGGCAAGCAGGCGATCGACAACGACATGAACGCGACCGGGCAGATGCTGGCGGCATTGCTCGGCTGGTCGCAGGGCACCTTCGCCTCGGAAGTGGCGATCGAGGGCGACAAGGCCAAGGTGACGCGGGAAGTGGACGGCGGCTTGCAGACGATCACCGTCAAGATGCCGACGATCATCACCGTCGACCTGCGCCTGAACGAGCCGCGCTATGCGTCCTTGCCGAACATCATGAAGGCCAAGGCCAAGCCGCTGGCGACGAAGACGCCCGCCGATTATGGCGTCGACGTTGCGCCCCGCCTGTCGGTCGTCAAGACCGTCGAGCCTGCGGGCCGCAAGGCCGGGGTCCGGGTCGGTTCGGTCGACGAGCTGATTGCGAAACTGAAAGACGAAGCGGGGGTGCTCTGAGATGGCCGTTCTTCTTCTGGCGGATGTGGTCGACGGCAAACTGGCGACCGACCAGGTGGCGAAGACCCTGACTGCAGTGAAATCGCTGGGCCCGGTGACGGTTCTGGTTGCCGGTCAGGGCGGCGACGCGGCGGCGGCGGAAGCGGCGACGCTGGCCGGGGTCACGAAGGTCCTTTTCGCTGACGACCACGCCTATTGCCACGGGATGTCCGAACCCACCGCCGCGCTGGTGGTGTCGCTGGCCGGGGACTACGAGCACATCGTTGCCCCTTCGGGCGCGCTGTCGAAGTCGGTGCTGCCGCGCGCTGCGGCGCTGCTCGACGTGATGGTGATCTCGGAAGTGCTGGGCGTGGTTGACGGGTCCACCTTCGAGCGCCCGATCTATGCCGGGAACGCGATCCAGACGGTGAAGTCGTCGGACGCGAAGAAGGTGATGACCATCCGCACCGCGACCTTTGACGCGGCGGGCAAGGGCGGCTCGGCCCCGGTCGAGAAGGTTTCGGCTTCGGTCGATGGCGGGCTTTCGGCCTGGGTCGAGGACAAGGTGGCGTCCTCGGATCGTCCCGAGCTCACCTCGGCCGGGATCGTCGTTTCGGGCGGTCGTGGCGTGGGTAGCCAGGCCGACTTCGCGCTGATCGAGAAGCTGGCGGACAAGCTGAACGCCGCCGTCGGTGCCTCGCGGGCTGCGGTGGACTCGGGCTATGCGCCGAACGACTGGCAGGTCGGGCAGACCGGCAAGGTCGTGGCGCCGGACCTTTATGTCGCCGTCGGCATCTCGGGCGCGATCCAGCATCTCGCCGGGATGAAGGATTCGAAGGTCATCGTCGCGATCAACAAGGACGAAGAGGCGCCGATCTTCCAGGTTGCCGACTATGGCCTGGTCGCGGACCTTTTCACCGCCGTGCCGGAGCTGATCGAGAAGCTGTAAGCGCAGCGCGCTGTAGCGCACCCTACGGGATCGGGGGCCGCCGTCGGGCGGCCCTTTTCACATCAGGCCGCGCAACACCGGGGCCAGGCGATCGGCCACCTCGGCATGGACGGCGGCGCCGGGCAGGCAGGCGGCTTGCGCCGCCTCGGTCTCGGGGTAGGTCATGTCGAACGGCGCCATCGCCCGGGCACGCGGGCTGGGCACCGCCAGGACCGTGGCCGAAACCTCGAAGCGCAGCGCATCGATCATCGCCCGGTCGATGAACAAGGGCACGCGGTCCAACCCCTCGGCCCGGTCCGGCACCGCCGCATCCCCCATCCAGAGCAGCAGCCGCCGCACCGGCAGCGCCGCCAGCAACTGCCGCATCTTCGCCAGCCAGTTCTGCTTCAGCCCCTGCACGACCTGCACGAACACCGCCGCATCGCTGCGCTGTAGCACCTGCAACAGGTGACGGGTGAAGTGGATCTCGGCGAAATCCACCTGCGGGAACAGCGCGCGCAGGGCGGGTGTGGCGGCAAGGAAACGGTCGTTCCGGCGGCTGTGGACGGAGTAGAACGGGTTCGACAGCGCCTCGGCTCCGGTGATCTGCACCACAGCGGACCTTGCGCCTGCAGCAATCTCCAGAAGGCCCGGATCGGAGAGATAGAAATCGGGCCCGGCGTTCAGCCCGCCGAGATTCACCACCTGCCGCCCCAGCGCCTGTTCCACCAGCGCCGGATAGGGCCGGTCGACATATTTGCCGAAGGTCGCCGAGCCGCCCAGCATGGCGACGTAAGGCCGTGAAAGGTCGCACTCCGGCCCCCGGAACAGCGATTTCGACGCGCCGTACCGGCATGGCACATAGTCAGGCGCCCCCGCGCCCGCATCCAGCATCAGCATCACACACCCGATTGCAGTCTACCCAAGGCAAAGCCTGGCCGAAATGGGTTGCCGAATGGCTAAAATCGGGCGGTTGGCTAAAGGTCTAGGCATTTCCCCCCGTGCCTTGCGCCGGGGGGGCCAGCCGGGCATAACCGGGGGCGACAGATGGAGGATTTCGCAATGGGGATCGAGCTGGTGGGCATTGTCGGCGCCGGGCAGATGGGCAACGGCATCGCCCATGTCTTCGCGCTGGCGGGCTATGACGTTCTTCTGAACGACATTTCCGCCGAAGGGCTGGAAAAGGCGCTTGCCACCATCGAGAAGAACATCGAACGCCAGGTCTCGCGCGGGAAGGTGCTGCCTGCCGACAAGCGCGCCGCGCTGGAGCGGATCAAGACGACGCTGAAGCTTGCCGACCTTGGGCAGTGCGACCTGATCATCGAGGCCGCGACCGAGCGCGAGACGGTGAAGCAGGCGATCTTCGAGGACCTGCTGCCGCATCTGAAGCCCACGACGATCCTGACCTCGAACACCTCTTCGATCTCGATCACCCGCCTCGCCTCGCGCACCGACCGGCCGGAAAAGTTCATGGGCTTCCACTTCATGAACCCGGTGCCGGTGATGCAGCTGGTGGAGCTGATCCGGGGCATCGCCACCGACGAGGCGACCTGGGAAGCGCTGCACGAGGTGGTCCGCAAGCTCGGCAAGACCGCCGCCTCAGCCGAGGATTTCCCGGCCTTCATCGTCAACCGCATCCTGATGCCGATGATCAACGAGGCGGTCTATACGCTGTACGAGGGCGTGGGCTCGGTGAAGTCGATCGACGAGTCGCTGAAGCTTGGGGCCAACCACCCGATGGGGCCGCTGGAGCTGGCGGATTTCATCGGGCTGGATACCTGCCTTGCCATCATGAACGTGCTGCACGAGGGGCTGGCGGATACCAAGTACCGGCCTTGTCCGCTGTTGACGAAATATGTCGAGGCCGGGTGGCTGGGGCGGAAGACGCAGCGGGGGTTCTATGATTATCGCGGGGAAGTGCCGGTGCCGACGCGGTAGATTCAGCCTTTGCCGGAAGGTACTTTTTCCCAAGCGCCATAGAAGTTTACGCCTCGCTGGCGACCGCCTTCGGTCTCCGCGTCCAAGCTCACCCTGATCCAGGGAGGACCGGGCGCTTGGTAATTCAACACCCAGGCAAATGTCCCCACCATATCGCCTTCGCGAACGCGAGTTACGCCTGAGACAAGGCCGTAGTCTCGCTCCGCAAGTTCAAGCATCCTGCGGTGCAGACGGATGGATTCTGAGGTCATCTGCTGGAGGCGGAGCGAGATCAAGTCACGCTCTGGAATGTCATCGTCATGATTGATCATGATCACATGGTCTCGCGCGCTGCTTGGCACCAACACTACGCCCGGTCCTTCAACCCCAGCGTATGTTCCCTGAGCCAGGCCAGGAACCCCCTCGGGTTGCCCTCCCAGTTCTTCAGCTCCTCCGCCGGGATCGGCTCCCCGATCACGGGCCGCGTGGGCCGGAACAGGCAGCGCTTGATCTCGTAGAGCAGCAACCCCTGCCGCAGTGTGTCGCTCAGCTGGTTGGCGATCTGGAACATCCGGCTGTTCTGGCCGGGGAAGAACACCGGCAGGATCGTCGCCCCGGTGGACCGCACGATCTTGTGGGTGAAGACGTTCCATTCGCCTTCCACCGCCGGGCCCCACCAGCCTTCGGACATCGCGACCTTGCCCGCCGGGAACAGGATGATCACCCCCCCGGCCTTCAGATGCGCCATCGTCTCGTCCCGCATCTGCAGGCCAAGCTCGCGGGCGTTGTCCTCGTGTGGGAAGGGGACGGGGATCATGAACTCCTCGACCTCGGGGATACCGGTGAGAAGCGAGCGGGTCAGGATCTTGAAGTCCGACCGCACACGGTTGATCATCTCGGCCAGCACCATCCCGTCGACCAGCCCCGAAGGGTGGTTCGACACCACGACCAGCGGGCCGGTCGCCGGGATGCGCGCAATCTCTTCCGGCGGGGTGTCGATGCGGATGCCCATGTGGCGGATCGCCTTGGGCCAGAAGGGCGCACCATGCGGGGCGCCGGATTTCTCGAAGCTGCGGATCAGGCTGAGAAGGCGCAGCTTGGCGGTCAGCCATTCCAGCGCGCGGATCGTCCCGGCCTTCCAGGGGTTCTTGAAGGTTCCGGCATAGGAAAGCCGCCGCATGTCATACTGGCGGTCAGCCGGACCGGCCGCAGACGTCGGCGTCTCGGTGGCGATCTGGCTGTGGTCGGTCACGAAACGGCTATCCCCGGCAGGTGCCCGGAACGAGTCAGGGCATCCGCCTCAATAGTCCTCTCCGAAGCGCGCCGCAACAAGGGCCTCCAGCGCATCGGCGAGTTTCTCCGCATCCTCGCCAGAGCACGTCACGTCAATCGTCGTGCCCCGAGAGGCGCCCAGCATCAGAAGACCCATGATCGAATCGCCCGACACTTCCATCCCGTCCTTGGCGACGGTGGCGCGGGCTTCATGCGCCTCGACCACCTCGACGAACTTGGCGCTGGCCCGGGCGTGCAGGCCCTTTTCGTTGACGATGCGGAAGGTGCGGCTGGTCATCTCGTCCCTCAAGCCCCGCCTCCCAGGTCAAGACTGTTGATGTACTTGCGGCCTGCGTCCAGCGCGGCGGCCACCGCCTCGGGTACGGCAAGATCGCGCGACTTGGCAAGCTTGATCAGCATCGGCAGGTTCGCGCCATAGAGGATACGGCGGCCCGAGGTGGCGCAGGCGGGCAGCGACAGGTTGGACGGCGAGCCGCCGAACATGTCCGTCACCAGCACCACGCCCTGCCCGGTATCGACGGCATCGGCAGCGGCGCAGATCTCGGCCTGCTTGGCGGAACGGTCGTGGTCATCCTCGATGGAAATCGCGCGGACTCCGTCCTGTCGCCCCACCACATGCTCGACCGCCGAGAGGTATTCCCGCGCCAGACCGCCATGTGCCACGATCACGATACCGATCAAGCGCCTGCCACCTTCGTTGCGTCCGGCTGCTGCGTGGCAGCCTTGCGTTCCAGTTCCCGGTGACGTTTTGACACCGGCCAGCCTGCCTCTGCAAGCGCCTTACCGACCATTTCCGCAACGGCCACCGACCTGTGTTGCCCGCCGGTGCAGCCAAAGCCGATGGCGAGATGGGCCTTGCCTTCCTCCAGATGGGCCGGAAGGAGAAAGACGAGAAGCTCGCTCACCCGCCGGAAGAATTCGTCGAAGCGCGGGTCGGCGCGGACGAAGGCGACGACATCCGGATCGCGCCCGTCCAGCGCCCGCAGGGCCGGTTGCCAATGGGGATTCGCCAGGAACCGGCAGTCGAAGATCATGTCCATCCCGCGCGGAGTGCCACGCTTGTAGCTGAAGGACTGGACCGAGACGGAAAGCCGCCCCGAGAGCGTGATGTCGAAGATCGCCGCCAAGTCCGCCTTCAGGTCGTGCTGGGTCAGTTCGGTGGTGTCGATCAGGTGGTCGGCGCGGACCCGGATCGGGGCGAGCAGGTCGATCTCGCGCTCGATGCCCTGCGCGGGGGTCTCGTTCGGGGCCAGCGGGTGGCGGCGGCGGGTTTCCGAATAGCGCTGGATCAGCACGCCGGGGGCGCAGTCGAGATACAGCACCTCAAGGTCGACGCGCGGGTCGCGGGTGAGGCTGTCGATCAATTCGATGAGCGCGGTGGCGTTGAAGTCGCGGTTGCGCACGTCCAGCCCCAGCGCGATGGGGCGGCCCAGCGGCGCGCCTTCGACCAGGCGGGGAACCAGCGACAGGGGGATGTTGTCGATGCCTTCATAGCCCAGGTCCTCCAGCACCCGGATCGCCGTCGTCCGCCCGGCGCCCGAGGGGCCGGTGACGAAGACGAGGCGGTGGTCGTGTGCGGTGTCGGGTGTCATCTGGGGGTCCGGCGCTGTCATGCCTGCCGTCCGTGGCGAAGATAGAGCATCAGCGCGTCGGGAAGATGGTCATTCTGCGGGTGCAGCACAAGGGGAAGCGCAACTCCCAGGATTGTGACCGTGCGTCGGGGCGGCAGGCGGTCGGGCTCCGGCTGGCCAAGGTCGGCGACCAGCCGGATCACGGCACTTGGCAAAGCGGGCGCCCGCAGGACCCCGACCCCGCGCACCTCGATCAGCCCCTGCAGGTCCGGGTTCGGGCAGGTGGCCCGAAGTTCGCCGCCGACGACCGTCAGCCGGGTCCGGTCATCGGAAACCAGCGCGGCCCCCAGCGACACGAGACGCAGGGCCAGCGACGACTTGCCCGCGCCGGACGGCCCGAGGATCAGCAGCCCGCCTCCGTCGATGGCAACCGTGGTGGCGTGCAGTGTCTCGCCGACCGCGGTCACACCGGCAGGCCGACGACGAAGCGAGCGCCCAGCGGGTCCGAGGCCGGGTCGGCTGCGGTCGGGCGGATGTTCTCGGCCCAGATCACCCCGCCATGCGCTTCCACGATCTGCTTGGAAATGGCGAGGCCAAGGCCCGAATGCTTGCCGAACTCCGCCTGCGGACGTTCCGAATAGAACCGCTTGAAGACCTTGGTCAGCGCCTGTTCCGGGATGCCCGGCCCGGTATCTTCCACCACGATCAGCACCCGGTTCTCGCGCCGCCGTGCCCAGACGCGGACGGCATCGCCCTCTTCGCAGAAGGAAATCGCGTTGGTGACGAGGTTCACGAAGACCTGCGCCAGCCGTGCCTCCAGCCCGTGGATGCTGATCGTGTCGGAGGGCAGGTCGATGATGAAATCCACCCCCTTCTCGCCCGCCTGCTGCGACAGATACTGGCAGAGGTTCGACAGGGTCTTGAGAAGGTTGAACTCCTCTTCCTCCTCCTTCACCAGCTCCGAATCCAGCCGCGAGGCGTTGGAGATGTCGCTGACCAGCCGGTCCAGGCGGCGGACGTCGTGTTCGATCACGTCCAGAAGCTTGTCGCGGTGTTCGTCCTTCTTCACGAAGCGCAGCGATCCGACCGCCGACCGCAAGCTGGCCAGCGGGTTCTTGATCTCATGCGCCACGTCGGCGGCGAACTGTTCGTTGGCGTCGATCCGGTCATACAGCGCGGAAACCATGCCCCGCATGGCGACCGACAGCCGCCCGATTTCGTCCGGTCGCGCCGCAAGGTCGGGGATACGGACACGGGAGGGGGCCACCCGACGGGAATCCCGGTCACGGCCCACTTCGGCGGCGGCGGCAAGGTCGGACAGCGGGTTCGAGATGGTCGAGGCCAGCATCAGGCTGAGGCTGATCGACAGCACCACGGCCAAGAGGAACATCTGCAGGATCTGCTCGCGCTCGTAGCGGACCAGCCGGTCGATCTCCTGGCTGTTCGAGGTGATAGCGACCACGCCGACCATGTCTCCGGCAACGTCGATGGGGGTCGCGACGGTAAAGTAGATGCTGCCCTCACCGTTGCGGGTGACGCGGGTCACCACGTCGCCGCCGCGCGCACCTTCGAAAGCCGCGCGCGCATTGTCCGCCGGGTCGATGGTGGCGGTCCGCTCGGCGCGGCTTTGCCGGAACAGCACCGTCACCACGTTCCAGACCCCTTCCAGGAAATCGGTCAGGATCGTCGGCTGGTCCGGGTTGGTCACCAGCGTCCCCGTCCCCTGCCCCACGCGCGAGGCCAGAAGCTCGCCGGTCGGGTCGAACACGAAGACCTCCAGCACCGGGTCAAGTTCGATGTCCTGCAACGGCGTGCGGAAGTCGAAACCGAGATTTCCGCTGCGCAGATGCGCCTCATAGACCGAGGCGATCAATTCCGCCTGCCGGACCATGCCCAATTGCCGTTGCAGCGCCAGGCTGTCCCGGAACGGGTTCATGAACAGAACCCCAACCGCCAGCAGGACCAGCGCCGTCAGGTTGAAGACGATGATCTTCCGCGCCAGCGGCGAGCGGTTCAGCCCGACGATGCTGCGCCCGCCCCGGCCTTCCTTCAGCCGCTCGACAGTGGCGTCGGGGGATACCCAGTCCTCGCCCAGAAGAACGTCACCCGACCGCTTGGGCCTGATGTCATTGGGGGAAATCCGGGGGGCCGAGGACATGTCTTGCGGCCGTCACTCTTCGTTGTAGCGGTAGCCGATACCGTAAAGCGTCTCGATCGCCGAGAAGGTGTCATCGACCGTCCGCATCTTCTTGCGCAGCCGCTTGATGTGGCTGTCGATGGTGCGGTCGTCGACATAGACCTGGTCGTCATAGGCCACGTCCATCAGCTGATCGCGCGACTTCACGAAGCCGGGCCGCTGCGCCAAGGCCTGCAACAGCAGGAATTCGGTCACCGTCAGCGCGACCTCTTTCCCCTTCCAGGTCACGGAATGGCGCAGCGGGTCCATCCTGAGCGCGCCGCGTTCCATCATCCGGGTTTCCTCGGTGGCCGCCGCCTCGCCGGTGTTGATCGCCTCCTGCCGACGCAGCAGCGCGCGGATGCGTTCGACCAGCAGGCGCTGGCTGAAGGGCTTCTTGACGTAGTCGTCCGCCCCCATGCGCAGGCCCAGCACCTCGTCGATCTCGTCGTCCTTCGAGGTCAGGAAGATCACCGGGATCGAGGTCTTCTGCCGCATCCGCTGCAGCAGGTCCATCCCGTCCATCCGCGGCATCTTGATGTCGAGGACAGCCATGTCCGGCATCCGGCGGCTGAACGCCTCGAACGCAGACTGGCCGTCGTTATAGGTTTCGACCTCGAAGCCTTCGGCCTCAAGCGTCATCGCGACCGAGGTCAGGATATTCCTGTCATCGTCGACGAGGGCGATGCGGGACATCTGCGTGCCTCCCTAAGAACTGCTGCTGCCTTATCGTTATTTTGCGTTCATTTTCAGGCGTTGGGGGCGGATAATCAACACAAAATCGAATCACCCCCGAAACAAGGGCCGGAAGGGTGGCAATTTCGCCAATCCCGACAACAATTCCGGTCGCATTCGGCCATTGCCCGGGTCTGGTGGCGCTAACGCCGGAATGATTGCGCTAACTGTTTGAAATCACGCTATTCTCGTGCGAAAATCCCATGCTATAGGCCCATTATGGCCCGCCCCCACAAGGGCTTGTCACGGCATTCATTGGCCCGGGTGCCGATCTTTTGGAACCGCCGCATCACCCATGTGGCAGCAGGAGCTTGCAGGATGATCCAAGGACGCGTGAACCCCAATCAGACGCTGGAGACGCAAGGCATCACGGGTGTGGCGGTCGCCCACTACAACTATGCCGAGTCCGCGCTGGTCGAGGCCGCGATTTCCCGCGGCGAGGGTCGCCTGGGTCTTGGCGGCGCCTTCCTCTGCGAGACGGGCAAGTTCACCGGCCGCTCGCCCAAGGACAAGTTCGTGGTCCGCACCGCGACGACGGAAGACACGATCTGGTGGGAAAACAACGCCGCCCTGTCGCCCGACGCCTATGCCCGCCTCAAGGCCGACATGCTGGAGCATGTGAAGGGGCGCGAGCTTTTCGTGCAGGACCTCTACGCCGGGGCCGACCCGATCCACCGGCTGGACGTGCGGGTGGTGACGGAACTCGCCTGGCACGGGCTTTTCATCCGCCATCTCCTCCGCCGCCCCGACCGGGCCGAGCTGGACGGCTTCACCCCGGAATGGACGATCATCAACTGCCCGTCGTTCAAGGCGGACCCGGCGCGCCACGGCTGCCGCACCGACACGGTGATCGCGCTGAACTTCGACGAGAAGACCGTGCTGATCGCCAACACCGCCTATGCGGGCGAAAACAAGAAGACCGTCTTCACCATCCTGAACTACCTGCTGCCCGCCAAGGGCGTGATGGCGATGCATTGCTCGGCCAACCATGCCGTCGGCAACCCGGTCGACGCCGCCGTCTTCTTCGGCCTGTCCGGCACCGGCAAGACCACGCTCTCCGCCTCGCCCGACCGCACGCTGATCGGCGATGACGAGCATGGCTGGTCCGACCGCGGCATCTTCAACTTCGAGGGCGGCTGCTACGCCAAGACCATCGACCTGTCGCCCGAGGCCGAGCCCGAGATCTATGCCACCACCCACCGCTTCGGCACCGTGGTGGAAAACATGGTCTACGACCCCGAAACGCTGGAACTGGACTTTTCCAACCGCAGCCTGACCGAAAACACCCGCTGCGCCTATCCGCTTGAGGCCATTTCGAACGCCAGCCCCACCGGCCTGGGCGGCCATCCCCGCCATGTGGTGATGCTGACCTGCGACGCTTTCGGCGTCCTTCCCCCCATCGCGCGGCTGTCGCCCGCGCAAGCGATGTATCACTTCCTCTCCGGCTTCACCTCCAAGGCCGCCGGGACGGAACGCGGCATCACCGAGCCGCAGCCCACCTTCTCCACCTGTTTCGGCGCCCCCTTCATGCCGCGCCGCCCCGAGGTCTACGGCAAGCTGTTGCAGGCCAAGATCGCCAAACACGGCGCTTCCTGCTGGCTGGTGAACACCGGCTGGACCGGCGGGGCCTATGGCACCGGCAAGCGGATGCCGATCAAGGCGACCCGCGCACTGCTGGCCGCCGCGCTGGACGGCTCCCTGGCGAATGCGAGCTTCCGCAAGGACCCGAACTTCGGCTTCGAGGTTCCGGTTTCGGTGCCCGGCGTCGACGCTGCCCTCCTCGACCCGCGCCGCACCTGGGCCGATCCGGCGGCTTATGACGCGCAAGCGGCGAAGCTGATCGGCATGTTCCAGAAGAACTTCGCGCAGTATGTGCCGCATATCGACGCCGATGTGAAAGCGGCGGCCATCGGCTGACACGCCCTCGTCGTGCGCCTTCGGCTTCTTCTCGGTCCCCCGGCGAGGAGAAGCGAAGCGCACGACGAGCGGTCAGAGAAGCGCCAGCCGCACCATGTTCAGGCCCGTCACCACCAGCAACCCCTGCGTCCAGCGGCGGAAGCGGAGCTGATCCAGCCGGTCCTGCACCCGGTAGCCGACGAACAGCCCCGCCAGTGCGGGCAGGCTGAGCGCCGCCGAAAAGCCCAGCGTCGCGGCGTTCAGCAGCCCGGTGCCCAGATGCGCCGCCAGCAGCGTCGCCGCCCCGATCAGGAACACCACCCCCTGCGCGCGGATCATCTGCCCCTTGTCGGCCCCGGTCGACAGGAGGAACACCAGCAGAGGCGGCCCCCAGATGCCCGACACCCCGCCATACAGCCCCCCGACCGCCCCCAGCGCCCATTCCGCCCGGTCGCGGTGGTCAAGGTGGATCGCCAGGCTCTGCCCCATCAGTTGCAGGCCCGCGAAGAGGGTGATCGGCAGGCCCAGCATCAACAGATAGACCACGCGCGGGATCGCATCGGCGAAGGGGGCGGAGATGACGATACCCACCACCGTCGCGATCAGGAAGCGGCGGTAGGTGAGCGAGGTCTCCCGCGCCGGTCCCACTCCCTGCCGGAACGCCTGGCTCAGGTTGGTGACCAGCGTCGGCAGGATCAGCCCGGCCAGCGCCAGATGCTGCGGCAGGAAGACCGCGAAGGCCGAGACCAAGATCATCGGCATGGCGAAGCCGACCGCGCCCTTCACGAAGCCCGCGAACAGCGTCACCGCCAGCGCCGCAAGGAACGCCTGCCCCGACAACCCTCCGCTGACCAGATCAAACATGACTTGCCCTTTCCGAACCATTGTGGCGCAATCGGTGCGACAGGAAAAGCATCGACTGGCAGAAATCGAATGCGACCGGCCCTGACCCGACTGGCCATGATCTTCGCCCTGGCGACCGGCATGGCCGCCGCCGACCCCGCGCCACCCACCCCCGGCCCGCTGGTCGCAACACTCAAGGTCGGCGTCTTCTGCGCCTTGCAGGCGATGGACCAGCGCCCCGCGCCCGGCACGATTTCCGGCTGGATCCATGTGCCCGAGGGTAAGATCGACTTTCACTGGCCCGACCGGCAGGTCGTCCCCGCCGCCATCGGGCTGGCCTTCGGGGTCAAGTCGCAGATGGTCCCCGGCGTCTTCGCCACAGGCGAGATGCGCGTCTATCGCCCCGGCTCTGCCACGCCCGAAACCTGGGAGTCCGGCTTCTCCGATACCGGCGAACAGTTCGCCTTCTTCCGCTTCGACCGCGAGGACGAGCTGATCCACGGCCTCTGGCGCTTCGAAGCCTGGGAGGGCGAGACCAAGCTTTACGCCGCCGAGTTCGAGGTCGTCCCCGCCGCCGCCCTGCCGGAAATCGTGAACGCCTGCGGTGCGATTTCCTGAAATCGGTCGCGACACTTTCAGTCGCGTGGCGCTGCATCAGTGAAATCTTGTTGCGCTGCAACCGCGAAGGCGCTAGTCCTTCGCAGGTGCAGAATCCCGCCGGAGACGACCCATGCCAGACGGACAGGCCATGACCAAAACCGTGATCCTTCCCGAGCTTCAGGCCCTGACTTCCACCGCCTTGCCCGAGGTCGAGGCTTTGTTCGGACAGGCCCGCGACGGGCTGAAGGCGCAGGTCTCGACCGGCGGCAAAGTGTCGAACCAGGCGCTGGAAGCGCGGCAGTTCCAGGCGCATTCGCTGTCATGGCTGGCAACCTACGTCGAAGCGCTGCGCCAGCTGAACGCCTGGGCCGGGCGGCTGGCGGAGGCAGGCCAGTTCGGCACGATGGAGGCGCTGATCCTGCAGATCGGGTCGGGGGAATACCTGACCCAGATCGCCGGCGGCATCCCGATGAGCCAGACCGAATTCGCGCGCCTCTCCGACCTAGGACTTACCTGGCAACCCGGCCCGGCGGCGGCCAAGCTGATCTCGCAGGGCAACACGCCCGAGGCGCGTGCGGCCCTCGTGGCGCTGATGCGCGACAACCACGGGCGGGCGACCTTCGGGGCCACGGGCCTCGACGCCGAATTGGAGATGATCCGCGACCAGTTCCGCCGCTATGCCGACGAAAAGGTCATCCCCCGCGCGCATGACTGGCACCTGAAGGATCAGCTGATCCCGATGGAGGTGATCACCGAACTGGCCGAAATGGGCGTCTTCGGCCTGACCATCCCGGAAGCCTACGGCGGCTTCGGGTTGTCGAAAGCCTCGATGGTCGTCGTCTCGGAAGAACTCTCGCGCGGCTATATCGGCGTCGGCTCGCTCGGCACCCGCTCGGAAATCGCGGCGGAACTCATTCTCTGCGGCGGCACCGACGAGCAGAAGGCGAAATGGCTCCCCGGCCTCGCCTCGGGCGCGATCCTGCCCACCGCCGTCTTCACCGAACCGAACACCGGCTCTGACCTCGGCTCCTTGCGCACCAAGGCGCGGAAGCAGGGTGACGACTGGGAGATCACCGGCAACAAGACCTGGATCACCCATGCCGCGCGAACTCATGTGATGACCGTCCTCGCGCGGTCGGTCGAAGGCACCACCGATTATCGCGGCCTCAGCATGTTCCTGGCGGAAAAGACCCCCGGCACCGATGAGACCCCCTTCGTCGACCCCGGCCTGTCGGGCGGCGAGATCGAGGTGCTCGGCTACCGCGGCATGAAGGAATACACCGTCAACTTCGACGATTTCGCGGTGAAGGGCGAGAACCTCCTGGGCGGCGTCGAGGGGCAGGGCTTCAAACAGTTGATGCAGACCTTCGAGAGCGCCCGCATCCAGACCGGCGCGCGCGCCATCGGCGTGGCACAGGCTGCGCTGGAGACCGGGATGCAATATGCCGAGGACCGCAAGCAGTTCGGCAAGAGCCTGATCGAATTCCCCCGCATCGCGGGCAAGCTGGCGATGATGGCGGTCGAGATCATGATCGCCCGCCAGCTGACCTATTTCTCCGCCTGGCAGAAGGACCACGGCCAGCGCTGCGACCTGGAGGCCGGGATGGCCAAGCTCCTCGGCGCCCGCGTCGCCTGGGGAGCCGCAGACAATGCGTTGCAGATCCACGGCGGCAACGGCTTCGCGCTGGAATACCGGATCAGCCGCATCCTCTGCGACGCGCGCATCCTGAACATCTTCGAAGGCGCCGCCGAAATCCAGGCGCAGGTGATCGCCCGCCGCCTGCTGGAGTGACCGCTTGATTTGCGCCCGGCGGCCCCTAATGCTGGAGCCAGTGCATTTCAGGGGGCGGGCATGGAATTGGTGCTGCTGACCGGCGTTTCCGGGTTCATCGCGAAACATGTTGCGCTGAAGCTTCTGAACGCAGGCTACGCGGTGCGCGGCACCCTTCGCCGCCTGGATCGCGCCGATGAGGTGCGCGCCGCCCTGGCCCCCTACCTGACCGAACATGCGGGCGAGTTGAGCTTCGTCCAGGCCGATCTCGAATCCGACGCGGGCTGGGCCGATGCCTTCCGGGGCGTCACGGCGCTTGTCCACACCGCCTCGCCCTTTCCCGGCGCGCAGCCGAAGGACCCCGCCGCCGTGATCCGCCCCGCCGTCGAGGGCACCGAGCGCGTGCTGAAAGCCGCCGCCGCCGCCGGGGTCAGCCGTGTGGTCCTCACCTCCTCCACCGCCGCTGTCCTGAACGAGGCCAAGCCCGACACCCTGCAGGACGAAGCCGACTGGTGCGACGTGCATCTGCCCACGACCACGCCCTACGCCAAGTCGAAGACCCTCGCCGAACGCGCCGCCTGGGAGATCGCCAAGGCGCGCGGGTTGAAGCTGACCACGGTCAATCCCGGCCTGGTCTTCGGCCCGCCGCTGGACGAACACTACGGAACGTCGCTGTCGGTGGTGGAACGCATCCTGAAAGGCCGGGACCCGATGATGCCCCCGACCGGGCTTCCCGTCGTCGATGTCCGCGACGTGGCCGAAATGCACCTGCGCGCCCTGCAACGGCCCGAGACCGCCGGGCGGCGCTATCTGGCCGCGTCGGGAACAATGGCCTATGTCGACATGGGCCGCACGCTCAAGGCCGCCTACCCCACCCGCCGCATCCCCACCCGCGAGGCACCGCAGATCCTGGTGCGCGCGCTTGCCTTGTTCGACCCGGCAATCCGCACCATCCTGCCCAAGCTTGGCCATCTGGAACGCGTCTCGAACGCCCGCGCCGTGAAGGAAATGGGGATGGAGTTCATCGCCCCCAAGGCAGCACTCCTCGCCTCGGCCGACTGGCTGGTCAAGCACGGCAGGATCTGGGCCTAGGCCGGCACGCCCCCGCGCGAAGGCCGCGCCGCGCCCAGACGTGGATGCAGCCGCCCGGCCACCGCCCAGGAGGCCAGCAGCCCCGCCCCCGCCGCGACGAAGATCCCCGGCAAGGGCGCCACCCACAGCACCAGCCAGGCCGCCCCCGGCGTCAGGATCGACGAGACATCGCGGAAGCTGGAATAGACCGCCGACATCTCGGTCCGCTCCGAGGGCTTCACCGACATAAGGAAGGGCAGCCCGCCCACCACGTCCAGCATGACCAGGAAGACCGAAGCCGCCATCGTCAGCGCCACCGTCGCCCAGGGCAGCACCGAGAGCAGGCCGGCGGAGAGGAACAGCGTCCCGCAAACCCCGAAGGCAAAGCGCACGGACCGGCGCACCGACAGCCTGCGGGCCAGCCGGTTGATCGCGGGGGCCGCGAACAGAAGCGCGTTGGTGATCGACAGCGCGATGCCGCCGACCTTGTCGCCCAAACCCGCCTCGATGCAGAAGATCGGCAGGTAGACGACATAGACCCACCAGCCGCAGGACCGCATCACCGCGAACATCCAGCCCGCGATCAGCCTTGGCTGGCGGAAGAAGCGGCCAAGGTAGCCGACCGGGTTCACCGCCGGGCGCCTGGCGCGCTGGATCTGCTTGCCATTGCCCAGCCGCAGCACCCAGAAGGTGACCAGGAGCGCCAGCGCGAAGACCCCGGCCAGGAAGAACGGCGCCGGGGGCCACTGGTCATGCAGCCAGACCCCGGTCATCGGCCCGATGGCCCAGGGCGCCGCGGCATAGACCATCTGCGTCGACTGGCTTTTCCCCAGGTTCGCCCGGTCGACATAGTCCAGCACATAGGCGTTCAGGCAGACGAAGGTCGTCGCCGTCGCCATCGCGTTGCAGGCCAAGGACATCGGCACCGACCACCAGGTCCCCAGGATCGCCAGCGACATCCCGCAGAGATACAGCACGCAGCCCCCGGTATAGGCCCAGCGGCGCGGGATGAAGCGGGTGGCCCAGGGCACCATCAACCCCCAGACCAGGGCGACGATCCCGGCCAGGAAATAGACGAAGGAGGTCGACTGCGCATCCTGCAAGGCGGCATAGACCGCCAGCGGCATCGCCGAGATCAGCGTGCCGCGCACCGCCGCTTCAAGACCGGAGAGAAGGGCGAAATGCTCGATGCGCGGGGTCGGGCTGTAGCGCAGCGCCAGCGGAATGTAACGGTTGGCCATGCCGTCACTTGAAGGGCGGCACCGGGGTTCCGTCTGTCACAGGCGCGACATCATCCGTCGTTTCAGACGGAGCGCGCGATCAGGTCGACCAGCCGTGATCGCGCTTCGGGCAGGGGCCGGTCATGCAGCACGGGGCGCAGCTCGCGGTCAAGGAAGAAACCGGTCAGCCGCAGGCCCATGAGCACCGCGCCCGGCCCCATCGGCCCCTCGTCCCCCAGGCCCTCGGGCAGCGGGATCAGCCGCTCGGCCCAGTCCCCCGCCCCCGCTGCCGTCACCGCGCGCCCCGATTTCGGGCTGACATAGGCCAGCCCCTCGGTCGCGCCGGTGACGGCACAGGTCGACAGGTCCAGCCCGAAGCCGATCTCCTCCAGCAGGCACAGCTCCCAGCGAAGATAGGCGGCCGTCCAGCCCTCCAGCCCCATCGCGTCCATCAGACCCAGCGTGCGCTGCCACAGCGCCGGATGCGGCTCGCGCTCCGGCACGGCCTCGTGCAACAGCGCGCAGACCGCCATCAACCCGGCCAGCGCCAGCCGATCCGCCAGGAGATGCGCACGGGACTTCAGCGGCTCGACGGTGAAGCTGCCGATATGCTCGTCCAGCCGCGCCCGCCAGTCCAGCGTCAGGCCTGTCCCCGGCTGCAACATCGCCGCCATCCTGCGCGAGGCGCCGCCGCGCACCACGCCCATGTGCCGCCCATGCGCCGCAGTCATGACCTCGATGATCGCCGAGGTCTCGCCATGCGGTCGCATGGACAGAAGGATGCCTTCGTCGCGCCAGTCCATGCCGGGACTATCCTTGGCGGCGCAGATGGGCGCAAGCTCCGCCGAACCCCTCAGTCCCGCAAGCCGTCCTCATCCAGAAGCGTCCGCCCCTGCCGGTCCTCCAGCTCGATCAGCCAGAGGTCGGGGTCGCGCGCCCTTGTCCGCGCCAGCAGCGCATCCACCTCACGCTCCGCGCCCTCGGCCAGCAGGAACCAGGCCCGCGCGCCGGTCAACAGGTCCGACCGCCGCTCGAAAGCCCGCGCGGTTCCGTCCAGAAGCGCCACCTTCACCACCACCGCCCCCGCTTCCGGGTCGCCCTTCGCGGTGACATAGGCCGGAACATCCGCCAGCCGCAGCCGGGTCAGATAGGCCGAAACCCAGACGCCCGAGGCCAGTCGCACGCTCATGCAGCTTCCTCTTGGCCAAAATACTCCCGCCGGAGGCGCCGACACGTCCACCCGCACGCCCGGATCAGAACAGCGCCAAATTCCTTCGAAGGAATTTGCAAAAGTCTTCGAAGACTTTTGGCCCCCTCAGGCATCGCCGTCCTTGAAATCCAGCCCCATCTCGGAATAGCGCTCGGCCTCTTCCAGCCAGTTCGGCCGCACCTTGACCTGCAGGAACAGATGCACCGTCCGGCCCAGGAACTCGGCGATCTCGGCCCGCGCCGCCTGGCCGATGGCCTTGATCGTCTCACCCCGGTTGCCAAGGACGATCCCCTTGTGCCCGTCCCGCGCGACATAGACCACCTGGTCGATCCGCGTCGTCCCGTCGGGCTTGTCCTCCCATGTCTCGGTCTCGACAGTCAGCTGGTAGGGCAGCTCCTCGTGCAGCCGCAGCGTCAGCTTCTCGCGCGTCATCTCGGCGGCGATCATCCGCATCGGCAGGTCGGCGATCTGGTCCTCCGGATAGAACCACGGGCCCTCGGGCAGCACCTCGGCCAACCAGTCGCGCAAGGCCTCGACCCCGTGGCCGCGTTCGGCGCTGATCATGAAGGTCTTCGCAAAGGGAAAGGCCTGGTTCGCCGCCTCGGCCAGCGCGAGCAAGGTCTCCGCCTTCACCCGGTCGATCTTGTTGATTGCCAGCGCCACCGGCTGACCCTTCGGCATCTCGTCGCGCAACCGGTCGATGATCGCCTGCGCGCCCTCGGTCAGCCCGCGATGCGCCTCGATCAGAAGCACGATCACATCGGCATCCGAGGCCCCGCCCCAGGCCGCCTTGACCATGCTCCGGTCCAGCCGCCGCCGGGGCCGGAAGATGCCGGGCGTGTCGACAAAGACGATCTGCGCCGCCCCCGCCATCGCGATCCCCCGGATCCGCGCCCGCGTCGTCTGCACCTTGTGGGTGACGATACTGACCTTCGCCCCCACCATCCGGTTCAGAAGGGTCGACTTGCCGGCGTTCGGCTCTCCGATCAGGGCGACGAAGCCCGCGCGCGTGTCAACCATTTCCCGCCTCCATCCGTTCCAGCAACATCCGCGCCGCCGTCTGTTCCGCCAGCCGCTTCGGGCGGGCCGTCGCTTCTGCCGAGGCCCCGTTCTCCAGCCTCACCCGGATGGTGAAGACCAAGGCGTGATCGGCGCCCGAGCGGCCTGCCTCCTCATAGACCGGCGGCGGCATGCCCCGCGCCTGGGCCCATTCCTGCAACAGCGATTTCGGGTCGCGCGCGTCCGTCTCCACCGCCGCGATCCGCTTGCCCCAAAGCCGCAGGACCGTCGCCTGCGCCGCCGCGAAGCCCGCGTCCTGGTAGACGGCGGCGATCACCGCCTCCATCGCGTCGCCCAGCAGAGCCTCTTTCCGGCGACCCCCGGTCAGCATCTCGCCCCGGCCCAGCTTCAGGACCTCGCCCAGCCCCACCTCGCGCGCGACATCGGCGCAGGTTTCCTTGCGCACCAGCGCGTTGAACCGGGGGGCAAGCTGACCTTCGCTCGCCTCCGCATCCGCCGCCAGCAGCGCCTCGGCCATGACGAGGCCCAGCACCCGGTCGCCCAGAAATTCCAGCCGCTGGTTGTCGGGCCGGGTGGCCGACCCGATCGAGGCATGGGTCACCGCGCGCAACAGAAGGTCGGGCTTGCGGAACTGGTGCCCCAACCGGCCCTGAAAGGCCAGGAGGTCGGCCGAAAGCCTCACTCGATCGCCTTGAAGAAGCGGTCGGCCCGCCAGGTCCAGAAGTAGAACAGGCTCCGCCCCGCCGAGGAGAAGATGATCCTATCCGCCCGGCCGATCAGGTATTCCGCCGGCAGGTAGCCCACCCCGCCCACCGCCTGCGGGAAGCGGCTGTCGGTGGAGTTGTCGCGGTTGTCGCCCATCACGAAGTAGTGGCCCTCGGGCACGGTGAACACATCGGTGTTGTCGCCCGGACCTGCGGCATCGATGTTCAGGACATGATGCTTGCGGCCTTCGGGCAGGGTTTCGATGAAGCGGCTCTTCGTGCAGATGCCGCCGTCGCCCACCGCGCCGTTCTCGCAGCGCGGGCGGTTGCGCATCGGGCCCTGCGGCTCGTAGGTTTCCTCGAAGACCCCGTCCGCCACCTGCGGCGCCTCGACGCCGTTGATGTAGAGGATCCCTTCCTTCACCTGGATCTTGTCGCCCGGCAGCCCGATCAGCCGCTTGATATAGTCGGTCCCCGCCGTCGGATGGCGGAACACCACCACGTCGCCCCGCTGCGGCTCGGCCCCCCACACCCGGCCGGAAACCGGGCAGAGGCTGATCGTCGTGAAGGGGATCTCGCAGGAATAGCGCGAATAGCCATAGGCCATCTTGTTGACGAAGAGGAAGTCGCCGATCAGCAGCGTATCCTTCATCGATTCCGAGGGAATCCAGAACGGCTGGAAGAACACCGACCGGAAGCCGATGGCGATGACCAGGGCCCAGAAGACGGTCTTGATGGTCTCGACGATGCCGCCTTCGGAAGTGTCCTTGGCCATGATGCCCTGCCTTTGTGATTTCGGCGCTACATGCGCGCCGGGGTCGGGGGAGTCAAGCGCGCGGCCCCCGCTGCGGCCAGCGGACGGGCCTCGATCACCACGAAAGCCTGTGCCCAGGGGTGGTCGTCGGTCAGCGTGACATGGATCACCGCTTCGTGTCCCGCAGGCGTCATCGCCCGCAGCCGTTCGGCCGCCCAGCCCGTGACATGCATCACCGGCTGGCCCGAGCGCAGGTTCGTCACCGCCATGTCCTTCCAGGAGATTCCCATGCGCAACCCGGTGCCCAGCGCCTTGGAACAGGCCTCTTTCGCCGCCCAGCGCTTCGCATAGGTGGCGGCAATCGCCCGCGCCCGGCTTTCCGCCTTGCGCTGTTCGATCTCGGTGAAGACCCGCTCCTTGAACCGGTCGCCGTGGCGCGCGAGGACAGCTTCGATGCGTTCGATATTGGCAAGGTCGGTGCCGATGCCCAGGATCATGTCGGCAACTCCCCGCCCCGGTTTTCGCACAAGAAACGGGCCGGTCCGCAGTTGCAGACCGGCCCGCCTTCCAGGAGATGTGTCAGCCCCGTCCCAGCTGGCGCGATGCCATCGCCAGCCCAAGCATCGACGCCCCGTCCGAGATCAGCTGCAGCCCCAGCAGAAGCCCCAGCGTGGTCAGCGCGGCCTGGGCGAAGTTGGCGAAGATCAGGATGCCCAGCCCCAGCGACAAGAGGCCGGACAGCAGAACCATCCACTTCCAGTTGCCAGCCTCCATCGCCAGCGAGGCCACGATCTTGAAGACGCCCGAGACCACGAACAGGATTGCCAGCAGATAGGTCAGGCTGATCACGCCGGCCAGCGGATTGGCCAGCAGGCTGATCCCCGCAAGGATGGCCAGTACCGCCAGAAGCAGCGACCACAACCGATGGCTCCAGTCGGTTTCCCGAAAGGTCGCGACGATCTGCAGGATGCCGATCAGCAGGAACAGCCAGCCGGTCAGGAGTGTCACCGCGATGGACCCGGCCACCGGATTGAGGATTGCGAAGAACCCGGCGATCACCGTGATGATCCCGAGAATGATAAGCAAGCTTCTGTTTTTCATCTGAAACTCCACCAAACGGGAGACAGGTTCCCGTAGGGAAGACCGGACCATGCCGTTGCCAATCCGTCAACACTGAACTGATTCCCGCTGGTCCGGCGCTGGCACCTTCACAATCAGCGGCCTTGCTGGTCGCGGCCCTGATCCATCCGGCGGCGCATTTCCTCGATGGCGGGCTCCAGCCCCCGGAAGATCGCCTCGCCGATCAGGAAGTGACCGATGTTCAGCTCGGCCAGCTCGGGGATTGCGGCGATCGGTTCCACATTGTCATAGGTCAGCCCATGCCCGGCATGAACCTCCAGCCCCAGGCTGGCGGCCAGCTCGGCTCCGGCCTGCAGGGAGGCAAGTTCCCGTTCCCCAAGCGCCGCATGGCCATCGGCCAGCAGGTCGGAATAAAGCCCGGTGTGCAGTTCCACCACCGCCGCGCCGATCTTCGCGCTGGCCTCGATCTGCCGGGGGTCATGGCTGATGAACATGCTGACCCGGCATCCCGCTTCGCGCAGCGGCGCGATATAGTCGGTCAGCCGGGCCAGGTCGCTTGCCACGTCAAGCCCGCCCTCGGTCGTCCGCTCCTCGCGCTTCTCGGGCACCAGGCAGACGGCGTGCGGCTTGTGGCGCAGGACGATGGCCTGCATCTCCGCCGTCGCCGCGCATTCGAAGTTCAAGGGGACCGTCAGCGCAGCCATCAACGCCTCGATATCGGCGTCGCGGATGTGGCGGCGGTCCTCGCGCAGATGCGCGGTGATCCCGTCGGCCCCCGCGGTCTCGGCCAGAAGCGCCGCGCGCAGCGGGTCGGGCCAGGCGCTGCCGCGCGCATTCCGCACCGTGGCGACGTGGTCGATGTTCACCCCAAGCCGAAGCTTGCCGGGCTTTTGCAGTGTCTGGGTCATTCCGGCCTTCCCGCGTTTTCCGCCAGCTTACGGCGCGCCTTGGCTGTCGTCATCTGCGTCGTCGCCCTTTTCGCCACGCAGCTTCAGCTTGGCCGCCGCTTCCGCCAGCTTTGCCCGCATCTTGCGGCGACGCTCCGCCCGCTCATGCGCGGTGGCCGCGCGGGCCTTCTGGTAGGCCTCGACCAGCGGGATGGTGATGTAATAGGCCGCAATGCTCAGGATCAGCCCCGGTCCCAGCGCGCCGATGAAATAGGGCACATAGATTTCGTGCCAGAACTTGATCAGCCCGTCCCATTGCGTCTTCTCCGGGCCGAAGATCGCCATGAAGTTGAACCACAGGTCATGGCCCGCCTCGCCAAAGGCATGGCCGATGTACTTCGCGTTCAGCGGTGCCTCGATGCCCATGATCCAGTGGCCCAGCGTCATCGCCAGCACCGCGAAGAAGGGCGTCGTCACCGGATTGGTGTTGAACGTGGCCAGGAGCGCCGCCAGCACATTGCCCCGCGCCAGCCGCGCCGCGCCCCAGGCGGCCACGAACTGCAGCCCCGGCAGCGGCAGGAACCCGATCAGCGACCCCGCGAAGACCCCCCGCGCCACCCGGTGCGGCTGGTCGGGCAACCGGCGCATCCGGTAGACCACATAGCGGATCGCCCGCTTGAAGCCCGAGCGCGGATAGACCTGCTCGCGCAGCCAGGCGCTCCACGTCAAAGGTTCTCTACGCTTGAAGACCAACGTCGCCCCTTGTCCGGGCCCCACACCCGTTTCCAGCCTACCGGCCCCCGTATCGTCCGCTTACGGCCGCCGTGTCAAATCCCGATGACGCGAGATTTGCGCCACGTCGGTTTCGGCCTCCAGGGCCGTCATGACCATATGAAGATGTTCCACGTCGCGCAAATCTACGTCAATGATAAGGCGATAGAAATCCGGCTTCCGGTCGGTGAACCGCAGGTCCGAGATATTGGCCTTCTGCTCGCCGATCAAGGTGCAGAGGCGCCCAAGCACGCCCGCGTCATTCGAGATCGTCACGTCCAGGCTCACCGTGAACACCGGCGAATGCCGCCCCGCCTCCCAGCGCAGGTCGACCCAGCGCGCGGTCTGGTCCTCGAACTCCTCCAGCGCGGGGCAGTCGATGGCGTGGACCACCACGCCCTGCCCCCGGTAGGTGATGCCGACGATCCGCTCGCCCGGCACCGGCTGGCAGCAGTTGGCGCGGCGGAAGGTCTGGTCCGCCGTCAGCCCGATCACCGGGCGCTTGTGGTCGACTTCCTCGGCCACCGCCTGCGCGAGTTCCGGATACAGGATCTCCACCACCCGCCGCGCCGGCATTTCCGCCGAGCCGAGCCGTGCCAGCAGGTCGCTCTCGTCCGCCAGCCCCAGCATCTTCGCCGCCGTCCGCAAGGCCTTGTCAGATGCCTTCTTGCCGACATGGTCGAAGGCCGCCCGCGCCAGCTCCTGCCCCAGCTTCACGAACCGCCCCCGGTCCTCCTCGCGCAAGCTCCGCCGGATCGCCGCCTTCGCACGGCCCGTGGTCACGATGTCGATCCAGCTCGACTGCGGGCGCTGGCCTTCCGCCGTGATGATCTCGATCGACTGGCCGTTCTTCAGCCGGGTCCACAAGGGCACCCGGATCCCGTCGATCTTCGCCGACACGCAGGAGTTCCCGATCCGCGTATGGATCGCATAGGCGAAGTCCAGCGGCGTCGCCCCGCGTGGCATCTGGATCACGTCGCCCTTCGGCGTGAAGCAGAACACCTGGTCGGAGTACATCTCCAGCTTCACATGCTCCAGGAACTCGTCGGTATCGCCCTCGTCCAGCCGTTCGGTCAGCGTCGCGATCCACTTCGCCGGATCGACCGCAAACGGGTTCGCCGCCCGCACGCCCTCGCGATAGGACCAGTGCGCCGCGACGCCCGCCTCGGCCACCTCGTGCATCTCGCGCGTGCGGATCTGCACTTCGACCCGCTTGCCGTCGCGCCCCGAAACCGTGGTGTGGATCGAGCGATAGCCGTTGGTCTTCGGCTGGCTGATGTAATCCTTGAACCGCCCCGGCACCGCCCGCCAGCGCTGGTGGATCACCCCCAGGATGCGGTAGCAATCCGCGACCGACCCGGCAATCACCCGGAAGCCGTAGATGTCGGACAACCGGCTGAACGCCAGGTCCTTCTCCTGCATCTTCCGCCAGATCGAGTAGGGCTTCTTCGCCCGCCCGAACACGTCAGCCTCGATCTGCGCCTTTTCCAGCTCGTGCAGGATGTCCGCCGTGATCTTGTGCACGACGTCTCCCGATTCCTTCTGTAAGGTCAGGAACCGCCGCAGGATCGAATTGCGCGCCTCGGGGTTCAGGACCTTGAAGGACAGGTCCTCCAGCTCCTCGCGCATCCATTGCATCCCCATCCGCCCGGCCAGTGGAGCGAAGATCTCCATCGTCTCGCGGGCTTTCTGGGCCTGCTTCTCCGGCAGCATCGACCGGATCGTGCGCATGTTGTGCAGCCGGTCCGCCAGCTTGACCAGGATCACCCGCAGGTCGCGGCTCATCGCCATGAAGAGCTTGCGGAAGTTCTCGGACTGCTGGCTTTCGGTGTTCGACAGCTGCAGGTTGGTCAGCTTCGTCACCCCGTCGACCAGTTCCGCCACCTCGGCGCCGAACAGGTCGGTCAGGTCGGCATAGGTCGACCGCGTGTCCTCGATCGTGTCGTGCAGAAGCGCGGTGATGATCGTCGCGTCATCCAGCCGCTGCTCGGTCAGGATCGCCGCCACCGCGACCGGATGGGTGAAATAGGGCTCGCCGGATTTCCGCATCTGCCCGTCGTGCATCTTCATGCCATAGGCATAGGCGCGACGGATCAGGTCGGCATTGCAACGCGGGTTGTAGTTGCGAACCAGGGCGATGAGGTCTTCGACGTCGATCATCACCGCCCCGCTTTCGGGCCCACCACCGGGCTTGCGCCCGTCAGAACTCGCCCTGGGCTTCCATCAGGGCGCGGAGGAGCTTTTCCTCCGACATGTCGTCGACCATCGGGCGATCCATCTCGCCACCCATCAGAAGCGCCATCTGGTCTTCTTCCGGCTCGTCGACCTCGATCTGGGTCTGGTAGCTTTCGATCATCCGCTCGCGCAACACTTCAGCCTGCTGCGCCTCGTCGGCGATCTCGCGCAGGGCGACGACCGGGTTCTTGTCGTTGTCGCGGTCCACCGTCGCGGGCGAACCCGAGGCGATCTCCCGCGCACGATGGGCGGCAAGCATCACCAGCTCGAAGCGGTTCGGGACCTTGTCAACGCAATCTTCGACCGTCACACGGGCCATAAGGACACTCCAATCGGCGTGGCTGCTGGAAGTGGCCTATGTATGACGGTCCTTCCGGCTTGACAAGCGGCAAAACAGCCAAAATCACAGGGGTTTCACCGCGTCGCGATCCGCCGCGGGCAGCGCCGCCAGCATCTGCCGCACCGTCAGCCCCAGTCGCGGATGCACCCAGTCCGGTGCCACATCGGCCAAGGGCACCAGCACGAAAGCCCGGTCCTGCAGGCGCGGATGCGGCAGGATCAGCCGGTCGGGCGTGGCCTTTGCCTGCGCCCCGGGCGGCAGCATCCGCCAGGCATCCTGCACCGCCGCATCGGGCAGCACCGAATCGCCCAAGGCCACCAGGTCGATGTCCAGCGTCCGCATGCCCCAGCGTTGTTCCCGTATCCGGCCGAAATGCGCCTCAACCCGATGCAATCGTTGCAGAATTGACGTAGCGTCAACTTGCGCGTCCACCTCCAGCACTGCCGCCGCGTTCACATAGTCAGGCCCGGCCCCCGCCGGGAAGCAGGGCGTCGCGTACAAGGGGCTAAATGCCAGAACCGAAAGGCCTTCTGCAGCAAGCGCTTTGGATGCCGCAAGAATCGTCTGTGCGGGCGATTCTCCCTCGAATGGCAGGTTTGCGCCGAACGCAACCAAGGCTTGCACTGATTTACCCATCGGACAGAATTATTTCCTATACTTCACTTGTCGGATCGCGTCCGGGGCTGGTATTCACCGGGTGTTGGCCGACGGATTTGACTACGCGACGTGCGATTGACACGAAAGACGTGGACCGCGCGGCGACATTGAGGGGACCTTTGAATGTTTTACAAGGACGAACGGCTCGCGCTGTTCATTGATGGTTCGAACCTTTACGCGGCCGCCAAGGCTCTGGGTTTCGACATCGACTACAAGCTTCTCCGAATGGAGTTCATGCGTCGGGGAAAGCTCCTGCGCGCCTTCTACTACACGGCGCTGCTGGAAAATGACGACTATTCGCCGATCCGGCCGCTGGTCGACTGGCTGCACTACAACGGCTTCACCATGCGCACGAAGCCCGCGAAGGAATACACCGACAGCCAGGGACGGCGGAAGGTGAAGGGCAACATGGACATCGAACTCACCGTCGATGCGATGGAGCTGGCGCAGCGGGTCGATCATATCGTGCTCTTCTCCGGCGACGGCGACTTCCGGCCCCTGGTCGAAAGCCTGCAACGTCAAGGGGTTCGCGTCTCGGTCGTCTCGACGATCCGCAGCCAGCCGCCGATGATCGCCGACGAGTTGCGTCGTCAGGCCGACAACTTCATCGAACTGGACGAACTGCGGGAAGTCATCGGTCGTCCGCCGCGCGAGCCGCGCCCCGTCGTCGCCGAAGAGGTCGCGGTCGAGGCGAAGTGAGCCTTCTGTCGCCTGCGACCGGGGTCTGGGGAACCCGGTCGTGATGGCGCTTTCCGGCCTGTTTCTCGCGGCCTTCCTGGCCGCGACGCCGGTTCCGTTTCAATCCGAGATCGTGTTTCTGGGATTTCAGGCCGCCGGTTGGCATACTGGCCTTCTGGTGCTGGTCGCCTCCGTCGGCAACACGCTTGGCTCTTGCGTCACCTATGCGCTTGGCCGCTGGCTGGCCGACCAGCGCGACCACCGTTGGTTTCCGCTGTCACCGCCCCAACTTGCCCGCGCCGAGGGCTGGTTCGCCCATTGGGGCGTCTGGTTGCTCCTCTTGTCCTGGGCGCCCTTCGGCGACATGATCGTCGGGGTATCGGGCGTGCTGCGGGTGCCGCTTCCGCTGTTCCTTGCGCTGGTCGCCCTTGCCAAGACCGCCCGCTACATCGCGCTCGGCTGGCTGGGGGCTGCGGCGTTTGGTGGCTAGACTGACGCTCGTCGATGCCCTTCGGGCACTCCTCGCCGGGGCATCCCCGACGAGAAGCCGAAGGCGCACGAGGAGGATCGTGGTTAGCGGATCCTGAACGTCCGCAACCAACCCCTTGAAATCGCTTGGTCCGAAATCCTGTCCACCGTGGACACCCCCCGCACTGGACGCCGCGCCCCGCAGGCCCTAAGTCTGGCCTGACAACCCCCGGAACCCCCGATGCCCGACCTGCCCCCCCTCACCCTCTACCTCGCCGCCCCCCGCGGCTTCTGTGCAGGCGTCGACCGCGCGATCAAGATCGTCGAGATGGCGATCCAGAAATGGGGCGCCCCGGTCTACGTCCGCCACGAGATCGTCCACAACAAGTTCGTCGTCGACGCCCTCCGCGCACAGGGCGCGATCTTCGTCGAGGAACTGGAAGACTGCCCCGCCGACCGCCCCGTCGTCTTCTCCGCCCACGGCGTCCCCAAATCCGTCCCGCTTGAGGCCGCCCGCCGCCAGATGATCGCCGTCGACGCCACCTGCCCCCTGGTGACGAAGGTCCACAACGAGGCCGCCCGCCACCACGAGATCGGCACCCAGATGATCTACATCGGCCACGCCGGCCACGCGGAAACCGTGGGCACGATGGGCCAGCTCCCGCCGGGAGAGGTCCTGCTGCTCGAGACGGTCGAGGACGTCGCCACCCTGCAGGTCCGCGACCCCGCGAAGCTCGCCTTCATCACCCAGACCACCCTCTCCGTCGACGACACCGCCGAGATCGCCGCCGCCCTGAAGGCCCGCTTCCCCCTGATCCACGCCCCCGCCCACGACGACATCTGCTACGCGACCACCAACCGCCAGGCCGCCGTGAAAGCCGTCGCCCCGAAGATCGACGCCCTCCTGGTGATCGGAGCCCCTAACTCCTCGAACTCGCGCCGCCTGGTCGAGGTCGGCGCGGCAGCCGGTTGCTCCTATTCCATGCTGATCCAGCGCGCCGCCGACATCGACTGGCGTGCGTTGCAGGGCGCCCGCGCCATCGGCCTGACCGCCGGGGCCAGCGCGCCGGAAGTTCTGGTCAACGAAGTCATCGACGCCTTCCGCGCCCGCTTCTCCGTGACGGTGGATCTGGTCGAAACCACGGTCGAGGACATCGAATTCAAGGTCCCCCGCATCCTTCGTGAGCCCGCCTGATGCTGAAACCCCTCGCCCTCCTCCTGTTGACCGCGACCGCCGCCATCGCCCAGGACGCCCCGGTCCTCGCCGAATATGCGACCGACTCCGGCAGCCTGCCCCCGGAATATGCCTGGGAAACCAGCGTGACGATCCTTGCAGACGGGCGGCTGACCCTGAAGCACTGCAAGGGCTATGAAACCGAAGGCCCCGCCTGCAAGACCCGCCGCGCCAAGGTGTCCGACGAGGCGCTGGCGGCGATCCTCGCGGCGGCGCGGGACAGCGACCTCGCCGCGCACCCCGCGCAGCAGGCCGAGTATCCGATGGTCGGCGGCGGTTCGGTCAGCGGCGCGGTCTATCTCGACGGGGCGAAGATCACCCTCTTGTCGCAGCCCGCCGAGGCCGATGCCGCGCGGGTGGGCAAGGTCCTGCAAGCCATCGCCGCCGCCATCCCCCCGCGCTTCGACCGCTTCACCCACCCTGACTGATCTGGCCATGCGCGCGCCCGCACGCTAGACCAGCCGGATGAGTGACGACGCCCGCATCCCCCGCCCTGCCCTCCTCCTCGGCCTTGCCGGGCTGATCCCCTTCCTGTGGTCGGCCGCGACACACCTATCGCCCGCCCTCACCGCCTCGGCCGGGCTGTGGCTCAAGCCCATGTTCCTCGGCGCCTATGTCGGGATGACCTGGGGCAGCGTCGTCCTTGCCTTCATGTCCGGCGTCCTCTGGGGCTTCGCCACCAAAGCCGAGGGCCGCGAGGCCGCCGTCGCCTATACCCTCTCGGTCATCCCCGCGCTCTGGGGCTTCGTGATGGTCTCCGACGCCTCCGACACCTCGGCGATCTTCCTTGCCGCCGGATTCGCGGGGCTCCTGCTCCTCGACGCCACCTTCCAGGCCTGGGGCCTTGCGCCGCGCTGGTGGCTGCGGCTGCGGGTCATGCTGACTGTCGTCACCCTTGCCTGTCTCGCCATCCCGTTGCAGGCCTGAGCGATGCCCGAACTTTTCGCCTATACCGACGGCGCCTGCTCCGGGAACCCCGGCCCCGGCGGCTGGGGCGTGCTGATGCTGGCCCGCGAGAACGGCGTGGTCATCAAGGAACGCGAGTTGCAGGGCGGCGAGGCGCTGACCACCAACAACCGGATGGAACTCCTGGCCGCGATCTCGGCGCTTGAGGCGCTGACCCGGCCTTCGGACGTGACCATTGTCACCGACTCTGCCTATGTGAAGAACGGCATCACCGAATGGATCTCCGGGTGGAAGCGCAAAAACTGGCGCACCGCCGGGGGCAGCCCAGTGAAGAATGTCGAGCTGTGGCAACGGCTTGAAGCCGCCGCCGCCCGGCATCAGGTGACCTGGCGCTGGATCAAGGGCCACGCGGGCCATGCCGAGAACGAGCGCGCCGACGCGCTTGCCCGCGCCGGGATGGCGCCGTTCAAGGCCCCGGCATGAGCGGCTTCACCCTTCAGGACGGGCTCGACTACGCCTCGGTGCTGGTCTTCGCGCTGACCGGGGCACTCGCCGCCAGCCGGTCGCAACTCGATATCGTCGGCTTCATCTTCATCGCCTGCCTGACGGCCGTCGGCGGCGGCACGCTGCGCGATGCGATCCTGAACCGCGAGGTGTTCTGGGTCGCCGATCCCCTGATGCTGGGCGTTGCCACGGTTGCGGCGGTGCTGGTCTTCTTCACCGCCCATCTCCTCGAAAGCCGCTACCGCGCGCTTCTCTGGTTCGACGCCGCCGCTTTGGCTGTCGCTGTCCCCGCCGGGGTGGCCGTGGCGCTAGCGGAAGGCCAGGGCTGGCCCATCGTGCTGGTCATGGGGATGATCACCGGTTGCATGGGCGGGCTGCTGCGCGACGTGGTCTGCAACGAGGTGCCGCTGGTCCTGAAACAGGGCGAGCTTTACGCGACCTGCGCGCTGGCCGGGTCGCTGGGGGCGGTGGTGGCGGGCAGCTTCGGCTTGCCGCAGGGGTTTGCGCTCCTCATCTGCGCGGCGCTGGTTTTTGTCTTGCGGGCGGGCAGCATCGCCTTCGGCTGGCGGTTGCCGGTCTATCGCTCGCAGCCACCCCGCCCCGGGGCGCCGAAACGCTGAGCTTGCCATGTGAACGGGTGTTCGCTTAGCATCCTTGCATGCCCCGCACCCGCACGATCTCCGATGAAACCGTCTTTGCCACCGTCCGGCGCCTGATGGCCGAAGGGGGCGACAAGGCAGTCTCCTTCGGGTCCGTCGCCCGCCTGACCGGGCTTGCCCCGCCGACACTGGTGCAGCGCTATGGCAGCCGCGACGGGATGGTGAAGGCCGCCCGCCTTGCCGCCTGGGATGCGCTGGAGCGGCGCACGGGCGAGGCGATTGCCGGGACGGCCGACAAGGGGCCGCAGGGCTTGCTGAAGGCCATCGGCCCGCTCGACCCTGCCGCCCTTGCCGCCGACCTGCGCGACCCCGACCTTGCCGAGCGTGCGGCGGGCTGGCGGGCGGGGGTGGAAACCGCACTGACCCTGCGGCTTGGGTCCGGGCAGAAGGCGCGGGAAAGTGCGGCGTTGCTTTTCGCCGCCTGGCAGGGGCAGGCTTTGTGGTCCGGGGCCGGAGAGCCCGGATTCCGCCTGAAGGACGCCGTGAAGCGGCTTACCTGACCAGCGATTTCCAGGCCCAGATCAGGATCAGCGCCCCCAGAAGCGCGCCGACGAACCCGGCCCCGATTCCGGCCAGCATGACCAGCCCGCGCAGCACCAGCGTCCCGATCAACGCCCCCAGCACGCCAAGCGCGATGGTCGACGGCGTGTCCATGTTCACCTTCAGGATGCGCGTCGCCAGAAAGCCCACGGCAACCCCGACGATCAGCAGTGCAACAAGCGGCATGGTGTCCCTCCCCCCTTGTCTGCGGGATATGGGAACCGTCTGGCCCCCGCGCTATAGGCTGGCGGGCAAAATCAGACCGCGCAAAACCTCGGCGGCGGGCATCGGGCGCTTGCCTTCGCGCTGCGCCTCGGTGATCTCGACCGCGCCGCTCCCGCAAGCGATCTTGAAGCCGCCCAGCACCTGCCCCGGCACCCCCTGCCCGGTCGCCAGCCGGGAGCGCAGAAGCTTCACCCGCTCGCCGTTCACCTCGGTCCAGGCCCCCGGAAACGGCGAGAGGCCGCGGATCAGCCGGTCGACCTCGACCGCCGGGCGGGCCCAGTCCACCCGCGCTTCGGCCTTGTCGATCTTCGTGGCATAGGTCACGCCTTCGGCGGGCTGAGGCACCGCTGGCAGGGGCAAACGCTCCAGCGTCTCGACGATCAACCGCGCGCCCAGGGTGCTGAGCCGGTCGTGCAACTCTGCCGTGGTCTCCTCGGGCCGGATCTCGACCGCTTCCCGCAGAAGGACCGGCCCGGTGTCCAGCCCCGCCTCCATCTGCATGATGCAGACCCCGGTTTCCCGGTCGCCCGCCATGATCGCGCGATGGATCGGCGCCGCGCCCCGCCAGCGTGGCAGCAAGGAGGCGTGGATGTTCAGGCAGCCAAGCCGGGGGGCCTCAAGTATGGCGGGCGGCAGGATCAGCCCATAGGCCACCACGACCGCAACATCGGCGTTCAGCGTGGCGAACTCTGCCGCCGCCCCGTCGCTGTGCAGCGAAACCGGATGGCGGACCGGCAACCCCAGAGCTTCGGCCCGCGCCTGCACCGGGCTGGGCCGGTCAGCCTTGCCCCGCCCCGCCGGGCGCGGGGGCTGGCAATACACGGCGACGATCTCATGCGCCTTGTGAATGGCGTCCAGCACCGGGACCGAGAAGTCCGGCGTGCCCATGAAAATCACCTTCATCCGCGCCGCCCCAGCTTATCGGCCTTGGCGATCAGCATCTTGCGCTTCAGGGGCGAGAGGTGGTCGAAATACATCTTCCCCGCCAGATGGTCGATCTGGTGCTGCGCGCTCGTCGCCCAGAGCCCGACGAAATCCCGCTCCTCGACCGCGCCCTCGGCGTTCAGGAACCGCACCGTCACCGCCCTCGGCCGCTGGATCACGGCCGACACGCCTGGAAGGTTGGGCGAGGCTTCCTCATGCTCGCGCAACTGGACGCTGGCGTGCAGCACCTCGGGGTTGGCCATCCGCACCGCCTGCCCCCGCGCGTCCGAGCAATCCACCACCGCCAGCCGCAAGGGTACCCCGATCTGCACCGCCGCGAGGCCATAGCCCGGCATCGCATCCATCGTGTCGATCATGTCGGTCCAGATCGCCCGCACCTCATCGGTGATCGCGGGAACCTCCGCCGCAGGGGTCCGCAGGACAGCCGCAGGCCAGGGCAGGCAGCGCCGGACCGTCACGCCCGCGCCCGTTCCCGCTTCAGCTTTTCCATCTTCCGGGTGATCATCTGCCGCTTCAGGGGCCCCAGGTAGTCGATGAACAGCTTGCCATCCAGATGGTCGATCTCGTGCTGCACGCAGGTCGCCCAGAGGCCCGCGAACTGCCGCTCCTGCACCTCGCCGTCCAGCCCCAGCCAGCGCACCTGCACTTCGGCCGGACGCTTCACTTCGGCATATTGCTCGGGGATCGACAGGCAGCCCTCCTCGTAGGTCGACAGGTCCTCCGACGACCAGATGATCTCGGGATTGACCAGCGCCATCGGCTCCGGGTCGCCTTCCTTGATGCAGTCCATCACGATGACCCGCTTGGTCACGCCGACCTGCGGTGCGGCGAGGCCGATGCCCGGCGCGTCGTACATCGTCTCCAGCATGTCAGCGGCCAGTTGCCGGACCTCGGGCGTGATTTCCGCCACGGGATCGCAGAGCTTCTTGAGGCGCGGATCAGGATGGATCAGGATGGGGCGGATCATGGAAGCGATCTACGAAAGCAGGCCCCGGATGGCAAGAGGAACGCGGGAAAACGGCCCCGGCAGGCACTGCGGATTGCTTGTTCTATATTGTTGCAGTATTTTGGATCATTTTCTCAATCATATGAAAATAATTGGGATGACTTCCCGATAATGATGGATTATTCGGATGATCATCCCAACCAACAGGCTGACTGACATGACCTTCGACACCCCGATCTCCCGCGCCGGGTCCCATTGTTCCAAGTGGGACATGATGAAACCGCTTTACGGCCTGACCCCGGACGAAGGGCTGGCGATGTGGGTCGCGGACATGGAGTTCAAGCCGCCGCAGGTGGTGCAGTACGCCCTGCAAAAGATGCTCGACCACGGCGTCTACGGCTATTTCGGCGACGACCGCAAATATCTCGACGCGATCCGCTGGTGGATGGCCAACCGTCACGGCTGGGAGGTGGCGCCCGAATGGATCTTCACCACCCACGGCCTCGTCAACGGCACCGCGCTTTGCGTCCACAGCTTCACCAAGCCCGGCGATGCGGTCGTGCTGATGACCCCGGTCTACCATGCCTTCGCCCGCGTCATCAAAGCCGCCGGGCGCGAGGTGACGGAATGCCCGCTGGTGCTGGAGGACGGCACCGCCCGCATGGACTTCGCCGCCTGGGAGAAGCTCTTGACCGGACGCGAGAAGATGCTGATCCTCTGCTCGCCGCACAATCCCGGCGGGCGGGTCTGGACGGCGGATGAGCTGCGCGCTGTGGCGGATTTCTGCGTGAAGCACGACCTCCTCCTCGTCTCGGACGAAATCCACCACGACCTCGTCTATCCCGGCCAGAAGCATATGGTCATGGCCAAGGCCGCGCCCCAGATCGCCGACCGGCTGGTGATGATGACCGCCACGACAAAGACCTTCAACATCGCCGGCGCCCATATCGGCAACGTGATCATCGCCGACCCCGCGCTGCGCAAGACCTTCGCCAACACGATCAACGCGATGGGCATCTCGCCCAATTCCTTCGGGATGCACATGGCGACCGCCGCCTACAGCCCGGAAGGCGCCACCTGGGTCGATGCGCTGATGCGCTACCTCGACGGCAACCGGAAGCTCTTCGACGAAGGCATCGCCCGGATCCCCGGCCTGCGCTCCACTCCGCTGCAGGCGACCTACCTCGCCTGGGTCGATTTCTCCGCCACCGGAATGACCCCGGAAGAGTTCATCGAGCGGGTGCAGAAGGTCGCGAAGATCGCCACCAACTATGGCGCAAGCTTCGGGTTGGGCGGCGAAACCTACCTGCGCTTCAACCTCGCCTGCCCGCGTGCGCAAGTCGCCGAGGCGGTGGCCCGGCTGGAAAGGGCCTTCTCCGATCTGCAATGATCCGGCTGCTGCGCCTTCTGGTCTATCTCTGCCTCCTGGTGGGGTTCGGCTTCATCGCCGCCTCGCTGTACAGCCCGCCGGTGGTGGTCCCCGCGCCGCCACCGCCGCCACTGGCGGGAGAGATCGACCGGATCGTGATCGAGAAGGCCGCGCGGAGGATGCAGCTGTTCCAGGATGGCAAGCCGGTCCGCACCTACAAGATCGCCCTCGGGTTCACCCCTGCGGGCGACAAGGTCCGGCAGGGCGACGGCAAGACGCCGGAGGGCACCTTCACCATCGACCGCCGCAACGCTGAAAGCGCTTTTCATCTGTCGATCGGACTGGATTATCCGCAGCCCGAGGACAGCGCGCGGGCCGCGAAGGAGGGCTATTCCCCCGGCGGCGACATCTTCATCCACGGCCAGCCGAACGCCCTGCCGGACGGGTTGAAAATCAAGGGTGACTGGACGGCAGGGTGCATCGCCCTGACCAATGCCGAGATCGAGGAAATCTGGGCCGTCACGCCCATCGGGACCAAGGTGGAAGTGCGGCCCTGACGCGACGGCTCGTCGGGAACTTCGTCCGCCCTCGCAGACACTTCCGACGAGAAGCCGAAGGCGCACGAGGAGGCCTCGGCCAATCTCACGCTTTCGGCAGATACCCCACCGGCGCATTCTCGTCGCGCCAGAAGTCCAGCGGCGCCCGGTCCGACACCGCCGTCGCCCGCTTGAAATCGCAGACCAGTTCGCCGTCATCAATGCTGGAGGCCATGATCAGGCATTGAAAAACATGCCGCGAGCCGTCGAACACATCGACCAGCCCGCGCAGTTTCCCGGGCGAGAAATCCGCATCCAGCGCAAAGCCGTTGTCCCAGAACCGCAGCACCGGATAGACCGCATCGCCCACCTGCACCCGCAGCCGCGACTTCCGCTTCAGGTCACGTTTGCGCGCGGCCTCCAGCCCCTCACGCACATAGTTCGGCAGAAACTCAAGCATGGCAGCCTCGACACCTCTCCCACTGAAATTCTGAAGCGGACCGGCAAAAAATCAAGCTGTCACAAGGGTATTACGCGAATGTAAACGCTGCATGGCACGCAACACACGGGATTCTGCAACCCTTGGTTGATCTGATCCCGCCAAAGCCATGCTGCGCCGCGAAATCGCCGCAACCCCCCGGAAGTGCTTGCGAATCAGCCAAAGCGGCGGAATAGCCCTTCGCATGATCCTGATCGCCGCCCTCCTTCTCGACGCAGCCTTCGGAGAACCCCGCTGGCTCTGGGACCGCATGGCCCATCCCGCCGTCCTGATGGGCCGCCTTGTCGGCTGGTGCGACACCTGCTTCAACCGGGATGGCGAGTTGAAGCTGAAGGGCACCCTTGTCGCCGCGGGCCTCCTCCTGACCGGCCTTGTCCTTGGCGGGCTGATCCACGTCCTGCCGGATTTCGGCGTCCTGGAAGCGCTGACCGTCGCCATCCTGGTCGCGCAGAAAAGCCTCGTCGACCATGTCCGCGCCGTCGCCACCGCGCTTCGCCGATCCGTCGCCGAGGGTCGCCAGGCCGTCGCCATGATCGTAGGTCGCGACACCGCCAGCATGACCGGCCCCGACATCGCTCGCGGCGCCATCGAAAGCGCGGCGGAGAACTTGTCGGACGGCGTCGTCGCCCCGGTCTTCTGGTATCTGGTCGCGGGCCTGCCGGGCATCCTCGCCTACAAGCTGGTCAACACCGCCGACAGCATGATCGGCCACCTGACCCCGAAGTACAAAGACTTCGGCTGGGCCTCGGCCCGTCTCGATGACCTCCTGAACATGATCCCCGCCCGGCTGACCGCACTGCTCATCGCGCTGACGCACGGCTGGATCGACCCCCGGCCCATCCTCCGCGACGCGCCGAAACACCGCAGCCCGAACGCCGGCTGGCCGGAAAGCGCGCTGGCCCCGGTGCTGAACGTCGCCCTCTCCGGCCCGCGCAGCTACAACGGGGTGCGCAAGAACTACCCCTGGGTCTGGCCCGAGGGGCGCCGCGATCCCGGTGCGGATGACATCGACGCCGCCGCCGACGCGCTCTGGCGGGTCTGGGCAGCACTGCTGGCGGTTGCCGTGGTCGGGGCGCTTCTCTAGGGTCGCCGAAACACCGGAGATCCCATGCGCGCCGCCCTTCTCGCCCTTGCCCTCGCCACCCCCGCCGCCGCCGCCCCCTGTGGCGGCGATTTCGGCGACTTCCTGACCGCGATGCAGGCCGAGGCCACCGCCGCAGGCATCCCCGCCGACACCGCCGCCGCCTTCTTCAAGGGTGCGCAGCAGGACCCGAAAGTGCTGAAGGCCGACCGCGCGCAGGGCGTCTTCCGCAAAACCTTCCTCGACTTCTCGCAGTCGCTGATCTCGAAGCCGCGCCTTGCCACCGCCCGGTCAAAATCCGAGGCGCTGGATGACATCTTCACCCGCGCTGAAACCGAATACGGCGTCTCGCGCGGCATTCTTCTGGCCTTCTGGGCCTTCGAGACCGACTTCGGCAAGGTCCAGGGCGATTTCAACACCCGTAACGCCCTTCTCACCCTCGCCCATGACTGCCGCAGACCGGAGATCTTCCAGCCCCAGGTCCTCGCCGCCGCGCAGCTCTACGCGATGGACGACTTCGCGCTGGATACCACCGGAGCCTGGGCGGGCGAGATCGGCATGGTGCAGATGCTGCCGAAGGACATCCTGGAACGTGGCGTGGACGGCGATGGCGACGGGCTGATCCTGCTGAAGACATCGGAGGCCGACGCGATCCTCTCCGGCGCGCGGATGCTGCAACACCACGGCTGGCGCGCCGGGGAACCCTGGCTGGCCGAAGTCACCCTGCCCGAGGGTTTCGACTGGGCGCAGACCGGCCTTGATACCGAAAAGCCCACCGAAGACTGGGTGGCGCTTGGCGTTTCCCCCCGCAACGGGCCGCTTGCGCCCGGGCTGAACGCCTCGATCCTCCTGCCACAGGGGCGCAAGGGCCCGGCCTTCCTGATCTACCCGAACTACCGCGTGCTCTTCGAATGGAACAAGAGCTTCGTCTACGTCACCACCGCCGCCTATTTCGGCACAAGGATCGAGGGGGCAAAGCCCTATGCGGCGGGCAACCCCGACCCCGCCCTTGGCCCCGACGACATGACGGCCCTGCAAGAGAAACTCGCCGCCCTCGGCCATGACGTCGGCAAGATCGACGGCATCCTTGGCGCGGGGACCCGCACGGCGGTGCAGAAGGAACAGGTCCGCCTCGGTCTTCCCGCCGACGGCTGGCCGACACGCGCGCTGCTGGACGCGCTCTGATGGCCAGCTGGAGCCTTGTCGCCACCGTCAAGGCCCCCGAGGAGAAGGTCCTCGCCTTTGCCGCCCATCACCTTTCGCTGGGGGCCGACCATCTCTGGCTCTACTTCGACGACCCCGACCAGCCGATCCCGCAGCCCCTGGTGGATCATCCCCGCGTCACCGTCACCCCTTGCGATGCGGCGCACTGGATCCGCGTCGGCAAGCCCCGCCCGCCGCAGCATCAGACCCGCCAGACCCAGAACGCCCGCTTCACCTACCGCGAGAAGGTGACAAGCGACTGGATCGTCCATATCGACGTGGACGAGTTCCTCCTGACTCCGCGCCCCATCGCCACGATCCTGGACGAGACTCCGGCTGACACCATCGCGATGAAGCTGGAGCCGTTCGAGGCGATGCATGATCCGCTTCTGCCCGACGACATCTACACCTCACGCGAATTTCGCGGGGCGCTGCGGCATGAACACTGGCCGCGCCGCCGTGCGGCGCTTGGCCCCTACCGCAAGGTGATCCGCGACGGGATGCTGTCGCACACGGTTGGCAAGGTCATCTACCGGACCCGGGTGCCGGGCCTCTTGCCCCGCCTGCATGCCGTGATGGTCAACAAGGAATTCGTGAAAACCCCCGACTGGCATCCCGAGATGCAGCTTCTGCACTTCCACGCGCAGGACAAACCCGCCTGGCTGGCCGCCGTACCGTTCCGGATGACCAGGGGCGCCTACCAGTTCCGGCCGGAATTGCAGGCCTTCCTTGCCGTATCCGACCCTGAGGAAATCGACCGTTTCTATCGCCGCACGCAGATCCTGTCGGTCGATCTGCGGGACGAGCTGGTGAAGGTGGGCAGGGTGATCCTTGCGGACCTCGGGTTGCGGCAGAAGGTCCAGGCCCTGCGCGACGGGACGCTCTGACGGGAATTTACTCCACGTTCACCAGCATCAGCGCCGCGCGGCGGAAGGTCGCCATGATCTGCCCCCGCTCCGGTTCGGCCACGTTGGTTTCCACCATCGCCCGGTCCATCACCGCCAGCCAGTCCTCGGCATCCTGCTTGCGGATCTCCACATGCGCGTGGATTTCCCGCAGGTTCATGTGGCCGTGCAGCTCGTGGTAATAGCGCCGCCCGCCGAAGAAGCCGCAGAGGAAGTTGAACTGCTCGGGCCGCACATGGGCCAGCCCATGCCCGCGCTGGTGCATCGCCATGATCACGGCGCCCTGCGGCAGGGTCTCGATCAGGTCGTAGAAGTGGTTCACCAAGAGCTGAACCTGCGGCTCCCCGCCGATCCGGTCGATCATCGGTTCCATTGCACCCTCCCATCATCTTCCGGGCCCCGATTTCTTCGAAGAAATCGGACCGGAGCCTTCGAAGGCTCCGAACCGGAATTTTCAAAAATTCCGCTCCCGCGCATGCTTCAGCCCTGCGGTCGCGTCTTCTTCGGGTCGTAATGCGACAGCGGCACGATCACCGCCGGAAGCCGCTTCTGCTGGCCGTCCAGCTTGCCGACCTCCAGCGCGGTGCCGACCTCGGCATGCGCCACGTCCACCCGCGCCAGCGCGATGTTCTTGCCCAGGATCGGCGAACGGATCGAGGACGTGACCTCCCCCACCTGCGCCCGGCCCACATGCAGGCAGTCGCCATGTCCAACGTCGACGTTCGAGCCGATATCCAGCCCGACGAACTTCCGGCTGGGGTGCTCCTTCCGCCGGATCAGCGCCTCGCGGCCGACGAAATCGTCCGTCTTCGACTTGAGCGGCACGGTGAAACCGATCCCGGCCTCGAACGGGTCGGTCTGGTCGCTGAAATCGTAGCCCGCGAAGATCAGCCCCGCCTCGATCCGCACCATGTCCAGCGCGGCCAGCCCCATCGGCTTCAGCCCCAGGTCCGCGCCATTCTCCCAGACCGCGTCATAGACAGCCGAGCCGTCCTTCGGATGGCAGAACACCTCGAAGCCCAGCTCGCCGGTATAGCCCGTCCGCGACACCATCACCGGCGCGCCGTTCGGCCCGCCGACGCGGCCCACGGTGAAGCGGAACCAGCCCAGCTCCTCGATCGTCGGCTGATGCGGCGCGGTCCAGATCATCCGCTTCATGATCTCGCGGCTGTTCGGCCCCTGGACCGCAAGGTTGTGCAGCTGATCCGTCGAACTGCGGACCATCACCTTCAACCCCAGCTTTTCCGCCTGCTCGCGCAGCCAGAGGCCGGAATACTCATCTCCCCCGATCCAGCGGAACTGGTCGCGGCCCAGCCGGAACACCGTGCCATCGTCGAGCATCCCGCCATGCTCATAGCACATCGCAGTATAGACGACCTGGCCCTGGCTCAGCTTCTTCATGTCGCGCGTGACGCACCATTGCATCAGCGCTTCCGCATCCGGCCCCGTCACCTCGAACTTGCGCAGAGGCGACAGGTCCATCACCACCGCCGCCTGACGGCAGGCCCAGTATTCCTCGATCGGGCCATTGGACGAATAGGCCTGCGGCAGCCAGTAGCCCTTGTACTCCACCACATTGCGCGTCTTGGCCGAGATACGGTCGTGGAACGCGGTTTCCTTGGTCATCTTCGGCTCCGAGGCAGGGGTGGTTCGGTGGGCGATGGCCCGGCTGAATGTCTCCGCCCCGGAATAGGTGCGGACATGGATGTCGCTCAGATACCAGCCGTTCGCGGGCGAGGTATCGTCCGGGCAGGCCGAGTTCACGCAGACGATGTCGGTCAGCGCCCGGAACAGCACATAGTCGCCGGGGCGGCTCCACGGCTCGTCGCTGACCAGAACCCCATGTGAATCGATGTTCGTATTGAAGAACAGGTTCACCGCCATCCAGCCCGGTCGCGGGTCCACGCCCCGCCCGGCCAGCGCCTTGTTGAAATTGTCCGAGCAGTTGACGTGGCCGGGATAGCCGATGTCGTCATAGTATTTCGCCGCGCAGGCCATCGCGAAGGCGTCGTGCCGCCCGACCGTGTCCTGCACCACCTCGACCAGCGGCACCCAGTCCTGATCGAAGTATTTCGAATGCAGACCCGGCATCGAATAGGCATGGCCCATCAGCGTGCGCGAGGTCGTCACATCCAGCGCATGCTGGATGCCCTTGTCCAGCTTCCGCGCGTCGAAGCACTGGAAGTCGGTGCATTGCCGTCCATCGACGTCAAGTATCTGGATGTAGTCCCCCGCCTTGACGAAATAGCTTTCCGCCGTCGCCGATTTCACCCGCAGGTCCAGGATCGGGTCGGCCAGCGGATCGGGCAGGTCGTATTGCCCCACCATCCTGGGCTTGGCCCGTTGCACCAGCACCGTCACCGGCGTCGCCGTGTCCTGCGCTTCCGGCGCCATCGGCAGGCCGGGGGCGGCCACCACCAGCCAGCCCTCATCCAGCGCCGTCAGCTCTGCCCGAGCGCCCGCTGGCGTCTCCGCCGAGAACAGCCGCAGCGCCCCCGCCTTGCCAAGGTCGATCTGGCGGCGCTCCAGCCCCTTGCGCAGCCGCTGCAGGCTGTCGTCGCCCTGCGCCAGCATCGCCTTCAGCCCCTCAGCGCCCGAGTTCGACACCTGTCCCAGCAGCATCGCGTCGATCCGGCCGTCTTTCGCCGCCGCAACCAGCTCCACCGGCTGCCCGCCCTCGTCGTTGACGAGCGACACCCGGTCGCCCACCATCAGCTGCAGCAGAAGCGCGCCTCCCCCTGGCACCACATGGCGTTCCTGCCCGTGATGACGGGAAAAGCCCTGCGGAGTGAGGATTCGGCTTGGCCGCGGCGGCCCGGGAACCACAGTGGGATAGATCGAATCGAGCATGGTGCCTCCCGTCATCTGATCGGCCGTACAGCGCCGAGAAGTTTAACAAGAATAAAACTTGTTCATCCAGAAGAATAGCGTCAGGGTCAGCGTGACACAAGCGGAACGACGGTCACAAGGACAGGAAAAGGCGGTGAAATGCTGGCACTCGGCTTCGGCCTGACCGCCGCCCTGATCTGGGCGGTGCATGACCTTCTGGCGCGAAAGCTCAGCCAGGGCGCGGCGCTGTTGCCGATCATCGCGACGGTTCTGCTGACCGGCAGCCTTGTCCTTGCCCCCTTCGCGCTGGCCTGGGGCGATTGGGCCGCGATGACCGGGACGGCCGTCGCTGTCTCGGTCGCCTATGGCCTCGCCTATGCCCTCGCAGGCGGCGCGCTTTACAAGGCGTTCAGCCTCGCCCCGGTCCGCCTCGTCTCGCCGATGATCGGGGCTTATCCGATGCTTTCGCTGGTCGTCGCCCATGCCCAGGGCCAGCCCGTCACCCTGCCCGACTGGCTGGCCGTCGCGGCCATCGTCACCGGGATTGCCATCGTCGCGCTGGCCGCCCGCGACGACGCGCCCGAAGGCTATGCCGCGCCGCCCGCCGTCGCCCTCGGCTGGGCCGCGCTCAGCGGGCTTGGCTTCGCCACCACCTTCGCTCTGGGGCAAGAGGCGACCCGGCAGGGGGCAGAGCTTCCGGCGATGCTGATCGGCCGCCTGGTCGCGCTGGCGGCAGTCGTGGCGCTGGCGTTCGCCTTGCGCGCCCTGGTCCGGCCGCAACGGGGGCAGGCCTGGCTGCTGGCCCTGATGGGCACCTTCGATGCGGTCGCCCTCGGCCTCGTGACTGCGGCGGGTGCCCTGCCCCGGGCGGAATATGCCTCGGTCACCGCCTCGCTTTTCGGGGTGCTGACCGTCCTCCTCGCCGCCTGGTTCCTGCGGGAAAGGGTGCGCTCGGTGCAGTGGCTGGGCATCGCTGCGGTCTTCGGGGGCATCGCCGTGCTGGGGTTGCAGGAGTGACCTGTCCACGGTGGACAGATTTTCGGCCTCAATGATTCCAATGCCTTGCTTGCGGGCGTTAACGATTCCGCAAGACTTCCGTCCTCGTCTTTTTGGTCCTGCAAGCAGAGGCGCCACCAGCTTTTCGTAGAGCGAGAAGAGATGCTCCAACCGCTCCCGGTCCGAGGTGAAACCCGTCGACCGATACAGCCGGTCCACCGCCCGGTCGAGGTCGCTGTGCGCCTTGCAAAGGTTGAATGGTCAAACGCGGGAAATGATCTACTCGTCTCGGTAAGCCCGTATCGCAATGCGATCCAAATCGCGCGCGGGCACGAGGCGGTAGTGCCGTTCCTCGACAACCCGTATTTCGTCATCGACAAGCGCAAGCTCGAAAAGGGCAATCACACTACCATCCATGAACTGCGCCGCGACCGCGCGAGCCCGCAGACCGGGGAACTTCTGTTCGACGAAGCGAATGTCCTGCGTCGTCTGGACGATGCCAATCTGATCCTTGCCACCCTTGGCCTGCACCGGGATGATGTAGTGGCAACCTCGCTTGTCCAGACCGATGTAGAGTTCATCGATCTCGATTTGACCGATGCCCTTGACCGTCGTCCGAAGGTGGTTCTGCAAGCTGTAGGTGGTCAACCCGAGGAAGGTGTCGATCAGGCGATTGTAGCGGACGATCGCGAGAAGGGCCTGTTCGTCGTCAAGAGCATAGGCGCGGATCAGCTCCGGGGTCGCGTCGGGAATGGCGATCTGGACAAGATCGGGACGCGGTCGAATTCGTTGAAACCGAACAAGCTTGAACTTGTACTTGGACCGACCCGCGCCCTCGATTACCCACTCAAGACCGATTGGTTGAGTTTTGAGAATGTAACTCGGAAGAGGCCGCCGATAGCGGTAAGCATATGGAACGTCACCGGGATTTAGATCGACAAGTTCAGGCGCAACCTGGTCGCGCGTCTGAACGATCTCACGTCGAATGAACTGAAACTCGGTTGTTCCATCTGTATAATGATCGCGAAAAATCTTTTCGATGATCCGGTCATAGCCCGCACCATTGTCTTGCTTAGCCATTCGCAAAACGCGCCGCCCGCCGCTCGGCTTCCGTCTCGGCTTGCGTCCGTTTCTTTGCCCCACTCTTGCGGTCCCGTCCGGACTTCGGTGCTGCGATGCGGAAGTGAGCGGCGGCGGTCGATACGTCCATGCCAAGAAGGGCCGGATCGCCAAGTGATATCGGATCGGTCGGGCGCAACGGCACAATACCTAGGGCGGCAATGACTTGCGCAGCGACGGCCCGCGCCAGCGGGGGCGGGACGGCGTTGCCGATCTGCCTGGCTCCATGCCATTTCGTGACATTGAAGCGGAACCAGTCGGGGAAGCCATGTAGCCGGGCCATTTCGCGGACCGTGACGCAACGCGGGTAGCGGTAGTGAATCGGTCTGGGCGAGGTGAAGGCCCCGCGAGCGCCGTCCGTCCCGGCCCGCAAGGTGTTGGACACCCCTGTAGAGGGCAGCTTGAAGAACCGGCTGATTCGCTCGATCTCTCCTTCTCTTGTCTCGGCAAAGCGTTCCCGCGAGATATCCGTATGGTCAGTGCGGGCACTTGAAGTCAGCATGGTCGGGTCCCAGAGACGCGGGTGGCCAAAGTGCCACGCCTCATTTCCAAGGCAACGCATTTCGGCGGCATAGCGGGACGGAGCGCCAAAGGTGCCGACATGTACTTCGTCGGTGTGTACCAAGAGCGGATAGGTCTCGGCATCCGGAAGGTCGTCGAGCGCTTCGGCGCAGGTGGGTCCGTAGGGCAATCCATCGTTTTTCTGCTGCCCGGAAATGGTGGTGGCAGGTTCGGGATAGGCAGGCAGCGTGGTGCCCTTCTTCGCGCCGAACAGGATCAGCCGCTCGCGGGATTGCGGAGTGCCGAAGTTGCCCGCGTTCAACACGCGCCAAGGCAACCGGACCTCGTAGCCGCGCGCCTCGAAAGCAGTCACCAGTTCGTGCAGGAATCGTTTGTGCTCACCGACGGTCAGACCTTTCACGTTCTCGAAAACGAAGGTTCTCGCATCAAGCTCAGCAACGATCCGCACGAAGTCCAGGACCAACCTGTTCCGAGGATCGTCCAGGACACGCTGTCCGATCAGCGAGAATCCTTGGCACGGTGCGCCACCAAAAACGCAATCGACAGGTCGGTTTCCTAATCCGGCGACAATCCTGATTTCCGACCCGGACAGACGCTCGACGGAGCGGGGGACTACAGCCGTGGTCGGAAAATTGAACTTGTGGACCGCACAATGAACAGGGTCGATCTCGACGGCTGCCACCACATCGAATCCTGCCTGCTCGAAGCCAAGGCTAAGGCCTCCGGCTCCTGCGAATAGGTCAATGCCAATGGGACGCATGACTGCTGCAAACCTTCTTCGATTCGCCCAAAGAGTAGTCGAGCCGGGAAAGATTGTCGATCGGTTTGTTTGGTTTTCCGACTGCCACCTCATGCTTGCGGTTGTGGCATGGGGGCGGCGGTTTGGGAAGCTACTCCGCCGCTTCCACTCTTGCGGGGGCGCGGCGCATGGTCTGGGTCAGGCGGCGTTCGTCGCGGGGGGAGACGCCGAAGAACTCGGTGTAATGCCGGATCATCGGGCTGGAGGTCATGTAGCCGACCGAGGCCGCGATCTCGCGCAGGGAATCGTTGGAGTAGAGCACCCGCTGCCGCGCCTTCATCAGCCGCAGGTGGTGGTAATAGCGCAAGGGGCTCTGCCCGGTCTCGCGCTTGAACATGCGTTCGAAATGGCGGCCCGAGAGGCCAACGGCGGTGGCGACATCGGGGATGCGGAGGGGGTCTTCGACATGGGTCTCGAACAGCCGGATCGCCTCGCGGATCGCCGCCGGAAGGCTGTCGGTCGTGCCGCCTGCCCGGGCGACGGGAACCTTCTGGCTGGCGTCGGCATCGCGGACGAAGGGGTGCTGGAACCAGCAGGCCACCTCGGTCATGCAGTCGCGGCCCAGCCGTTCCTCGATCAGGCGCAGCATGGCGTCGAAGACCGCGCCCGCGCCGGAGGCGGTGATCCGGCGGCCCTCGCGCAGGATCGTCACCTCGCGCGCCTCGACCGCCGGAAAATCGGCCTTGAAGGCGGCCTCATAGCACCAGTGCACCGAACAGGGCCGCCCTTCCAGGAGGCCCGCCCGGGCGAGTGGGAAGATGCCGCCCGAGAAGGCCCCGAGCGTCACCCCGGTCCGGTCCAGCCAGCGCAGCTTGGCCGGGCTGCGGCGGGGGTCGGCGTATTCGGCGGTGGGCGGCGAGAGGAGGTAGAGGTGGTCCACCGTCTCCAGGTCGGCGAGCGTCACGTCGGGCTCGAAGCCGATCTCGGCACTGGATCGCACCGGGGCGGCGGCCTCCGCCACCAGCGACCAGATGAATTCGCGCCGCCCGGTGATCTCGTTCGCGGCGCGCAGGGGCTCGATGGCCGAAGTCAGGCAGGCCATCGGGAAGCCGGGGAACATCAGGA
>NZ_JAYRPN010000017.1:0-38698 GCF_041911175.1 Tabrizicola sp.
CCGCGGCGGCGCAGGCCGACCGCCCGGGGGCCGCGCCGGTGCAGGCCGACCGCCCGCAACGCCTGCTGGATCACCCCGAGGAAATCCGCGTGCTGTACGCCGTGCCGGAAGGCCCGCCCGCGCAATTCCAGTGGCGGCGGCTGACTCATCGCGTCACCCGCTATCAAGGCCCCGAACGCATCGCGCCGGAATGGTGGCAGGACCGGCCCGGCACCCGGCTGCGCGACTATTTCAAGGTCGAGGACGAGGTTGGCCACCGCTTCTGGCTTTACCGCGAAGGCCTGGCCGATGATGGCCGCGGCGGCGCGCCGCGCTGGTTCCTGCACGGGATATTCGCCTGATGCCCGATAGCAACCGTCTCGACCGCAAGACGCTGACCGGGGACTATCCGCCCAATCCTCCTGCGGCCTATGTGGAACTTGGCGTGACCACGCCCTTTTCCTTCCTGCGCGGAGCATCCGAAGCCAGCGACCTGGCCGCCACCGCCCATGCGCTTGGCTATGACGCGATCGGCGTGGCCGATCTGAACACGATGGCCGGGGTGGTGCGCATCCATGCCGAGGCGAGGAAGGCCAGCCTGCGCCCGGTGATCGGCTGCCGGTTGCGGCTGGTCAGCGGAGAAGAGTTCCTTGCCTATCCCCGCGACCGCGCAGGTTATGGGCGGCTCTGCACGCTCTTGACCCGGGGCAAGCGGCAGGACGCGCAGGGTGAATGGCAGATGAAGGGCGTCTGCGACATCACCCTTGCCGACCTTGCCGCCCATGCCGGGGGCCTGCACCTGATCGTCCTGCCGGACGACCATCTTCCCCGCCGCCTGCCGGACCTGACCCGTCGCCTGCCGACCCTGCGCCATGTCGCCGCCAGCCACCTTTATCGCGGCGACGACCGCGCGCGGATCAACCGGCTGGACCGGCTGGCCCGCGCGCATGGACTGTCGATCCTGGCCACCAACGACGTGCAGTACCACGCTCCCGAACGCCGCCCCTTGCAGGACGTGATGACCTGCATCCGGGAAAAGACCACCATCCACAAGGCGGGCTTCCTGCTGGAGGCCAATGCCGAACGCTACCTGAAATCGCCCGCCGAAATGGCGCGGCTGTTCGCCGACTGGCCCCATGCCATCCGCGCCACGCGCGAACTGGCCGATGCCTGCCGCTTCAGCCTGGACGAACTGGCCTATCACTATCCGCAGGAAACCGTGCCGCCGGGCGAAACCGCGCAAAGCCAGTTGGAAAAGCTGACCTGGGCCGGCGCGGCGGCGCGCTATCCCGCCGGGCTGCCGGACAAGGTGCGCGGCCTGCTGGTCAAGGAACTGGAAATCATCGGCATCAAGAAGATCCCGCAATATTTTTTGACCGTCCACGAAATCGTCCTCTGGGCGCGGGGGCAGGGGATCCTGTGCCAGGGCCGGGGATCCGCCGCCAATTCGGCGGTCTGCTATGTGCTGGGCATCACCTCGGTCGATCCGGCCGAACAGGAATTGTTGTTCGAACGCTTCATCAGCCTCGACCGGGATGAGCCGCCCGACATCGACGTGGATTTCGAACATGAGCGCCGCGAAGAGGTGATCCAGCACATCTATGCCAAATACGGCCGCCACCGCGCCGGTCTGTGCGCCACCGTCATCCACTATCGCCCGCGCTCGGCCATCCGCGAGGTCGGCAAGGCGATGGGCCTGTCCGAAGATGTGACGGCGGCCCTGGCGAAAACCGTCTGGGGCAGTTGGGGCACCTCGATGGGCGAGGCCAACAGCCGCGAGGCCGGGATCGACCTGACCGACCCGCTGATGGCCCGCACGATCCGGCTGGCCGAACAGATGATCGGGATGCCCCGTCACCTCGGCCAGCATGTCGGCGGCTTCATCCTGACCGAAGGCCGGCTTTCCGAAACCGTGCCGATCGGCAATGCCGCCATGCCCGAACGCAGCTTCATCGAATGGGACAAGGACGACATCGACGAACTGGGCATTCTCAAGGTCGATGTACTGGCGCTGGGAATGCTGACCTGCATCCGCAAGTGCTTTGACATCCTGCGCCGCCAGTATGGCGTCGAACACGACCTCGCCTCGATCCCGGCGGATGACACGGACACCTACGACATGCTGTGCCGGGGCGACAGCGTCGGCGTCTTTCAGGTGGAAAGCCGGGCGCAGATGAACATGCTGCCCCGGCTGAAGCCGCGCCGGTTCTACGACCTGGTGGTCGAGGTCGCCATCGTCCGCCCCGGCCCGATCCAGGGCGACATGGTGCATCCCTACCTGCGCCGGCGCAGCGGGTCGGAACCCGAGGACTATCCTTCGCCGGCCTCGCCGCATGACCCGGATGAACTGAGGCAAATCCTCGGCCGCACCTATGGCGTGCCGATCTTTCAGGAACAGGCGATGAAGATCGCCATGGTCGCGGCCGAATTCACTTCGGCCGAGGCGAATGCGCTGCGCAAGGCGATGGCCACCTTCCGGTCGCGCGGCACCATCGGCGAACTGGAAGAGCTGATGGTCGGCCGGATGATCGCCCGCGGCTATGATCCAGACTTTGCCCGCCGCTGCTTTGATCAGATCAAGGGCTTTGGCGACTATGGTTTCCCCGAAAGCCACGCGGTCAGCTTTGCGCTGCTGGTCTATGTCTCGTCCTGGCTGAAATGCCATTACCCGGCCGCCTTCGCCTGCGCGCTTCTGAATTCGCAGCCGATGGGCTTTTATGCCCCGGCCCAGATCGTCCGCGATGCCCGCGAACATGGGGTCGAACTGCGCGAGCCGGATGTGAATTTCAGCGAATGGGACAATACGCTGGAACCTTCGGGCAATGGCCTTGCCCTGCGGCTGGGGCTGCGGCAGGTGGACGGCATGATGCGCGAGGCGGCGGAACGGCTGCTTGGCGCCCGCGACGACCCCTTTGCCAGCCTGGCCGATCTTGCCACCCGCGCCGGCCTGAACGGCCGCACGATCCGCGCCCTGGCCGCCGCCGATGCCTTCCGCTCCATCGGGCTGGACCGGCGCGCCGCCCTGTGGGAGGCGAGGGCGCTGCGCGATGCCCCCGACCTGCCGCTGTTCCAGCCCGGGCGGGATGAGGGGGACGAGCCGCCCGCGCCGCTGCCGCAGATGCCGCTCTGCGAACAGGTGGTGGCCGACTACCAGACGCTGCGCCTGTCGCTGAAGGCGCATCCGATGGCGTTTCTGCGCGCCAGCATGGCCCGGCAAGGGTTCGTGCGCGCCGCCGACCTGGCCGGGGTCGCCAACAACCGCCGCCTGCAAATGGCCGGTCTGGTGCTGGTCCGCCAGCGCCCCGGCAGCGCCAAGGGCGTCTGCTTCATCACGCTCGAGGATGAAACCGGCGTCGCCAACCTTGTGGTCTGGCCCAAGGTGATGGCCGCCTTCCGCAAGGTGGTCATGACCGCCCGGCTGATGCAGGTGACGGGCCGGGTGCAGCGCGATCCGGCCTCTGGCGTGACCCATATCGTCGCCGATGCCCTGCGCGATCGCAGCGATGCCCTGCTGCGGCTGTCCGACCGCAGCCTTGCGCCGCCGCTTTCCCGCGCCGATGAGGTGCGAAACCCGATCCCGGCGCCCAGCCCCGGCCACCCCCGCAATGCGCGCATCATTCCGGGGTCAAGGGATTTCCACTGACGGCGCGATATGCCGACATTCCCATTGGGCGAGCCAAGCGTGGTCGGCGTGGGTCAGAACCTGTTCGTCTCATGGGCGAGCCCGCAACCGCGAGACAGATCAACATCTGCTCGCTTGCAGGTCACGCGGGGGTGGCGGCCGGGTCAGGGCACGAAGCCAAGAAAGGCCACCTCGACCGCGCCTGTCAGCAACAGCGTTCCGTCCGGCGCCTCTTCGGCGACAAGCTTGCCGCCGGGCATCGCGATCTCCATCCTGCTGGCCGAGGTCAGCTTCAGCCGCCGCGCCACCACCAGTGCTGCGCAAGCGCCGCTGCCACAGGCATTGGTGAGCATGCCGGGCCGCTCCCACACCACCAGCCGCATATGCGTGTCGTCGATGATCTCGCCGACGCCCACGTTCGCCCCTTCGGGCAGCAGGGGGTGCTTTTGCAGTGCATCCGCCCAGCGCGGCACATCGATGTCGTCAAGCGAGGGCACCAGGCACACAAGGTGGGGGTTGCCCATGCTGACCGCCGCCTGCGCCGTCAGCGGCCCCGCCGTCAGCCCGAGCGCGAGCGTGTCGCGCTTTTCGGCCAGCGGAACGGCCCGCCAGTCAAGCCGTGCGGGCGGCACGCGAAGCGTCACCTGTCCTTCGCCGGCAAACTGCCCTTCGATGATGCCGCCGATCGTGCCGATCCTGGTCTTGTTGACGCCGCCCTCGTTCAGCATGAGCCAGGCGATGCAGCGGGTCGCGTTCAGGCAGGTCTGCGCCTCCATGCCGTCGATATTGTAGATCCGCAGCCGCACATCCTCATCATCCGATATGGGCGCTTCAAGGACGAGCACCTGGTCGCCGCCGATGCCGGTATGCCGGTTGCAAAGCGCCGCAACATGCGATGGGTCCGGCCGGAACAGGTGCTTGCGGCCGTCCATGACGATGAAGTCATTCCCCAGCCCGTGGATCTTGACGAAGCCATCGGGGCTGTGAAGTACGCGAAAGAGCCTGGCGAAGTCGGTGTCGGATGGGGAAGCTTCAAGAAACTTCAGCGAAGGCATCTGCGACCTCCCTTCGTTCGGTCCTGGCACGATGTCGCGCTGCCCCTCATGCTGTCAAAATCCATATTTGTTCACCTGTGATCAGGCCATCCGCGGTCGCCTGCCTGCCCGCCTTCGCGCATGCCGCTCATGCCGCTCGCGGTCCGCCGGTTTCCGACAATCGCCCCGGGCGCCCTTGCGAGACATATCAGATTTGAATGTCTTGCGCCTTAAGCGATATTTTACAGGTGCAATCCTTTCACACTAGCCTTGCGGCAATGAGAAACCAACAGGGAACCGGTGGCGCGTACCGCGATGTGATGGTCCAACGACCTGCCACAGCTCGACCAAGGCTGCCGGGGTGTTCAGACAGCGATGGTGTCCAGGCCTGCTGACATACGTCCGACAAGGGGGTGGAGGCTTTATGATCCCCGTCTTGCCTGGCTGCTCGTCGCGCCCGCCGCGCTTCTGCTGGTCTGTTTCCTGATCCTGCCCATCCTGGTGATGGCCGTCTACACGTTCTTCACCTTCATCACGGCGGGCGTCGAGGAAAGCACGCTGACCCTGGCGAACTGGCATGAGTTCGTGACGGACAGCTACTATCACGGCTTTCTGCTGAAAACGCTGCGCGTCGGGGCGGTTACCGCGCTGATCTGTGGCGTGATCGGCTATTTCCCGGCCTATTTCATCTGGTCTACGGCGTTTCGGCACAAGTGGCTGCTGCTGCTGCTGCTGATCGTGCCGTTCTGGATCAGCTTCACGATCCGCACCTTTTCATGGATTCACATCCTTGGCGAACAGGGTCTGATCAATGTTGCGTTGCTGCGGCTTGGCCTGATCGACCAGCCTTTGCAGATGCTCTACACCGAAGGCGCCGTGATCATGGGCCTGATCCATTTCCTGCTGCCCTACATGATCCTGAACATCTACGTCAGCCTCGAGAATATCGACCGCACGCTGATCTCGGCCGCGCGGTCTATGGGCTGCACCAATGCACAGGCCTTCCGCGAGGTCACGTTGCCGCTGTCGCTGCCGGGCCTCGCCGCGGGGCTGCTGCTCTGCTTTGTGCTCGCTGCCGGCAGCTATGTGACGCCACAACTCCTCGGGTCGGGGCGAGATGCGCTCTTCGGCAACCTGATCTATGACACGATCATGGGCCAGTTGAACTGGCCGATGGGCGCCACGCTTTCCATCGTGCTCTTCATCGTCCTTGGCAGCGTCGCGGCTCTTTACACGCGCTACATGGGCATGTCGCAGATCGTGAAGGGTCTGGGGGGATGAGCGCGCCGGTCGACAGCGAGAGCAAGTGGGCGTGGCGGCTGACCCGCCTTGTCACCCTTTGCGTCTACATCTTCATGTTCGCGCCCATCCTCGCCACGATCGTGCTGTCGTTCAACGCCTCGATGTTCGGCGGCTTTCCGATGACAGGCTTCAGCCTGCGCTGGTATGGCAAGCTGCTCGAGAATGAACAGGTCGTGGCCGCGTTCAAGACCTCGCTCTGGATCGCCGTCGTCACGGCCATCGTGACGACCTTCATCGGCGTCCTGACTTCCCTGGCGCTGGTCCGGTTCGATTTCCGGGGCAAGGAGATGCTTGGAACGCTGGTGATCCTGCCGGCACTCGTGCCCGAAACCATCCTCGGCGTCGGCCTTCTGATCCTGATCAAGGCGATCGACCAGCCGCGCACGCTGCCGATCCTTGTGCTGGGCCATATCCTCCTGGCGCTTCCCTACGTCGTTCTGATCGCGCAGGCGCGCATGGTCGGCGTGCGGCGGATCTATGAAGAGGCCGCGATGTCGATGGGGGCCTCACGGCTCGATGCCTTTCGTGAGATCACCCTGCCGCTTCTGATCCCCGCAGTGGCGGCCGGCGCGCTCTTGGCATTCACGATCTCGTTCGACAACACCTCGGCCAGCCTCTTCTGGCGGCCTGCGGGCGTGGAGACGATGCCCACGCAGATACTTTCGATGCTCAAGACCTCGATCAGCCCGGAGGTCAACGCGCTGGGCACGGTGATGATCGTGATGACAGTCGGAATTCCATTGATGGGCGGGCTGCTTGCACAAGGGCTTGCCCGATTGAAAAGAAGCAAACCAAGGGAGGATGCGAAATGAAACTGTCCAGCACCAGACGCCTGGAGCGATTGCACGACCGCTACAGGAACGGCGGGATCGACCGACGGAACTTTCTCGGGCTGACGGCCGCGGCCGCGGCTTCTGCCGGGCTTTACCTGCCCTGGGCCGGCAAGGCACTGGCGCAGGTCAAGGAGGTGCGCTTCGACGGCTGGGGCGGCGTGGTCCAGGAGGCGATCGACAAATACGCCTTCCAGCCGTTCACCGCCAAGACCGGCATCGGTGTCGTGCAGGGCACCTTCGGCGATGAAAACGAGATCATCACCAAGGCCAAGACCTCAAGCCCCGGCGACTTCCAGGTGATCCACTCGTCCGGTGTCGAGTACTATGCAAGATACGTCAACGCGGGGCTCAGCTCGGAAATCAACGAGGCGAACATTCCCAACATGGCGAATGTGCTTCAGGCGATGATCGAGCCCTTCCGCAAGATGACACCCAAACTGTCGGCCGTTCCCTATGACTATGGGACCACCGGCATCGCCTACAACACCACGGTCATCAGCCCCGAAGAGGCGAAGGAAAAGGGTGTGGGCCTGCTCTATGATCCGAAGTATGCCGGCAAGATCGGCGGCTATGAAAGCATGGTCACACGGGTCTGGTATGGCGCGCTCGGCACCGGACAGGACCCGAACAACATCGAGGACATCGAGGCGGTCTGGGCCAAGGTCCGTGAGCAGCGCGACCTGGTCAAGAAATACTGGACCTCGGGCGCGGAACTGATGGACCTTCTGTCCAAGGGTGAGATCGTGGTCACGGACGGCTGGTCGGGCCGTATCGCCGCGCTTCAGCAAGAAGGCCATCCGATCGGCTATCTCGACCCTGCCGGGTCCTACGCCTGGATGGAGGACATGCTGATCCTCAAGGGCTCGCCGATGGCCGAGTGCGAGGAACTCATCAATTTCATGCTCGATCCGGCGACCTCGATTGCCGTGGCAGAGGGGCAGAACTATCCGCCCTCGCTCGACCCGACCAAGGTGGAGCTGACCGACAAGATCAAGTCGCTGCCCGCCTTTGATCCGACCGGAGAGATGAAGGCACTGACCTTCGCCGATCCCGGCTACTGGTCCGCGCATGAAGACGAGTGGGCCAAGCAGTGGGACAGGATCTCCAAAGGTGCCTGATCGCCTGCAAGAACAGCCTGAGCCCCGGCCAATCATGGCCGGGGCTTCGGTCGGGGATGTCCCTGCTGTCGAATTCAGCGATGTGGAAATTTCCTACGGCAAGTTCGTCGCGGTGCGCGACTTCTCGCTTTCCATCGAGAAGGGCAGCTTCGTGACGCTGCTCGGCCCTTCGGGTTGCGGCAAGACCACGCTTTTGCGCGCTGTCGCCGGCCTTGTCGGCATCGCCAAAGGTCAGATCGCGATCGGCGGGCGAAGGATCGACGACGTTCCGATCTACAAGCGGAATATCGGCCTTGTCTTCCAGAACTACGCGCTTTTCCCGCACAAGTCGGTCTTCGACAACGTGGCATTCGGCCTGAAGTACCGCAATGTTCCCAAGGTCGAGATTGCGACCCGCGTTGCCAGGGCGCTGGAAATGGTCCGCCTGCCGGGAAGCGAAAGGAAACTCCCCTCCCAGCTCTCGGGCGGGCAGCAGCAGCGCATCGCGCTCGCGCGTGCCATCGTGTTCGAGCCCGAGGTCCTGCTTCTGGATGAGCCGCTTTCCGCACTGGACGCCAACATGCGCGAGGACATGCGCGTCGAGATCAAGAAGATTCAGAAACAGACCGGCATCACCGCCATCTTCGTCACGCACGACCAGGAAGAGGCCCTGTCGATGTCGGACCGGATCGTCGTGATGAACGCGGGCACGGCCGAACAGGTGGGCTCTCCGGCAGAAGTCTATGACCGACCCGCCACCACCTTCGTGGCCGATTTCCTTGGCAAGGCGAACATGCTCGCCGGCACCGTCGCCAGCGTCCGGGCGCAGGGCGGCACCGTCACACTGGAAACCGGCCAGACGGTCGAGGTCGAAACCGACCGCCGCATCGCGCCCGGAGACAAGGTGACCGTCGTCGTGCGGCCGCAGAAGCTGCTGGTCAATCTTCCCGGACTGCCCAATCGCCTGACCGGTCAGGTGATTTCCACCTCATACCTCGGCGGCCGGATCATCTATGAGGTCGACATCGGCGGGGGCGTCACGATCCGCGCCAACGCGGCAGTCGCAGGCGACTTCGCCAAGGAGGGTGAGACGATAGCGGTCGGCTTTGATCCTGCCGGGTGTGTCCTGCTGTAAACGATGTCGCGCGCGGCCTCGGGCGACAGCGATCAAGCCAGCCGCTTCCCTGTCCCGGACCATAGGGCGAACCCCTTCAGCGCGGCGCTGATGTTCTGGTGCATGAACTCGACCGATCCTTCGGATCGGTCGTCGAGACGGAATGCAGGAAGCCCGAAAAGGTGGCCGGCGGCAGGCTCCAGCAGGCTAAAGCTCTGTAGGCCGCTTCAAAGAGCTTCAACTGCCGAAGGGACCGCTTGAAATTTGAAGGGTCCTGATTTCGGTGAACTGGCGGTGAGGTCAGGGATGGCCGCATCGCTGTAGTCAGACTGGCGGCCGCGCTTGCCGGGGTTCACATTGGTCTGACAGCATTTGGTTCAACTGGGTTTCCGGAACTTAGCGTGGCTCAGCAGATAGTTCGCGGCGTCGCGGATGTCGCTGGCGATTGCTTCACGGGCCTTCTGGGCGTTCTTCGCCTCCAGCGCCGCGACCGCGATTTCGTGGGAATCGACATCCAGCACCTCCGACGCCGTCATTTTCGTGTCCTCGACCAGCTTGCGGAGAAAGGGTCCGGCCTGCAACCACAGCGTCTCGATCAGGAACAGAAGATGCCCGTTGCCGCAGTGCCGATAGATGGCGAACTTGAAATCGAAATTGGCGCGCAGGTAACGATCGATGTCGCCCTCGCGCGCGGCGATGGTCCGTTCGCTGGCATGGTGGCGGATCGTGCGCAGATGGTTGCCGTTCAGGCGCGGCGCGGCAAGCTCGGTCGCCGCCCGCTCGACGGCAATGCGCGCTTCCGTCTGGTGCGCGAACGCTTCCGCGTCAGGAGCGGCACCTCGACGCTGCCGTTGGGCAGTAGTTCCAGCGCCCGCAGCGCCTGAAGCCGCTGGAACGCTGTGCGTACTGGCATCGGGCTGGTGCCGAACTGCTCGGCGATCTTGCGGTAGGTCAGCTTCTGCCCGGGATCGAAGTGGCCCGACATCAGGGCATGAACGATCTGCCGGTAGACCTGCTCATGCATCGGAACCGGTGGTTCGATGACGGTCAGCGCAGGGGATTTCCCCGTATTCATGGCGCGTCGGCTCGAGTCATGAGGCAGTCCCTTGTTTCAGCCGGTCGAAGGCCCGGTACGGTCGCACTGGTGCCCGCGCCGGGAATAGGCATTGTTTGGCGTTTTTTCGTCAAGCGGGAAAGAGGGCCAAAGGCGTCCCTATCAACAGGCGGCGCAGGCATCGCGGATGGCATGGATCGCCGCCAGCACCTCGATGGAACGGTCTGAATCCACTGGCTCGGGCCAGGTCGAAAGCTTGACTGCCGCGAAATTGGTTGCCGGATCCATGTAGATATACTGGCCAAAAATCCCCCGGCACATATAGGCGCGCCGTGCTGGATCCTCGATCCAGAACTGGTTGTGGTAGGCGCCTTCGGGTAGCGTGACCCGATACTCGCCCTGAAACAGGGCGTGGTTGGCGCGCCGCGTCTCCTCGATCCAGGCTGCGGGAACGATCTGTCGGCCGTTGGCCTCGCCGCCGCGCAAGGGCAACAGGGCAAAGCGGGCATAGTCGCGCAGCGTCGCGTTGAAGCCGCCATCGGCCAGCGCGTAGCCGCCACGATCGATGGTGACATAGGCATCCTCCTCGGCACCCATCGGTGCCCAGAGTTCCTGGCTGATCAGGTCGGCGAGGGATCGTCCGCTCACCCGCTGCATGATGAAGGCAAGCACGTCGGTCTCGATCGACCGATAGGCGAAAAGCGCGCCATGCGGCCGTTCCCGCTCGGTCAGTTGCAGGATGAGCTGCCAGACCGTCATCGGCCAGTCCGGCTCTGTTGCCTCGAACCAGCCGCAGGCCTGACCGAGCTTCTGCATGTGCGAGCCGGGCGTGGTGTAGGATTCGTCGAACAGAACCCCGGTTGTCATGTCCAGGACGTGCTGCACGGTGGCACCGCGATAGGCGGTTCGTTCCAGTTCCGGCAGATAGTGCGTCACCGGCGCGGATGGGTCGATCAGTCCCCGGTGGACGAGGATGCCGAACACTGCCGACGTGACCGACTTCGACACCGACATGCCGAGATGCTGGCGGTAGGGCTTCAGGCCATTCATGTAGGTTTCGGCAACGATTTGACCGCGCGACAGGATCAGGAAGCCATCGGTGAAGCTTTCATCGAGAAAGTCGCGAATGGTCCGGCGACGGCCGGCCAGTTCGAACTCGATCCCGTCGATGTCGCTTTTGCGCTCCGGCAAGGGCAGCACCGGGCCGGATCCGCGCCAGATTTGCGCGGTTGCCGTCATTTCCCGGACATGCTGGAAGGTCCAGCGATGATAGGGCGGGAAGTCCCATTCGCCGCGCGGAATGATCGGCGCGCCGGGGTTGCGCGGATTGCGGTCCCAGGGGCTGCTGTTTGCTGTCACGGCTTTCACTCCTTCTACCGCGGGCAGGTCCGCGCCATCGGCGCGCCGCGTTCAATGGTCGCCTCGCAACCGCCTGCCGGAAGATCGGGCAGCCGATGCAGGGCTGCCACCAATTCCTTCGTGTAGGCTTCGCGCGGATTGCTCAGCACCTCGGCCGCCTGGCCCGCCTCGACGATGCGGCCGGCGCGGAACACATAGACCCGCTGGCAGAAGGAACGTATCCCTCCGGTGAGGGCCATCTGATGCAGCGGACTGAGGTCAGCTAAGACGCTGACCTTATGGATGACCCTAAGTTCAGATCACAGATCGAGGTTCTCTCGGTTGTCGACAAAGGTCGGCGGCGGGAATGGACGGATGCCGAGAAGGTTCGGATTGTCGAAGAGAGCCTTCGGGGTTTTCGGCAGTGCGCAGCGACGGCTCGGCGTTACGAGATTTCGCGGGCACTGCTGATGCGGTGGCGTCGGGATTTCCGGTCTGGTCAACTTGTTGCTGGCGGTCGCTCGCAGTTTCTTGCGGTGCAGGTTGCTACGGATGCCAGCGGCACGGCAGGCCGCCAATCGGCCACCAAGCCGACCTCCGATCGCGAAGACCACGTCGAGATCACGCTGGCCAACGGGCGCAGGCTTGCGGTCGACGCCGCCATCGATCCGATGGCGCTGGCGCGTCTGGTGCTGGTTCTGGACCGGGCATGATCGCGTTTCCGTCTGGGGCGAAGGTCTGGATCGCGGGCGGGGTGACGGACATGCGCAGCGGGATGAACAGCCTGGCGCTGAAGGTGCAGCAGGGGCTGGGGCGCGATCCGCACGGTGGCGAGATCTTCTGTTTTCGCGGGCGCAGGGGGGATCTGATCAAGGTGCTGTGGCACGATGGGGTCGGCATGTCGCTGTATCTGAAGCGTCTGGAGGCGGGGAAGTTCATCTGGCCGGTGAGCCGGGACGGCGCTGCCGTTCCTGTGTCGGCGGCTCAGCTCGGCTATCTTCTCGAGGGGATCGACTGGCGCAATCCGCGCTGGACGCAGCGGCCTGCATCGGCGGGCTGACAGCAAAAAAAGACCCTTGTTTTGTTGGACTGTTTTGCATCCCTGTGGTAGGCCTTCGGCATGTCGGAGACCCCCTCGGAGATTGATGTCCTGCGTGCTGCCCTCGCTGCGGCAGAGGCGCGCGCTGCTGCGGCAGAGGATGAACTGATACAGGCGCGCGCCGTCGTTTCAGCCTCCGATGCGATGATCCGGCACTTGCAGCTCCAGATCGCTAAACTCCGCCGCGAGCAGTTCGGCCACAGCGCTGAACGCCACGCCCGGCTGATCGAACAACTCGAGATGCAGCTCGAAGATCTGGAGACGGACCTTGGGCAGGATCGGGCAAAGATGGATGCCGCCGTGGCGAAGACCACAGTTGCGGCTTTCGAACGCTGCCGTCCGGCCCGCAAGCCGTTCCCTGAACATCTGCCGCGCGAGCGCGTGGTGGTCGAGGCCCCGGCCTCCTGCACCTGTTGTGGGTCGACGCGCATCGTGAAGATGGGCGAGGACGTCACCGAGACGCTGGAGGTCATTCCCCGGCAGTGGAAGGTGATCCAGACCGTCCGCGAGAAGTTCACCTGCCGGGATTGCGAGAAGATCAGCCAGCCACCTGCGCCCTTCCATCCGACGCCTCGGAGCTGGGCCGGCCCCAACCTGCTGGCGCTCGCCATTGGGCTCGAACCAATGGCGCCTTCAATGGCTCGCTGCTCTTCGAGAAGTTCGGCCAGCATCAGCCCTTGAACAGGCAGGCCGAACGCTACGCCAAGGAAGGCGTCGAGATCAGCCTCTCCACCCTGGCCGATCAGGTCGGGGCCTGCACCGCCGCGCTACAGCCGATCCACGATTTGATCCGCACCCATGTCCTCGGGGCAGAACGACTACACGCCGATGACACGACCGTGCCACTGATGGCCAGGGGCGGGACGCAAACGGCCCGGCTCTGGACCTATCTGCGCGACGACCGCCCCTTTGCAGGTGGGGCACCACCTGCAGCGCTCTATTACTTCTCGACCGACCGCAGAATGGAACATCCGACCCGGCATCTGGCGGGCTGGAGCGGCATCCTGCAGGCCGACGCCTATGGCGGATACAACGGCGTTTACGATGCGGCCCGCAAACCCGCGCCGGTGTTCAGCGCGCTATGCTGGAGCCACGCACGGCGGAAGTTCTTCGAACTGGCCGACATCAAGGCCACCGCCCGGAAGGGCAGACCGATCGCTGAAGATATATCGCCCATCGCGCTGGAGGCGGTCAAACGCATCGATGCCATCTTCGATGTCGAGCGCGAGATCACTGGCCTGACCGCCGCAGCACGACTTGACGCACGCCAGAGGCTGGTGCGCACGATGGTCGATGACCTGCACGACTGGATGCGGGCCGAGCGCGCCCGGATGTCGAAGCACAACCCCGTCGCCAAGGCCATCAACTACATGTTTGAGCAGGAAGGCCGCTGGGACGCCTTCACCCGCTTCCTCAACGACGGCCGCACCCGTCTTTTCGGACGCGGCGATCCAGTTCTGCCCGTCGATCAAGGTGCTGTTCAAGCTGCCGCTCAGGCAGACCGCAGGGATGGTCGCCAGCCTGCTGCGCCTGGCCGGGCTGGACTGGCCCGTTCCGGACTACTCGACGCTCTGCCGCAGACAGAAGACCCTGAAGGTGCAGATCCCGTATCGCCGTGCCGACGGGCCGCTGAATCTGCTCGTGGACAGCACCGGCATCGAGTTCCTCGGTGATGGCGAGTGGGAGGCCCGGAAGCATGGTGTGCAGGGTCGCCGCCAATGGCGCAAGGTCCATCTGGCCATGGACACCGCCACCTCCGACATCCGCGCGGTCGAGTTCACCCCCAGCCGGGAAGGCGATAGCCCCGTCCTGCCGGACCTGCTGGGCCAGATCCCGGACGACGAAGACATCGGCACCGTTACCGCGGACGGCGCCTACGACACCCGCCGCTGCCACAGCGCCATAATCGCGCGCGGCGGCACGGCGATCAGTCCGATCCGAAAGAATGGCCGACCGTGGAAGGAGGATTGCCCAGCCGCCCGAGCACGCAACGAAACCCTGCGCGCCACACATCACTACGGCAGGGCGTTCTGGAAACGGTGGACGGGATACCACGCCCGCAGCCGCGTCGAGGCCAGGATGCGCTGCCTCGAGTCCTTCGGCGAGCGCATCGCGCGAGAGACCCGGACCGCCAAACCGCCGAAATCCACATCCGCGTCGCCCTCATGAACCGCTTCAACGCCCTCGGCACCGCCGAGATCGTCCGCGCGGCCTAAGCTCAAAGGGGAAAGGGGAAGTCACACCTCGGGCCGCCTTTCTGCAACAACACCTGTCGAGGACCTGCTGCATGAGCGAGGCGTCGAAATCAGCCACGAGACCGTGCGGTTCTGGTGGCATCGCTTCGGTCCGATGTTTGCCGCCAAGATCCGGAAGCGCCGTATCGAGGGCATAAAGTCCAGCCACTGGCGGTGGCACCTCGACGAGATGTTCGTGAAGATCAACGGTGAGCGGCGCTACCTGTGGCGGGCGGTGGACCACGAGGGCGAGGTGCTGGAAAGCTTCGTGACAAAGACGCGCGACAAGAAATCCGCGTTGAAATTCCTCAAGAAAGCAATGCGCAAGCATGGTCGGTGCGAGCTGTACGTCACCGACAAGCTGCGATCCTACGGGGCGGCGATGAAGGCTCTCGGTGTCGAGGAACGGCAGGAGATCGGCCGCTGGCTCAATAATCGGGCCGAGAACTCGCACTTGTCGTTCCGACGACGGGAGCGGGCGATGCTCCGGTTTCGGCGTATACGAAGTCTGCAGAAGTTCGCGTCCGTCCACGCCTCCGTCACGAACCACTTCAACCAGGAACGCAGCCTCTCAAGTCGACCTCATTTCAAGGCCAAACGCGCCGCCGCTCTCGCCGAGTGGCGCGGGCTCTGCGCCGCATAAGGGACAGCGTCACTGTCCTTGCTGAGACGAGTTCGAATTTGTCTGCCAGCACCCGCGCGCGCTTGGCGAGCGCAAACCGCGCCAGCTTTCCGGCGGCCAGTGCCAGCGGGTCGGGATCGCCCGCGCGCTGGCGCTGAGGCCTGACCTGCTCATCGCCGACGAAATCACTTCGGCTCTCGACGTGACCACGCAGGCGCAGATTCTGGAACTGCTGGGCCGCTTGCAGCGCGAGCGGCATCTGACGCTCATCTACATCTCGCATGATCTGTCGGTGGTCAGTTCCTTCGTAACCATCCGGCGTAGGCCGCAGTTATGCGGCTTTGGCGATGGGGCTTCGCTTCCAGTTCCAGGGGAGCAGTTCCGGCAGGCGTGAGAGTGGCGTGTCCGGCAGCCGGGCCAGGACATCGGCCAGCCAAGCCTGAGGGTCGACGTCGTTCATCTTGGCGGTGACGATGAGGGAATACATGAAGGCGGCGCGTTCGCCGCCGCGGAGCGAACCGGCGAAGAGCCAAGCTTTGCGGCCGAGGGCGATACCGCGCAAGGCTCGTTCGGCTGCGTTGTTCGTCAGGCAGATGGACGCCCTGGGCGCCCCTCATGCGGCGCGTGCCAAGCCATCTCCTTGTCCAACCAGATCAGCAGCGACCCGCGCTTGCGGAGCGCAGCGTTGTAGTCGGACCAATTCGTCGTGCGGTAGCGGGTGGGCGCGGGCTTGCTCATGCAGACCGTCTAACCGCATGGATTCGTGATGTGAATCCTTCGCGGCTAGAGTTCTGCAACAACGCCTCTCCACGGTCGACAACAGCCTTGACTCAGCTCGGCATGTCTCCTAAACATACTAATTGGTATTCTTTTTATCCTTGCGGGTCATATGCGCCCGCACGAGAGGCCGGCCATGCAGACCGCGACGACCGCGATGTTCGGGATCGAGGCGCCGATCTTCGCCTTCAGCCATTGCCGCGACGTGGTGGTCGCCACCTCGAAGGCGGGCGGGATGGGCGTTCTTGGTGCGGCCTGGATGACGCCTGAGCATCTGGAGCAGGAACTGAAGTGGATCGACGACCACATCGACGGCCTGCCCTATGGTGTCGACATGGTCTTCGCCGCGAAATCGACGGAGGTGAACTTCGCGGACAGCCCGCGCGATCTGCTGCCGGAAGAAAACGTCAGGTTCATCAATGACCTGCTGGATGCGGACGGCATCCCGCCCCTGCCCGAGGACGAGGTGACGGGCTGGTATGCCGACTACGCGCGCAACCTCAGCTTCAGCCCCGCCACCAGCGAGACGCTGCTGGACGTGGCCTTGCGCCATCCGGTCAAGTTCGTGGTCAGCGCCCTTGGTATCGCGCCGCCGCATGTGATCAGGCGCGTCCACGACCACGGGATCAGGTTCGGCGCGCTGGTCGGAACCGCGGATCAGGCGAGGAAGCAGGTCGCGGCCGGAGTCGATGTGATCGTGGCGCAGGGCAGCGAGGCGGGCGGGCATACCGGGCAGATTACCTCGATGGTGCTCTGGCCCGAGGTGGTCGATGCCGTCGCGCCGGTGCCGGTGCTGGCGGCGGGCGGCATCGGGCGTGGGCGGCAGATGGCGGCGGCGCTGGCGCTTGGGGCCGAGGGGGTCTGGTGCGGTTCGATCTGGCTGGGGACGGTGGAAAGCGAACTGACGCCCGACATGCGCGAGGTGCTTTACGCTGCCGGTCCCGAGGATGCGGTGATCACGCTCGGCTATACCGGCAAGCCCTGCCGCGCCGTGCGCAGCAAGTATACCGAGGCCTGGCTGCGCCCCGATGCCCCTGCGCCGCTGAAACAGGTGCCGCTGCAATCCATCCTCTCGGGCGAGCCATTCCGCCGCGCCGAACGCGCGCGCCGCAAGGACTGGATGACCTACGCCGCCGGGCAGATCGTTGGCCGGGTGAGCGGGCCAACCACGGTCCGGAGCGTGATCTACGACATGATCGTCGAATATGCCGAGACGACGGACCGCATCGCGCGGATCACCGGGGAATAGCGCCATGGCCAGAAGGATCACCGTCGTCGGCGCCAGCAGGCTGGGCGGCGATTTCGCACTGAAGGCGGCCGCCGCCGGCCATGCCGTCACGCTGGTCGACGAACACCCGCAGACCCTCGCCCGCATGTCCTTCGACGCGCCGTATTTCTACGGCGCGGCCTTGCCGGCGGCGCTGATGAACGAGAACGCCATCGCGCAGGCGGTGCTGGAGAACAACCCCGCGCTGGTCGCGTGCTTCGAGGCCGGGATCGACCTGCGCCTTGGCACCATCGCCTGGGGGGCGTTCCAGAACGGGCCGAACGCCCGGCACATCGGCCCGCCCAAGGTCGGGCTGATCGATGCGGCAGGGAACGCGCTGGTCGAGCATGACGTGCTGGTGCTGGCGACCGGGATGCGGGATTTCGTGCCCTCCTTCGCCGGATCGGAGCTGCCCGGCGTCTTCGGCGTGAAGGCCGGGGTGGCCTTCCTCGACACCTATCAGTGCTACGAGGGCGGGCGGACGCTGGTTCTGGGCACCTCGGCCCGGGCGGTGGATTTCGTGCGCCGGGCCGTGGCGCGGGGCGTGCGGATCGTCGGCATGGTGGAGCCTGGGGAGACCTTCGCGGCCGGTCCGGCGGCGGCGGCCGAGATCGCGGCACTGGGAATTCCGGTGCATATGGCCACGGTCCTCGTCGCGGCCGAGGGGCGGCAGGCGGTGGAACGGGCGCGGCTGCGCCCCGTCGCGGGCGGCGCCGACCTTGTGCCGGACTGCGACTCGATCTGCACCGCGATCGGCGTGCTGCCGAACATCGAACTGCCCGCCGCCATGGGCTGCGAGTTGCGCTTCGATGCCGGCGCAGGCTCCTGGCTGCCCGAGACCGACGCAGCCGGGCGCACCAGCCTGCCCGGCGTGATCTGGCTGTCGGATTTCGCGGGCGGCGAGGCGGTGCTTGGCCCTGCGCTGGACGCCATCATCCAGGAGGGGCCGATGGGTCCTCCCATCGACACGCCCGCCACAGGACGGGCGGAGGGCGATTATCTGCGGATGTGGATCGAGGCCCTGGTGGAGACCGGCGGCGACACCGTTATCCTGTGCAAATGCGAGGGGATCACTCGCGCCGATTTCCTGCGCCTCTCCCCGCCGCCCTATCTGAACGGCAGCCTGCGCCATCCGCAATCGCCCGTCACCGGCCCCGGCGGCGCGGGTCTCCGCATCCAGCAGGACCTGCTGAAGCGCCTGACCCGCGTCGGCATGGGCCATTGCCAGGGCAAGCGCTGCCGCGACGAGGCGGCGCTGCTGCTGTCGCTGCGCTTCGGCATCGGGATCGAGGAGATCAGGCCCGGCAGCTACCGCTTTCCGGTCCGCCCGGTCGACCTGGGGCTGATCGCGGCCGAGGACGACACCTGCGACACGCGCGAGAAATGGTCCTACTGGCTGCACAAGCCGGAGGCGATGCAGGCTCTGCCGGGTCAGGAGCAGTGATGCAAGGCTATGACCTGATCATCGTCGGCGCGGGAATCGTGGGCCTGTCAACAGCGTGGCGAGCGGCGCGGTCAGGCGCCCGCGTGCTGGTGCTGGACAAGGGTTCGACGGCATATGAAGCGTCCTCCCGCGCCACGGGCTTTGCCGGTTTTCCCGGCGGAACTCCCGGCGAGGCCCATCTCGCGCAGGTCTCGGAGGTTCTCTGGGATCAACTGGATGACGAGCTGGGCTATCCGACCGAATGGACGCAGAAGGGACGCCTCTGGGCCGCGATAACCGCGAGCGAGCTTGAACAGTTGAAGGCGACCTATCAGGGCTTTCAGGAGTCCGGCATCGCCGCCGAATTCATCGACGGCAGGACGTGCCGCGACCTGATCCCCTCGCTGACAGCTGACACTTTGGGCGGGATCCATACGTCGCGCTCGGGGCACGCCAATCCGCAGCGCACGTCGCAGGCCTTCGCATGGGCTTTTCAGGACCTGGGTGGCGAAATCCGGGAACGCACGCCGGTGCTGGAAATCCTGACGGCTGGCGGCAAGGTCAAAGGCGTGCGCACGTCGGAAGGCGAGATCCACGGCGGGGCGGTGGTGCTTTCCGCCGCAGCGCACAATGCCCCCCTGCTGGCCCCTCTGGCGATCGACTTTCCCGTGGCCCCAGTCCGGCTGGAGGCTTTCGTCACCGCCCCCCTGCCCCGGTTGTTCGAACAGGCAATCGTGGCCCACGGACTTGCGGTCCGGCAGACCAGGCGCGGCAACATCCATGTCAACGGCGGTCCCCACGAATGGCTCGATGCCGGCATTGCCGGTGAGATGGCAAAGCCGACCACCCCCTTGGTGCGCAACATCGCCCGGCGGCTCTACGAGGTGTTCCCGGCGCTGCGTAGCGCGCAGATGCTGCGGTCCTGGGCCGGCGTGATTGACGTGACGCCCGACCAGATCACCCTCATCCACCCATTCGACACGCCCTCCGGGCTGGTCGCCTGCTCTTCCGCCGGCCACGGTTTCGGCCTGTCGCCCGCGCTCGGGCTGGCGCTGTCGGACCTGGCGCTGCACGGCGGGACCAATCTGCCGATCGGCGATCTGACCCTCGCGCGCTTCGCGAACCTGCCGAAGGACTGGCGGCGGGTGTGGAACTGGCAGCCGGGCAGTTACAACACGTGACCACAAGGACAGAGACCGCGGCCGCAGGGTCAGGAACCCCGATGGCGGCTGACGGCCAAGGGCCGCTTCAAAACCGACCCCACTCCCTCAGGCAATGGCTCGTTGGCCATTGCGGCATAAATCCCGGCGATACGATTTTGCATCTCGTGCGCGGCTGGAGTAACGCAGCCGTGGCGGACATGGACCGCAAGATGCTCTCCGATCGCCAGCAGCTTGCCATCACTACCGAACAGGCGGTGATAGAGATGAAGCCGCTTTTCATCATAGGCCAGGATTTCGGTCGCGGTCCAAAGTGAGGCACGCACCCTGCATTCTGCGAGATGGCTGATGCGGGTCTCCAGCGTGTAGAAGGCCCGCTCTGCCGCATTGGCAAGATCGACTCCGATCCGTTGAAAGAGCGCATCCGAGCTTTCGCCGAAAACCTGAAGGTAGCGATGCTCGGTCATGTGGCCATTGTAGTCGAGCCATTCGTCCGGAACCGAACCGCGCCAGAGTTCCAATCCCATTCAAGCGCCCTTTCAAAACAACTCCGGCATCGGCCTGTGCACGCAGAAGGTTTACGGTTCAGTCTTCTCGCTGACCTTTTGCCACTTCGCCCGATCTGCCGCGCATCCGGTCCTGGTCGACGGCAATAACCGCCCTTCGACTGCGCCATCGCCATGCAGCCGAGGCGCCCCGCGTCCTCTCAGGCTGCCGGTTGACGATGCCGCGCGCCGGGTTCTTGGTCGGGCGCACCGCATCCACTCGCTGGAAGACGTGGATGGTGTCGCCGATCTTGACAGGCGCCTTCAGGTCCCAGGTCATGCCAAGGAATGCGATGGCGGTGCCTTCCTTAATTCCCAGGCGGAACTCCAGCCCGGTAGCGATGGCAAAGACTGCCGGCCCGTGCAGGATGCGGGTGCCGAAGGGGGTGCTTCTGGCGAATTCCTCGTCGGTATGCACGGGGTTGTAGTCGCCAGTCATGCCCGCGAACATGACGATGTCCGCCTCGGTGATGGTGCGGCGCGGGGTGGTCCAGTTTTGCCCGACTTCGAACTCGTCGAAGTAAAGCGCATTCGGCCCGACGCCGAGCGCCGCGCGATCAAGTGACTTTCCACCGTCCATTCGTGATTTCTCTTTCTTTCTTTAACTTATGCCCGCGACGACCGCGGGTGACATCGGCGCCGGCCGGCCATACCCGCCCTTCGAGTCTTCTCTGCCGCCGCGCATGAAACCGGACAGGCGCCACATGCTGGGCGTCAGCCCATAGACCTTCCGGAAGTGCTTGTTGAACGTCGAGGCCGCAGAGAAGCCGCAGGCAATGGAGACTTCCAGGATCGACATCTCGGTGCGCTCGAGCAGACGCATGGCGTGGTCCATCTGCAGGACCCTGCGGAACCGTACCGGAGACGTTCCGAGAAACCTGACGAAATATCTCTCGACCTGGCGGACCGAGAGACCGACCTTCGCCGCGATGGCGGACATGCTCGGCTGGTCCTCGAGGCTCTCTTCGATGAGTGCGATCACTTCCGACAGAACAGCCGGAATGCCACGATAGCGGTCCCGTGCGCTTCCCGGCTGTCGCCGATCGCCGGAACGGACCGTATCGACCAGAAGATTGGCGGCGACATGGCCTGCGATCTCTGCACCGAAGCGGCTTTTCATCAGCTCGATGGTGAAGTCCAGTGCTGCAAGCTCACCGGGGCAGGTCACGACCTGACCGTCACGGGTGAAGATCGTGTCCGAAACCTCGATGCCGGGTTCACTCTCACGGAGCGCCCAGACCTGCGTCCAGTGGGTGCTGCAGCGCGAGAGCAATCCCTGACGGGCGGCCTCGCGGATCGAGCCTCCGATAAGACAGACAGGAATCCGGCTTCGCTTGCAGATCCGGATCAGCCTGTGCACCAGCGTCGAGGTTTCCTTGTCAAGTTCCGGTCCCACGCAGAGCACGACAAGGTCGAACAAGGTGACCAGGCTGAAATCCTGCAGGCCCTCGGGCAGAACACGATCGGTCCTGATGATCGTGCCGGAGCGCGAGGTCACATTGTGCGAGGTGAAGCCCAGGGTCTCGATCCTGCATTGCCTGGCGCGGGTGGCACCATTGGCCAGCGCCAGAGCCTCGCTGATCGAGGCGAGCGACAGCAGGGAAAACCCGTCCGCCACGAAGGCGGCGACCGACAGGTTGTGACCCGGAGCGCACCCTTCCCTGCGCGGTTTTTGCGGCAGCAGCGTATCGAGGTCGAACTGATGGAACTGGTCTGTCATTGGAGCGGATCAACCATTCAGATACCCTGCCCGAGGTTCGACATCAGTGCCTCGGTGCAGCGTCATGTGGCAGAAGCGCCTTCAGCACATCGAGCAACCGGATATGGCCGACTGGCTCGCCTTGGTCGACGACGCGGTACTGATGGGCAGGATCGCCGCCGGATGCCGCAATGAGTTGCTCGAGGTTCGCCTCGCCGCCGATATCGCCGCAATAGCTGATGCCCGGAACCATCGGCGACATGACAGATCGTACCCGGATGACTTTCGCGCGGTTGATGTCCCGCACGAAGTCGTTCACGTAGTCATCCGCGGGATTCAGGACGATCTGCTGGGGATCCCCTTGCTGGATGGTCCGTCCATCCTTCAGGATCACGAGGTGATCCGCCAGCTTCAGCGCCTCGTCAAGATCGTGGGTGATGAAGACAACCGTCTTCTTCAATTCCTTCTGCAGTTCCAGCAACAGGTCCTGCATGTCCTTGCGGATCAGCGGATCGAGCGCGGAAAACGCCTCGTCCATCAGCATGATGTCGGCATTCGAGGTTAGAGCCCGTGCAATGCCGACCCGCTGCTGCATGCCTCCGGACAGCTGGTGGGGGTGGCGGGCCTCGAAGCCGTCCAGCCCCACTCGCTTGAGCCATTGGCGGGCCTGCGCCTCCGCGTCAGCGGCCGGCAGGCCGCGTACCAGGAGCGGCAGCGCGGTGTTGTGCAGGATCGTCTGGTGCGGCATCAGACCGAAGCCTTGGAACACCATCGACATCTTGGTCCTGCGCAACTGCACGAGGTCGCCGTGTGAAAACGTGGTGATATCCTGCCCGTCGACCAGGATCGCCCCCGATGTCGGCTCCACCAGCCGGTTGAGATGCCGTATCAGAGTGGATTTTCCAGATCCGGAAAGCCCCATGATCACCGTGATCTGCCCCGCCCGGATATCTATGTTGATATCCTGCAGTCCGAGAACATGGTTCATCCGTTCCAGAAGCCCGGCCTTGTCGAGGCCGTCCTGCACGAGGGGAACCATCATGCGGGGGGTCGCGCCGAAGATCTTGTAGAGACTGCGGATCTGGATTTTCGGAAAGGCCGTCACTGCCGGCCTCCCCTTGAGGTTGCGGCATGACCTCCGGTGCGAAGTAGGGCGGCCTTCGACGTCCTGTCGAGCATGATCGCCAGCAGGACGATGCCCAGCCCGGCAACCACTCCGACGCCGAGATCCAGATTGTTGATCCCTCGCAGCACCAGGATTCCCAGGCCCGGAGCAGAGACCAGCGAGGCGATGACCACCATCGCGAGGCTCATCATGATGGTCTGGTTGATGCCGGCCATGATGTTCGGAATTGCCAGCGGAAGCTCGACCCTCAAAAGCCTCTGGCGCGAGGTCATGCCGAAAGCGTCGGCAGCCTCGATGACTTCGGTATCAACCAGCCGGATCCCGAGGTCGGTAAGGCGGATGACGGGCACGATGGCGTAGGAGATGATCGCGATGCCATAGAGTTTGGATTCCGTCACCGAGAAGAGAAAGATCAGCGGGATCAGGTAGACGAAGGTAGGCAGCGTCTGGAGCAGATCGAGAAGAGGCGTGATCAACCGCTGGAGCCGGTCCGACTTGGCCATGGCGATCCCGATCGGCACGCCTATCAAAACGCTGGTGCCGGTGCAGACGAAGATGATGGCGAGTGTCTGCATGGCGGCATCGAGATGATCGACGAAGCCGAGGATTAGAAGGCTGCAAAGCACGAGGGCGGCGATCTTTAGCGAACGTGTCACCTGCCAGCTCAGCGCCACGATCGCCGGCAGCATAATCCACCAGGGGATCGTCGTCGCGATGTGGATGGCGCCATCCAGCAGCCACGACAACGGCTGCGTTGCGGGATCGAGCACGGACTTGAGACCGCCCCGCGCCCAGAGGAACAGATTCTCGATCCCGACGGTGAGATCGCGAGTCCTCGGCATGTGGCTACAGCTCTGATTGAGAACGTCGAGCGACGGGAAAGGAAGGGAAAGCAGGGAGGAGCCGTCCTGGCCGCCGCCCATCTTCTCGAGCAGATCGTTCATGCTTACCGTGCCGTTGGCACTCTCATCGCACCAGGCGCGGAGACCGAGAAAATCGAAGACTGCGCTATATGAGCCCATGTCGGCACCGTTGAGTTGCTCGATCGAAAGAAGGTCATGTCCGCCGATCCCTGACCGGCGGACATGACGGCGGTCAGGGCTATTGCAGCAGCGGAGCCAGCTTTTCCCGCGCGGCGTCGTCCAGCCAGTCTTTCCAGACATCCTTGTAGTTCGTCAGGAAATAGACCGCAGTCTCGTCCGAGGAGGCGTTGTTCTCCTCGCGCCACGCCAGAAGGGTGCCCATCTGCTCGTTGGTAAAGCTCACCTTCGACATCAGTTCGGCGATGGCCGGCTCCCGCTCCTGGAAGGCCGGGGTGATCGCGGTGACGACCTTCCCGGTCGGGTAGTTCGAGAGGCCAGGCGTGGCACATTCCGGCGTGGTGTTGCACAGATGGACTGCCGCGTCGAACGGACCGATCTCCACCTTGGCCATCGGATACTTGCCCAGCACCGAAGTGGGGGCCCAGTAGTAGCCGAACCACGGTTTCTTGTCGGCATAGGCCGCACCGATCGAGGCGGCGAGTGTTTCTCCCGAGCCGTGCGCGAACATCTTGATGCCGTGGCCCTCGAGATCCGCCGCCTGCGCGATATTTTCGTTGGTGATGCGCGCACCCCAACCATCGGGACCGTTATTGAACATCCCGCCGACCAGATCGGGGTTTGCCAGGATGCCGTCGAGCGTCTTCAGTTCCGGATGCTCTTCGGCGAGATAGGTGGGAATCCACCACCCCTCCTCGCCGCCATCGCTCAGGACATGGGTCACTTCGATAAGCTTGCCCTCGTCCCGCAACGGCGGATAGGCGGGCGAGGAATCGATCCATATCTCGGTCAGGATGTCCGGCTCACCCGTTTCGGCGACCGATGCGAGCGCCGGGTTTGTGGAGGACGGGACGGCCGTAACCTGACAGCCGTAACCTTGCTCCATGAGGAACTTGGAAACGGCGGTGACAACCTCGCTGGACGCCCAGTTCATGTTGGTGATCGAGACTTTTCCGCAGTCGGCCGCCGCCATGCTCGCGCCCATCAGGGCAAAAGCAACGGCGACACCGCTGGTCTTCACACTTCTTGGCAGACTCATTGCAAGCTCTCCCTGTCGGTAAGGTGTTCTTGTTGGCAAGGGTCGGGCCCCCGCCCGGGCGACTGCCCAGAATGATCTAGCATGTAATTCGACCAATGCGTCAAGTTTTTTGTCGTCTACGTCTGATTGTTTCATCCAAAAGCCATCTTGCTAGACATCAGGGAATCTATTCATCCCCATACCGCCCGGCGGATCGGCGTTGGAAGATTTGGACTGCGGAGTCGAATTTATTTGTTGACAGGTCGGAAGTGCCCGATAGTGTCCTACATACCGAAGGGTTTGAAACTTTGCCTCTGCGGACAGTTTCCGCACTTGAAAGGCAACGATGACCTGCACCGGGCTCTGCCCCGGCCGATGGCCGTGACGGAAGCCTCCCTCGAACCGAGAGGCCAACGAGATGTCCGAACTCCTCAAAAAACGCAGCCGCGCCACTGGCGGGCGCGCGGCGCGCCACGCCCATCGTAAGGCGACGCCGACCGGGGATCTTGCGCCCGTCCGGGGTGGGTTCGAGGGCGGGACCTACAAGCCGCTGAAGGAGCCGGATCTCGAGAAGGTGCATGAGGCCGCCCTCGAGATTCTCGAGACCATCGGCATGGGCGACCATATCGAAAGCTGGAGGGACCTGATCTGCGCCAACGGCGGCTGGGTCAACGAACACAACCGACTGTGCTTCCCCAAGAGCATGGTGCGCGATGCCATCGCGAAGGCAGGGCGCAACTTCACCCTGCACGGGCGCGATCCCAAGCACGACATGTATGTGTCGGGCGGGCGCGTCTACTACACCGGGGGCAGCGCCACGGTCCAGGCGCTCGACATCAACACCGGCGATTTTCGCCAGACGTTGCTGCAGGACCTCTACGATTATTCCAGGCTAGAGGACAGGCTCGACAACCTGCATTTCGTGATTCGCCAATGCATCGCCAATGATCTTCCTGAGGCGCGCGATCTGGACATCAACACTGCCTATGCGGTGATGAGCGGAACCTCCAAGCACATCGTCACCAGCTTCTTCCAGGCCGAGCATCTGCGCGAGGCGATTCGGATGTATGACATGTCGCTCGGCGGCGAAGGACGGTTCCGCGAACGGCCCTTCGCGCAGGCGATCGTCGTGGTTTCGGTTTCCCCGCTGAAGTTCTCGCCCGAGGGTTGCGAGGTTCTTACAGCCGCAGTCGAGGAGGGCATGCCCGCGATCATGGTCTCCGTGCCGCAATCGGGCGCCACCAGCCCCGCGGCGCTGGCCGGACACCTGGCGCAGGGCCATGCCGAGGTTCTCGCATCGCTGACCTATGTCAATCTCCTCAAGCCCGGCCACCCGGTGCTGTTCGGGAACTGGCCCTTCGTGACCGACATGCGCAGCGGCGCCTTCATCGGGGGCGGCGGGGAATTCGCCGTCCTCGCGGCGGCAGCGGCGCAACTTGGCCGATATCTCGACATCCCGACCGGGATCGCCTCCGGCATGTCCGATTCCAAGCTGCCCGACGCGCAGTCCGGCTGGGAGAAGGGCTTCCTCACAGTCATGCCCGGGCTTGCCGGGGCCAATCTGGTCTATGAGGCGGCGGGCATCCTGGCCAGCGTGATCGCCTCGAGCTACGAGGCCTTCGTCATCGACAACGACATGCTCGGCAACGTCCTGCGCGCCATCCGCGGAATCGAGGTCAATGACGATACGCTCGGGCTGGAACACATCCGCGAAGCGGTCGAGGGCGTGGGCCATTTCCTGGGGGATGCCCAGACGCTGAAGCTGATGGAGTCCGAGTATTACTATCCCCACGTTGCGGACCGGCAGAACATCGGCGGCTGGAAGGCAGCAGGCGCGACCGATATGCGCGAACGCGCACGCGCGACGGTGCGAAAGACGCTCTCGACGCATTTCCCCCGGCACATCGACGATGAAACCGATGCAAGGATCCGTGCGAATTTCAACATCCGCCTCGACCGAACGGTGATGAGCCCGGGTTCCGGCCGATGGTATGATCGTGAATAGACCATTCGGTCGGGGAGTGTGGACGGCATGAGCTCAGCCTCGACAGCCGTGATCAATCGGAGACGTGCGGCCGGCCGCCGTGCAGCAGAAATCTGGCTGGTGGACGCAGCGCCGGCGCATACCGTTCGGGCGCGGCTGCGGGGTGCGAGCCACCAGTTGCTGCGGCAGGCGCTCGGCCAAGCCGCCGGCTGCCGGCCGGAGAATATCGCACTTGACCATGACGGCGGAGGACGGCCGTTCGTGTCCTCGCCGCCTGCGGCAGTGTCGCAGCGCATCAGCCTTTCCAGGACGGACGGCGTGATGGCGGCTGCTCTGTGCCACGGCGCCGACATCGGCATCGACATCGAGCATCTTCGCTATGACCCGTGCAGGCTCGACTACGTCCTGCAGACCTTCGGCCCCGTGGAGCGGCAGGCGGTCGGGCGCGCGCGCGACAGGGGGCATCGTATCATCGAGATATGGACGCTCAGGGAAGCCATCGGCAAGGCACTGGGCCTGGGGCTGGACATCGATCCCGAGGGTGGCCGGATGGATGCCTCCGACCTGCACTCTTCAAGGACGCCGGGCGGTCTCATCCGCGCCATAGCTGGCCGCACCTGGTGGCTCTCGCTCTTGGCGCCCCGACCAGACCTGCGTCTGGCGGTGGCGGTGAAAGGAACGCGCCCACCAGGCGGGGTTCGCTTGCGCTGGCTGGGCGATGCGGGCGGTGACCCTGAAACAGAGAAGGAGCCATGCCATGGCTGGTGAAGCAGATATCCCAGAAAACGGTGCGGGCAAGGTCGGGGGGCTCTGGGTCGTCAATCCGACGCCGCGGCCCGGGGCGCGACTGCGGTTGATCTGCGTACATCATGCCGGCGGGAGCCCGACCTATTTCGAGGCCTGGCCGGATCTGCTTCCCGACGAGGTTGAAGTGCTTGCGGTCGGGTTTCCCGGCCGTGGCGCGCGGCGATCCGAGCCGCTCTTACGCGATCTCGATACGGCGGTCGCCGGGATCGTGGCCGGGCTGACCCCGTATCTGGACCGGCCCTATGCCATGTTCGGCGACAGTATCGGAGCGCTGGTCTGCTTCGAGGTCATCCGTTATCTGCGCCGTGCCGGGTTGCCGCTTCCGGCCCGGCTGTTCGCTTCCGGCATGGTGGCGCCCCATATCGTCTGGTGGAACCCGGATCGGCCGCTGCACCGTGCGCCGGATGACGAGTTGTTCCAGGGGCTGGTCCGGGATGCCGGCATGCTCGACGAGAAATCGCTTGCCGACAAGGATCTGCGCGCGGTGATGCTGCCGGTGTTGCGCGCGGATCTGGAGATCGCTGAGACCTACACCTACCGCCCGGAGCCGAGCCTCCCGGTTCCCGTCACGGCGATCCGCGGAGAGCAGGACATTCTGCTGACGCCGGAACAACTGGAAGGCTGGTCGAAACACACGGACGCCGGTTTCGAGCACCTCACCCTACCGGGAAACCACTTCTATTCGCGCGACCGGCGGGCCGACCTCATGGCCGTCATCGTCGACCGGCTGAGGGACGACCTGGCCAAGTTCCCGCCTTCCGTCGCGGACGGCATCACTGTGGCGTATCCGCGCGCCAGCATGCACGCGGTCTTCTCCCGCCAAGCCACGGCGACGCCCAATGCGACGGCACTGGTGTACCGGGATGAACGCTACAGCTATGCCGAGCTGGATCGCCTGACCGATGCCTTCGCGCGCTGGCTGATCCACAAGGGGGTGCGGAAAGGAGACCTCGTCGGGATATTCATGGAGCGCTGCGCCGACCATGTCATCGCGCTGATGGCGATCAACAAGGCAGGCGGCGTGTTCATGCCGCTCGACACCGCCTATCCGCCCGAGACATTGCAGCGTTTTGCCGAGGCCTCGGGCGCCCGCATTTTCCTGACCCGGGAGATATGGTTGAAGAACGTCCCCGAGGCGGCGCGTCAGGGCCGATCCTGGGTGATGCTCGACGCCGGCTGGCCGAGTGCCCTGGGGATCGACGCATTCCGCGATATCGACACCGTCCTGCCCGCAGTGGCGGCAGACGACCTGGCCTTCGTCTCGATGTCGTCGGGCACCAGCGGCGCGCCGAAGGGCATTTGCCAGACCCACCGCGCCTCGCTCAACGCCTATTGGCACCGCTACGCCACCGCCCCCTACGGACCGGGTGAACGCGAGGCCTGCAACGTCTATTTCATCTGGTATGTCTGGCTGCCGATCCTGAAGGGTGCTGCTGCCTACATCGTGCCCGACGACATCATCTTCGATCCAGCACCCTTCTCCGACTTCATCAGGGAGAACCGGATCACGCGCATGACGATCTCGCCCTCGCTTCTGGGGCGCATCCTGCAGACACCCGGTCTCGACCATGCGAGGCAGCTCGCTTCGTTGCGGAACGTGACAATCATCGGTGAAGTGGTCCCAACGGCGCTGATCCGCGAGTTCCACGCCGTCCTTCCCGATTGCACGCTGACCCAGGCCTACGGCTGCGCAGAAACCCATGATGCCGCGTCCCGGCCGGTCACGCCCGCCATTCTGGGGGCGCTCGAGAAGGTCGCATCGACCGGCGGCCCGCAGGCCAACCAGAGAATCTACGTTCTGGACGAGAACCGTCAGCCGCTGCCGCGCGGCATCCCGGGCGAAATCCATGTCGGCGGAGACAGCCTGGCCGCGGGTTATTTCAAGGATCCGGCGAATACCGCGGCCCGCTTCGTTCCCGACCCTCTCCGGCCCGAAGCAGGCCTCCTGTTCAAGACGGGAGACAAGGGGCGGATGCTGTCGAACGGCGATCTGCAAGTTTTCGGACGTATCGATTCGATGGTCAAGCTGCGTGGCTACAGCGTGATGCTGGGCGTCGTCTCGCAGGCCCTGCTGGACTTCCCCGGGATACGGAATGCGGTCGTCGATGTGGCGATGGACAGCGCGACCGGGCGACCGGACCATCTGGTCGCCCATGTCGTGGCGGAGGCCGACAAGGACTGGTCGACACGGCTGTGGCACTTCCTCAAGGCCCGGTTGCCCCACTACGCGATCCCGGCCTTCGTCGTGCCGCTGCGGTCGCTGCCGCTGGACCAGCGCTCCAACTCCAAGATCGACCGCAAGGCGCTTCCGAAGCCCGGCCATGAGCACCGGCTTCTGGCGGCAACCGAACGTGTCCCGCCCAGGGATGCCGTCGAGGCGGCGCTTGCCCGCGCCTGGTGCGAGGTGCTGGCGGTGCCGGAGGTGGGGATGGGCGACGATTTCTTCGCCCTCGGCGGACATTCCCTTCTTGCCGCGGAACTCTGCGGTCGAGTGAACGTGCGCCATGGCTGGTCGCTCAGGGTGATCGAGATGTTTCGCACACCGACCATCGCCGGGCTGGCGGAGCACCTGAAGGAAAACGGAGCCACCGTCCCGGCGTGAGGATCACGGGCCCGGAGCAAGGAGGGGAGCAGATGACGCCAGACAGTAGAATCCTCTCGGACGACTGGGCCGACCTGTCGCGATTCCGGCCCCTGCCCGAGATCGACCAGGATCGGCTGTTCGCCTACCGGCTGGGCCGGATCCGCGATGCCCTGCGCCGGGAGGGGGCAGCGATGGTCATGCTGGTGAACCCCATTACGCTTCGATACGCGGTCGACTACCGCACATACCAGTTGTGGCAGGCCCATGCCCACACGACCTATGCCTTCGTCCCGGTCGAGGGGCCGGTCGTGGTCTACAACGCCTATGGCCATCCGCCGGGCGCAGACGAGGTCCGCACCGGCCGGGCGAACACCTATTTCGACGGCGCGACGGAACTGGGCGAGAACGCCCGCCTGCTGGCGAAGGATGTCAGCGACTTCCTGTCCGAGATCGGGTCGGACAACCGCCGGGTGGCGATCGAATATGTCAATCCGAGCCTGACCCAGGCCCTGCTGCAGCGCGGGCTGGAGGTCATCGACGGGGTCAACGTCTCGGAAGCCGCGCGGATCGTCAAATCCGACGACGAGATCGCCTGCATCCGCTGGGCCGTGGAGGTTGCCGAGCACGGCATCGCGCAGGTCAAGGCGGCGTTGCAGCCGGGAGTCAGCGAACTCCAGCTCTGGGGACTGCTGAACTATACCAACCTCGCGAACAACGGCGACTGGCACAACGGGCGCATGCTCGCCTCCGGGCCGCGGATCAATCCCTGGCTCCAGGAAGCCTCGCCGCGGCGGATCGAGGCGGGCGACCTCGTCGGCTTCGACACCGACATGGTCGGGCCGTTCGGCTATTTCGCCGATATCTCGCGAACCTTTCATTGCGGGCCGGTGAAGCCCACCAAACGGCAAAAGCAGCTCTACCGGCTGGCGCATGACGAGGTCGACTACAACACCCGCCTGATCCGGCCGGGCGTGACCCTGTCCGAGCTTCAGGCGCAAGCCTGGCCGGTGCCCGAGGAGTTCCACCAGAACGCCTATGTCTGCATCCTGCACGGTGTCGGCATGACCGACGAATTCCCCCGTGTGAACCCGGTCTTCCGCGGCCCGACCCCTTATGACGGCGTCATCGAGGAGGGCATGGTTCTCTGCGTCGAAAGCTACATGGGCGCGGTGGGCGAACGGGATGGCGTCAAGCTTGAGCAGCAGGTTCTGGTGACCGCGGACGGCACCGAGCCGATCTCGACCTATCCGCTCGAGGAGAGCCTGCTGTCCTGAGCCGGCCGGTTCCGGCACCCACGCAACCTTTCGACAGGAGTCCGGAATGAAAATCACGCGCATCGCCCTTCACGCCTTCGAACTGCCGCTGGCCAAGCCGCATTTCCTGTCCCGCGGGCGCCGCTTCGATCGCTTCGGCTCATCGGTCATCAGGATCGACACCGACGAGGGGCTTTCCGGCTGGGCAGAGGTCTGCCCCTGGGGGTCGTCCTATCTGGCGGCCTTTCCCGGCGGGGTGCGGGCGGCGGTGACCGACATCGCGCCGGCACTGATCGGAGAGAACCCGCTGAAGCCCGAGCAGATCTACCGGACCATGGACCAGGAGCTCGCCGGCCATTCCTACGCCAAGGCCCTGATCGACTTCGCGATCTGGGACATCGTCGGCAAATGGGCGGGCCGACCGCTCCATGACATGCTCGGCGGCAGCGAGGAGCCCGCTCCCCTGCTCTCGGCCTCGCTGCATCTCGACACGCCGCAGGGGATGGTCGCCGCCCGCGACAAGTTGCGGGCCGAAGGCGTCTCTACCTTCTCGGTGAAGATGGGACAGGGCATCGCCACCGACTGCAAGGTCATCGAGGCTTTCGAGAGCACGCGGCTGCCGGAAGAGCGCAACGTCTATGACGCGAATGGCGGCTGGAGCCCGCTGGAAGCCATCACCATCATGAACCGCGTGCCCCAAGGCGACATCACCTTCGAGCAGCCCTGCGCCACCTACGAGCAATGCCTCGGCGTCCGCGGGAAGACCCGGCAGGCGATCTCTCTCGACGAATGTCTGGGCGACTTGCAGACCGTGCTGCGCGCGATCTCGGACCAGGCCTGCGAGGCGGTAAACATCAAACTGGCGCGGGTCGGCGGCTATACCAAGGCGCGGATCATCCGCGACGTGCTGCTGTCCTGCGACCTGTCTATGTATGTCATGTGCATGGCGGGAACCGCGTTGAGCGACACTATCTCCGCGCAATTCGCCAAGACGGTGCCGGAAAACCGCCTGATCGGAACCTGGAGCTGCCAGGATCTGGTGACGCTGGACATCTGCCCGGGTCAGGGCGCCCGCCCCTCGAACGGACGCGTGGCGCCGCCGGATCTGCCCGGGCTGGGCGTGGTGCCCGACGAAGCGTTGATCGGGGCGCCCGTGGCAGTTTTCGGCTGACCCGGCCAGCCACGCTGTCCGGTCGCATCGGCGGAAAGCGCCGCCGGGTTCAGGCCCGGCGGCTCACTCGTCCATCATCTTAAGATAGATGTCGAGCACAGGCCGCAGGGCACCTTCGGCGCGCGGGTTCAGCGGACCTGGAACAAAGGTGCGCGACAGCACGCCCTTGTAGTTGCGCTCGCACAGCTGCTTGTCTTCGGCATTGGTCGCGCGCCAGACCTCGGCGACCTTGTCGACCGAATAGTCCTGGCCCTCGACCGCATCGTCGCGGACATACCAGTAGCTCGTCCATACGACCTCACCGACCGAAAGCGGATTCATCACATGGATGATCGCATGGTCGATATGGAACAGGACGCGCGTCAGGACCGGCAGCAGGCCCAGACCCTCGGCCACCTCAAGCTCCAGCGTCTGATCCTCGGCGTGTCTGCCGAGGGGCTTGCTGACCAGATCGCCCGTCATCCGTCACGAAGCCCTTGCGCAGCGGCTCGCCACCAAGGAAGCAGGTGCCGCCCCAATCCGCCGTCTGGTCATAAGAGGACTGGATGTCGAAGGCCACGCCCAGTTCCGGGTGCGAACCGGCGCAATGGTAACATTCAAGGTAGTTTTCCAGCAGGGTCTTCCAGTTTGCCTTGACCAGCAGCCGGTCGCGGCAGACTTCCTTTAGCCTTTCGGGCTCGAGCTTCAGAAGCCCGGCAGGCGGGTCGCCGAGGGTCTCCGCCAGGGTCTGTTCGGGGTGGGATGACAGGTTGATGAAGATCATCCCGGCCCAGACCTCGACCGCGGCCATGTTCAGCGACAGCTTTTCGTAATCGATACATTCCGCGTCGGGCATCATCGGTGCGCGCTTGAGCCGGCCATCCAGTTCGTAGGTCCATTGGTGGTAGGGACAGACGAAGCGTTTCACATTGCCCGAAGGGGCTTCGGTCAGCAGCGAGCCCCGATGCTTGCAGACATTGAAGTGCGCCCGGATGCTCTCGGCGCTTTCGCGCACGATGATCAGATTTTCCCCGGCAAAACTGTGCAGGAAGAAGTCTCCAATGTTCGGGATCCGGGACACTTGGCCGGCATAGCTCCACTGCTTGAAGAAGATCTGCCGGACCTCCTTCTCGAAGATGTCGGGCGAGACATAGTAGTCGCGTGTCAGCGTGGCATCGGTTGCGCGACTGATCTTCGGCTTTTGCGCGGTGGCTGGCTGGGCTGGCGGCCTTCGCCCGATCGGACGGATCGCCCTGTACAGCCGGTTTCAGACGGAATGTTACCCATCGGCTGCGGGGTGGCTTGAGCATTCCGTCTCCAATCGCGCTTGATGGCGATATTGACGATGAATATACCAACTGGTATGCAGTAAAATCAATACAGTATGAAATACGATCTCATTGGTCAAACTCTGGGAAGTTGACGGCAACTGTAGTATTTCACGTCGATGGTGAGACATTCGAGGTCGAATCCAAAGGCGAGGCGACCCTGATGGAACTCGCTCTGCGCAACAATATCCCGGGGATCGAGGGTGAGTGCGGCGGAAACACCGTCTGCGGCACCTGTCATATCGTGCTGCAAAAGAATGAAGCCGACTTGTTGCCGGCGGCAAAGGGTTCCGAACTGGATATTCTTTCGGCCTTTGACGAGACCGAAGCCACCTCGCGCCTGGCATGCTGCATCAGGTTGGCGGATGTCCCGCCTGAGATGAGCGTGGCGGTCAAGCCTTTGTTCTAAGCCGCAGGGCAGTGGTTATGCGCGATCGTTGGCTCTACAGCCCCAGATGACGATCACTTGTCCAGTGGCCAGCCCACCGCCGCAGCGTCTGCAGCGATGTCGCGGCGAACGCGGGCGTAAGTCACCTGATCGTCGGGGATGATCCGGTTGATCGCACCGGACTGCAATTCCTCGGAAATATGGGCCACCAGGCCGGGGAAGGTCGAAAGCAGCGCGAGCCCGGTCATCTCGGCCGGGGTAAAGCCCATCTGGGTCATGATCCCGGCTAGCATTCCGACATCGTTCATCACCAGGTCGGGCTTGTTCGCCGCCGCCTGAAATGCGCGGTGAACCGCAGCATACCATTCGTTCGCCTCGCCCCAGACGCCGTTTTCGATCGCGATGACGCGCAGCCGTTCGGCCCGTGGATCGGTTCCACGGAAGACCGGATGGCCGAAGCCCGGCACCCGCCTCTTCGCGGCTCGCAACTCGGCAACCAATCCGGTTGCATGCTCTTCGACCGGGATGCCGGAGCCTTTCCAGGTGGCAAGACCATCGGAGATGAACCGGCCAGTATCCTCAGGCGAGACTGCATACTCGCCCGCGCCGAGCATTGCGGCCGAGAGGCCGGCGGTCATCCGGGGATTGACCGAGACGATGACCCGCGCCGCGACTGTGCCGGACTTCTGCAAAGCATAGTCCAGGATCGAGGACAGGATAACATCCATCATCCGCGCCTCGCCCGGCGTGGGAATACGGTCGCGGATCAGGAGGAAGGCAATGGCCGAAAAAGGCAGGCGGCCGATCAGTTGCTGCATCGGATAGCCACGGATGAAGATGTCCTCGGGCGTGATGTCGCTGACGGCGGAAACCCAGTGGGAGGGCGTGGACTTGGTCATTGGACGGTTCCTTGATCGGACGTTTGGCCAAAGCTGCGCGCTGACGCCGGACGGATGGTGTTGCAATCGGCTCGGGGCGAGGTGAAGTTGATTCGCGACGCCAGCATGGCCCCCTGCAACTCATGTACATACCAAGTAGTCTAAAATACCCACTTGGTCAATTTTCATGCCGATACCCTCAGTATGCACCGATTCTCAGACCTGAATTGTTGACCATTGGGTATTTTTATCCGTATCATCGGTTCGCAGCGCAGGGTGGTTGCCTTGTGCATCGCCACCAGCAGGCAACCCGGAGGACGACCCATGACGCTCACTGCAATCAATCCGCCCGGGCAAAGCTGGCCCGGTGTCTCGATGGGGGTGCTGGATCGCGCGACGGGCCTCTTCGCCTCCACCGGCCATGTTGGCACCGGCCCGGACGGCGACCCGGTCATGTCCTCGGCGGAGGACCAGGTGGTGGCGCTGTTCGAGAACCTGAAGGCGACGCTCGCCGCCGCCGGTCTCGGCTTCCAGCATGTCGTACAGATGAAGAGCTACGTCAAATCCTACGATCCGGAATTCATGTCGGCGTTCCGTGCGGTTCGGCTGCGATATTTTAATCCCCGCTGCCCGCCCGCCAGCGTGATGGTTCAGGCCGGGCTTTACGACGAACGGCTGTTGGTCGAAGCCGAAGTCCTTGCCGTGGGGCCTGGACGCGAAGCCGGCACCGCCGAGTGAAAACACTGACCTTTTCGGCCTGGCGAGGACGCCCGGCCAATCCCAGCCCGGGATATCGACTCCCGGATCGAACAGGAGAGCCGAGATGTCGGAATTTGCAGATCGCACCATCGTCATCACGGGAGGCGAGACCGGGATTGGCCGTGCCACTGTGCTCCATCTGGCGCGCGCTGGCGCGCGGATGGTGATCGGCGGCATCCTCGAGGACGAGGGCGCCGCCACCCTGAAGGCCGTGGCCGAGGCCGGCGGCCAGGCCGAATTCCACCGCACCGATGTGCGCGATGCCGCCCAGGTGGACGCGCTGGTCGACGGAGCTGTACGCGACCATGGCCGCATCGACGGGCTGATCGCAAATGCCGCAATCTTCGACGGCTTCGCCAGCGGCATCGACACCACCGATGCGCTGTGGGACCAGATACTGAACGTCAACCTGCGCGGAACCTTCTTCGCCTGTCGCGCCGCGCTACGCCACATGGTCGCCGCGGGCGCGGGGCGCATCGTCAACGTCGCCTCGGTCGGCGGGCTGGTCGGCATGGCCGATGGAGCCTCCTACACCGCGTCGAAACATGCGGTGGTCGGGCTGACGAAGCATCTCGGCTGTTACTACGCCGGCAATGGCATCGCGGTGAACGCAGTCTGCCCCGGCGCCATCGAGACCAACGTGCGCGGCAACTCGCAGCGCATCCTCGGCCCCGACGCGCCGCCGATGGGTGGCGTAGGAACCGATCCGGACTGGCTGAGCCGCGCCGTCCCCATGCGGCGCAAGGGCCGGGCGGACGAGATTGCCGGAGTCATCGCTTTCCTGCTGTCGGACGCGGCCAGCTATGTCACCGGCCAGTGTTTCACGGCCGACGGTGGATGGTCGGCGAAATGACCTGCTCGGACCTTCTGCCATGACCACCGTCTGCCTTTCCTTCGATTTCGACGCGGTGTCGCTCTGGGTCGGCAGCTTCCGGCAGACCAGCGCGACGCCGGTGTCGCGCGGCGAATATGGCACGATGGTCGGCCTGCCGCGGGTGCTGGAGCTTCTGGCGCGCAAGGACGTGCGCGCCACCTTCTTCGTGCCCGCCCATACCGCCGTGTCCTACCCGCAGGAGACGCGGCGCATCCTGGCGGAAGGGTATGAGATTGGAGTGCATGGCGACTGCCACGAAACCCCGGTCGGTCTGGCAGAGGGCGAGGAGGCGCGGCTTCTGGACCGCGCCCTTGCCCGCCTGCGCGAGGCTCTGGGGGAAAGGTTCCGTCCCATGGGTTATCGCTCCCCGGCCTGGGACCTCTCGCCGGAGTCGGTGGCCCTGCTGAACGAGCGCGGCTTTCTCTACGACAGCAGCATGATGGCCGACGACTTCACCCCCTACCGCGCCCGCACCGGCGACCGCGTGGATCAGGAGATGCTCCAGCCCGGCAGGCCCACGCCGCTGGTGGAGATGCCGGTCGCGTGGGAGCTGGACGATTTCCCGTATTTCACCTTCCTGAACAAGCCGCTGCACGGGCCTATGCGCACGCCCGAAGAGGTTCTGGCTTGCTGGCGGGCCGAGTTCGACTGGTGTCACGATCATGTGCCGGAGGGCGTGTTCACCCTGACCATGCACCCCCAGATCATCGGTCGCGGCCCGCGCATCGACATGCTGGGGCGGCTGATCGACCACATGCAGGCCCGCGGCGCGACCTTCCGCACCCTGGCCGAGGAAGCCCGCCGTCAGGACGCGCGGCTTCCCCCGGCCTCCTGATCCGTTCCGGTGAGCCCATGACCGACACGCCCTCCGCCCGGACCGTCTTCGCTGCCCTTGTCGAGGCAGCGGAACGGGGACCGCAACGCCCCGCGCTGGTATTCGAGGGCGAGATGCTGACCTATGCCGGGCTTCTCGACGCGGTGGAGCTGGCAGCCTGCCACTTACGGGCGAGGGGGATCGGCCGGGGATCGGTCTTCGCAGCCTACAGCCAGAACCGGCCGGAGCTGATGTTCTGCTATTATGCCGCCGCCCGGCTCGGGGCGGTCTTCGTGCCGGTCAACCCGAACCTCACGCCTTCCGAGGTGGCCTATACGGTCGCCCACAGCGGCGCCGCGCTGCTGTTGCATGACGATGCCGTCGCCGATCCGGCCGGGGAGGCGGGAACCGGGGTGGCGCTGCTGCCGATCGGCGACTTGCGCGCGCCTGCCCCCGGCGTTGCACCCGAACCGCCTGCCGAGGTCGCGCCCGGCGA
>NZ_JAYRPN010000018.1:0-100962 GCF_041911175.1 Tabrizicola sp.
AAGCGTCAGCGCGGGAAGAACCAGGAGCCAGGCGCGATTGTCATGCGGGCGCATCGCGACAGGGGAGGGGGCGGGTCGCCGGAAGTCAAGGGCCCGCGCCCTAGATCACCAGTTGCTGCCCAAGCTCGATCACCCGGTTGACCGGCAGCTTGTAGAAGCTGGTCGCATCGGCGGCGCTGCGGGTCAGCGACAGGAAGATCTTCTCCTGCCAGACCGGAAGACCCTGCTTGCGCCCCGGTTTGAACGACCGCCGGTTCAGGAAGAACGAGGTCGACATGATGTCGTACTTGACGCCCTCCCGCCGCGCGAGCGCGAGCGCCTTCGGCACGTTGGTTTCCTCCATGTAGCCGAAGATCAGGTTGATCCGGGTGAAGCGGTCGTTGAGCGGCGTGATCACCACCCGGTCCTCTTCCTCGACGTAGGGCGTGTTCGCCATGTTCACGCCGACGATCAGGTTCTGCGCATGGACCACCTGGTTGTGCTTCAGGTTGTGCAGCAGGGCAGCCGGGGCGAAGTCCGGGTCGGCGGTCAGGAAGACGGCGGTGCCCGCCACCTCTTTCACGCGCTTCGATTTCTGGATCGTCGTCATCAGCGTGTCGATGCTGACCGCATCCCGCCGCGCCTGCGACAGCACATAGGCCGAGCCGCGCATCCAGGTCCACATCATCAGGCAGAGGCCGGTGGCAATCAGGATCGGGACATAGCCGCCATCGACGATCTTGGTGGCATTGGCGATCAGGAACATCACCTCGATCGCCAGCAGCGGGCCGATGACCACATTGGTCAGGAAGGGCGACCAGCCCCAGACCCGGCGGAAGAGCACCGTGGCGAGGATCGAGGTGATCACCATGTCGCCCGTCACCGCGATCCCGTAGGCCGAGGCGAGGTTGGACGAGGACTGGAACTGCAGCACCAGGAAGACCACGCCAGCGGCAAGGATCGTGTTGACCTTCGGCAGGTAGATCTGCCCGACCTGGCTTTCCGAGGTGTGCAGGATTTCCATCCGCGGCAGCAGGCCCATCCGCACCGCCTGCTTCACCATCGAGAAGGCGCCCGAAATGACGGCCTGGCTGGCGATGACCGTGGCGCAGGTCGCCAGGATCACCAGCGGCAGGAGCGCCCAGTCCGGGGCCATCAGGAAGAACGGGTTCTCAGCCCTTTCCGGATGCCCAAGGACCATCGCGCCCTGACCAAGATAGCTGAGCATCAGCGATGGGAAGACCAGCGCCGACCAGGCGATGCGGATCGGACGGCGTCCGAAGTGCCCCATGTCGGCGTAAAGCGCCTCGCCGCCGGTGACGGCCAGGAAGACCGATCCCATGACGATCAGCGAGGAATGACCGTTCTCGATCAGGAACAGCACGCCGTGATAGGGGTTCACCGCGCTGAAGATCGCCCAGTCGTCGCCGATGTGGCGCAGGCCGAGGAGGCCGAGCGTGAAGAACCAGACCAGCATGATCGGGCCGAACAGGACGGAAACCACCGCCGTCCCGAAGCGCTGCACGAAGAACAGGATCAGGATGATGGTCAGGGTGACGGGCACGACGAAGGGTTCGAAATTCGGCGCGACCAGCACCATGCCTTCGACCGCCGACAGCACCGACATTGCCGGTGTGATCATCGCGTCGCCGAAGAAGAGCGAGATGCCGACCATCCCGATCCCGATCAGCCAGGCCGGCCGTTTCGCGAAGGATTGCTGGATCAGCGCGACCAGCGACAGCGTGCCTCCCTCGCCGTGGTTGTCGGCGCGCATGATCAGGATCACATATTTGACCGTGACGATCAGGATCAGCGTCCACAGAAGCAGCGAGACGATGCCCAGCACCTCATGCCGCATCAGCCCGTTCTCGCTGGCGGTGCGGACCGATTCCCGCATCGCATAGAGCGGGCTGGTGCCGATATCGCCGTAGACCACCCCGATACTTCCAAGGATCAGGATGGCAAGGCTTCCCTTGGCGCCGTGCTCGCTGGCTTTCGGCTGGGAGCCTGCGTTGGTTTGGTCTGACATGAGGCACCCCCGGGCGGACCATCATTTATCCGAACCCGGCAGGGCCGACAAGGTTGCGGGGAAAAAGGCGGAAAGGGCGGGCTTTGCCTGTGGCCCGCCGCGCCCTCGTGATCGTGATCGGCGCGGCGCAACACGCGCTTTTCCGGCGCAAGGGGGGCTGGTAGGGACCGGAAGTGGTCCCGGGCAGGGGGTGTGTTGCGGTGTTTGCAGAGCCGATCGAAGGCTGGAACGAGTGGCTTTTCGCCCTGGTCAATGCCGGTGCCAGTTCGCCGCCGGGACTTGTCGCCCTGGCGCGCGTGATCGCCGAAGGCGCGCCGACGCTGGCAGCGCTGATGCTGGTGCTGCTCTGGGTCCGGCAGGGACGCGCGGTCCGCTTCGCCCTTCTGGACGCAACCGCGACGGCCCTCGTCGGGCTGGCGATTGCCCAGGTCATCGTGGCGCTCTGGTATCATCCGCGACCCGCCGAGCTGGGCCTGGGGCGGCAATTCCTGGACCATGCGCCGGAAGCCTCGTTCCCCAGCGACCATGCCACGCTTCTGTTCGGGCTGGCGTTGCCCTTGGTGTTCGAGCGCGCGGCGCGACCCTTTGGCCTGGCCTTTCTGGCGCTGGCACTGGGCACCGCCTGGGCGCGTGTCTACCTGGGCGTGCACTTTCCCGCCGACATGCTGGGCGGGCTTGCGGTCGCGCTGGTCGCCTGCGGGGGCATTGTCGCGCTGCGCGGCCCGCTGCACGGCAGGCTCTATCCGGTCGCCCTCGGGCTCTACGACCGGGTCCTGCGCAAGCTGCACCTGCCCGAAGCCCTGTTCCCGCGCCGCTAGAGGGTTAACCCCACCCTGACGCCCACATCCAACCCGTTGGAATCCCTTGGCGAGCCCGACCCGTCCTGCGTGGACATTCCCGCGCGGCTTGCCTGCGAAGGCACGACCCGCTAGGAAACGCGGGACCCTTCAGCAAAGGCCCGGACATGCGTCTCTCCCGCTACTTCCTCCCCGTCCTCAAGGAAAACCCCGCCGAGGCGCAGATCGTCAGCCATCGCTACATGCTGCGGGCCGGCATGATCAAGCAGCAGGCGGCGGGGATCTATTCCTGGCTGCCGCTCGGCTACCGCGTCCTGCGCCGGATCGAGGAGATCGTGCATCAGGAACAGATCCGGGCGGGGCACATCCCCCTGTTGATGCCCACGATCCAGCCCGCCGACCTCTGGCGCGAGTCGGGCCGCTACGGCGACTACGGCGAGGAGATGCTGCGGATCACCGACCGCCAGAAGCGTGAACTTCTCTACGGCCCGACCAACGAGGAGATGATCACCGACATCTTCCGCGCGCATGTGTCGTCCTACAAGGACCTGCCGCTGACGCTGTATCATATCCAGTGGAAGTTCCGCGACGAGATGCGGCCCCGCTTCGGGGTGATGCGGGGCCGCGAGTTCCTGATGAAGGACGGCTACAACTTCGACGTCGACAAGGAAGCCGCGCTGCATGCCTACAACCGCCACATGGTCAGCTACCTGCGCACCTACGAACGCATGGGCCTGACCGCGATCCCGATGCGGGCGGCCTCTGGCCCGATCGGCGGCGACAACACGCATGAATTCCTGGTGCTGGCGAACACGGGCGAGTCGGAGGTTTTCTACGACGACCGCGTGACCGCCCTGAAACTCGGCCAGCGCGACATCGACTACGACGACCGGACCCAGGTGGCGGACGTCTGCAAGGAGTTCACCACCCTTTACGCCCGCACCGACGAGACCCACGATCAGGCGGTCTTCGACCAGGTGCCCGAAGCGCATCGCAAGGTGGGGCGCGGGATCGAGGTCGGGCAGATTTTCTACTTCGGCACCAAGTATTCCGAGAAGATGGGCGCCGAGGTGGTGACGAAGGACGGCACCAAGGTTCCGGTCGAGATGGGCTCGCACGGGATCGGCGTCTCCCGCCTCTTGGGCGCGATCATCGAGGCCAGCCACGACGACAAGGGGATCATCTGGCCCGAAGGCGTCACTCCCTTCCCGGTCGGCATCGTCAACCTGAAACAGGGCGACGGCGCGGCGGATGCGGCTTGCGAGGGGCTCTACAAGGCGCTGAAGGCGAAGGGTCTGGAGCCGCTTTACGACGACCGCGACGAACGCGCCGGGGCGAAATTCGCCACGATGGACCTGATCGGCCTGCCCTGGCGGATCACCGTCGGGCCGCGCGGTCTGGCGAACGGCGTCGTTGAACTGACCAGCCGCCGCACCGGCGAAAGCGAGGAGGTCTCGCCCGAGGCCGCCGTCGACCGGATCGCCCAGATCTACGCCGGGCGCTGATGGAACGGGTCGCGGCCGCGCTTTACGGCCTCGACCTGTTGTTCCTCTTGTCCTTCCAGATCCTGAACCGGGACATGCCGGTCTTTGCCCGCCCGGTCAGCGAATATGGCCTGGGGCGGACGGCGCGGCTGTTCCGGGTCTACCTGATCGCGGGCTGCATCGCACCGCCGATCCTGGCCTGGCAGATCCATGCCTCGGGCGACCCCGATTTTCCGGTCATGCTTCCGGTCTACCTGGCGCTGGTCGCGCTGGGGCGCCTCGGCATCGCGATCTGGCGCAGCGATCCGCATGGCGCCCCGCCGACCCGGTCGGGGAACATCCACCACGTCGCGACCCTTCTGGCCTTCACCTCGGCCTTCATGGTGGTGATCGAGGCCACGCCCCAGCTTTTTGCGCTGCACGAAGGCGCGCGGTCGATGGCGGACCATGTGCTGAAATATGTGATCAGCGTCAGCTTCCTGGCCGTCGTCCTGACGATCTCGTCCCCGCTGCGCCGCTGGTTCGGCCTGGCCGAGCGGGTGTTCCTCTGGTCCACCGCGATCTGGTTTCTGCTGGCCACGCTGACGCTGCCGCCGCTATGATCCGTCCGACAGGAGGCCGCAATGTCCCAACTCGTCGTTCGCTGCTTTTCGATTTCTGTCGACGGTTTCGGGGCGGGGCCGGAGCAATCGCTGGCTGATCCGCTGGGCAAGGGCGGCACGGCGCTGCACGGCTGGGTGTTCAAGACGCAGACCTTCCTGGCCATGCACGGCGCGGGCGGCGGCGATGCCGACACGGTGGACGAGGGCTTTGCCGCCGAAGGCTTTCGCAACATCGGGGCCTGGGTGCTGGGGCGCAACATGTTCGGACCGGTGCGGGGAGACTGGCCGGAGGCGGCGTGGAACGGCTGGTGGGGCGAGGTTCCACCCTACCATTGCCCGGTCTTCGTGCTGACCCATTACCCGCGCCCGGACCTGGTGCTTTCGGACACGACCTTCCACTTCGTCACCGACGGGCTGGACGCCGCGCTCGCCCGCGCCCGGGCTGCTGCCGGGGGCAAGGACGTGCGCCTCGGCGGCGGGGTCGCGGCCCTGCGCGAGGCCTTCCGGGGCCGCCACATCGACGAGGCGCATTTCGCCGTCTCGCCGGTGCTGCTGGGCCAAGGCGAGGCGGTGTTCGCCGGTCTTGACCTGCCTGCGCTTGGCTATGCCGTCAAGCGGCAGGTACAGGGCGAAGGGGCCAACCATCTGGTGATCGGCCGGGCCTGAGTCCTTGACCTTTGGCCCTGCGCCGCCCGATCCTGCCGACACGCGGCGACCGGAGGAAGGGATGGCGAAGGCACTGGTGACCTGGGGCGGCTGGGACGGCCACCAGCCCGACAAGGTGGGCGCGATGTTCGCCGACTGGCTGCGCGAAGCCGGGATGGCGGTCACGCTGACCGACAGTCTTTCCTGCTTCGACGATGCCGGGGCGCTGGCGGGGCTGGACCTGATCGTCCCGGTCTGGACCATGTCGAAGATCGGCAAGGAGCAGGCCCTGAACGCCTGCGCGGCGGTGGCCTCGGGCACGGGGATCGCGGGCTGTCATGGAGGAATGTGCGACGCCTTCCGCGAGAATGTCGACTGGCAGTTCATGACGGGGGCGCAATGGGTGGCGCATCCGGGGAACGACGGGGTGGAATATGCGGTGCGGATGGTCTCGGACGACCCGCTGGTGGCGGGGGTCGGGGATTTCACCGTGAGGACGGAACAGTACTACCTACATGTCGACCCAGTGGTGAAGGTCCATGCCGTCTGCGACTTCCCGGTGGTCGACGGCCCGCATGCGGTGAACGGCCCGGTGGCGATGCCGGTCGTGTTCACCAAGGGCTACGGGGCGGGGCGGGTCTACTACAATGCGCTTGGGCACCAGAAGGACGTGATCGACCACGGGCCTGCGGCCGAGCTGATGCGGCGCGGGCTCCTTTGGGCGGCGCGGCGGTGACGTGACGGCAGGTCGCGGGAAGGTGGCTTGACCACGGGCGAAGCGTGGTCATCTTTTGGCAACATTCCCTTGACAGACTGCACACATGACCCTGCCTGCCGACCACTACCGGATCCTGAAACGCGAGCTGTCGCTGGGCGAGCTGCTGGCCGACGGCATCGTCCATGCACTGGCGCTGCTGGCCGGGCTGATCGCCTTTCCTTTGCTGTTGTTCCACGGGTTGCAGACCGCCGGGATCGGCACCTTCGCGGCGCTGACGGTCTATGCGGGCGGCTTCTTCCTGATGTGGGGCTTTTCGCTGGCCTACAACATGACCCCGCCCTCGGCGCTGAAATGGCTGCTGCGGCGGTTCGACCATTCGATGATCTATGTGATGATCGCCGGGACCTATACCGCCGTCATCCCGCATCTGGACGGCGCCTGGCCCTGGATGCTGGGCGCGGTGGTCTGGACCGGCGCGGCGCTCGGCATCCTGGTCAAGGTGGTGTTGCCGGGGCGCTATGACCGGCTGTCGATCCTGGCCTATGTGATGCTGGGCTGGGTGGGCGTGATCGCCATCGGCCCGGTGTCAGCGGCGCTGCCTTCGGTGTCGCTCTGGCTGCTGGTGGCGGGGGGCGCGACCTATGTGGCGGGGGTGGGGTTTTACGTCTGGCACCGCCTGCGCTTCCAGAATGCGATCTGGCACGGATTCGTCGCGGTGGCGGCAGGGCTGCACTTCGCCGCGGTGGCGGTGGCGCTGGTGTGAGGGGCGGCGGCTTGTGCGCAGTAGACCGGGAAGCGGTGCGGGCTGCGGTTGGCGGGTGTTTCCACCCACACTATGGGCCCGATGTGGGTGGGTGAAACCCGCCACTTTGCATGGATGGGCAGGTAAGACGGTGGGTTGGCACCCACGCCAGCTGGAACCGCACCCAGCTCCCTGCCGATCAGACGTCCCTCATGACAGCACCCGTTGCACGATCCCCGGCTCCTTGGCGATCAGCGCCAGAAGCACCCGCGCTGGTCCATCAGGAATGCGCCGCTCCTGTTCCCAGTTCAACAGCGTCGCCTTCTTCACCCCGATGGAGCGGGCGAAGTCGGCCTGGCTGAGGCCCGTGCTGGCGCGGATGGCCTTGACGTTGGGGGTGGGGACTTCGATGTGGTGCGTGATCGATCCTTCGGTTTGACCGTTCAGATAGGCCTCCATCTCGGCTAGTCCGCGCATGATGCTGTCATATGCCTTGGTCATTTTGTTCTCCTGTAGGCCGCGACGATCCGTTCTACGACTGCGGCCATTGCGGCCTCTTCGGTCTTGGTCAGGTTCGCCTTGTCATTCTTCGCGAAGACCGTCATCAGGAAGACCGGCAAGTCGCGTTCGACCTGATAGTAGTGGACCGACCGGAACCCGCCGCTTTTGCCGCCGCCCTCGCGGGCGAAGCGGACCTTGCGGAGACCGCCGCCGAGCGAGACGCCAGCCTCGGGGTTGGCAGCAAGATAATCGACCAGTTCCCTGCGTTCCGCCTCGGTCATCACCGCCTTGGCTTGCCGGACGAATTCGGCCAGTTCCACCACCGTGGTCAGCATATATGCGCCATTGGCGTATAAGTCAATGGCGCATTGGCGTCACACATCCAACTCCTCCACGAACCTCGCGTTCTCCTGGATGTACTGGAACCGCAGCTCCGGCTTCTTGCCCATCAGGCGCTCCACCAGGTCGGAGGTGTCGCCCGGTTCGTCCTCGTCGATCGAGACCCGGATCAGCTTGCGGGTGGCGGGGTTCATCGTGGTGTCCTTCAGGTCCTTGGCGTCCATCTCGCCCAACCCCTTGAAGCGCTGGACGTCGATCTTGCCTTTGCCGCCCAGGCCCTTGGCGAGCCACTCCTCCTTCTCGGCATCGTCCGCCACATACATCCGCCGCGCTCCTTGGGTCAGGCGGTAGAGGGGCGGGCAGGCGAGGTAGAGGTGGCCCTTGTCGATCAGCGGGCGCATCTGGGTGAAGAAGAAGGTCATCAGCAGACTGGCGATATGCGCGCCGTCGACGTCGGCGTCGGTCATGATGATGATCTTTTCGTAGCGCAGATCATCGAGGCGGAAGCGGGTGCCCATGCCGGTGCCCAAAGCCTCGCAGAGGTCGCGGATTTCGGCGTTCTCGTTCAGCTTCGCCGAGGCCGCGCCGAGGACGTTCAGGATCTTGCCCTTCAGCGGCAGAAGCGCCTGCGTTTCGCGGCTGCGGGCGCCTTTGGCGGAGCCCCCGGCCGAGTCGCCCTCGACGATGAACAGCTCGGTCCCCTCGCGGTTCTTGGCGGAGCAGTCGGTCAGCTTGCCGGGCAGCCGCAGCTTCTTGGTGGCGGTCTTGCGGGCGGTTTCCTTTTCCTCGCGGCGGCGCAGGCGTTCCTCGGCGCGCAGGACCAGGAAGTCGAGGATGGCGCCTGCGGACTTGGGGTCGGCGGCGAGCCAGGTGTCGAAATGGTCGCGGACGGCGTTTTCCACCCATTTCGCGGCTTCCTCGGTCGAGAGGCGGTCCTTGGTCTGGCCGACGAAGCTGGGCTCGCGGATGAAGATGGAAAGCAACGCGCAGCCGCCGGTGAGGAGGTCATCGCGGGTGATCTGCTCGGCTTTCCGGTTCTTGACGCGCTCGCCATAGGCGCGGATGCCCTTCAGGATCGCGGCCCAGAACCCGGCCTCATGCGTGCCGCCTTCGGGCGTCGGGACGGTGTTGCAGTAGCTGTGCAGGTAGCCGTCCTGCGCCGGGGTCCAGTTGATCGCCCATTCGACCGAGCCGGGGATCTGGTATTTTTCCTCGAATGACACACGTCCGGCGAAGGGGCGTTCTGAGTAGGTGGTGAGTTTCTTTAAGGACTCGTTCAGGAAGTCTGCGAGGCCGCCGGGGAAGTGGAAGGTGGCCTCTTGCGGGGTTTCGCCGTCGGAGACCGCCGATTTCCAGCGGATTTCGACGCCGGAGAAGAGATAGGCCTTGGACCGCGTCATCTTGAACAGGCGGGCGGGTTTCAGGACCTGGTGGCCGAAAATCTCCGGGTCGGGGTGGAAGGTGAACCAGGTGCCACGGCGGTTCTGGATCGGGCCAAGCTTCTGGATGGGCCCAAGGGGGATGCCGCGCGAGAAGCTTTGTTCGTACAGTTCCTTGTTCAGCGCGACCTGCACGGTGAGGGCGTCGGAGAGGGCGTTGACGACCGAGGAGCCGACGCCGTTCAGGCCGCCGGAGGTGGAATAGGCCTTGTTGGAGAACTTGCCCCCGGCATGCAGGGTGCAGAGGATCACCTCCAGCGCGGATTTGCCGGGGAATTTCGGGTGCGGGTCGACGGGGATGCCGCGGCCGTTGTCGCGCACGGTGACGGAGTTGTCGTCATGCAACTCCACCTCGATGCGGGTGGCGTGGCCCGCGACGGCCTCGTCCATCGCGTTGTCGAGGATTTCGGCAACCATGTGGTGCAGCGCGCGTTCGTCGGTGCCGCCGATATACATGCCGGGACGCTTGCGGACGGGTTCCAGCCCTTCCAGCACCTCGATCGAGGAGGCGTCATAGGTGGCGGCGCCGGAGAGGAGGTCGTTCATGTGTCACCCGCTGGAAATGCGCAGGCATTAGACCATTTCCGGGGGGAGGGGCGCAAGATGTGGTGCGGGGGCCTCCGGCGGGAGTATTTGGGCCAAGAGGAAGCCGATGTCCCCTTGGCCCGTGAGGTGTCAGCGCCAGCCGAGGGCGGGGGCGACGTGCTTCAGGATGCCTTCGATCACATGGGCGTTGTAGTCGACGCCCAGGGTGTTCGGCACGGTGAGAAGCAGGGTGTCGGCCTCGGCGATGGCGGTATCCTTGCGCAATTCCTCGATCAGGCGGTCGGGTTCGGCGGCGTAGCTGCGGCCGAAGACGGCGCGGGTGTCGTCGATCACGCCGATCTGGTCCTGTTCCGGGCGGCCCTGGCCGAAATACATCCGGTCAAGATCGCTGGTGATCGGGAAGATCGACCGGCTGACCGAGGCGCGGGGTGTGCCTGCGTGACCGGCGGCTTTCCAGGCCTCGCGGTGCTTGCGGATTTGCGTCGTCTGCTGGAGGTGCAGCGGCTCGCCAGACTCGTCCCATTTCAGGGTCGAGCTTTGCAGGTGCATCCCCAGCGTCCCCGCCCATTCCGCCGTGGCGTCCGAGGCGGCGCCCCACCAGATGCGGTCCCTCAGCCCCGGCGAATGCGGTTCCAGCCGGAGGAGGCCCGGCGGGTTCGGGAACATCGGGCGCGGGTTCGGCTTGGCGAAGCCCTTGCCGTCGAGAAGCCGCAGGAAGGTCAGCGCATGCTCGCGCGCCATGTCCTGATCGGTCTCGCCCTCTTTCGGGGCATAGCCGAAGTGGCGCCAGCCCTCGACCACCTGTTCGGGCGACCCGCGCGAGATGCCAAGCTGCAGGCGGCCGCCGGAGATCAGGTCGGCGGAGCCCGCGTCCTCGACCATGTAGAACGGGTTCTCGTAGCGCATGTCGATGACGCCGGTGCCGATCTCGATCCGCTTGGTCCGCGCGCCGACGGCGGCGAGCAGCGGGAAGGGCGAGCCGAGTTGGCGGGCGAAGTGGTGGACGCGGAAATAGGCGCCGTCCGCGCCCAGCTCCTCGGCCGCTTCGGCGAGTTCGATGGACTGGGTCAGCACATCACCGGCGGAGCGGACGGCAGAGCCGCGTTCGTCGGACCAATGGCCGAAGGAGAGAAAGCCGATCTTCTTCATGGCGGGACCTTTCCCGGAAAGCTTGCGTTGCGGGTAAGGTAGGTGCGGCCCCTGCCTTGCGCCAGTGCGCAGGGGCCGCGCGGGTTGCACAGCGACTGTGCCGTTTTACGCCGGTTCCGCCATCCGCGCCGCCCACATCCGCTGGAAGGCCGGGCGGGACTGGCAGGTTTCCAGCCAAGCCTTCACCGCCGGGAACTCCGCCAGCAGGGTCGGATGCCCCTGGGCATAGCGCAGGCATTCGGCGAGGTTCAGGTCGGCCACGGTGAAGCGGTCGCCGACGAGGTAGGGGTGGGCGGCCAGATGCGCCTGAAGCCGCTTCAGCGGGCGGCGGAGTTTCTCGGCATTGATCGCGATGGCGCCCTGGCCCTCGGGCGTCTTGTCGCCGCCGGCTCCCTGCACGTTCAGGATCTCCAGCGCCGGGGTTTCCACCGCCGTCACCGCCAAGAGGGTCCACTGGTCGATCAGCGCCTGTTCTGCCGGGGTCTTCGCGCCAAGGGCTCCGCCCCTTGTGCGGGCGATGTGGTTGGTGATGGAGAGCGATTCCGTCAGCACCAGGTCGCCCTCGACATAGGCCGGGATCTGGCCCTGCGGGTTCACCGTCAGGAACGAGGCCGAGGTGGTGTTCAGCGGTGCATCCGGGGCGCTGGCCTGGGGCAGGCGGTAGGCCTGGATCACCGGGACATGGTCGAAGGCCTCGTCCAATTCGTAGAGCAGCCAGATCGGACGCGAGGCGCGGCTGCGGAAGACGCCGTAGAGGGTGGGCATTCTGGGCACTCCATCGAAGATGTGGCCAGCCTATGCCCTGTGGCGGGGAAGCAAAAGGGGGCGCGAAAGCGCGCGGGTCTTGATCCGCATCAAGGCGATTTGCCGCAGGTCGTGCATGGGTTTCCGGGTCATGTGCAACAGAGGTGCCCCTATGGACGACAGCGCGACGATCCTGCCCCCCGCCGTTGAAACCGCCGAGGCGACCCCCGGTCCGAAAACCTTTCCGGTGGCGAACAACCCGCTGCACCAGGCCTTCGAATCCGGTCGCTATCCCTATGCAAGGCTGATGGGCCGCGCCACCTACGAGGCGGAAAAGGCCAAGCTTCAGGCCGAGCTGCTGAAGGTGCAGATCTGGGCGCAGGAGACCGGGCAGAAGTTCGTCATCCTGATGGAGGGGCGCGATGCGGCGGGCAAGGGCGGCACGATCAAGCGCTTCATGGAGCATCTGAACCCGCGCTACGCCCGGGTCTGCGCGCTGACCAAGCCCAGCGACGTGGAAAAGGGCCAGTGGTTCTTCCAGCGCTACATCGCGCATCTGCCGACGGCGGGCGAAATGGTGTTCTATGACCGATCCTGGTACAACCGGGCGGGGGTGGAGCGGGTGATGGGCTTCTGCTCGCCCACCGAATACCTGGAATTCATGCGCCAGGCGCCGGAGTTCGAGCGGATGCTGGCCCGGTCGGGCATCCGGCTGTACAAATACTGGTTCAGCGTGACGCGCGAGGAACAGCGGGCGCGGTTCCTGGCGCGCGAGACCGACCCGCTGAAGATGTGGAAGCTCTCGCCCATCGACAAGGCCAGCCTCGACCGCTGGGACGACTATACCGAGGCGAAGGAGGCGATGTTCTTCTACACCGACACCGCCGATGCGCCCTGGGTGATCGTCAAGTCGAACGACAAGAAGCGGGCCCGGCTGAACTGCATGAAGCATTTCCTGTCGACCATCGACTATCCGAACAAGGACCATGCGGTGGTGGGCAGCCCCGATCCGCTGATCGTCGGACGGGCGCAGCAGGTGTTGGGCATGGCGCCCGACATCTACGACGCGGCGACGCATCCGGCGATGCATCGGGGCTGAACCCGCGCTGCGCTGCGGCGGATGTGGCGGCTTGTGAAGCGTCCCTGCCCGGCGTAAGCCTTCGGCATGACTATACAACTGTCGAATTCCACCCACGCGAGGGAAACGCTCGTGCTGGGGCTTCCCCTGATCGGGTCGTCACTGGCGCAGATGGCGCTGCATGTGGCCGATACGGTCATGGTCGGCTGGTATGGCGTGGTGCCGCTGGCGGCGGTGGTGCTGGGGGCCTCGTCCTTCTTCATCATCTACGTGGTGGGCTCGGGCTTCGCCAAGGCGGTGATGCCGATGGTGGCGACCGCGATGGGGCAGGGCGACGAGGTGCAGGTCCGCCGCGACACCCGGATGGGACTGTGGTTGTCGGTGGCTTACGGGATCGTCGTGCTGCCGGTCTTCTGGTGGTCGGGGCCGATCCTTCTGGCGCTGGGGCAGAACCCGGAGGTTGCCGGTATCGCGCAGGGCTACCTGCGGATCGCGGGCTTCGGGCTGGTGCCCGCGCTGTGCGTGACGGTGCTGCAAAGCTACCTTGCCGCGCTGCACCGGACGCAGGTGGTGCTGTGGGTGACGCTGGCGGCGGTGGCGGTGAACGTCGCGGTCAACTGGGCGCTGATCTTCGGCAACTGGGGCTTCCCCGAGATGGGCGCTCGGGGGTCTGCGGTGGCGACGCTGACGGTGCAGGTTCTGTCGCTGGCGATCCTGGCGCTTTACGCGGGCCTGCTGCCCGACCTGCGGCGGTTCCGCCTGTTCCAGCGCTTCTGGCGCCCGGACTGGCACGCGATGGGCCAGGTCTGGCGGCTGGGGGTGCCGATTGGCCTGACCGGGCTGGCCGAGGGCGGGCTCTTCCAGGCCTCGGCCTTGATGATGGGCTGGATCGGGACGGTGCCCCTGGCCGCGCATGGCATCGCGCTGGAGGTGGCGGCGCTGACCTTCATGCTGCATGTCGGGCTCTCCAGCGCCGCGACCATCCGCATCGCCCGCTTCGACGGGGCGGGGCACCGGGCGGCGCTCCGGCAGGCGGCAAAGGTGTCGGTTGCGATCTCCTTCGGGGTGGCGCTCTTCTCGGTCGCGCTGTTCCTGTCGCTGGGGCGGCCCATCGTGGCGCTGTTCCTGGACATGACGAAGCCGGAAAGCGCCGAGATCCTGGACTACGGCGTGGTGCTGTTGGGGCTGGCGGCCCTCTTCCAGCTGGCCGACGGGATGCAGGTGATGGCGCTGGGCCTGTTGCGCGGGGTGAAGGATACCAAGGTGCCGATGGGGCTGGCGGCGGTCAGCTACTGGCTGATCGGCATCCCCTGCAGCTATGTGCTGGCCTTCCCCTTGGGCTTCGGCGGGGTCGGGCTGTGGCTGGGGCTGGTGGTGGGCCTGGCCTGCGCCTCGGCCAGCCTGATGGTGCGGTTCTGGCGGCTGACCGCGCGTCGGTGACGTCGCGCGACGAGAAGCCGAAGGCGCACGAGGAGCCTACCGCCAGAGAGGCGCGAGGCTGGCGAAGCGGCCCTGCAGTTTCGACAGCGCACGGTTCAGGCGACTGGGGTGCGGGATCTCGCCGCCCGCCAGCCGGTCCAGCGCCACCTCGACCGGGCAGGGGAGGCGGCTGACCGGGTCCCAGTAGCGCGGATAGGCGATCAGCGCGGCGTGGACCAGCTGCGCGAGGTCAGGCCGCGCGGTGCGGCGTGACGGGGTCGGGCCAAGGTCGCGGGTCAGCCCCCAGCCCGCGTAGAAGGGCGCGCCGAGGGTGGTGACGGGCACTCCCCGGACCAGCGCCTCGAAGCCCAGAAGCGAGGTCATGGTCCAGACCTCCTGCACCTGTGGTATCAGCAACGCAGGGTCGACGCCGGGCAGGACCATATCGGCCAACCCCGAGGCATCAACCTTGCCGGGACGCAGGCCCGCCTCCACGTCCGGATGCGGCTTGTAGAGGATCACCGCGCCGGGGTTCGCGGCCCGCACTGCTTGCAGCAGGCCAAGGTTCGTCCGCACCTCCCCCGCGCCGAGGCGGATCGAGGCGTCGTCCTCGACCTGCCCCGGCACCAGGATGCGGTGGCCCTCGGGCAGCGGGGGGACCGCGCCGGGAAGGTTGTACTTCGACAGCCCTTCCGCCTTCAGCCGGGCGATCAGCGCCTCGGCCCGGGCGTGCTGCGCTTCCGACAGGGGCGTGGCGATCAGCGCTTCCAGCCGGGAAGGGCGGGTCGGGTCGTAGTAGATGCCAAGCCCGTCCGTCACCAGCGACAGCGGCGGCACCAGTTCCGCCCCCAGCCCGCGCGAGCGCAGGAACCCGTCCTCGACCCGCAGGCAGGGGGCTTTGGGAGCGAAACCGGCAGGCTCCTTCCCCGCCCAGACAAGCAGCCCGCGGCCCGTGGCCACCGCCAGCCGGTCCGCCGCCACCGGATCGTCGCGGAAGCGCAAGGGCTTCACGCCCCCGAACACCGCCTGCAGCCGCCCGCGCTTCCACAGCCGCATCCCGGCGGCGACATGGCCGCGCCGGTCCTCGCGCCAGGCCCGCACTTCGGCTTCAAGCTGGCGGATCACCTCTTCAAGCCCGCAAAGCCGGTCGCGGCAGGGGTCGTACCACAAGGGCGCCAGCAGCATGGCCCCGGCGAACAGATCTTCCGGCGTCAGGCGGCGGGTGCGACGGGGCAGGGGGTGTTCATCCTCGGTCAGCCCCCATCCCGCATAGAAGGGCCGGCCGAAGACGCGCGGGCGGTGGCCATGCAGGATCGCCTCGAAGCCCAGTTGCGACGAGATGGTGTAGACCGCCGAGGCCCCTGCCAGCAGTCGGTGCGGCGAGACGGGCGCGGTCAGCAGCGACACCCGGCCTCCGGCATCGGCGGCGGTGAAATGGCCGGCACGCAGGCCGAGTGCCGTTTCGGGATGACTGCGCAGGACAATGCGCGCCTCGGGGTGGCCAAGCTTCGCCCGCTCCAGCATTGCGCCGAACGTCGCCGCCGAGGCCCCGGAACCGGCAATCGAGGCATCGCCGCGGGTCTGGTCGACGACCAGGACGTAGCCGGGCTCGGGGCAGGGCAGGTCGGGGTCAGAATTATTGTATTTGGACAAGTCAGCTTTTATCAAACAATGTGTTAACCGACTGGCCTCATCCAGAATGTTCGAATTATACAAGCCGGGATCGCCAAGGATCTGCTCGATCCGTGATGGGGTCCGGCTGACGAAATGCACCCCGACCGGGTCGACCAGCAGCCCCAGCGGCGCGGCACCCCCCGCCCGCCCCGGCAGGACCGAGCGCAGGAAGGCATCCTCGACCCGCACCAGCGGCACCCCGCGCCGGGCGGCGACTGCCTCACCACGCCAGGCCGTCGGGCTGGCCCCCCAGACCAGAACCCCATCGCCGGGACCGGGCAGGCCCAGGCGCAGCTCATGCCCGGCCAGCGCCAGCATCCTGTGCAGGCGCTGGTTGCGCAGCAGGGAAAAGTTCTGGTGGAAGAGCCGTCGCGGAACGCCGGTCAGCCCCTCGCCGCCGCCCGCCACGGCGCGATCAGTTGCCGGAATTCGCGGTACTGGCCAGATTTGCCGCCGCCGAGGTCGATCCGGTGATCGCACCCAGCGTCTTCTGCCACTGCACGAAGGGCGCTTCGGTCACATAGAGCGTGTCGCCGTCGCGGATCTGGAAATCCCGCGCTTCGAACAGGCCGGTCGGCTCGGTCAGGTTCAACACATAAATGATGCGCTGGTCGCCGACGAGATCGGGCCTGCCCAGGACGCTGCGGGCGATCTCTTCCGATTCGTCACGCAGGATGAAGACGCCCTTCGGATCGGCCGACATGGTCGACAGCCCGCCCACCGTCGCGATCGCCTCCAGAGCCGACATGGTCGGCGAGACGAACGGCACCGTGCTTTGCGCGCCCGTCGCCCCCAGAGCGATGAACTTGCGGCTGTCATCCTCGATCATGATCTTGTCGCCGGGGCGCAGCGCGATATCCAGCGAGGGGTTCTCGTAGAGGTCCTTCAGCCAGATCTTGCCGGTATGGCCGCCGCGCGTGACCCGCACGATGGCGGTTGCCGGGTCGATGGTCACGCCGCCCGATTTGGCCAGCATGGTGGCCAGCGTCCGGGTCGAGGCGTCGATCGGATAGACGCCGTTCGCCCCCGCCTGGCCCGAGATCGACACGGTCGACCCGACGCCCGCCATCCGCGACACGCTGACCTGCGGGTCCGGGGTCTGGCCTTCCAGCTTGCGGGTGATCGCCTGGCGCAGACCCTCGTTGGTCTGGCCCGCCGCCTTGATCCGCCCGGCATAGGGAATGAAGATATAGCCCTGCCCGTCGACCTGCACGGTGGACAGGCCCGACACCCGCTGCCCGGTGTTGCCGAGAAGCGGGTCGTCCTTCACGTTCTCATAGACGGTGATGTTGATCGAATCCCCCGCCGAGATCATGTCCGAGGCCACGACCCCGGCATTGCGGAAGCTTTCGCTGAAGCCGAAGCTCGGTTGCACGGCCGTGAGGCGGGACACTTCCGGGGTGACGGTGACGACATGGGCGTCACCCTTCTTGTCGACCGAACCGGACAGCACCTCGCGCTTGTTCGGACCCGAGCGCGGCAGGCCGCAACCGGCCACCAGCGCGACCGACGTGAGAAGGACGATCGCCTTGACGGCCAAAGACGTTCTGGAGATCACTGCCCGGGTTCCCGCATTCTGTCTGGGGTTATTGGTGGCGGAGTCTAGCGAAACGCCCAAGGGTTGACCAGCACGACAAGCGCCGATCAGCGCACGAGCCGCAACTGTTGCCGCGGTGCCGCTTTGCCCGCGACCAGCGCCTGATAGGGATCTTCTGGCGACAGCATCAGGTCGACGACCTGGCGCAGCAGCGCCCGCCTCCCGCGGGAGGAGTAAAAGCCTCCCACCACCTGCGAGGTTTCCAGCAGGAAATGCCGGTAGTCGCGGTAGGCGCGGGTATCGGGGCGGTCGGGCGCGGCGAAGAAGGCCTCCAGCGGTTGCGAGGAGACGAATTCCGGCTTGGCATAGACCGCCGCGCCGAAAGCGCGAAGCGGCAGGCCGCGCCAGAGCGCCTGCTGCCCGGCGGTAGAGTTCACGGTCACCGCCGAGCGGGCCTCGTTCAGAAGCTGCGCCAGCTTGCCGCCGCGCACGAAATGCACCCTTTCGCGCAGGCCATGCGCTGCGGCCAGGCGGCGGATGGTGGGCAGGATCGGCGCCCGGCCGTCCTCCAGCGGATGCGCCTTGAAGACCAGATGATGATGCGGTGGGGCACCCTTGGCAAACCCTTCCAGCACCAAGGCCAGGAAGTCGGTCATGCTGGCGAAGGGCGAATGGTCGCGGAAGCTGGCGTCATGTTCCAGTTGCAGGATCGCCAGGTGATAGGGGAACCCGCCGCGCCGGATGCGGCGGGTGGCAAGGCGGCGCTCCCAGCGGTGGACCGGCATCATGAGGAAGCGCTTGAGATAGAGCTGAAATTCCTGCCCGACGGTCAGGCTGCGATGCGGCCGGAAGTTGCGGTAGGCGCGCCGTCCGAGCGCCACGAAACCGTGGTAGAGCGCCCCCCAGAACATGTGCTGGCGCATGTCGCCCCAGGTCGCGGGGGCCTCGGGAAGGTCGAGGTCGACCGGCTCCAGCGCCGCGCGCATCTCGGGCACGCCCAACTCCATCAGCCGGGAATGCCCGTTGGCGCCGCCGCGTTCGTAGGTCACCCAGTAGGGCCTCAGGTAGCCTTCCTCGAAGACATGCACGGTGATCCCCCGCGCCCGGGCCAGCGCGATGGCCTGGGCGTGGATCGGCCTGGTGTCGCCATAGACCACGAGGTCGGTGATGGCGTGCCGCGCGAGGATTGCGGCGCAGGCGTCGGGCCAGCGGTCGTGGATGTCCTGGAAGGCGATGTAGCCCGGCCCCGGCCAGAACACCCGGTCGCCCAGGTTGAAGCCGACGCGCCAGGCCTCGGCCCCGGTCTCGCGCAGCATCCTGGCGAGCCGGTGAAACCAGGGACCGTGTGGCCCTTGCAGGAAGAGGAAGCGGCGGGGGGTGTCGGTCACGGGGGGCCTTGCGGGGATTTCGGGCAGTCTCATCGGAAAGCGTGGCGGGATCATGGCCTCAGGTGCTGCAGGCTTGCAAGGCCGGGTGTGGGGCTTTACCTCGGATCGAAAGCTGAGGAGCACGCCCATGTTCACCGGAATTGTCACCGATGTCGGCCGGATCGTCGAAACGAAGGTCACCGGCGACCTGCGCGCCCGGATCGCCACCCGCTATGACGTGGGCCGCATCGACATCGGGGCGTCGATCGCCTGCGACGGGGTCTGCCTGACGGTGGTCGCGCTGGGGCCGGAGGGCTGGTTCGACGTGGAAATCTCGGCGGAAACCGTGTCGAAGACCAATCTTGGCGGCTGGGTCCCCGGCAAGCGTGTCAACCTGGAGCGCGCGCTGAAAGTCGGGGACGAGCTTGGCGGGCATATCGTCTCGGGCCATGTCGACGGGCTGGCCGAGGTGGTTTCGGTCCGCCCCGAGGGCGGCTCGGTCCGCGTGACCTTCCGCGCGCCGGAGGCTTTGGCGAAGTTCATCGCGCCGAAGGGGTCGGTGGCGCTGAACGGGACCTCCCTGACGGTGAACGAGGTGTCGGGGGCGGAATTCGGGGTGAACCTGATCCCGCATACCCAGGAGGTGACGACCTGGGGCGAGGTCGCGGCGGGTACCTTCGTGAACCTGGAGGTCGACACGATGGCCCGCTATGTGGCGCGGCTCAGGGAGTATGACTGAGGGCGGACCGGGGGTTTCACACCCCCGGACCCCCGTGGAGTATTTCTCTAAAGAGCAGGCATAATTTGAGTCAAATGGTTCGGAGTTTGTGATGGGCGGGATCGGGCATAACGGCGGGCCGTCGCTGGCGGGCGGGGTGAGCTGGCGCAGGCATTGCTGGTCTGCGGCGCGCGAGGCGCTGCTGCCGACGCTTCCCATCGAAGTGGTCCGGCTGCGGGTTCGCCGGGCGCAGGCCTTGGGGCTGGACTACAGGACCTATGCCGGCGTGCGGGCGGCGACCGGGCATGACGTGGTGGCCTTCCTGTTTTCCTCCAACGCCTTGCGGGTGTCTTTGGTCAGCCCGGCGATGCCCGAGGCGCGGGCGGTGAAGCTGGCCGAGGTTGCTTGCGGGCGGCTGGCGCTGGCGGTGGCGCCGCTGAGCCCCGGGATATTGGAGGTGGCAAATCCGGTGCTGGATGGGGTGCATCCGGCGCCTTATGCGCTGGCCGGGTTTGGCGAGATGCGGGACCGGGTGCGCGCGGCGCTGGGGAGGGTGCCGTCGGATCAGGTGATCCTGGTGGGCGACCTGGGGCTGGAGCGCGACTGGTGCGCGGCGGGGCGGCTCGCGGGCTATCTGCCGGCAGAGCGGTATTTCGGGTGACCGAACCGCGCCGCGCCACACCCGACGACATCGACCAGCTGATCCGCATTCGCGGGGCCGTGCGGGAGAACCGGCTGCGCGATCCGGCTTCGGTCACGCGGGAGGACTATGACTGGTTCGTGTCGCGGAATCTGGTCTGGCTGGCTGAGGTCGATGGCCAGATCGCCGGATTTGCGGCAGGCGATCCGCGCGACGGAACGATCTGGGCGCTGTTCGTCGATCCCGATTTCGAAGGCGCGGGTCTTGGCAAAAGGCTGCTGGTCAAGGTCTGCGAGGATATGAAGGCCGCGGGCCATGCCATGCTTCGCCTGTCCACCGATCCCGGCACCCGGGCGGCGCGGCTTTACGCCGGATTGGGATGGGAAGCGCAGGGCCTGCAGCCCGATGGCGAGATGGGCTTCCTGCTGCGACTTTGACCGGCGGCGGGCCGCGGCGGACGCGCCAATGAAAAACGGCGGCCCCTTCGGACCGCCGTTCCGCACTCCATCCGCGAAGGCTCAGGCCGCGCGGCCGACCAGCACCTGATCGACCTGCTTCGCGGCACCCGCCTCATCCACGCCCGACACAGCCGCCACTTCGCGGGTCAGGCGTTCCAGCGCGGCTTCGTAGAGCTGGCGCTCGGAATAGGACTGCTCGCGCTGGTCGTCGGTGCGGTGCAGGTCGCGGACCACTTCGGCAATCGACAACAGGTCGCCCGAGTTGATCTTCTGCTCGTATTCCTGCGCCCGGCGCGACCACATCGCGCGCTTCACCTTGGCCTTGCCCTTCAGCGTGTCGAGCGCCTTGGTCACCACGTCGGGGGCCGACAGCGCCCGCATGCCGATGTCGAGCGCTTTGTGGGTGGGGACGCGCAGGGTCATCTTGTCCTTCTCGAAGGAGATGACGAAAAGCTCCAGCTGAATCCCGGCGATCTGCTGTTCTTCGATCGAGATGATCTTGCCCACGCCATGCGCGGGATAGACCACGAAATCGTTCGGGCGGAATTCAGGCTTCTTCGACTTGGTCATACACATTCCCCAGTGAGGAGCCCCCTCCGCGACAAAGACCCCGCGCGCGCTGAACCGCAGTTCAGGCGAGTGGAGCTGGATTGTCACAAAAGATTTCGGCCCAGGCGGTGCGCGCTAAGCCGGTGTCAGGCTTCCATGCTTGCTTTGTAAACGAACAATAACACAAAAACGCGCTGATTCCAACTGCCGCGAAACCGGACAGTTCAGGCATAACGCATTGGAACAACTGGGTTTCCCCCGATGTAACCGATTCGTGGCCTTGCTTTCGCCCGAATCGGGTCGCGCGGTCAGCCGCCGGTGCCGGGCGCTTCCGAGAAGTACTTGTCGCGTTTCCCGGTCTCGCCGTCGCGCTCTTCGTAGCCCGGGAGCGGGTCCTTCTTGGTCACGATCACCGGCCATTGCACCGCATATTTGCGGTTGAAGCTGACCCATTCCTCCATGTCCGGCTCGGTATCCGGGCGGATCGCGTCGGCGGGGCATTCCGGTTCGCAGACGCCGCAGTCGATGCATTCATCCGGGTGGATGACCAGCATGTTCTCGCCTTCGTAGAAGCAGTCGACCGGGCAGACCTCGACGCAGTCGGTGTATTTGCAGGCGATGCAGTTGTCGATGACGACATAGGTCATGGGCGTGACTCTGGTGCGATGTGTTCAGGCTGTAGCTAGAGCAGCCGGGCGGATCATTCAAGCGGGTCCGGTGCGGCAGATGCGTCGAGATCGAGATAGAGCGCCTGTGCTTCCGGGGCCGGGCCGCGCCTTTGGCCAAGGGCAAGGATGCGCACCACGCGGATGCGGTCGCCTTGCGGGAAGGTCAGCGTGTCGCCTTCGGTCACATCGCGACCGGGGCGGGTGATGCGGGTTCCGTTCACCCGGACGGAGCCCGCCTCGATCACCTCGGCAGCCAGGCCGCGCGATTTGAAGAACCGCGCCTGCCAGAGCCATTTGTCCAGCCGCAGTTTGCGTGCGGCATTCGGGTCGGGTTTGCCCGAAGGCCCGGCCAATCAGACCTTTCCCTTCAGCGCCAGAAGCGCGGCGAAGGGGTTGTCCGGGTCGATGGGCTTTTCCGCGCGCGGCGGGCGGGCCTCGAACGATTTCTGCCGGTCGTCGCGCTGCGGCTTGCCACCTTTGTAATCGCCCTTGGGCCGGTCGCCCTTCGGCCTGTCGCCGCGGGGACGGTCGCCTTTGGGCCGGTCGCCCTGCGGACGGTCTCCCTGTGGGCGGTCTCCCCTTGCACGATCACCGCGCGGCGCACGGGCTTCGCCCTCCTTCCGCTCGGGGCGGGGGGTGCGTTCGGGGCGCTGCCGGGGCTTCGGTGCCCAGGTGAAGGTGTAGAAGGCCTCCATCTCCGGCGCGGCTTCGGCTTCCGGTTCCGCGACCGGGGCAAGGATCGAGACTTCTTCCGGAATCGGCACGCCTGCGGCGATGGCGGCGGCGGCTTCCTCGGAAATCTCGGGGGCCTTCGGCGCCTCGGCCTTGACCTTGGCGCGTTCCGCCTTTTCGCCCTTGTAGCCCAGACCGCCCATCAGGTCGGCGAACTGGTCCAGCGTCATGCCGGTGATCGACAGCATGTCGGGCGTCGCCTCGAACCCGGCGCGGCTGTCCTTTTGCCGCAGGATGTCGGCCAGGCGTTCCAGCATGTCGATGCGGATCGCACGGGTGCCAGCAGGGTGGTAGCCCGCGAGCGTGTAGTGCTGCTTCGGCACTTCGGCGACGTTGGGGATCGTCACCAGACCCGGAGGCGGGGATTCGGGAAACTCCTGCAAGCCGTTCCACAGCGACCACAAGACCAGCCGCAGCCGCGTGGGTGCGGGTTTCAGCAGCGCGGGCAGGAAGATGGTGAACTGGCCGAAGCGGACGCCATGCTTGCGCAGGGCCCCCCGCGCCTCCTGGTCCAGCTCTTTCACCTCGGACGCCACGGCGTCACGCGGCAGGACGCCCATCGCCTCGGACAGGCGGAAGGCGAAACCCCGCGCAAGACCCGTCAGCGCCTCGTCGCGGCCCATCGCCAGAAGCGGCTCGAACTGGGCGGCGACCTTGCGGTCGATGAAATGCTGCAACCGGCGGCGGACCTTTTCGGCCACCTCCGGCCCGGCCTCTTCATCGACGAAGGCCTCGACCGCCGGTTTCGCGGGCTCGGAGCCCTTGACCAGCTTGCCCACCGCATTCGTGCCCCACATCAGGCCGCCCTGTTCGGTGAAGTCCAGCTCGGTGTCCGGCGCGTTGTAGAAGCGGTCGGCGCGCAGGTGGAATTCCGGCTTCAAGGCCTGGATCGCGGCCTGCGCCAGCGTCCGCGCGGCATCCGGGGTCGCCGAGGCGTCCTGCCGGAAGCGGAACCCCTCCAGTTTCCCGGCGAATTCGCCTTCGACCGTCACTTCGCCCTTGTCGTTCACTTCGGCCACCAGAGCCTCCTTCTGCTTCAACCGGCGGAGCAGCACAGACGTCCGCCGGTCGACAAATCGTTGCGTCAGTGCCGCGTGAAGCGCGTCCGACAGGCGGTCTTCTACAGCGCGGGTTTCGTCGCGCCAATGGCTTTCGTCTTCGACCCAGTTTTTCCGCTGGCTGACATAGGTCCAGGTGCGGATATGCGCCAATCTGCGCGATAAAGCGTCGATGTCGCCCTCGGTCCGGTCGATCCGCCTGATCGCCTGCGCCAGCCAGTCGCTTGGGATGCGGCCGCCGCCCAGACCACGCCCCACGAGAAACTCGAAGATGCGGGTCAACAGCGTCGTATGCTCCACCCCAGAGGACGACCGAAAGTCCGGGATGCGGCACACGTCCCAGAGGAGCTGCACCCGCTTCGGTTCGGTCAGCTTGTCCCGCACCTCGGGCAGCGCCGCCAGCGCCTTCAGCGACAAAAGGTCGTCCGCCTCGCGCGCCCGGGTCAGCCAGTCGTTCGAGGTGGGTTCCTCCAGGCTGCGGATCAGCCGCTCGGCCGAGCCGAAATCCAGCGCCTCGTTGCGCCAGTGCAGCTTCCGCACGGGTGCGAAGCGGTGGGTCTCGATGGCCTCCACCAGCTCTTCGTCGAAGGGCCGCGCCTCGCCGGTCACGCCGAAAGTGCCGTCCTCGGTATGCCGCCCGGCCCGCCCCGCGATCTGCGCCAGCTCCTGCGGGTAAAGCGCCCGCATCCGGCGGCCGTCGAACTTGGCGGTCGCGGAAAACGCCACATGCTTGATGTCGAGGTTCAGCCCCATGCCGATAGCATCGGTCGCCACCAGATAATCCACGTCGCCGTTCTGGTACAAAGCCACCTGGGCATTGCGGGTCCGGGGCGACAAGGCCCCCATCACCACCGCGCAGCCGCCCTTCTGCCGCCGGATCAGCTCGGCAATCGCGTAGACGTTCTCGACCGAGAAGCCCACGATGGCGCTGCGGGGCGGCATCCGGCTGATCTTCTTCGACCCGGCATAGGTCAGCGTCGACATCCGCTCGCGGCGAAGGAAGGTGACATGCGGCACCAGCCCGGCAATCGCCCCGCGCATGGTGTCGGACCCCAGGAACAGCGTCTCGTTCAGCCCCCGCGCGCGCAAGAGCCGGTCGGTGAAAACATGTCCCCGGTCGGCGTCGGCGCAAAGCTGGATCTCGTCCACGGCGACGAAATCGGCGCCGATCTCCAGGGGCATCGCTTCCGTGGTGCAGACCCAGTACTGCGTCCGCTCCGGCACGATCCGTTCCTCGCCCGTGACCAGCGCCACGACCGAAGGCCCGACCCGCGCGACGATCCGGTCATAGACCTCGCGCGCCAGAAGCCGCAGCGGCAGGCCGATCACGCCGGTGCGGTGCGCCAGCATCCGGTCGATGGCGTGATGGGTCTTGCCGGTATTCGTCGGCCCAAGGACCGCCGTCACCCGCCGGGTCGCGTCCATGCGTTAAAGCTCCTGCCCCTCGGCTTCCGTCTCCAGCCGCTCGACGGCTTCCACCGCGCCCTGAAGATGGGGGTGGATGGCAAGGGCGGCCTTGTAGACCTCCAGCGCCTTTTCCGGCTTGCCGCTTTCCTCCAGAATCAGCGCCAGCCCCGACAGCGCCCCGAAATGCCGGGGGTTCAGGCTCAGCACATGGGCGATGTCGGCGACCGAGGGCCCGAACTCGCCCGCCATGTAATAGGCCGTGGCCCGCGCGTTCCAGGCCTCGGCAAAGTCGGGGTCGTGGTCGATGATCGCGGTGAAATGCTCGATGGCTGCCGGATAGTCGCCCAGGTCCATCGCATCCTTGCCGCGTTGCAAGAGCAGATCCTCGGCAGGGGATCCCGACTTCGACCATTCCAGCCAGATTTCCCGCTCGATCCGGCTCGCCTCGCCCTCGTCCGCGGTCTTCAGCCGCTCGAACAACCCGTCCAGCTTGGCCGTGTCCTCGGCCCAGGCCCCCGCGCAAGTCAGGAAAAGCGACAGAAGTGCCGCAACGATACGATTGAGAATGGCGGCTTCACGACCCATAACATGATGGTAACCGATCCGCGCCGGATTGCCAGTGGCGCCCGGGTCACGAAGGGGAGACTTGTGATGAGCGAAATGATCGACGCAGCCGTCAAGGCGCTGGGGGCGAAACTGTCGGGCGGGTTCGACGGCATTGCGAAATTCGTGATCCCCGGCGAAGGGGCGATCATGCTGGACGGGCAGGGTGTCCGCGCCGGGGATGAAGAGGCCGACGTGACGCTGACCGCCGATGCCGATGTGTTCCGTTCGATCCTCGACGGTGACATGAACCCGACGATGGCCTTCATGACCGGCAAGCTTGCGGTCGACGGCAACATGGGTCTCGCGATGAAACTGGGCTCGGTGCTGGGGTGAAGCACGACGCGGTCCTCCCGGCCCCGTTCCACGCGGGGCTTGCCGATGCACCGCCGGACGCGACCTGCGTCTGGCTGCAGGCCGGGGCGGCGCGCATCCGCGTGGCCTGGTGGAAGGCGGGGGACAAGGGGACGGTCCTCTTGCTGCCGGGCCGGACCGAATGCGTCGAGAAATACGGCCGCGCGGCGGGTGATCTGGTCGCGCGCGGCTTTTCCGTCATCACGATAGACTGGCGCGGGCAGGGGCTGGCCGACCGTGCGCTGCCTGACCGGCGCGAAGGCCATGTCGGCGATTTTTCCGAGTATCAGCAGGATCTTGACGCGCTTCTGGCCGAGGCGACGCGCGCGGGCCTGCCGCAGCCCTGGTTCATGCTGGCGCATTCGATGGGTGGCTGCATCGGCTTGCGCGGATTGCTGCGGGGCATGCCGGTGAAGGCCGCGGTGTTCTCGGCGCCGATGTGGGGCATCGCGATGGCCGCCTGGCTGCGCCCCGTGGCTTCCGTTGTCTCGGCCCTTGCCGGGCCGCTGGGCCTGGCGAACCGCTTCGCCCCTTCGACCAGCGCCGAGACCTATCTCTTGCAGGCGCCCTTTGCCGGAAACGTGCTGACCACCGACCGCGAGATGTGGGACTACATGCGCCGCCAGGTCGCCGAAGTGCCGGATCTGGCGCTGGGTGGGCCCTCGATCGGCTGGCTGAAGCAGGCGCTGCGCGAATGCGCCGCGCTGTCGGTGCTGCCCGCGCCGAAAATCCCGGCGATCTGCGCGCTGGGGACGGCAGAGAAAGTGGTGGACGTGCCCCCGGTGCATCTGCGGATGGCGGGTTGGTCGAACGGCCAGCTCGACCTCTACCCTGGCGCCGAGCACGAGATCATGATGGAAGGCCCTGCAGTACGGGAGCGTTTCTTCGACCGGGCCGCGGCGCTGTTCGAGGCGAACCGCTGATCGGGGGGGTGCGTGAAATCCCGCACCCTACCCCCCCGGTCGGGTGCGTGATTACACGCACCGCCTGGCATTTCTTGACGTCCTACTGCCGCGCGAGGCAGGACAGGCAGGGCTCGCCTGGGCCTTTCGCGAATTCCATGATCCGCCCCTCCGGCCCGATCAGGTACAGGTGTCCCTGATCCAGTTCGGCCCGCTGCATGGCTTGCAGGGCCTCGAAGAAGGCGCTTTCCGCAGCAAGGTCCGGGCAGGCCATCTTGGTCGCGCCGATGCCCAGGATCGACACCGCAGGCAGCGCCGCCGAATTCGTTCCGAACCAGCGGTTGCAGGGCGCGTTCCCCGCGACCTTGTCGCCCTCAAAGCGTAGCAAAGCTTCCCAGCCGACCTCCTGCCCCTCCAGCCCCACCAGATGCCAGTCGACCCCGGCGATCTCGTCGTTCGACAGGGCGGGGGTGACGCAGGCGGTCAGGGCGAAAGCCGCTGACAGGAAGAGGGGAAGACGCATGATCGGGGCTCCTTCATCGGGTCGGATATCCCTATGACGCGTCAGAAAGCCTCGGGCTTGGCCTCGCGCGCCATGTGGTCAAGGACGGCATTGACGAACTTTGGCTCTTTTCCGTCCGGGAAGAAAGCCTTGGCCACGTCGACATATTCGGTGATCGCCACTTTGGGCGGTGTGCCCGTGTCCACCAGCTCGGCCCCCGCCGCGCGGAACAACGCCCGCAGCACCGGGTCGATCCGGTCGATGGGCCAGGCCGCGACCAAGGCCCGGTCGGTCAGCTGGTCGATCTTCGCCTGCCAGTTCACCGCCGCACCCACGACGCTGCGGAAATGGTCAACGTCGCCCTCGGCGAACTCGCCTTCCTCATAGACAGCCCCAAAGCGGTGCGTCTCGAACTCGCGCGTCACGGCTTCCACCGTCTGGCCCGAGACTTCCATCTGAAAGAGCGCCTGCACGGCATAAAGCCGCGACGCCGATTTCATCTGGCGCTTCTGCTGGCCGCGATCCTGCCCCTTAACCGACGTCATGCCCGGAAACCGATCCCCTTGGATGTGCCGGCCCATTTGCGCGACAAGGCCACCAGATGCAAGGCCGCCGCTGCGGCACCCCCGCCCTTGTTCTGCCCCTGAGGGTCCGCCCGCACCTCGGCCTGCGCGCGGTTCTCCACCGTCAGGATGCCGTTGCCGATGCAGGCGCCCTGCAAGCCCAAGAGGCTGATCGCCCGGCTCGAGTCATTGCAGACCGTATCGTAATGCGTCGTCTCGCCCCGGATCACGCAGCCAAGCGCGACATAGCCGTCATATTCCGCCATCCGCTCCGCCATCGCGATGGCCGAGGGCACTTCCAGCGCGCCGGGCACCTCGATCACCTCGACCGTGGCGCCGCAGGCCGCACCCACCGCCTTCGCCCCGGCGACGAGGTTGTCGGCGATGTCCTTGTAGTAGGGCGCCACCACGACCAGCAGCTTCACCGGCTTGTCGAACTTCGGCAGCGGCAGCGTGTAATGCGTCTCGGTCCCGGCCATGACCTACTCCTTGATCGGGTGGGTGCCCGCGACGGTCAGGTCATAGCCCTCGACCCCGACAAGCTTCGGCGCCACGGAATTCGTCACCAGCGTGATCGTCTTCAGCCCCAGCGCCGACAGGATCTGCGCCCCGATGCCATACTGGCGCAGCGTCTGCGGCGAATGCTCGCCATCCTCGACCATCTTCATCGTCGTGTCGCGCAGCAGCACCACCGCGCCCCGGCCTTCCGCCGCGATGATCCGCATCGCGGCCGGCAGGTCGCTGCCGGTGCCAAGGCCCAGCACATCCTCCAGCGCGTTCAGCGCATGGACGCGGACCAGCACCGGATCGGGCGTCGTCAGGTCGCCCTTGGTCAGCACGACATGGTCCGCGCCTTGCAGGTCGTCGGTGAAGACCCGCATCAGCCAGTCGCCGCCATGCACCGAATGCACCGAGCGGACCGAGCGTTCCTTGACCAGGTTGTCGTGCTTGCGGCGATAGGCGATCAGGTCGGAAATCGTGCCGATCTTGATGCCGTGCTTCTGGCCGAACCTGATCAGGTCGGGCAGGCGGGCCATCGTGCCGTCGTCGTTCATCACCTCGCAGATCACGCCGGACGGGTTCAGCCCCGCCAGCCGCGACACATCCACCGCCGCCTCGGTATGGCCCGCGCGGACCAGCACGCCACCATCGCGCGCCCGCAGCGGGAAGATGTGACCGGGCGAGGCAATATCCGCCGCCCCCTTCATCGGGTCGGTCGCCACGGCCACCGTCCGCGCCCGGTCGGCCGCCGAAATCCCGGTGGCGATCCCCTCGACCGCCTCGATCGACAGGGTGAAGGCGCTGGAATGGCGCGAGGAATTCTTCCGCTCCATCAGCTGCAGGCCAAGGTGGTCCACCCGTTCCGCCGTCAGCGCCAGGCAGATCAGCCCCCGGCCATGCGTCGCCATGAAGGTGATCGCGTTCGGCGTGCACATCTGCGCCGGGATCACCAGGTCGCCTTCGTTCTCGCGGTCCTCGTGATCGACCAGGATGAACATTCGCCCGTTGCGGGCGTCTTCGATGATCTCCTCGGTCGAGGAAATGGCGTCGGAATAGTCGGACATGGGCGGCAGCCTCGCAAGCTCTCTCGCGTTCCTCTAGCGCGGGCCGGGCGCAAAGGCCAGAGGGAGCCCGTCGTAGGTCGGGGTTCACCCCGACTCCCTTACCCCGACTCCCTTCAAACGCGCGCCGACAACACCGCGAGACAGGCCACCTCCGCCAGCTGCTGCGAGGCCCCCAGGATATCCCCCGTCTGCCCCCCGATCCGCCGCAGCGCCGAAAACGCCAGCGCAACCGTCACACCCAGCGCCGCAAAGACCAGCGGCACCGCCGTCCAGCCGGTCAGCGCCACCGCAATCGCCACGGCAATCCCGAACCCCACCAAAGCCACCGCCGGGCTGGGCCGCCCGGTGGCATGGCTCAACCCCTCGCCGCGTGCATTGGGCAGAAGCGCCATCACCAGCACCATCGGCGCGCGCGACAGGGCCCCGGTCGCCACCAGCGCCGCCCAGTGGCCGCCATAGACCAGCACCGCCGTCAGGCCTGCCCAGCGGGCGAGCGTGACCAGCACCAGCGCCAGCACCCCGTAGCTGCCGACCCGGCTGTCCTTCATGATCTCCAGCCGCCGCGCCTTCGTCCAGCCGCCGTAAAGCCCGTCCGCCGTGTCCGAAAGCCCGTCCTCGTGCAGCCCCCCGGTCAGCATCGCGCCAAGCGCCAGCACCAGCACCGCCGTCACCCCCGGCGTGACCCCCAGCCACAGGGCACCGCTCGCCAGCGCCGCCCCGAATGCGCCAAGGACAGCACCCACCAGCGGCCAGGCCCAGGCCGACCTCGCCCCGGTTCCCTGATGGTTCGGCAGGGGCAGGCGCGTCAGCAGCGCGAAACCAGACAGAAGGTCGCAGGGAAGCCCGAGGGCAATGTCGCGGATTGGGGGCAAAGCGGCAGGTTCCGGCTGGCGTCGGGTTGGGCCTTGGGGTAGCCCGAGACGCGAAAAGGTGCAATCCGGGAAGACGACCATGCCGTTCCACAGCCTCGCCGATGTCCATGCCCTGCTGGGCCAGCTTCCCGCCCCTGATCAGGCCGCGCTTGCCGGGGCCGAGGCGCGGAACGGCCAGTTGACCAAGCCGCCGGGGGCCTTGGGTCGGCTGGAGAAGCTGGCGATCTGGATGGCGGGCTGGCAGGGGACCGACAAGCCCCGCGCCGCCACTCCGCAGATCGTGATCTTCGCGGGAAATCATGGCGTTACCGCCAAGGGCGTCTCGGCTTTCCCGGCGGAAGTGACCGTGCAGATGGTGGCGAACTTCGCCCACGGCGGGGCGGCGATCAACCAGCTGGCCAAGGCCTTCGGCGCGAAACTGGACGTCCACGCGCTCGACCTCGACCGCCCGACGGCGGATTTCACCGAGGCCCCGGCGATGACCGAGGGGGAGGTAGTGGCCGCTTTGCAGACGGGCTATGAGGCGGTCGACCCCAAGGCCGACCTTTTCGTCGCCGGAGAGATGGGCATCGGCAACACCACCGCAGCGGCGGCGATTGCGACTGCGCTTTACGGCGGGGTCGGCTGGGCCGGGCGCGGCACGGGGGTGGATGACGAGGGCCTGCGCCGCAAGGAAGCCGCCGTCGCGGCGGGGCTGGAACGGCACAAGGCGCTCCTCGCCGATCCGCTTCAGGTGCTGCGCTGTCTTGGGGGACGCGAGATCGCCGCGATGACCGGCGCGATCCTCGGCGCGCGGATGGCGCGGGTGCCGGTGATCCTGGACGGCTTCATCGCCACGGCGGCAGCGGCGGTGCTGGAAAAGGCCGCGCCGGGCGCGCTGGATCACTGCGTCGCGGGGCATCAGAGTGCCGAGGGTGCCCATGCCCGCCTCTTGGAGAAGCTGGGCAAGGAACCGCTCCTGTCGCTGGGCCTGAGGCTGGGCGAAGGCTCGGGCGCGGCGCTGGCCATCGGCGTGGTGCAGGGCGCCGTCGCCTGCCATTCCGGCATGGCCACCTTCGCGGAAGCTGGCGTCGCGGCGGGCTGAGCGGAGGCTCCTCGTTCGACTTCGTCTCCTCGTCGCACTCCCGCGAGAAGGGACGAAGTCCCCGACGAGCAGGCGTTACCAGATCGTAAACGTCCGCGCGCAAACTATTGATTTCAAAGGGGCTGATTTTCTGTCCACCGTGGACAGGCTCAGGCCTTCGGCATCTTCAGGCTGACCAGCCGCCCGCCCTTCTGGTAGCGGACCTCGGTATCGGTGATCGCCTTCACCGTGCCCCCGTCGATCTTGTCGCCGACCTTGACCTTCTTGTACTTCCCGTTCGCCTGCCGGATCAGCGCGTAGCGGCGCGAGTCGGTGCCGTAGGTCCCGATCAGGTTGATCTTCGACAGGTTGATCGCGTTCGCATAGGTTGCCTGCTTCGCCACGCTGGCCTTGGTCGGGATCGAGGGCGCGACCTTTGTCGGCTCCGGCTCGTCAAGGTCGGCCGTTTCCTCGGGCTTCGCTTCGGGGGCGGCGGCGACCTTGACCGGGGCCGCTTCCTCGACCGGGGCCGGCTCGCGGACCGCCGCAGCGACAGCGGCCTCGACTGCGCCCTTGAAATCATTCGGCCGGGCGGCGGGTCGCATCGAGATCGCGACGATCGACGGGTTCTTCGCCTCGAGCGCCGCCGCTTCGGCCAGCTTGGCCTCGGCCTGCGCGGTGAGCGAGGCACCCTGCGCGCCAAGGTCGGCGGCCTGGACGGGGGCCGCAGCCGCTGCCGCGGCGGTTACGCTTGCCGGGCGGGCCAGGGGCCGGATCCCGGCGAACTCGCTGGCGGTTTCGGGGGCAAGTGCTGCATCGTCGCCCGCCGTGGCCGGGGCCAGCCCCTCGGGCCGCGCTTTCGGGCGGAAACCCGCCATCGCCGGATCGGACGGCGGAAGCGGCGCTTCGGCAGCGGGGGCGGCGGTGACAAGCGAGGCATCGGAGGCCGCAGGCTCGGTCACGGGAGGGGGCGAAACGGCTGCGGCCGCCAGAGCGGCGGCCGTCGCGACGTCGCTGCGTGCCGGAGGCAGTTTCGGCGGTTTCCCGGCGATCAGCATCACTCCGTCCGGGCTGACGATCCCCTCTGGAGTCGGCTTCAGGAGCCCCTTGGCATCGAACTGGTAGACCGTCCCCGGCGCCGGCGGCGGCATCGCCGGATCAGGCAGGGCATCCGTCACGTCGGCCAGCGCGGGCAATGCAAGCGCGTCCAGTGCCGGAGGCGGAGCGTCCATCGCCGACAGGAAGATCTCGTCCTGATCTTCGGCCGGGGCTGAGGCGGCAGAGACATCGGTGGCGACCACGGTGCCGGGGGCCGGTTCCGCCACAGGCGCGGGGGTCGCCGCCGGTGCCGCCTCGGTGGCGACGTCGACGGCAGCGGGGTCGACAGGTTCGGGCGCCGCAGCGACCGCAGTTGCCTCCGTCGTCGCAGCGGGGTCTTCACCCCCCATGTTTACCGGCAGGCTTTCGGTTGCCAGGGTTCCGGCATCGGCTTCGGTCTGCGGCGCGGTTTCGGCTTCCGGGAGGGGGGCGGTCATCCCCTCGGGGTCCTGCATGTCGGCCAGCATCTCGTCGTCGACGCCCGGCGTGGTGTCGGTGACCGAGGCCTCGTCCGTGGTCGTCGTCGCGCCGTTGCCGCTGATGAAATACGAGGCCCAGGCCGCGACAAGGGCCAGGAACAGGAGGAGCAGCGCAACCATGACCAGGAAGACGGTGCCGGTCCGCTTCTTCGCCGGGGCGACCGTTCCGAAGGTGCCACCGGGCCGGGCGGGAGATTTCACCGTGGTCGGGCCTGCCGTCGCGGGACGCGGGATCTCGCCGCCCTTGAGCTTGGGCTTGGCGCGGGTGCCCGGAATCGACGGCGCGGTGACCATGCCGGGGAAGCCCTTGCCGACAGGCGCCGGGCGGGCGATGCCTCCGGCCTTGCCGCCGGATGCCGCAAGGTTCGGGCGGGTGACGCCCTCCATCGGCCGCGGGATTGCATCGGCGCTGGCGGCGCGGCGGCTGGCAAAGGCGACCATCGCCGCCGAGGGCGGGGCCGGGGGAATGTCGTCGTCCAGGTCGTCGATGACCGGCTTTCGCGCCGCCGGAGCGGGCGGGAGGCTGTCTTCGGGTTCGGGGAAGGCGGCGCTGTCGGTGACATGCGCGAAGGGCGCCTCGTCGGGGTCGGCGGCGGTTGCGGGCGCAACCGGGGTGGCCGGTTCCTCGACTGCGGCTGCAATGGACGGGGCGTCGGCCACTGGCCCGTCGTCGGCAAGGGCGGCTTCGAGGTCGCGGAGGCTGGCTGCGTCGAGCCCGTCCTCGGCTCCTTCGTCCGCCGCTTCGGTCGCGGGTGCCGGTTCGGTCGCGGTCGGCGCTGGCGGCGGTTCGGGAAGCTCGGCGTTCAGCGCCTCTTCCAGCCCGGGCAACGGCTCGTCTTCGACAGGGACGGAAGCCTCGACGACGGGCGTCGGTTCGGCGACGGGTGCCGGTTCCGCCGCCAGCTCGACAACCGGGGCCGAAGGTTCGGCCTTGGGCAGTTCGCGGTGCAGGACCACCACCGGCTCGCGGTCGCGCTCGACCTTCTCGTCATAGGCGAGGATGCTGGCGGCGGCAGTCGTCGGGCCGAACCAGGGCTCGCCGACGAAGGCACCGTCCTCGGGGATGGCGACGAAGGAGACCGGGTTCAGCCGGTGTTCGGCGGCGAAGCCTTCGGCCTGCTCCAGCGTCTCCCGTGCGATGACCGCAACCTTGACCGTGGCACCCTTGCCCGACCAGTCGAACACCAGGTCTTCCACCTCATAGGGCGTGCGACCCTCGAGTGCGGTCGCGATCTGGCGGCGCTTCTCGTCGCGGCTGGGGCCGGGGGCGTGGATTTCGGTGTAGAGGATCTGGCTGTTCGGCAGGATCAGCTTGGTCGCCACGCCCAGGGGCGACAGACCCAGCGCCGTCTTGCGCAGGTAGTCCATCGCCTCGGCCAGGTCGGGGGCGTCGAAGGCTGTCTCGCCGATCGGGAGCCAGCCTTTCGGCGTGCGGTGCAGAAGCCCGATGGCCTCGCTGGTCAGGTCAAGTGCAAATGTCGGTTTCATGTCGCGGGTCTAGCACGGATTCTGGAAGTGCTGGAACGTGCCCCAGCCGGATGCCGCTTTACTAAAGCAGCTTTTCGCCGAAGGGAAGGAAAACGGCCAAGGAAGCCATTGCGGCGCGCGTCACAACAAAGAACTGTCACGCCGAACCAAGGAGAATCCGATGCGTGTGCTTTCCGCCCTGATCCTGTCCACCGCGCTGGCCCTGCCGCTGGCCGCCCCAGTGCTTGCCGAGGATGCCATGACCCGTACGATCAGCGTGACCGGCACCGGCACGGTCGAGGCCGCGCCCGACATGGCAACCCTGATGATCGGCGTGACCACGCAGGGCGCCACGGCAGCCGAGGCGCTGGCCGCGAATTCCAAGGCGACCGATGCCGTGATCGCCCGGCTGGCCGCCTCGGGGATCGAGGCGCGGGACATGCAGACCTCGAACCTGTCAATCAACCCGAACTGGACCGGCTACGACAGCTCGACGCCAACGATTTCCGGCTATGTCGCCTCGAACATGCTGACGGTGCGGGTGCGCGCGCTGGAGACGACCGGGGCCGTGCTGGATGCCTCGGTGGCCGACGGGGCCAACACGCTCAACGGCCTGACTTTCGGGCTGGCCGATCCCGAACCCGCCTACAACGAGGCCCGCAAGGAAGCGGTGGCCGATGCCCGTGCCAAGGCCGAGCTTCTGGCGACGGCTGCCGGGGTGAAGCTTGGGCAGTTGCTGACGATCTCGGATGCGGGTGCGATGACCGATCCGGCGCCGATGTACCGCGAGGCGGCTGCCTCGTCGCCGGTGCCGGTGGTCGGTGGCGAGCTGGGTCTGGTCGCCAATGTCGCGGTCACCTGGGAAATCGCCGAGTAGAGCGGTCGCTCCCGGCCGCGCCCGGCGGAATTCAACGGGATTCCGCCGGTTTCCGTCATGATTTGGCCCAAGTCGCCGGGCAATCTTGCAGCACGAGAAGAAGGCAGGAGCAGTTCCCCATGATCCGCGGACCGATCAGCTTGTTGATCGTCGGTGCCATCATGCTTGCCGGGTTTGCCCTGGTGTCGCTGGGGCCGCAGGCGTTTGAACGCTACCTGCCGGATCGGGTCATGGCGCTTCTTGATGGCGGCCTTGCAGGAACCATCGACGGCTCCCAGCGCACGGGCGACACGCCTGCCGACCTGCTGGACGACGGGGTTGACGGGCTTGAGGCGCGAGGTCCGGTGGCGGCGATGGCGGGGAACCGGCCGGCATTCATTGCGGATGTGATCGACGGCTACACCACGCAGGTGGGGTCCGCCATCCCGGCCGAAATCACCACGATCCGGCCGATCTCGGGCTGCCGCCTGACGCCGCCGCTTGAGGGCACGGCCATCGGCCATGTCACCGCCGAGGACACCGGCCTGCGGCTGGCTTTCCTGACCTACAACGACAGCGACCTTGCCGCTGCGGTGCAGACCTTCGTCAATGCCTACCGCGACACCGGGCTGTCCAGGCCGGGCGACGGCGGGGACCTCTCCTACGAGGCCTATGACGTGGCGGTGACCGAAACCCGCGCGCCGGTCTACCTTGTCCTGGAAACCGCGCGCGGCAACCGGATATGGAACATCCACCTTGCGCCCGGTGCCCGGGTCGAGCGGGTGATCCTTCTGGGCGGCGCGCATGCGGGGGTGGCGAATCTTGATCCCGTGGTCCCGGTCGAGGTGCTGCCCGGCGACGCGCTGGCGGCTTGCGGGATCGAGCCGTTCTATCCGCTGAACCCGGGCCATCGCTTCTTCGAGGTGCTGAAGACCGGCACCAGCGCCGACAAGGCCGAGGCAGAGGCCAAGCTGGCCGTCATGCAGGACCGCGTCGCCGCCTACAACACCTGGTTCCATGACAGTTTCGGGGTTCCCGCGGATGAGACCCGTGCCGGCTTTGCCGGTGGGACCCTCTCGGTCGTCGGGCCGCTGCCCGGCGCGGTCGGGCCGAAGGCGGTCTATGCACCGATCCAGGGCGCGCGGATACGGGCGACGCAGGACAGCTATTTCGAAATCCGCGGTCAGGTCGCCGCGGGCGAGGATTTCGCCGGGCGCGTCAAGGCCATCGCGACCAGCTTCGCCTTCGGTGACCTGAAGACCCTCCGGCAGGGAGTTTCCTTCTGATGCTGCGGGTTCTGATCGGGACGGGGCTGGTGCTGATGGCCGTGGGGTTCGGCGCCGCGGGATGGCAGTACTGGCAGTCGCTGCCCAAGGCTGCCCCGGCCGGGGAAGCCGCCGCAGCCGCGCCGTCAGTCCCGGCGCCCGTCGTGCCTGCGCGGCAGAGCTGGCTGATCTCGCCCACCGGCGGGCTGATCCCGCAGGCCGATGTGCGCGCCTATCTTGTGCAGGACCGCTTCGTTCCCGAACGGGTGCTGCGGGTCGAACGGCAGGCGAAGCTGACCGATCTGCTGGCCGAGGGGGAACAGCTGCCCGAGCCAGCCTTCCTGCAGGCGCTGGCCGACATCCGTGCTCCGAAAGTGGCCGATGGCCTGTGCCGGGTGCTGTTGGACAGCCTGGCGCAGGACTGCGCGGTGAATGCGGGCCGGGTGATCGAGGGTAGTGTCGATCCGGTGGCCGGGACAGCGCGTTTCGCGGTCGAGATCGTCTTTCGCCTGAAGGACCCGGGCGAAGCGCTTCCCGATCTGGCCGCCCATGTCCTGCGCAGCGATCTGGTCACGCTTGAGGTCGAGCCCGGCGCGGAGGGCAGCGCGAGCCCCGACGCGGCACTTCTGGCGCTGGTCGAGACGGTCGCCGCCGCCTGCGCCGGGGAGAGTGTCGGTCAGGCCTGCCGCCCGACGCAGATGGACATCGACTGGACACCGGGCCAGCCGGTCAAGGCGCGGGCCGTGATCGCCTGGCTCGACCCGCTGCCGAAGGGGATGTTCGTGGCCCCGCCGCTCGACCCCGCGAAGGGCGGCTGAGCGGCGGGTCTTCGGTCAGGCCGTGGCCTTGGCCAGCGCCTGGTCGAGGTCGGCGATGATGTCGCGCACATCCTCGATCCCGATCGACAGCCGCACCGAATCCGGCGCGGCCCCGGCCTTGACCTGCGCCTCTTCCGACAATTGCCGGTGCGTGGTCGAGGCGGGGTGGATGATCAGCGACCGCGTGTCGCCCAGGTTCGCCACATGCGAGAAGAGCTTCACGTTGTCGATCAGCTTGACGCAGGCCTCGTAGCCGCCCTTGATCGTGAAGGTGAAAAGGGCGCCGGGACCTTTCGGCGTGATCATCTGGCCGAGATGGTAGTAGGGCGAGGACTTCAGCCCCGGATAGGTGACTTTCCCGACCCTCGGGTCCTGCTCCAGCCATTCGGCGACGATCTGCGCGTTCTCGACATGGCGCTGCATCCGCAGGGCCAGGGTCTCGATCCCCATCAGCGTGTAATGCGCGCCCTGCGGGTTCATCGTCATCCCAAGGTCGCGCAGCCCGATGGCGATGGAGTGGAAGGTGAAGGCCATGTTGCCCAGCGTCGGGTGGAAGACGAGGCCGTGGTAGGCGGGCTCGGGCTGGGAAAGCGAGGGGAACTTGTCGTCGGCCGACCAGTTGAACTTGCCGGAATCGACGATGATCCCGCCGGTCACGGTGCCGTTGCCGGTCAGGTATTTGGTGGCGGAATGGACGACGAGGGTCGCGCCCATCTCGATCGGGCGGCAGAGGTAGGGCGTGGCGGTCGTGTTGTCGACGATCAGCGGGATGCCGGCCTGGGTTGCGACACGGGCGATGGCGGGGATGTCCGAGAGCGCGCCGCCAGGGTTGCAGATCGTCTCGCAGAAGAGCGCCCGGGTGTCGCCGTCGATGGCTTTCTCGATCTCCTTCGGGTCGTCGAAATCGACGAACTTCGCCGACCAGCCGAACTTGCGGATCGTGTTCGAGAACTGCTGGATCGTGCCGCCGTAGAGCTTGGTCGACGCGACCACGTTGCGGCCCGGCTGCATCAGCGGGAAGAGCGCCATGATCTGCGCGGCGTGGCCGGACGAGCAGGCGATGCCGCCCGCGCCGCCTTCCAGCGCGACCACCCGGTTCGCCAGCGCGGACACCGTGGGGTTCGTCAGGCGGGAGTAGATGTAGCCCACCTCCTGCAGGTTGAAGAGCTTGGCCGCGTGGTCGGCATCGCGGAAGACGAAGGCCGTGCTCTGGTAGATCGGGATCTGCCGGGCGCCGGTCGCGGGGTCCGGCTCGGCACCGGCGTGGATCGCGAGCGTGTCGAAGCCGAGGGGTCGGTCGGTCATGGGAGCCTCCTTTGGGTTGGGGTGAGGGTAGGAGGGATCGAGGCGACTGGCAACGTCGGAGTGTCCACAGTGGACAGGCTTGTCAGATATAAGGAAATCAATGGCTTGGCTGCGGACGTTTACGGAATATTCATCTCTTGCCAAGGGCTTCGGAAGAAGGATCGTTGCGGTTGGCGGCGCTTCCATGCTTGGATCGCCGCACCCGAGACGGAGCCAAGAACGATGCTGACCCCCTTCCATCTGGCCTATCACGTCACCAGCCTGGACCAAGCCCGCGCCTTCTATGGCGGGGTCCTGGGCTGCCGCGAAGGGCGGTCGACCGAGACCTGGGTCGACTTCGACTTCTTCGGCCACCAGATCAGCCTGCATCTGGGCGAGCCGTTCAGGACGACGGACACCGGCAAGGTCGGGGACCACATGGTGCCGATGCCGCATCTGGGGCTGGTCCTGCACCTGCCCGACTGGCGGGCATTGGCCGAGCGGCTGACGGCAGCGGGGGTGGCGTTCGTCCTGCCGCCGCAGGTGCGGTTTCAGGGCCAGCCCGGCGAACAATGGACGATGTTCTTCCGTGATCCCAGCGGGAACCCGATCGAGGTGAAGGGATTTGCGGATATGGCGAGCGTCTTCAAGGGATGAGCTGATCTGGCAATCAGGCTGTCGCGGAAGAAGCCTTCCTTGACAGGTGGAGGCCGCGAACGCCTTATCCGAGCGGGCCGGCATCCGGATCAAGAGGAGTCCTGCGTTGGATTTGCGATACAAATTCGGTCGCGTCGTCCGGTGGAGCAAGCGTATCGGGCTGCTCAATGCGATCTCGTTCGAGGTCCAGCAGACGCTCCGGCGGCGGGTGATATCCTTCATGCACGGGTCGCTGGGACGCAGGATCCACCTCAGATCGTCAAGTTCGGATATCGAGGTTTTCGAACAGATCTTCATCGAGGACGAGTTCGCCATTCCGCTGGACTCGCCGAAATTCATCGTCGATGGCGGCGCCAACTGCGGTCTTGCCTCGCTCTACCTCGCCGTCCGCTACCCGGGCGCGAAGATCATCGCGGTCGAGCCGAACGCGGAGAATTGTGCGCTGTGCGTGCGCAACACCCGTGGGATGAACGTGGAAGTTGTCCGGACTGCGATCTGGTCATCCTCGACACGGTTGAAGATCGAAAACCCCGGCGATGCGCCGTGGTCGTTTCGCTGCGTCGAAGCGGATGCGGGCGATCCAGCTGGCTTTGAAGCCTGTGACATGGGGTCGATCCTCTCGGGCCGGCAGTGCGACCTGGTCAAGCTGGATATCGAAGGCGCCGAGCTGGAGCTGTTCAAGGATACCGGATGGCTGAAGGACGTGTCCGCGATCCTGGTGGAAACCCACGGCGACGAGGCAGATGCGCTTGTCCGCAGGGCCTGCGCGGGTTGGACGATCTCGCAAAGCGGGGAGAAGCTGCTGCTTGTGAGATAGACCTCTGGCAGATCCGGCTGCGTGGCCACGGCGGCAGCAGTCCCGTCCGAGAGGTTTCACGCGCGGGTCGACTTCGGAGGAATCCGGTTGCCATTGGCCCGTCGCCGGTCATGCTGTCTGCACAGCTGGGGAGAGCGGGGCATGGCGACAGAGACGGCGGGCGTCGATCTGGTTTCGGTGGTGACGCTTCTGGGCGCGGCGGTGGTTGCGGTGCCGGTGTTCAAGCGGATCGGGCTGGGGTCGGTGCTGGGCTACCTGGCGGCGGGGCTGGTGATCGGGCCGTTCGGGCTGGGGCTGTTCTCGGACCCGATGGCGATACTGCATGTGGCCGAACTGGGCGTGGTGATGTTCCTGTTCATCATCGGCCTGGAGATGGAGCCGTCGAAGCTGTGGGCGATGCGGCGGGATATCCTGGGCCTCGGGCTGTTGCAGGTGTTGCTTTGCGTGGGCCTTCTCAGCCTGGTGGGCGTGGTGCTGGGCTACCCCTACGCGGGCTCGCTGATCGCGGGGGCGGGGTTCACCCTGACCTCGACCGCCATCGTGATGCAGATGCTGCAGGAACGGAACGACATTTCCGCGCCGAAGGGGCAGCGGATCGTGTCGATCCTGCTGCTGGAGGACCTGGCCATCGTGCCCCTGCTGGCGCTGGTCGCCTTCCTGGCGCCGGGGGGCGAGGAGGTCACGCTGGTCGGCCGCCTGCAGGGCGTGGCGATCGGGCTTGGGGCGATTGCGGTGCTGGTGGTGGCGGGGATCTACCTGCTGAACCCGATGTTCCGGCTGCTGGCGGCTTCGCGGGCGCGCGAGGTGATGACGGCGGCAGCGCTGCTGGTGGTGCTGGGGTCTGCGCTCTGGCTGCAGCTGGGCGGGTTGTCGACGGCGATGGGGGCGTTCCTGGCGGGGGTGCTCTTGTCGGAATCGACGTTCCGGCACCAGCTGGAAGCGGATGTCGAGCCGTTCCGCGGCATCCTTCTGGGGTTGTTCTTCCTGGCGGTGGGCATGGCGCTGGACCTGTCGGTGATCGCGGCCAACTGGCGGCTGGTCGCCATCAGCGTCGTGGCCTTCATGGTGCTGAAATCGCTGGCGATCTATGTCGTGGCGCGGATGAACAAGGCAAGCCGCGCCGAGGCGATGGAGCGGACCGTCCTGATGGCGCAGGGCGGCGAGTTCGCTTTCGTCCTCTATTCGGCGGCGCTGGCGGTGGGGCTGCTCGACAGCGAGGCGGCGGCGGTCCTGAACGCGATCATCATCGTCTCGATGGCGCTGACCCCGGTGATGGTGATCCTCCATGACCGGTTCAAACCGGCGGAGGTCGTCTCGACCGACGGGATGGAGGCGCCCGACGGGCTGAAGGGGCAGGTGCTGATGATCGGTTTTGGCCGCTTCGGACAGATCGCCTGCCAGCCGCTTCTGGCGCGGAAATGCACGATCAACATCATCGACGACGACCCCGAGATGATCCGCGTGGCCGAGACCTTCGGCTTCAAGGTCTGGTTCGGCGACGGCACCCGGCTGGATATCCTGAAGGCCGCCGGGGCCGAGACGGCGCGGGCGGTGATGATCGCGACCGACCGGAAGGAAACCACCACGCGGATCGCGAAGCTGGTCAAGCACGAGTTCCCGAACGCGGTGATCCTGGCGCGGGCCTGGGACCGGGCGCATCTGCTGGAGTTGGTGAAAGAGGGCGTCGACCACTACATGCGCGAGGTCTTCCACTCGGCCCTTGCGCTTGGCGGCAAGGCGCTGGAGGTGCTGGGCGTGGATGACGACGAGATCGAGGACGTCGCCGAGAGCATCCGGCGCCGCGATGCGGAGCGGCTGGCCTTGCAGATGACGGGGGACATCTATTCGGGCCAGAGCCTGATCATCGGCAACGCAGAGCACACGGTGCGGAGCTAGAGCCTTGCGTGCAACCGGCTGGGGGCGGTGCCGAAGCGGGCGGTGAAGGCCTTGGAGAAATGCGACCTTGTGGCAAAGCCGCAGGCGGCGGAAATCTCGGACAGGCTGAGGTCGGTGCCAGAGAGCAGGTTCCGCGCATGGTCGAGCCGCATGTCGAGGTAGAACCGCGCGGGGGGCTGGCCAAGCGCCTTGCGGAAGATGCGCTCGACGTTGCGGCGGGAGTAACCTACGCGGGCGGAAATTTCCTCCATCGACAAGGGCTCCTCGATGTGGCGCTTCATCAGCTCGACCATCGCCGAAAGGCCGGGGTTCCTGAGCTGCGCCACGGCGGAAAGCGAGGAGCGCTGGCCCGGGTCGCGGCCGATGGCGACGCGGCGCAGGCACATGTCGAGGACCATCGTCGCGAAGGCCTCGCCCTGGTCGCGGGCGATGATGTCGATCATCAGGTCGGTCGCTGCCGCCCCGCCGCCGCTGGTGAGGATGCGGTCGTCGATCTCGAACTTGGTCTCGGCGGGGGTGAGGGCGGGAAACATCTCGCGGAAGGCGGGCTGGTTTTCCCAGTGCAGCGTGAAGCGACGGTTGGTCAGAAGGCCCGCCTTCGCCAGCGCAAAGGGGCCGGTGCAAAGCCCGGCCACCGGGCCGCCGTGGCGGTGGTGGCGCTGGACGGCGGCGACGAGGGCGGGGGTGATCACCTTCTCGGGCTGGTTGCCGGCGCAGACGACGAGGGTCGCGTCGCGGGTCGGGGTGCCGAGGGGGCCGTCGACCTGCACCGTCAGGCCGCAGGACGAGGTGACGGGCTGGCCGTCCGCCGTGGCGGTGCGCCAGGCATAGAGCGGGCGCTGCGAAAGCTGGTTGGCGATGCGCAGGGGCTCGACCGCGGAAGCGAAGGCGAGAAGGGTGAAGGTGGGGCAGATCAGGAAGTCGAAGGCGCGGGTCGGCGCATCGGCGCGGGCGGGGCGGAAATAGGCGGCGCCAGCCGGGATCAGGGGGGCGGTGTCGGCGCTCATGGCTGCGGCGCGCCGACGGCGCGGCGGTCGGGTTCGGGCGGGGCCATCAGGCTTTCCAGCTTGGCCTTCACCGCGTCGGGCCAGGGCATCGAGGTATGCTTGTCAAGCCAGCTTGCCGCCAGCACCTGTTCGACCGACCAGCGATGTTCTTCGCCACAGTGGATGGTATGGCGCAGGCGGACCGAGGATTTGCCGACCTTCAGGATCGTCAGCCGGAACGTCAGCGTGTCGCCGAAGAACGAGGGTTTCGAGAAATCGCAGGTGAGATGGACGGTGGGCGTGCCCCAGCGTTCGTTCCAGATGATCTCGTGCCAGGGCCAGCCGATATGGGCCCAGAATTCCTCGACCACGCCGTTCAGGATGTTCAGGTAGGCCGGGTAATAGGCGGTGCCCGAGATGTCGCAATCGCCGAAATGCAGCATCCGGTCGGTGGTGAAGCAGACGGTCATCCGATGTCCCCTTTTGCGACAGGCATGGCGCGTTTTGGCACGAGACGCGGCGTCAGTCCAGCGGAACGGCGGTGGTGTACTTGGTCTGGCGCAGGACGAAATGGGTGGTGGAGGAGCGCACGACGCCCAAGGCGAGGAGGTCATGCATCAGGAAACGCTCCAGATCCTCGGGGTCGCGGGCCATGACCTTGATCATGTAGTCGTCGGCCCCGGTGATGGTGGCGCATTCGACGATGCGGTCCTGGGCCCTGGTGAAGTCGTCGAGCTTGCGGATCGTCATTTCGGAATGGTCGACCAGCGAGAGGTGGATATAGGCGAGGACCGGCATTCCGACGCGGCGGCGGTCGACCAGCGCCACCTCGGCGCGGATCACCCCGGCTTCCTTCAGGGCCTTGACCCGGCGCCAGCAGGGCGAGGGGGACATCTGCGCGATCTCGGCAAGGGCCTGCACCGACAGGGTGCTGTCGCGTTGCAGGGCGGCGAGGATGCGGCGGTCGGCGTCGTCCAGGGGGAAATCAGGTTTCATGATGCCGCGTCTTCTGGGTATGGCTTGCCCCGATTGTGCCAGATCGGGCGCAGAAAGAAATGAGATTCCGTCTAAATCCGGCAAGCTTAGGGAAAGCCAGGAGGGCCGCGAATGACCAGCTATGCCGCGAAGCATCCCGATGCGGCGGGGTTCATCGACTATACGGCGGAGGAGGATGCGGTCTGGCGCGACCTGGTGGCGCGGCAATGGCCGATGGTCCACCGACATGCCGCCCAGCCCTATTTGCGCGGGCTGGAGGTGCTGGACATGCCCCAGACCCGCGTGCCGCAATGCCCGGACCTGTCGCGCAAGCTGCGGGTGCTGACCGGGTGGCAGGTGGTGCCGGTCCCGGCGCTGATTTCCTTCGGGCGGTTCTTCGCGATGCTGGCCGACCGCAGCTTTCCTGCCGCCAGCTTCATCCGCAGTCGCAAGGATTTCGACTACATCGAGGAGCCGGACATCTTCCACGAGATATTCGGCCATACGCCCCTCTTGACCGACCCGCGCTTTGCCGGGTTCTCGCAGGCGATCGGGCGGGCCGGGATGGCCTGCGCCAAGGAGGACTATGCCTGGCTGATCCGGCTCTACTGGTTTTCCATCGAGTTCGGGCTGACGGTGGAGGGCGGCGAGACGAAGACGCTGGGGTCGGGGCTGGCTTCCTCGCCGTCGGAATTGCTGTGGTCGGTCGGGCAGGGAGAAGGCAAGCCGGAGTTGCGGCCCTTCGACGTGATCGACATCCTGCGCACGCCCTACCGGATCGACATCCACCAGCCGGTCTATTTCGTGATCGAGCGGCTGGACGATCTGTTCAAGGCGGCGGAACGGGACCTGCTGGCGGACGTTGCGACGGCGCGGAGGCTGGGGCTGCACACGCCGAAATATCCGCCGAAAGCCGCCTGACGGGTCAGGCGCGGTCGTCCTTCGGGCTGCCCATCACGACGAAGGTGGTGATGGCGCGCACCTGCGGCAGGGTGCCCAGCACCTCGGTATGCCAGTGCTTGAAAGCGGCAAGATCGGTGCATTCGACGCGGAGGAGGTATTCCACCGTGCCGGTGATGTTGTGGCACTCGCGGACTTCGGGGGCGCGGGCAACGGCGCGCTCGAAGGCTTCCTGCGCGGCCTTGGTATGGGCCCCGAGGCCGACGGTGACATAGGCGACGAAACCGATGCCAAGCTGGGCAGGGTCAAGGACGGCGCGGTAGGATTTGATCACGCCGGCCTTTTCAAGCGCCTGCACCCGCCGCAGGCAGGCCGAGGGCGACAGGCCCACCCGGTCGGCCAGCGCTAGGTTCGGCTGGCGGGCGTCGCGGGTAAGCTCTCGCAATATCCGGTGGTCTATCTCGTCAAGCTTCGTCATTTGTTGCGAAGATAGTCTGGTTGGTCGCATTTTTGCAATCATGTGCTATCGAATACGCTGCAGAATTGCAGCCATGACCCATGACCTGTTCCTTGCCCTCCTGGGCTTTGCCTTCGTCACCTCGGTCACGCCGGGGCCGAACAACATGATGCTGCTGGCAAGCGGGGTGAACTTCGGCTTCCGACGCACGGTGCCGCATATGCTGGGCATCTCCATCGGCCATGCGCTGATGGTGTTCCTGGTGGGCCTCGGGCTGGCCGGGGTGTTCCGGGCCTGGCCCCCGGCGCTGATGGGGCTGAAACTGGCGTCGGTCGCCTACATGCTGTGGCTGGCCTGGAAGATCGCGCAGTCCGGAGCGCCGGGCGAGGGGCGGGCCAAGGCGCGCCCGATGACATTCCTGCAGGCGGCGGCGTTCCAGTGGGTGAACCCGAAGGCCTGGGCAATGGCGCTGGGGGCGGTCGCGGCCTATGTGACGGAGCCGTCGATCTGGGCCTATGCCGCCGTGGCCGTGGCCTTCGCCTGCGTCAACCTGCCCTCGGTGTCGGTCTGGGCGGGGGCGGGGCAGGCGGTGCGGCGCTGGCTGGAAGGGCCGGGGCGGCTGCGCGCCTTCAATTGGGGGATGGCGGGGCTTCTGGTGCTGTCGCTCTGGCCGGTGGTGGTGATGGAGATGTGATCGCCGATCCGGTCACGTCCGGCGGCATGCTACTCCCGCTTATTGACCGATGCGCCTTTCCCCGGCACACCGGGCCAACGTGACGGGAGAGCCGGGATGCGAGGCTGGAAGTTCATCCGGGTCGGCGTGCTGGCGGCGTCCGGCGCAGTTGTCGCACTGTGCGGCTTCCTGGCCTATCTGCATCTGTCGGGCAATTTTCACGCGGTGGTGGCGGGCGAGGTCTATCGCTCGGCCCAGGTCACGGCGGCGGACCTGAAGGACTATCAGGCGGGCTACGGTATCCGCAGCGTACTGAACCTGCGCGGGGCTGGGCCGGGGCAGGGCTGGTATGACGACGAGATCGCGGCCAGTGCGGCGCTTGGGCTGGAGCATGTCGATTTCGCGATGAACGCCTCGCGGGAGCTGCGGCCGGAAGAGGCAGCCCGGCTCATCGCGCTGATGCGCGACATGCCGAAGCCGCTGCTGGTGCATTGCCGACATGGGTCGGACCGGACCGGACTGGCGCTGTCGCTGTATCTGGCAGCGATCAAGGGCATGGACGAGGAGCAGGCGGAGGCGCAGCTTTCGCTGCGGTTCGGGCATTTCGCGGTGCCCTGGCTGTCGGATGCCTGGCCGATGGACCAAAGCTGGGAACGGCTTGAGCCGGGCCTGGGCTTCGGCGAAAGCTGACGCCTATCGCACCCAGAGCCCTTCGCGTTTCAGGGTGTTGCGGATCACCTGTTCCCGGCGGGGAAGGTTGTCGCGGTCGAAGAGGGTGCGAGCCGTGACGCCCTCACCCTGGATCACCATGCGCTTGAAGGCCCCCCATTGCCGCAGGACGGGGCGGAGGTCGTCGGCAAGCCCTTCCAGCACCTCGACGGCGCGGTCGCTTTCGCGGGCGTAGAGCAGCGGCAGCGTGCGGTAGTGGCAGGTCGCGCTGCCGTCCAGCGCGCCGAGGTCGGGACCGGGGCGGCCACCTCCGAACGAGTGGATGACCAGCGGCAGGGTGATCTGGTCGAGCCAGGGGTACAGTTCCTGGCAGACCAGGGCTTCGGGCGGGGCGTCGCGGATGTCGCGCGCCCAGGCGAGGAAGCGGTTGCCGAAGGCACGGGGGCTTTCGTGGAAGAACCAGCCCGCGTTGAAATAGAGGTAGCGCTGCCAGTAGTCCTCGGGGTGGCTGGTGTCCCAGGAGGCGGCGAAGTCGAGGCCGAAGCGAGAATAGAGCGCCGCCCAGGTGTCGTGCAGCGTCGGGCCGTAAAGCTCCACCTTCGGCCAGGTGTTTTCCCGCCGCATCGAGGCGGAGGGTCTGGCGAAGTCGAAGCGGATGTCGCTGACCGGGCCGGTGATCAGCGTGTCGGTGTCGAGGAAAAGGAAGGGTGCGTCAGGCAGGGCCGCCAGCGCCTCGATCTTGTTGCCATGCGGGTAGTCGGACCCGAAGGCGCGGCTCTCGAAGGGCAGGATTTGCGCGTCGAGGGCGGTGAGCGCCTTGCGGCTGCGGTCGGACATGCGAGGGTCGTCGCGCCACTTCGGGCCGGGCTGCGGTTCGGCGATGAAAAGGCTGCCCGCGAAGCCGGGGTCGGAGCGGCGAAGCGAGGCGGCAAGCAGGATCGCCTCGTGCTCCAGCCGGCCGGACTGGGCGATGGCCAGCAGGTTGAAGGTCATGCAGGGGTAAAGCGGAGCGAGAGGCAGGACATGCCCCCGTCCAGCTTGGCGCATTCGGTATTGCCGATCTCGCGGGTGGTGAAGCCTGCCGCCGCGATGGCGTCGCGGGTCTTCGGGAAGCCTGCGGGCATCAGCACCAGGTCGTTGAAGCGGATGGTGTTGGCGGCGGCTTCCTCGCCCTCGGCCACGTCGATGACCTTGTAGCCCGCGAAACAGCCGGAAGCGGAGAGGCGCTTTGTCGACAGGACCGTATCCCCGTCGAGAAGCGAGCAGTCGGTCTTGAAGTGGAGGACGCCGGGGGGCGTGTGCACCTCGCGAACGGTGTGGCCCCAGGGGGCGACAAGCCGGGTCAGTTCGGCGATCCCGGCGGCATTGGTACGGGCCGAGCGGCCGACGAGGATCTCGCGCTCGGTGACGAGGATGTCGCCGCCCTCGATGAAGCTGTCTGCGCCGGTGATCTCGACCACCTGGCTGTAAAGCGCGCGCAGGTGCGGGGCCATTTCGGCGGCCTCGCCGAGGCGGGAGGGCGCGCCGGGGCGCATGACGACGGCGCCTTGCGGCAGGCAGAGCGCGGTGTCCTCGACGAAGACGCTGTCGGGATAGGCGTCGAGCGAGGGAAGCTCGATCACCGTCGCGCCGGTTTCCCTCAGCGTGGCGATGTAGGCTGCGTGGTGCTCTTGCATCAGCGCCAGGTCCGGGGTGCCGGTATCCACCGCGCGCAGGCCGCGGATGATCGAACCCGCCGGGCGGCGGGTGATGGCGTGGGTGAAATGCGTGGAAAAGGACATGGGACCCCCGGGTTTGCCGCCTGTTTGGCAGGCGTCCTGCCGGGGCGCAAGGGCATGCGGGGTGGTTCCGGTCGGCCGCGCGCTGCAAGACATGTCCGCCCAGCACCCCGGATGAGCGGAGGTTGCGGCTTAAGTCATTGATCACCATGAAAATGGTGGGCGACCCTGGAATCGAACCAGGCGTGGGTCGCCCCGGGGGAGTTACAGTCCCCTGCCGCACCTTGCAGCTCGTCGCCCGCCGGGGGTTCGTCTACTCGCGGGGGCGGGGGGCGTCAAGGGTGCAACGCGGAAGATTTCGGCTTGCATCCGGGGCCGGGGCTGCGCAAAGGTCCGGGCTGGTTTTCGAAGGGTTCTGGACATGGCGGCGGGCGGGGCGGCGGGTGGCAAGAAACCGGCCTGGGTGGTGGAGAAGGAACGCGGCGAGCGGCGCGAGGCGCGGGAGACCGTCTGGCTCTTCGGCCTGCACGCCGTGCGCGACGCGCTGATGAACCCCCGGCGCGAGAAGCTGCGGCTGGTGGTCACCAAGAACGCGCTCGACAAGCTGGAGGCGGCGGTCGCGGCCTCGGGCATGGCGCCCGAGGTGGTGGAGCCGCGTCGCTTCGACGTGCCGATCGACGAGGGCTCGGTCCACCAGGGCGCGGCGGTCGAAGTGAAGCCGCTGAACTGGGGCAAGTTCGCCGATGTCTGTGCGGCAGGGGAAGGCCTGCCGCTGGTCGTGCTCTTGGACCGGGTGACCGACCCGCACAACGTCGGCGCGATCCTGCGCTCGGCCGAGGTGTTCGGGGCGCGCGCGGTTATCGCGCCGAAGCATCATTCGGCACCGGAAACCGGAGCCTTGGCGAAAACGGCGAGCGGGGCGCTGGAGCGCCAGCCCTACCTGAAGGTCACCAACCTGGCCGAGGCGATGGAGGTGCTGAAAGGCATGGGCTTCACGCTGATCGGCCTGGATGGCGAGGCACCGGTGGCGCTGGGCGAAGCGGTGGCGGGCGTGAAGGGGCGGCCCATCGGGCTGGTGCTTGGGGCCGAAGGGCCGGGCCTGCGCGAGAAGACGCGCGAGACCTGCGACGTGCTGGCGCGCATCCCCTTCGAAGGCGCTTTCGGCAGCCTCAACGTCTCGAACGCCGCCGCCGTCTCGCTGTATGCGGCGACGGCGGGGGCTCGCGTGTGATCACATCTCTGCGACAGGTCTTTAACGGGCCTCTCGGCTTTCTAAATGATGGTGAGGAGGACGGGACCGGAACCCCGTACTCTCTTCACTGTCCCTCGTTCCGCGACTGGGCGTCCGGGCTTCGACCCGGGCGCCCTTTTTCCTGTCTGGAGTGACCATGACCACCGATGCCGAGATCCGTGACATCCTGACCCGCGTGAAGACCATCGCCGTCGTCGGCTGGTCGCCGAAGCCCGACCGGCCGAGCCACGGGGTCGCGGCGTTCCTGAAGCGGCAAGGCTATCGGGTGATCCCGGTCAATCCGGGCCAGGCCGGGCAGGAGGCGCTGGGCGAGACCGTGGTCGCGACGCTGGCCGAGGCGGGGCCGGTCGACATGGTCGACGTCTTCCGTCGCAGCGAAGAGGCGGGCGCGGTCGCCGACGAGGCGGTGCGGCTGGGCGCGAAGGTGGTCTGGATGCAGCTTGGCGTTGTGGACGAGGCGGCGGCGGAGCGGGCTCGGGCGGCAGGGGTGCAAGTGGTGATGAACCGCTGCCCGGCGATCGAGATTCCGCGGTTGGGGTTGTAGGGCGGAATTTTCGAAAATTCCGGTTCGGAGCCTTGAAGGCTCCGGTCCGATTTCTTTGAAGAAATCGGGTCAGCGCCCGGCTTTTTCTGCGATCCCGGAAGTGCCCTCGCGGCGGTCCAGTTCCGCGACCACATCCGCCAGCGTCACGTCTCGCGCGGCGAGCATGACGAGCAGGTGGTAAAGGACGTCCGCCGCCTCAGATGTCAGCCGGGCGCGGTCGCCCTTCACCGCCTCGATGATCGCTTCCACGGCTTCTTCCCCGAACTTCTCGGCGCATTTCTCCGGGCCCTTGGACAGCAGTTTCGCGGTCCAGGAGGTTTCCGGGTCCGCCCCCTTGCGGGTGGCGATGGTGGCGGCGAGGGTTTCCAGGCTCACGACAGCCTCACGGGGATGCCGGCGGCGGCCATGTGGGCCTTGGCCTGGCCGATGGTGAAGGTGCCGAAGTGGAAGATCGAGGCGGCGAGGACGGCGGAGGCGTGGCCCTCGGTGATGCCCTCGACCAGGTGGTCGAGCGTGCCGACGCCGCCGGAGGCGATGACGGGGATGTCGACGGCATCGGCGATGGCGCGGGTCAGCGGCAGGTTGAACCCGGCGCGGGTGCCGTCACGGTCCATGCTGGTGAGGAGGATTTCCCCGGCGCCCTTCGCGGCCACGGTGCGGGCGAAGTCGACCGCGTCGATGCCGGTGGCGCGGCGGCCGCCGTGGGTGAAGATCTCCCAGCGGCCGGGTTCCACGGTCTTGGCGTCGATGGCGACGACGATGCACTGGCTGCCGAAACGGTCGGCGGCCTCGGCGACCACATCCGGCCTTGCGACGGCGGCGGAGTTGAAGCTGACCTTGTCGGCGCCCGCGAGGAGGAGCTTCCGCACGTCCTCGGGCGTGCGGACGCCGCCGCCGACGGTCAGCGGCATGAAGCACTGTTCCGCCGTGCGGGTGACCAGGTTGTACATCGTCGACCGGTTGTCCTCGGTCGCCATGATGTCGAGGAAGCAAAGCTCGTCCGCCCCGGCGGCGTCGTAGGCTTTCGCGGCCTGAACCGGGTCGCCCGCGTCGATCAGGTCGACGAAGTTGACGCCCTTCACCACGCGGCCGTCGGCCACGTCGAGACAGGGGATGATGCGGGTCTTGAGCATGGGGGAGGAATGCCGCGTGGGGGGCGGAAAAGCAAGCAGGATCGGCTGGCCGGGTGTCCACGGTGGACAAACTCGGATAGGGCAATTCAATCAGATACTTACCTTTTGGCGTTAAGAATTTGGCAAGGATCTGTCGCGGGGCCCTACGCCTGCAAAGAAGGCTGGCCGGTGACCGCGTCATGCCGGACGGGCGACGAGGTGACGTGGTCGGACGGGGAGTCGCCGGTCAGGCCTTGAGCGCCTGGAGAGCGGCGGCCAGGTCGATGGCCCCGTCATAAAGCGCCCGGCCCGAAATGGCCCCTGCGATCACGCCGGTGTCGCGCAGCGCGATGAGGTCGGCCATGCGGGAGACGCCGCCGCTGGCGATGACCGGGATGGTGACGGCGCGGGCGAGGGCTTCGGTCGCCTCGATGTTCGGGCCCTGCATGGCGCCGTCGCGGTCGATGTCGGTGTAGATGATCGCGGCGACTCCGGCGTCCTGAAAGCTGCGGGCGAGGTCGGTGGCCATCACGTCGGTTTCCGTGGCCCAGCCTTTCGTCGCGACGCGCCCCTTGCGGGCGTCGATGCCGACGGCGACCTTGCCGGGGAAGGCTTTCGCGGCCTCATGCACCAGCGATGGGTTTTCCACCGCGACGGTGCCGAGGATGACGCGGGCGAGGCCCTTCTCCAGCCACATCGCGATGGTCGCCATGTCGCGGATGCCGCCGCCAAGCTGGGCCGGGACGGTGATGGCCTTGAGGATCGCTTCCACGGCGGCGGCGTTCACCGGCTGGCCCGCGAAGGCGCCGTTCAGGTCGACAAGGTGCAGCCAGTCGCAGCCCGCCTGCTGGAACTTCAGCGCCTGCGCCGCCGGATCGTCGCCGAAGACGGTGGCCGCTGCCATCTCGCCGCGGAGAAGCCGGACGCATTGGCCGTCCTTCAGGTCGATGGCGGGATAGAGGATCATCGGCGGGCTCCCTGCGGTTCGCGGGGTCTTTGGCATGGGCGGCGCGGAATGGAAAGCGAAAGCGACCCCACGTCACGCTTGATCGGATTCGCGACTGGGGCAAAGTCAGCGCGAGGAGATTGCGGAGGAGGACGCAAGATGAAGGTTTTCGCAGTTGCGGCGGGGCTGGCGATGCTGGCGGGGGCGGTCTGGGCCGATCCGGTCGAGGGGGTCTGGCAAACCAAGAAGGATGACAACGGCAATTTCGGCTATGTCGAGATCAAGCCCTGCGGGCCCGCCCTCTGCGGTGTGCTGATCAAGGCCTTCGACAGTGCGGGCAAGGAAAAGGCCAGCGACAATATCGGGCGCAAGATCGTCTGGGACATGGTGGCCTATCCCGATGGACTTTATGACGACGGGCAAATCTATTCGCCGGACCGCGACAAGACCTACAACGGCGACATGACGCTTACGGGCGACAGCCTCAAGGTGCGGGGCTGCGTGCTGGGCATCTGCCGTGACGGCGGGACCTGGAAGCGTGTGAAGTAGCGCAACTATCGGGTCGCCTTTCGCCGCGTGCCGGGGCAGGGTCGCGCGGTGGAGGGACATCATGCGCGGCAGTGACTGGCTTTTGCTTTGGACCCTGTCCCTTCTGTGGGGCGGGTCCTTTCTGTTCAACGAACTGGCGCTGGCGGGGCTGCCCGCGCTGACCGTGGTCTGGGGCCGGGTCGGGCTGGCGGCGTTGATCCTGTGGGGGGTGGTGCGGGCGACGGGCGCGGAGCTGCCGCCCCGGAGCTTGTGGCCTGCGCTCTTGGTGATGGGCCTCCTGAACAACGCGGTGCCCTTCACGCTTTTCGTGCTGGCGCAGGGGCAGATCACCGGGGCGCTGGCCTCGGTCCTGAACGCGATGACGCCGATCTTCACCGTGCTGGTCGCGCATTTTGCGACCTCGGACGAGAAGCTGACGCCCGCGAGGGGGATCGGCGTGGCGCTGGGATTCGCGGGTGTGCTGGCGATGGTGCTGGACGGGGGCATGTCGGGGACGCGGCTGGCTCTTCTGGCCTGTCTTGGGGCGGCGTTCAGCTATGCGCTGGCAAGCGTCTGGGGGCGGCGGTTCCGGGCGGCGGGCCTGGCGCCCCTGGCCACGGCTTTCGGGCAGGTGACGGCAAGCTCGGCGCTGATGCTGCCGGTCTGGCTGCTGGTGGACCGGCCCTGGGCGCTCGACTGGCCGGGGTGGGAGCCGGTGCTGGCGGTGGTGGGGCTGGCGAGCCTGTCTTCGGCGCTGGCCTATCTGATCTTCTTCCGCATTCTGGCGCAGGCGGGGGCGACAGCGGTGTCGCTGGTGACCTTCCTGATCCCGATTTCGGCGGCGGGTCTGGGCTGGCTGGTCCTGGGCGAGCGGCTGGAGACCCGGCATCTGATCGGGCTGGGGCTGATCCTGGCGGGGCTGGCGGTGATCGACGGGCGGCTCTTCCGGCGGCGTTGACCGGGCGGCGGCGGGGGCGCAGGATGGCGGGATGAGGCCAAAGGCGATCCTGGAGACGGCGCTTTACACCCGCGACCTTTCTGCGGCGAAGGCATTCTATGGCGATTTGCTGGGGCTGCCGGTGATCGCCGAAGTCGAGGGGCGGCATGTGTTCTTCCGGGTGGGGGCGGGGGTGCTCTTGGTCTTCGATCCCGAGGCGACCGAGGTGTCCTCGCACAACCCTGCGCTGCCGGTGCCGGTGCATGGCGCGCGGGGGGCGGGGCATGTCTGTTTTGCCGCCTCGCGCGCGGAGCTTGCCGGGTGGCGGAAGCGTTTCGTGGCCGCCGGGGTGGCGATCGAGGCGGAGTTCGACTGGCCGAGCGGGGCGCGGTCGCTGTATGTCCGCGACCCTGGCGGCAATTCGGTGGAATTCGCCGAGCCGCGGCTTTGGGATTAGCCGAAGATCGACCAGCCGGTGCGGCGGGCGAGCATCTCCAGCGCCTCGGTGCCGAGTTGCGAGTTGCCTTGCGCGTTCAGGCCGGGCGACCAGACGGCGATCGAGGCGCGGCCGGGGGCGATGGCGAGGATGCCGCCGCCCACGCCGGACTTGCCGGGCAGACCGACGCGGAAGGCGAATTCGCCCGATCCGTCATAGTGGCCGCAGGTCAGCATCAGCGCGTTGATGCGGCGGACCCTTTCGGGCGCGATGAGGTGCTGGAGACCGGCGAGGAAGCGGCCGGAACGCGCCAGCTGCTCGACACTCATGGCGATGGCGCATTGGTGGAAATAGGCGCCGAGGACATGGTCGGGCGGGTTCGTGAGGTTGCCCTGCGAGGCGAGGAAATGCGCAAGGGCGAAGTTGCGGTGGCCGGTTTCGGTTTCCGACCGCGCGACGGACGGGTTCATGTGGATGTCCTCATCCCCGGCGGCGGTGCGCATGAAGGTGAGGAGTTCGGCCAGGTATTCGCGCGGCGGGCGTTTGCCCAGGGCCGCATCGGTGGTGACGATGGCGCCTGCGTTGATGAAGGGGTTGCGGGGGATGCCGCCTTCGCTTTCGAGCTGGAGGATCGAGTTGAAGGCAAGGCCCGAGGGCTCGCGCCGGACGCGGGTCCAGAGCTGGTCGCCGAGGCGGCCAAGCGCGATGGCCAGGCCGAAGACCTTGGAGATCGACTGGATCGAGAAGGGCACGGCGCTGTCCCCCGCAGAGGCTTGCGTGCCGTCGGCGAGGGTGACGGAGATGCCGAACTGGTTGGGGTCGACGGCGGCAAGCTCGGGGATGTAACCGGCCACCTGGCCGCGGTCGCTGCGCGCTGCCATCTCGGCCGCGATGTCGGCCAGATGCTGCGCGACCCGCTCGCTCACGGTGTCCAGCGCAGGAAGTTGCCGATCAGGTGCAGGCCTGCGGCTTGGGATTTCTCGGGGTGGAACTGGGTGCCGAGGATGTTGTCGCGCCCGACGATGGCGGTGATCGGGCCACCGTAGTCGCAGAAGGCGAGGCGGTGCGCGGGGTCGGTGACGCGGAAATGGTAGGAGTGGACGAAATAGGCGTGGTCGCTGGTTTGGATACCGTCAAGGACGGGGTGGGGGTGGTCGACGACAAGGTCGTTCCAGCCCATGTGCGGGACTTTCAGCGCGCGGTCTTCGGGCTCGATCCGGACCACGTCGCCCGGAATCCAGCCGAAGCCTTCGGTCAGGCGGTATTCGTGGCCCCGGCTGGCCAGCATCTGCATGCCGACACAGATGCCAAGGAAGGGGCGGGCCTTGCGGATGACGGCCTCTTCGATGGCCTCGAACAGCCCGCCGTAGGACCCGAGCGCCGCGCGGCAGGCCGGGAAGGCGCCGTCGCCGGGCAGGACGATGCGGTCGGCGCGGGCCACGTCCTCGGGCCGCGAGGTGACGAGGATGTCGCCGCCGCCGACCTCGACCGCCATGCGCTGAAAGGCCTTCTCGGCGGAGTGCAGGTTGCCGGAATCGTAGTCGACGAGGGTGGTGAGCATTTTTCTACCCTGGCGCGGGCGGAGGTGTCGGAGCCTCCGGCGGGGATATTTTGGCAAAGATGAAAGGCTAGAGCGCGCCCTTGGTGGAGGGGAGCGCGTCGCCGAGGCGGGGGTCGGGTTCCACGGCCTCGCGCAGCGCACGGGCGACGGATTTGAACGTGGCCTCGGCGATGTGGTGGCTGTTCACCCCGTGAGCCATGTCGACGTGCAGGGTGATGCCGCCGTGGGTGGAAAGCGCCTGGAAGAATTCGCGCACCAGTTCGGTGTCGAAGCTGCCGATCTTCGGGGTCGGGAAATCGACGGTCCAGATCAGGAAGGGCCGCGCGGAAAGGTCCAGCGCGGTGGCGATCTGGGCATCGTCCATCGCCAGCCGGAAATGGCCGTAACGGCGGATGCCGCGCTTGTCGCCAAGGGCTTTCGCAAGGGCCTGGCCAAGCGCGATGCCGACGTCTTCGACCGTGTGGTGGTCGTCGATGTGCAGGTCGCCCTTCGCGCGGACGGTCAGGTCGATCAGGCTGTGGCGGGAAAGCTGGTCAAGCATGTGGTCGAAGAAACCGACGCCGGTCTGGCAGTCATGCCGCCCGGTTCCGTCGAGGTTGACGGTGACCGAGATCGCGGTTTCGGCGGTGGTGCGGGTGACGGTGGCTTCGCGCATGGGCGGTTCCCCTGATGACGCGGGCCTTATAGGGCGCAGCCGCTGCAAGGGGAAGCGTTCCGATTCCCCGGTTGCAATTGGGGGGCAAATGCGTATCCCCTTTGCCAGAATCCGGGCTTAATGCTGCCCGGACTTGCTGCAAGATATTGACGAGGCCCGGGTGCTGCGTGCCCGGTCGACAGGTGGAGTTCTTTCAGGTCATGGCCGAGATATTTCCGGTTCTTCTGTGCGGCGGGTCGGGCACGCGGCTTTGGCCGGTGTCGCGCAAGAGCTTCCCGAAACAGTTCGTTCCGCTGACCGGGCAGGGCACGCTGTTCCAGGCCGCCGCCAGCCGGATGCTAGGGGCGCCGGATGTGGCAAGCCCCGTGGTGATCACCAATTCCGACTTCCGCTTCATCGTGGCCGAGCAGCTGGCCGAGGACGGCATCCGCCCCGGCGCGATCCTGATCGAGCCGGAGGCGAAGAACACCGGCCCGGCGATCCTGGCGGCGGCGCTGCATCTGGCGGCCGCGCACCCCGAAGCGCTGCTTCTGGTCATGCCGACCGATCACAGCATTCCCGACATCGACGCCTTCCGCGCGGCGGTGGCGGCGGGGGTGCCGCGGGCGCTGGCGGGGCAGATCGTGACCTTCGGGGTCCGGCCCGACCGGCCGGAAACCGGCTATGGCTGGATCGAGCTGGGATCGGCGCCGGTGGACGGCGCGGCGCAGAAGGTGCAGCGCTTCGTCGAGAAGCCGGTGCTGGAGAAGGCCGAGGCGATGCTGGCCGAGGGGCGCTATCTCTGGAATGCCGGGATCTTCCTCTTCTCGGCCCGCACGCTGCTGGCGGCCTTCGCGGACCATGCACCCGACCTGATCGGCCCGGTGGGCGAGGCGGTTGCCGGGGCGCGGGCCGACCTGGGCTTCCTGCGGCTGGCCGAAGGGCCCTGGGCCAAGGTGCGCGACATCTCGGTCGATTTCGCGGTGCTGGAGAAGGCCGCGAACATCGAGGTGATCCCCTTGGGCGCGGCCTGGTCGGACCTGGGCGACTGGAATGCCGTCTGGCGCGAGAATGGCGGCGGGACGGTCGCGCAGGGGCCGGTGACCGCCATCGACTGCGAGGGCAGCCTGCTTCGGTCGGAGGTCGAGGGCCAGCATGTGGTGGGGATAGGGTTGCAGGACCTGGTCGTCGTCGCGATGCCCGATGCGGTGCTGGTCGCCGACCGCGCGCGGGCGCAGGAGGTGAAGACGGCGGTGGCGCAGATGAAGGCGCGCTCGGTCCGGCAGGCAGAGGTCTTCCCGCGCGATCACCGGCCCTGGGGCTGGTTCGAGACGCTGGCCCTGGCCGACCGTTTCCAGGTCAAGCGGATCGTCGTCAAGCCGGGCGCAGCGCTTTCCCTGCAAAGCCACATCCACCGGGCGGAACACTGGATCGTCGTCTCCGGCACGGCGCAGGTGACGGTGGGCGACGAGGTGAAGCTTCTGAGCGAGAACCAGTCGGTCTATGTGCCGCTGGGGGCGGTGCACCGGCTGGCCAACCCCGGCAAGGTGCCGGTGGTGCTGATCGAGGTGCAGACCGGGGCCTATCTCGGCGAGGACGACATCATCCGCTACGAAGACATCTATGCCCGCGGCGACGAGAAGGGCAGCGCCCGCTGACCCGGGAACGAGGGTCGGGAGGCCCGGATGATCACCACGCTGAGATGCGCCTTTTCGCAGTGGAGCCCCGGCCTGGGCGACAACACGGCGATGGGTTGGGTGACGGTTCTGGTCTACCTGCTTGCGGCCATCCTTTCGACGCAGGCCGCGCGGGCGATGCAGGGGCCGGAGGCAAAGGTCAGGCGGGAGCGGACCTTCTGGCGCATCACGGCGGCGGTGCTGTTCTTCCTCGCGGTCAACAAGCAACTGGATCTGCAGACGCTTTTCACCACGATCGGACGCTGCAATGCGCGGCTCATGGGCTGGTACGACATGCGCCACACCATCCAGCGCGAATTCATCCTGGCCGTGGGGATTGCCGGCGTGCTGACGGTGGGGCTGCTGGCCCTGCTGTTGCGCGGCTTGCTGGGGCAGGTCTGGCCTGCGCTGCTGGGCATCGGCTTCGTCTGCGCCTTCGTGCTGATCCGCGCGGCGAGCTTCCATGACGTCGACGGGCTGATCGGGAGCTGGGCGATGGGGATCAAGGTCAACTGGCTGCTGGAACTTCCCGGCCCGATTCTGGTTGCCTTGGTTGCGGCACGCCGCCGCAGGGTCGTCGGCCCGGGGTGAAGGGCGGTCGAGCGAATCGAGTCCGGGCTGCCGTCGGCCTCGGGCAGGGTCCGGCAAGGCCGGGTTCGCGGTTTCAGATGCCCGGAATGTGGTGAACGGCTCACATTAACGGAAAATTCACCGTTTCGAGATTCCGCATAATTTCGTGTCTGGAATGAGTGACCTGATCCCCAATTCAGGCGGGTCGCGACCGGGCAGCGGCGGACCAGTCAGAATTGACTTTTGGCAAGCCGGGTAAAAAACGAAGAAAATCATGGCAATGATGTGGCGGCCTATGGGCCGGGCACGCAGATGCATCGTATCGACGGGGAATCCGGCCTTCGGCGTCTGTCCCCGGATACACTCCCGGATACAACCATAGCGTGTAACCCAATGAGAAGTAACCACTTTCTGCGAGTTTTGTCACCCAGGGGCACATTGCGGCAAGGTGCATCGAATGCTAGATAGACAACGTGGAACGTGGTGTAGCGAGTGCGATGTTTTGAAACGGGCCGGTGCATTGAAGCCGGTTCCGCACGATTTCGCTTAGCGATTGGCACCCTTGCGGAGGCGTTGCAGATGGACGTTCGTTCTGGAATAGACGGGCACGATTTCGAGCGGCCGTCCGTGACCGTCAGCCAGGGCTGGGTCCGTACGCGGAAGGAACCCCTGTATCGCCGGGCGTTGAAGCGCTGGATGGATGTCGGCTTCGTGCTGATGGCTTTGCCGATTGTTGCGCCGGTGGTGCTTGTGCTTGTTGCCGTATTGAAGGTGACGGGGCATTCGCCCTTCTTCACCCAGGACCGCGTGGGTCTTGGCGGTCGCACCTTCCGGCTCTGGAAACTGCGCACGATGGTTCCCGATGCGGAAGCCCGGCTGCAGACCTATCTGCAGACGGATGACGCCGCGCGCCGCGAATGGGATGCCTATCAGAAGCTCTCGCGCGACCCCCGGATCACCGAATTCGGCCAGTTCCTGCGCAAAAGCTCGCTGGACGAGCTGCCGCAGCTCTGGAACGTGCTGGTGGGCGACATGAGCCTGGTCGGTCCGCGCCCGATGCTGGTCGATCAGCAGGAGCTTTACCCCGGCAGCGCCTATTATGCGCTGCGCCCGGGCCTGACCGGAACCTGGCAGATCTCGGATCGGAACCAGTCGACCTTCGCGCAGCGCGCCGAGTTCGACGCCGACTACGAACGCAACCTGTCGTTCTTCAAGGATTTGAGGATCCTGCTGGCGACTGTGAATGTGGTGCTGCGGGCGACCGGGAAGTAAGCAACCCATCCGGCCCCGCCGACGGGGGATGCTGCCGGATCCAGCCGAAAAGCGCCACGCCGGGAAGCAGGATGATGGTGCCGGTCAGCGGATAGGCGAGCAGGACGATCCAGAGCGGGAAGCCATAGGCGAAAAGCGCCGCCGTGACGCCGCTTGCGCCAAGCATCGCTATGATCACCAGCCCCAATGCCATCCCCGTCTCCTTGGTCGGAGCCATCGTTTCTGAAAAAACTGTCCCCTTCAGGTCGATAGATTAGGTCTCGTGGGGCAGCGCGTCGAGATGGTAGAAATGATGTAAGTCGGGCAGTGTGTCTTTTGTGGCGAAACTTGGCCGATCAACCGGCATCATGCCAGCAAGGCCCCGCCTGAATGCCGGCCCGGGTCGTACCTGGGCCGAACGGTCAGGCCTGCGGGTGGAGCATCTGAACCGATTGCTCGACCTGCGTCGAGCGCAGGGCCGAGAGGGTTGCCGCGAGCAGGAGCGTCAGGCTGCAGACCACCGGATACCCAAGCAGCGCAACCCAGACCGGAACCGAAAGCGCGACGGCCATCGCCATCGCCATCAGCCCGACTGCCGTAGACACAAGAACCAGACCCGCGATCATGTGCTTCAACCCCCACGCGAAGAACAAGATCACGTTGCTCGCATGGCGTGGCAAGATTGTGGCCGCGTTTGGGTGAATCTGCGTTCCGCGAACCGGGTGACGCGGCGTCGCAAAAGTGCGGCGGGCCGCGCGGGGCGTATGCAACCGAAGAGAAGCTGTCGATTGGAGCCTTGCAACCTAGGGTTAAATGCGCGGTTGGCGGGCGAGGGCAGCTTGCACAACCCGTTGAAATGCATTCCGGATCATGGCAATTGCATCCTGACTGCAAGCACTTGGGCAAGGCGGGACTGCCAGGAACCAGTGATGTCGTCTCGGCGAAGCTGTGCCGGAACCGATGGTGGCTTCCCTGTCCGGGCTGCAAACCCGGTTGTGGCCCGGAATGCCTTTCTTTTGTCATGCCGCAGCAGCAAGGTGCGGCGGTCGCAGGTGTGAGGACAGCAAGTGATCAAGACCTACCGCAAGCTGTTTGCGCTGCTTGACGATCGGGAGCGGCGGAACTTCTGGTGGCTGGCGGTCGTCATGCTTCTGGTCGCCGCAGCCGAGATTGCCGGGTTTTCGGCGGTGCTCATGCTTCTGAACGTGATCTCGGCGCCGGAGAAGATCCAGACCAACTCGACCCTGTCCTTTGTCTATACCCGGCTTGGCTTCACCAGCGATTTCCAGTTCCAGGTGGTCCTGGCGTTGAGCGTGCTGGGCGTGGTCGCCTGCGGGTTGGCGATCAAGGCGGTGGGCACCAACGCGATGACCCGCTACTCGACGATGCGGGGCTATACCATTTCCAGCCGCCTGTTGTCGGCCTATCTGCGGCACCCCTATCCCTGGTTCCTGCAACACAACAGCGCAGAGCTTGAGAAGAATGTGCTGAACGAGGTGGACGGGCTGGTCGCGCGGGTGATCACGCCCAGCCTGCGCCTGGTGGCGAACAGCATCCTTGCGATTTCGATCCTGTCCTTCCTGATGCTGGTCGATCCGCTGGTGACGGTTTTCTGCGGCGGCGTGCTTGGCCTTGTCTATGCGCTGATCTACCTGCGGGTCCGCGGCCAGATGGTGCGCGTCGGCAATGACATGAAGGAAGCGCTTGAAGCCCGCTACCTGGTCGCGAAGGAAGCCACGGGCGGGATCAAGGACGTGAAGGTCATGGGCCTGGAAGATGTCTATGTCCAAAGCTATGCCGCCGAAGCCTTCAGGTCGGCCAAGGCGATGACGCGGATGGGGCTGGTCGCGGAACTGCCGCGTTTCGTGCTGGAAGCGATCACCTTCGGCACGCTGGTTTCGCTGATCCTGCTTCTGTTGTTCCGCAACAACGGAAACATGACCCAGATCGTGCCGACGCTGGGGGTGATCGCGATGGCAACGATGCGGCTCCTGCCCTCGCTGCAGCAGATCTATTTCGGCATGGTCACCATTCGCAGCGCGGGACCGGTCCTGGATGCGATCGTGGCGGATTTTGCAGGCAGCCCGCCGCCGCTGCCCGATCCCGAACCGGATGCGCCCCCGATGAAGCTGGAGCGTGAGCTGGCGCTGGATGGGGTCAGCTTTGCCTATGACAGCACGGATCGGCCGACGCTGCAGGGGGTCGACCTGACCATCCCGGCACGGGCCACGGTCGGCATCGTCGGCGGCACCGGCGCGGGCAAGACGACTTTGGTTGACCTGGTCCTTGGCCTGCTGTCACCCGCGTCGGGCGCGATCAGGGTGGACGGCACCACGCTCACGCCGGACAACCTGCGGTCGTGGCGGGGCTCGATCGCCTATGTGCCGCAGACGATTTTCCTGACCGACGATACCATCGCGGCCAATATCGCCTTTGGCGTGCCGAAGGCCGAGATCGACATGGCGGCGGTCGAGCATGCGGCGCAGGTGGCGGCGCTGCATGACTTCATCCTGTCCGACCTGCCGGCGGGCTATGAGACCCGCGTGGGCGAACGCGGCGTGCGGCTGTCGGGCGGGCAGCGCCAGCGGATCGGGATCGCGCGGGCCATGTACCGCGATCCGACGCTGCTGATCATGGACGAGGCGACCTCGGCCCTGGACAATGTCACCGAGCGCGAGGTGATGGAGGCGGTGCAGCGCATCCGGGGCGACAAGACGATCATCCTGATCGCGCACCGGCTGTCCACCGTGCGAAGCTGCGACACGATCTTCCTGATGGAGCGCGGCAGGCTGTTGGCGCAGGGAAGCTACGACACGCTGCTGGCCACCAGCGCCGTGTTCCGACGCATGGTCAGCGGCGGGTCCGACGCTGTGGCAGACAAGGGCGACTGATCCCGTTCAGCGGCGGCTGTGCAGCCCCTGCGTGCGCGGGCCGCGCGTGGCCGTTGGGCCGGTGTCGGGCATCAGCCAGGCAGCGCGGGGCGGGGCGGCGAAGGGCTGTGCGGCAGGATCGCCCTCGGCCTCCGGCCCGCGCCACCACAGGGCATGGCCCATGACGGCCCCTGCCATCAGCCAGACGTAGTTGACCAGCCCCGAATTCGGCAGAAGGTCGATCAGCGTTGCACTGAGGGTGATGATCAGCCCCAAGGGAATGAACGAATCGCCCATCGCCCGGCGGCGCAGGGCAAAGAACAGGATCGGCACCGTCAGAAGCCCGAATCGGCCGATGTACCCGATCCAGCCAAAGCTGCCGATCTCGTGCACCCAGATGCCGTCAACGATGCTGACCAGCTTGCCGGTCGCCGGGTCGTGCACCAGGTCGCGCCCCCAGCTGCCCCAGCCGACGAGCGGCTTTTCGCTGGCGCGGGCCAGAATCAAGTCTTCGTTGTCCAGCCGGAATTTCAGCGAGGCCGCCCGCTCGGCGTTGATCGAGTGAACGTAGTCGTAGATGGCATCGACCGGGATCCAGCCTGCACCGCGCAGGATCGGGTAGAACATCACCACGGTCGCGACGGCGAGCCCGATGATGAGCAACGGTTTGCGACCCAGAAGAAAGACCGCCGATGTCAGCGCCACGGCAATGATCATTGCGCCGAAGTTCTTCGACACCGACAGCACGATCAGAAGCCAGATCGTCGAGAGCAGCCAGTAGGTGGCGGGGCGCCCCTCGCGCCGGGCTTCGCGGAAAAGCGTGGCGGCGGAGAGCGTGGCGATGCAGAGGTAGATGCCGACCAGCAGCCCGTGCGACAGGAAGACCACCGGTCGGAAGCCGTCCTCGCGGATGTGCTGCAAGAAGCTGTGCGGAAAGAAGCCATAGATCCAGGTATGCAACTGCGGACTGAAGCGCACCTCGAAAAGCACCGGCAGGGTGTAGGCCAGCCCGCCGATCGCGATCACTTCCAGGATGGTGCGCAGCCCCTCGCGCGAGTTCAGGTAGCGCAGGCCAAGCCAAAGCGGGATGAGCGACACCAGAAGCTGCGAGATCAGGCCCATCGCATCATAGAGACGCAGGCCCGGCAGGAAGGTGCGGCCGTCGATCACCGGCTCGGTATTCTGCAGCACGGTCAACACCGGAGAGGTGACGACGATCAGGAAGAGCACCAGCAGCACATGCCGCCCGGTCCTGGCCATCGGGGCCTGGGTCGGGGCTTGGGCCGGGGCCATCAGGAGGCAGAGGATCAGGGCCGGAAGGCTGGTCACCATCGTCTTGTCGACGGGAGGCAGCATCGGAAACTTGACCTGGGTGGCGCTGGGCAAGAGCAGGTAGCCGCCGATGATCGTCCAGACCAGGGCCTTCTGCAGCGGCAGAAGCCGGAACAGCAGGATCGCGACGATGGGCCAACTGAAAAGCGCCAGGTAGGCAACGATGTTCGGCATTCCGACAGGCCTTGCAGAAACGGGCTGATCCGGTTGTAGCGGGTTCGGTGGCCAAGGAAAATGCAAACCCGGTGTACGATCGATCCGGATTGTGCAGAAGCGAGGCCGTGCTTTCCCTTGGAGGCAGGCGGAATCTATGCTTTTTGGGGGATGTGGCGCTGAAGTCTGGACGCGAAGATTGAAACAGCAGGATTTGGCGGCTGGCAGCCTTGGTGCGGTGGTCATCGGCCGCAACGAGGGAGCGAGGCTGGTGGCCTGCCTTGAGTCGCTTTCCGGTGCGGTGCGGCCTCTGGTCTATGTTGATTCCGGGTCGACCGACGGCAGCGTGGCGGCCGCAAGGGCGGCAGGGGCTTTGGTGGTTGCGCTGGACACGACGATTCCCTTCACTGCGGCGCGGGCGCGCAACGCGGGTCTTGACCGGCTGATCGAGGCGGGGGCCCCGGAGTTCGTGCAGTTCGTCGACGGCGATTGCCGGGTGCAGCCGGGATGGCTTCCGGCAGCCAAGGCCTTCCTGGCGACGCATCCCGAAGTCGCCGTCGTCTGTGGCCGTCGGCGCGAGATCCATCCCGAAGCCTCGGTCTGGAACCGGCTTTGCGATGCCGAATGGGATACGCCGGTGGGCGAGGCGAAGGCTTGCGGCGGCGATGCCCTGATGCGCAGTGCGGCGCTGCGGCAGGTGGGTGGTTTCGATCCGACGCTGATCGCGGGCGAGGAGCCGGAGCTTTGCCTGCGCCTGCAGGCAGCCGGGTGGCGCGTCTGGCGGCTGGACGCAGAGATGACGCTGCACGACGCGGCGATGCACCGGATCGGGCAATGGTGGAAGCGCACCCGGCGGGCGGGGTTCGCATTTGCCGAAGGGGCGGCGATGCATGGTGCGGCGCCAGAGTTTCACTGGGTTGCCGAAACCCGGCGGGCGCTGGCCTGGGGGCTGGTCCTGCCGGTGCTGGCGCTGCTCGGATGCATCGTCAGCCCCTGGGCGGCACTGATTCTCGCGGTCTACCCGGTCCAGGTCCTGCGGCTCTGGCCGCGGCTGGGTCTGGAGCGCGCCCTGTTCCTGACGCTGGGAAAGCTTCCCGAAGCGCTGGGGGTCGTGCAATTCTGGTTGCACCGGCTGCTGCACCGTCGTGCGACCCTGATCGAATACAAGTGACAGAGACCTGAGCACACGGCCTTGACCGGACAGTCGGCCCTGGCGTCGGCGGCGCGGCGGACATTCCCCGGCACCGGGCCGTCCGCGCTTGCCCGGCAGGGGCGGATGGTGCTGGCGGGTCTGCCCGAGGTCAGGCCGGTCCGGTTCGCCGACAGCTGATCGCAGTCAGAGCCGGAGCCGCCCGCCCGGCCCGCCGTTGGTGAAGATCTCGGCCAGCCGGGCACCCTCGGCGCGGATGTCGAATCCGTCCTCCACCGCCTTGCGTCCGGCTTCGCCCATTGCCCGCGCGGTTGCCGGGTCGTCCATCAGCCGGATCATCCTGTCGGCCAGTGTCGCCACATCGCCGGGCGGTACCGTGTAGCCGGTGACGCCATCCTCGACCAGTTCCTGCACGCCTGCGACGCGGCTGGCGACCACCGGAATGCGCGAGGCCAGGGCCTCCATGTAGACGACGGGCAGGCCCTCGGCAAAGGAGGGGAGCGCCAGCATGTCGGACGTTGCGAGGAGGTCGGCGACCTGGCCTTGTGACATGAAGCCTGCGAAATGCACGGCACTTTCGATGCCAAGCGCCCTGGCGCGCGCCTCGGCCCCGGCCCGGGCTGGACCGTCGCCCGCAAGGGCAAGGGTGGCGTCGGGATGGGCCTTGAGGACGATTGCCATCGCCTCCACCAGCAGAAGGGCGCCTTTCACCGGGTCGAGCCGACCGACGAAGGCCACCCGCTTGCCGGTGCCGTCGGGGTCGCGGCGGTAGGCGGTCGGATCGACGCCACAGTGGACGATGGTGATCTTGCCCCAATGCGCCGGATCGGAGAACAGCATCAGCTGCGAACGGCAGAAATGGGTGATTGCCACCACGAAGGCCGCGCGGGCGATCTTTTCCGGGAGCGACCAGAGGTTGACCTCGAAGAAGATGGCGGGGCCGTGTTCGGTGAAGCTGAAGGGAATGCCCGCCAGTTCGGCGGCGAGGACGGTGACGGAACAGCTGGAATTGCCGAAATGGTTGTGCAGGTGCCGGACCCGGTTGCGGCGCAGGTGGTCGGCAAGGACTCCCGCTTCTAGGAAGTAGAAAAGCTGCCAGATCAGCGACTTGAGACCGGGCGAGCGCATCCTGATCGCCAGTGCCAGCGTCCGGGCCCAGGTTGCGGGACTGCGCAGGATCGCCCGGCCATGCGCGGCCATAAGCCGGACCGGGCTCGTCGCGGCGGCCTTGACGTAGAAGGTTTCGCCACGGGCGCGGAGTTCCTCCTGGCCCTTGAACTCGGCCCTGGAGGGCTTGCGGATCGAGCAGGTGATCACGGGAACTCCGGCGGCGCGGACGGCCTCGACCTCGCGCAGGATGAAGGTGTGCGAGACCTTGGGATAGTCGCCGGTCAGGTAGGCGATGGGGCGGGGATCGGTCACGGTCGTCCTTTCAGGGCCTATCGCCCTCGCGTCCAACCGGCGGCGGGCGGACGCAGCCGCACGGCGATGTGGACAAGGAGATACACGACAAAGCCAAGCGGCACACGCAGGGCGAGGCGCAAAAGATCGCCCGGCGTCAGGCGGGCCTTGGCCTCGTTGGCGAATAGCGCGGGGTAAAGGCCGCGCAACTCGGCCACGCCGGCATCCTGGCGGCGGCGGACGCGGACGAGGTTCGCGAAACCCTCGACCATCGGCCAGTGATAGCGGGCGGGGACCTCGATGCGTTCGTCCGGGGCGAAATTCAGCCGGACGAAAGTATCGTCGGAGATGACCGGCGGGAAAGCGCCCCAGCGGCTGCGACCGGCCCGGTTCACCGCGAAGAGCCCGGCCCCGACAGCGCCCCCGCGCACGAAGGGCAGCCTGCGCCAGACCGAGGCATAGGCCCGCGTGACCCAGGACCGGGCCGGGGCCACGGCGAGCGTCCCGGTGGCATAGCGCGGCAGGGCGACAGCCAGCGCGGCGCGCACCTGGGCCAGCAGGGCGGGATCGCAGGCGATGTCGGCATCGAGATAGACCCGGCTTCTGCCCGTCGCGGCCTGGTCCCCCGCGTTCAGGGCCAGGATCTTGCCGCCCTGCGGCAGGTCGAGCACCCGCAGTGTCCAGCCGCGCGCCGCTGCCTGTGGGGCGTAGCCTTCGGCAAGGGATACGGTGCGGTCGCGGCAGGCATTGGCCACCACCAGGATTTCGACCGCGCCGGTTTCGCCGACCTGCGCCAGAAGCGCGGACAGACAGCGGTCGATCCAGGCTTCCTCATCATGAGCGGGGATGATCACGCTCAGATCAATGTCGGTCATCTTCCAGTGCATCTCGCGGCAATGTCGGTTGGAAACTGGTCGAAAACCGTGGCGGGATCAAGGCGCGCCTGTGCGACGCTGAAATGCCGGGGTTCGGCGCGCAACAATCGCTGTTCGCCATGCGGCGCCGTCGCCGGAAAATCAATAACGGCAGAAAGAACTTGCAAATCCTGCCAAGAAGCCTTTGGGCTGGATATGCTGTCCAGGACGGACAGGCTGGACATTGCGACTGACGGGACTTGATGACCGAACCACATTCGGGGCAACGGCCCCCCGCACCATTGCCTTTGGACCTGGTCAACTTCGCGACCGAAGCCGCGCTTCTGGCCGATGTCGAGGCATGCCTCAAGGCGGGGAAGGGCTTTGCCATCGCCACGCTCAATCTCGACCATGTGGTGAAGATACGCCGCGACCCAGGCTTCCTGCGGGCCTACCGGGCGCACAGCCATGTCGTCGCCGACGGCAATCCCATCGTCTGGATGTCGCGCCTGGCAGGGCGGCCGGTCAGCCTGGTGCCGGGATCGGAACTGATCGCGCCGGTGGCGGCGCTGGCGGCGCGGCTTGGGACGCCGCTGGCGTTCCTCGGGTCGACCCAGCCGGTGCTGGCGCTGGCGGCAGAGCGGCTGAAGGCGGATTATCCGGGACTGGAGGTCGCGACCTGCCTGGCCCCGCCCTATGGCTTCGATCCCGACAGCGCGGCGGCGGATGCGGCTTTGGACCAGGTCGCGGCTTCGGGCGCGCGGATTTGCCTTCTGGCGCTGGGGGCGCCGAAGCAGGAACGTCTCGCCGCCCGCGGGCTGGCGCGGCATCCCGGGCTGGGCTTCCTGTCGATTGGTGCGGGACTGGATTTCATCGCGGGCCACCAGACGCGGGCCCCGGCCTGGGTACGGAAGATCGCAATGGAGTGGCTGTGGCGGATGCTGACCAACCCGCGCCGTCTGGCCCGGCGCTATCTGGATTGCGCACTGGTCATGCCCTCGCTGGCCGGGCAGGCGCTGGCGGCGCGCGGCGCCCGGAAATAGAGCCCGGCAGCCCCTTCTCGCCCTTTGTCAACAGTAGAACCCTTGGTGACCAACGTGCCTGATCCCGACCAACCCCCGACCGTGCTGACCGTGATCCTGAACTGGCGCACCGCCGAGATGACCCTGCGCTCGGTCGATGCGGCCGATGTCGCGATGCAGGGGATCGCCGGGGGCATCGTCGTGGTCGACAACGATTCGGGTGACGGGTCGTTCGAGCGGATGAGCGAGGCGCTGAGGGATCGGCCCCGGATCCGCGTGGTCCAGTCGGGGCGGAACGGCGGCTTCGGGGCGGGCAACAACGTCGGCATCCGGCTGGGCCTGCCGGGGGGCGTGCGGCCCGACTACGTCTATATCCTGAACTCGGACGCCTTTCCGGCCCCCGACGCGATCCGCCTGCTGCGGGACTACATGGAGCGGCATCCGAAAGTCGGCCTCGCGGGAAGCTACATCCACGGCCCCGACGGCGAGCCGCATACAACCTGTTTCCGCTTCCCCTCGGCCGCGTCCGAGTTCGAGGCTGCGGCCCGGACCGGGCCGGTCAGCCGAGTGCTGGCGAAGCGGACGGTCAGGATGGACTTGCCCGAGGTCAGCGGCCCGGTCGACTGGCTGGCCGGGGCAAGCCTGATGATCCGCGAGGCGGTGGTCCGGTCTGTCGGGACCTTCGACGAGGCCTTCTTCCTGTATTTCGAGGAGACCGATCTTTGCCGGCGCGCCGCCGAAGGTGGCTGGCCCACCCATTTCGTCCGCGAAAGCCGGGTGGAGCACATCGGTTCGGTCTCGACGGGGATGAAGGACTGGCGCCGGGTGCCGGGCTACTGGTTCGACAGCCGCTGGCTGTACTTCCGCAAGGCGGGGGGCACGGGACGGGCGATTGGTGTCACGCTGGCCTATCTTGCCGGGGCGATGATCCGGCAGCTGCGTCGGGTGTTCCAACCGAGCGGCAGCGGCGGAGGACCGGAGCGCTTCCTGCGCGACCTGACCGGCCATGCGGTGCGGCAGGTCTTCGGGTCCAGGTAGGCGGATGCCGCGGGCCCGGCGCAGCCGGGTCGGCCCGGCGGCACCTTCAGGGTGACCAGCCTCAGGGCCGGAAGTCGAAACTGCGGCTGATCGAGACGAACAGCGTCGGCGATTCCGCGTGGCCGTCGCCGTCGTTGCGGATCCGGTAGCCCACCCCGGTGTCCAGCGCCCAGTCGGCGGTCAGCTTGTGCTGGTAGCCTGCGCCGAAGGACACTTGCTCGATCCGCTCGGAGGCGGCATCGCGCAATTCGTAGCTGAGGTCGAGCGAAATGGACGAAAGCTCGTTCACCGATTTGGACCAGTTGATCGCAGCCCGCGAGGTGGTCACGGGCTCGTCGTCGTAGCTTGTGCCACGTTCAAGGGTCAGGCCCAGAGCGCCATCAGGCAAGGCATAGCCAATCTGAAGCCGCCCGATCAGGTCGGTCCCCCCCACATCGGCATGGGTGACGCCAAGCCGAGCCGAAATCGTCGCGGCGGGGGTTTCCAGGTCGCGACCGATCTCGAACGTCTCGCGCTGGCCTTCGTCGGCGTCGGTGGTGATGCGGAACAACGCCAGCGCGGTGCCGACCGGCATGTCATAGGTCAGGCCCAGGCTGAGGTCGGGGCCGGTCGTGCGGTCGATGACGCCCAACTCCTCGACCTCGCTTTCGACATAGCCGATCTCGGCTGCCAGATCGAGCCGCTCGCTCAGCGAATAGTCGAGCGCAGCATAGGCGGTCCGGGTGTCGGTGCGGGTTGTCGCGAGGTCGTCCTCGTCGAGCCGGCTGAAACGCAGGCCGACCCGGCCGGTGGCGACTTCCGAGGCATGAAGGATCATCGCCACATCGGCGGTGACTTCGGTACTGTCGTTGAGATCGGGATCGGTCGTGTCCTGATAGTCGGTCGACCGGTAGGAAGCACCCAGGGCGAAGCCGACCGAAGAGGTGCGGCCGGTTTCCAGCCGGGTGCTGAGCCCCGTATCGGTCCGGGTGCCGGTTTCGTCGATGCCGGTCAGGTCGTCATCGAATTCGTCGACGTCGTCGTTGCGGTAGCTGGCGCCAAAGTCGAAGACGGCCGCCGGAATCTCGCGGTGATAGGTCAGGTCGATGGCCTCGCGGCCAAAGGTGAACTGGGTGCCCGGCCCGTCGGTGCCATTCTCGGCGATCAGCGCGCCCGAGGCCGAGAATTCGAGCTGGTCGATCTCGCGGCTGCTGGACAGGCCAAGGGAGAGCCGCGTCTCATCGCGGATGTTGGTCCCGCCGGCCGGGACTGCCAGGCGATCATTTCGCGAGATTTCCAGCCGGTTTTCCAGCCCGAAGACAATCCGCACCCCGCCGTCCTGTGCCAGTGCGGCAGAGGACGACAGGGCGGCGCTGACGGCACAGAAACCGCCAAAGGCAAGGCCAGACCGGCGCATGACAGATTACTCGAACAGCTTGCGCTGCGGAATGACGATCACGTCGCCGGACATCAGACGGGTCGCTCCCCCACCGGCTTCGCCGCGTTCGATGGCGTCAAGATCGAACTTATAGACATGTTCCACGCCCGACTTGTCGACCCGGCGCAGCTGGATGCGCTTCTTGGCGGCGAAGGGCGTGACGCCGCCCGCCATTGCCAGCGCCTGCAACAGCGTGGCGCCGGGCTTGACCTCGACCTTGCCCGGAGTCGCTGCGGCGCCAAGGACGAAGATGTCGGTCAGGCGGGGCGCGGCGGTCGTGGTCGTACGTTCGGCCAGCGCGTTGAGCGTGACATAGACGGTGGGCGCGGTCGCGAAGTTCGGCGCCAGACGACCGGCAAGATCGGCCTGCACTTCGGCAAGGCTGCGACCGGCGGCGCGCACCGATCCGGCCAGGGGCAAGGAAATCTGGCCATCGGGCAGCACGATGGCGGTGCGGTTCAGCGTCGAATCCTCAAGAACTTCGATCTGCAGCACATCGCCCGGACGGACCTTGTAATCCTGGGCCCAGGTCGAAACCGCAAGAAGCGGCAGGAATAGCACGGCAAAGGCCAGGCGGCGGAGGATAGACATCGAAAATACTCCCTTGCGTCCGGTCAAAACGGGGCGCGACTGCAACTGCCCAAGAGTATTTGGCTCGCGCCGGTTCGGAAAGAGGAAATGCACCGCGAATCGGGTCTAAAGCGGGTGGCTCCGGCGCCGCTTGCCCGATTGCCGGGCGCGGTGGCCGATTTGCCACATCAGGCGTCGATCCCCGACAACCCCAGCGTGCCGACAACCTCGGCGGTGACGTCTTGCATCAGGCGGGCCGTTTCGGGATCGGGGGCCGTGGCCGGGCTGCCGTCGGCCCGGTTCAGGGCATGTGGCAGGCCGACCGGCGAGGTATGGTAGAGCACGGTGAAATGCACCAGGGCGACGAGGTAGTTGCCGAGATCATTTAGGTGGATCGGGTCCACTGCGCCGTCGTCGCTGCGGGAGAAAAGATCCTCGCGGCTGCGGACATTGCCGACGCCGCCCCGGCCCTCGACGGCGCGGACGAAGGCGGCGAGGACGGGCCCAGCCGGGATCAGGTGGATCCGGGTGGCCATCGGCAGCTTGCTCAGCGCCGGTCCCAGCACCTGGCGCAGCCAGTAGCGGTCGTGGTCAAGGTCGATCCGGGTCAGCCAGCCTTCCGGATCGTCCAGCCGGTGCCAGGTTTCGAAAAGATAAAGCCGCACGTCCGGCCTTGCCGCCAGCGCCCTTTCCGCCCAGCGGGCCAGATAGATCGGGCTGTCGAAATAGCGGATCGCGTCCCGGATCTCGACCATCTCGGTCAGCACAATGGCGTCGTAGTCGCCGCTTGCCACCGCTTCCTGCGCGGGGCGGAAGTGGGGATGGGCGTTTTCGGTGTCGAATCCGCTGATCGGGGCATCGCCCCAATGCGCCTGCAGCGTGGTGCCCCAGCCGAGCTGGCTGTCGTAGCGGTGACCTGCGGGGGCAAGCTGGGCCAGCATTGCGGGCATGTCCCGGTTGACCAGGCTGTGGCCGAGATGAAAGACCGAGAGCGGGCCGGTCGGGGCGGGATGGGTGCCGGAAAGCCGCGCGCGGACCGAGGCGGCCGATGGTGGGCGGAGATGCGCGTAGAGCCCGCCGCCGCCGACAAGCGCGCCCAGACCCGCGATGATTGCCAACCGTCGCGTCACCGTCACATCGCCACCCCTGCCAGGACCAGCCCACCCGCCACGACGATCCGGCCCCGGACGATCTGTCCGGCCCGGAACGCCCCGGCATCGGTCTGGAACTGGGCATCGAAGCGGTTTCCGGCAAGGGTGACGGACAGGATTTCGTGGCCGAACATCGCGCGGCTGTGCGGGGCCTGCGCCTTGAAGACCGCCTCCTTGGCGCAGAAGAGCCGCTTCACTTCGGGTCCGGGATCAGGGCCGAGCCTTGCCAACTCCTCCGGCCCGCAGAGGATCGGCCAGAGATCGGGCGCGATGGCGCTGTCGTCCTCGATGTCGACTCCAATGGGCGGGCCTTCCCGGACGACCGCAAGGGCAAGGCCTGCAGCATGGGCGATGGAACCGGAGATGCCATCGGGCCAGATGGGGGCACGGTCACGGGCCATCGGCAGGGCCTGCGGCAACCGGTCGAGCCGGGACAGCGCCCGCCGGGCGGCGGTCCGTCCGGCGACAAACTCGGCCAGCCGGGCGGGGACGGCGCCCGCGATGGCCGGTTTTTCTTCGGGCCAAAGCCGCGTCGCGCTGGCCGGGAGGATGGGTTCGACCGCCACGGCAACCCCGGCGGGGAAGAGCGACCGAAGTGCCGCCTCCACCGCCAGAGGGTCGGCGGTCATCCCAGCGCCTTCTCCCGCGCCTCGCGCATCGCCCGGCGGCGGGCCATCGCGTCCATCCGCGTGTCGGCGCTTTCGGCGGCTGGGGCAGACGCCGCAGCGGGGGCCGCAGCGGCGACGGGCAGCGACTTGCCCAGATGGGCGGCCAGCGCCGAAACGACCGGGAAGCGGAAGATGTCGGTGATCGCCAGCCGGTCGGAGTTGAGCGCCACCTTCATCTCGCGGTGGGCCTGCACCGCCAAGAGCGAATGGCCGCCGAGGGTGAAGAAATTATCCGAACGCCCGACCTGCGGCACGCCAAGGACCCGGGCCCAGACGGTGGCGATGGTCGCCTCGATCCCGCCTTCCAGCGCGACCGGCTTCGCGGCAACCGGGGCGGCGGCGAAGGGGGCGGGCAAGGCCTTGCGGTCAACCTTGCCGTTCGGGGTCAGCGGGAAGGCATCCAGCTTCACGACATGGGCGGGGACCATCACCTCGGGCAGGTGCACCGCCAGATTGGCCTTGAGCGCCGCTTCGTCCACCGGGCCATCGGCAATGACATAGGCGACGAGGCGCACATCGCCGGGCTGATCCTCCCGCGCGATGACCACGGCCTGACGGATGCCGGGGGAGGCTTCCAGTGCCGTCTCGATCTCGCCCAGCTCGATCCGGTGGCCGCGGATCTTGACCTGGAAATCGGCGCGACCGAGATAGTCGAGCTTGCCATCCGTGCGTTTGCGCACCAGATCGCCGGTTCGGTACATCCGTCCGGCGCCCGCGAACGGGTCGGGGCGGAAGCGGTCGGCGGTCAGGTCGGGACGCTGGAAGTAGCCCTGCGCCACGCCCTCGCCGCCGATCCAAAGCTCGCCCGGCTGGCCGTCCGCCACGGGGGCCTGCGTGTCGTCCAGGACGTAAAGCGACGTGTTCGCAATGGGTTGGCCAATGTTGACCACGCCATCCGCGCCGGTCGTCGCCTCGACCGAGGACCAGATCGTCGTCTCGGTCGGGCCATACATGTTCAGCACCGGCGCGCCGATCAGGCCCGCCAGATCGCCCGCCAGACGGCCCGTCAGCGCCTCGCCTCCGACCAGCATCCGCTTCAGGCCCTTCAGCGCCGCGCGGGCGCCGTCGTCTTCGGCCAGCATCCGCGCCATCGAGGGGGTGCATTGCAGATGCGTGACGCCGTGGCGCTGGATCAGGCCCGCCATCGTCTCGTCCGCCCCGGCCCCGGCATTGGTCAGCCGCAGGACCTCGGCCACCGGCTTCAGGCCTTCCAGCACCACCTGGGTCGGGATGCCGTAGTCGATCAGGCAGGCAACCTCGTCGATGTCGATGGCCTTCAGCTCCTCGACCCGTTTCACTGCGTCTTCCACCGTGCCGAACAGGCCTGACTCGTCGAAATAGCGCAGGAAGGCGAAGTCGAGGATCGCTTCCAGTTCGTCCGGGGCCAGCGAGCCGAGGTCGATGTCCATCGGGTTCGCCACGCCCTGCGGCTTCTTGAAGGCCGGGAAGGCCCAGGCGTATTGCTTGATCAGCCCCGCTGCCGAGCGCAGGTAGTTCTTCATCGGCTCGCGCGCGACCTCCCGCGCGGCCTCGCGGTCGGCGGCAAGGTAGGTGTGCAGCATCAGCGTGACCTTGTGGCGCGACGGGTCATGCCCGGCTTCGGCCAGCGCGGCGCGGTAGAGCTTCACCTTGTCCGCGACCTCCTGGATCGACTGGCCAAGAAGGTGGGTCAGCACGTTCGCGCCCATCTTTCCGGCATCACGCCAGGTTTCGGGGTTGCCTGCGGTCGTGACCCAGGCCGCGACCTCTTTCGACACCGGGCGGGGTTGGGTCTTTACCGCGAAGGGCTGGCCGTCCTTCCTCGGGAATTCCACCGCCTCGCCGCGCCACAACCGGCGGACCTGGTCGAGCGTGTCGAACAGCGCCTGCCGGTTGGCGGGGGGCGTGTTCTCGGGGCGCAGCACGAAATCGTCCGGCTGCCAGCCCGAGGCGAAGGCCAAGCCCGCGCGCCCGTTGGTCAGGTTGTCGATGATCGCCCATTCCTCGGCGATCCGTGCCGGGTGGTGCAGCGGCGCCACGATGCTGCCCGCCCGGACGCCGATGGTCTTCGTGACCGCCGCAGCCGCCGCCCCGGTGACGGAGGGGTTCGGGTAGGGGCCGCCGAAGGCGTGGAAATGGCGCTCGGGCGTCCAGACGGCGACGAAGCCGTTCTGGTCGGCGAATTTCGCGCCTTCCAGCAGCAGCTCGTATTTCGCCGGGCCGGGCAGGTCGTCGTTGCCCCAGTAGTAGACCGAAAACTCCATCCCCCGCGCCGAGACGCCCGGGGCGCCGCCGCCCGAGGGCCGGACGCGGGCGGCATCGTCGGCAAGGACGATGGTGAAGCCGTTGGTCAGGGTCCAGAACAGTTCGAGGATGGAGATGTCGAAGGAAAGTGAGGTGACGGCAAGCCAGGTGCCGGGGTCGGTGCCCAAGATGTCATCCATCCCCGCGAAGAAGTTCAGCGCGTTGCGGTGGGTGACGACGACGCCCTTCGGCCTGCCGGTCGAGCCGGAGGTGTAGATCACATAGGCCGGGTCTTCTGCGCCGGGGCCGGTCGGTGGGGTGGGCGATGCCGCAGCGAGGCTCGGGTCGGTGTCGAGGATCAGCAGCGCAGGGCCTTGCGGCAGGGCCTCGGCGACCGCGCTTTCGGTGAGGATCACGGGGCAGCCGGAATCTTCGGCGTAAAGCGCCAGCCGGTCGGCGGGGTAGGCGGGGTCCATCGGGACGTAGGCCGCACCCGACAGCTGGATGCCAAGCGCACCCGCGACCATGTCGGTCGTCCGGCGACAGGCGAGGCCGACGAGGGTTCCTTGGCCGACGTTCATGCTGCGGAGCGTGTTGGCGATGCGGGCGGCGCGGGTGACGAGGTCGGCATAGGTGAGATGAGTCTCGCCTGCGATGACGGCCACGGCGTCGGGCGTCCGTTGCGCTTGCGTCAGGATGGCTGCCGGGATGGTCAGGCTGCGGTCGTAGTCCCGTGCGGTGGCGGCGAGGGCGCCCGCGTAGACCTCGGTTTCCGCCTGCGACAGCGGGCTGAGGCCCGCAAGGTCGGCGTCGGGATGGGCCGCCATTTCGGAGAGGAGGCGGGTGATCCGGGCGGCGAGCGTCGCCGCCTTGGCAGGCGAAACCTGCACGGCATCGTGCCAGAGGGCGTTGCCTGCCAGCGTCACGGCGGTCCCGGTCAGCGGCCCGGACCCCTCGCTGACCGCAAGGCCGGAGGGCGTGAGTGCCGTCAGCCCCGGTTCCCGCAGGGCGAGGTCAGCGGCAAGGCCCGTCGCGGTTTCCGCAGCCGCAAGCGCTTTCGCCACCCGTGCCTCGGCGGCGAGGACGGGGCCGGAGGCATCGAGGCGGACCGGAACCCAAGGGAGCACGTGGCCCGGCGCGGGGTCATCACCCGAGGCGAAGGCGATGTCGCCACCGCTACGCCCCAGCGCGCGCAGCGCGGCGAGGGCCAGCCAGCTTGTCCCAGCGGCGGGAAGCGCGATCTGCCGCCAGTCCGGGGCGGTGGAAATGACGGAGGCGAGCGCCGGATCGGCCTTCAGGAGCAGGCCGCGCAGGCGGGGCTCGGCTTCGGCCACCGGGGCAAGGGCTTCGTCCAGCGCTTCGGCTTCGGCCCCGGTCGGCGAGGCTAGCGCGGCCCCGGCGCGGGCGGTGTCGATGGGCAGGCCCTTGAGGCAGGTCAGGCCGGACAGCCGCACCGCGCCACTGGCGCAGGCGATGTCAAGGTGATCGGCGCTGCGGCCCAGCACCGTGCCGGGGGCGCCAGCGCCGGGGATGACCTCCGCGGCGCCCACGGCCCAGAGCTGGCCTGCGGCGTCCACCTTCGCGACAGCCAGCGGGTTGCGATAGCCGCCGTGGTCCAGCGCCCGGACCATCCGGGCGACGGTCTCGGCGGGCTGGGTGAAGTCCAGCAGACCGCCCGCGCGGGGCCGATCCGCCCGGCGCCAGACATGCCGTGCACCGGAGGCCTGCGGCTGGCGCGGCTGGCCTCCGGCTTCCATCGCGGTGATCACCTCGGGGAAGCTGTCCACGGCGGCGGCAAAGCAGCGGGCGTTCAGGGTGAAGGCGGTGTCGTCGGCCTCGACGGGGAAGCTGCGGGTCGCCAGCACCTCGCCCTCGTCGATTCCGGACGTCATCAGGTGCCAGGTGATCGCATGGGCGGGTTCGCCGTTCAGCAGCGCCCAGACCGGGGCGTTCAGGCCCGCATAGCCGGGCAAGGGGCCGTCGTGGAAGTTGACGCCCCCCTGCCGGGCCAACGCCATCACCGCCTCCGGCACCAGCGACAGGTTCGCGACCGACAGCACCCAGTCGACCGCCAGCCCCGCCGTCCGTTCGACCAGCCCGGCACCCGGCGCGAGGACCCGCAGGCCCGCGCCGGACGCCCAGCCTGCCACCTTCGGCTCGCGCGTCACCACGGCGGCGAGGGCGTGCCCCCGCTCCAGCCAGCGCTTGCCACACTCCACCGTCAGGCTTTCGTTGCCGATCAGAAGGGCGGTCAGGGTCATGGGAATTCTCCGGTCACTCGGCGGCAAGTCTATGATCGGGATGGCGCAAATCGCCAGCCTCGGCGGCCTGAATCGCGGCCTTCATCCGTGCGGCCAATACGCGCACGTTCGGTTCCAGCACCATCGCGTCGTGGTCGCCGGGCACTTCCACCACCTCCAGCCGGGGCGCAAAGGGCGTCCACAGGTTGTCGGGGTAGACATACTCCCGTGCAGAGGAGACCCAGTTGCCCCCCGTCACCTTCCAGCGGCGGTCGAGCGGCGGGCGGTAGAGGACGACCTTGCCTTCTTCCCAGCCCTTGAGATCGTAGACGCCGATGGCATGTCGGAAGGCGGCCTCGATGGATGCGTTGTGGAAGGACGGCACGGTCGGATCGGGCTCGTTCGCGGCCTTGGCGCGGCGCGAGCGTTCCCATTCCCAGCGCCTGCGCGCCCATTCCGCCAGGAATTGCGGTCCTCCGGCGCGAAGCTCGGCCAGCTTGATCATCGCCTTGTCGGGCTTAGTGAGATGCGGTCGGACGGGCAGGGGCGTGTCGAGCAGCACCATCAGCGCCACCTCTTCGCCCTCGGCGCGCAACTGCCGCCCGATGTCCCAGGCGGTCAGCCCGCCGCCGGAGAAGCCGCCGAGCAGGTAGGGACCCTTCGGCTGCACCTGCCGGATTTCGGCAAGGCAGGAGGCCGCGGCCTCTTCGATGGTCATATGCGGCGCATCTTCGCCGAAAAGCCCCTTGGCCTGCAGCCCGTAGAAGGGCCGGTCGGTGCCCAGCAGGCTGGCGAGGTGGCGCAGGTTCAGGACGTTGCCGAACATGCCGGCGACGAGGAAGAACGGCGTCTTCGGCCCGCCATCGCCCCGGTGCATGGCGACGAGATGGGTGAACTTCGGCCCCGCGGGGTCGGCGAGTTCGGTCGGGGCCGGGGCGCTGTCGTCCTGCGGGCCGATGCGCTCGATGATCAGGGTCGCGCAGCGGGCGATGGTCGGCGCCTCGAACAGGACCGAGATCGGGAAGTCGACCTTCCATTGCCGCCGGATCATCGCGAAGAGGCGGACGGCGATCAGGGAATGGCCGCCGAGGGTGAAGAAGTCGTCTTCCACCCCGACTTCGGCGACGCCGAGAAGGTCGGACCAGAAGCCCGCGAGCGTGCGCTCGACGCTGTTCCTCGGCGCGACATAGGCGGTTTCCAACTCCGGCCGGGCGAAGCCGGGGCCTTCGGTTTCCGTCGCGACCGGGGCGTTGGCCTGTTTCACCAGCGCGTCGAGGTCGAGCGAGGAGACCAGCACCTGTGCCCCGTCCGCAGCGATGGCGCGGAGGAAAGCCTCGGCGCCCTCCGCCGGGCGGATGCCGCCCGCAAGGGCCTGCGCAAGGCGCTGTTCGGCGGGGGAGTGGCCGCGATGGTCGTCGTCGCGGATCACCTCGCGCGGGTTGGGCGGCGCGGGGCGCGCCAGCGCCTCTTCGAAGGCGACCTTGCGGAAGGTGATGCCTTCGACTTCGACCAGCACTTTTCCTGTCGGATCGGTGAGGGTGACATCGAAGCTCGCCACGTCCTCCGCCGGATCGCCCGCCAGCCGCACCCAACTGCGGATTTCGGCCGGGAGCGCGCCGTGGACGCGGATCGCGGTGGTCATCACCGGGGCCCAGACGAAGCCCTCGGCCACCTTGGGCAGAAGCGCGATGCCCCAGCCGGTGCCGATGTCGTAGAGCGCGGGATGGATCGTGCAGGTTGCGGTGTCCTGAACTGCCTGCGTCGGCAGGGCGAGGGTCGCCAGCCCCTCCCGGTTCCCAAGCGCGGTGGCTTTCAACACCTGCCAGCGCGGCCCGAAGGCGATGCGGTCTTCCTGCGCCGAGGGCAGGTTCTCGCCGCCGGGTGCCGTGGCCTTGTCGGGGCAGCGCGCGGCGATGGCCGCTAGGTCGAGCGGCTCGGCCAACGTCGCGAGGGGGGCGACGCCCATCTCGGCGGTCAGCGCCCAGCCCTGCGGCTCCAGCGCGCGGGCTTGCAGACGTTGGTTGCCGTCGCGAGTGCGGGTGAGGGAAACGCGCAGGTCGCGGGGGAGGTCGGCCTCCAACCGCAGGGGGCGGAACACCGTCAGGTCGGTCAGTTGCAGGCCCGGCTTGCCGCCCGCCGCCATCAACGCCTCATGCGCGATCTCGGGCCAGGCGGCGCCGGGCAGGACGGCGGTGCCATCGAGCAGGCGATGGTCGTCCATCACCCAGTGGTCCTTGGTCAGGGTCGCATGAAACCGGGTTTCATCCTCGCCCTTCTGCATCCGCTCCAGCACCAGTTGGCCGGGCAGCGGGGCACCGGCGTCCTTGCCCTGGCGGCGGGCGTCGGCGTCGGCGGCCATGCCGATGCCGGACCAGATGCCCCAGTTGACCGCCGTGACCTTGGTCATGCCCCCGGCCCGGCTGCGGGCGAAGGCGTTCAGGTATTCGTTCGCGGCCACATAGTCGGCCTGACCCGCCGGAGTGATCACGGTCGAGGTCGAGCTGAACAGAACGATCCGGTCGACGCTGCCGTCGGGCAAAAGCGCGTCGAGCAGCTTCGTGCCGTGCACCTTGGGCGACAGCACCGCATCGGCGCTGCCGGGGTCCTTGCCGAGGAGGGGGGCGTCGTCGACGGTGCCTGCGGCGTGAACCACCCCGTAGATCGGGCCGAACTCGGCCTTCACCCGGTCAAAGGCGGCGCGCATGTCCTCGGGGTTGCAGACATCCGCCGCCACCGCCATCACCCGGCCCAGCCGTTCGAGGCGCGAGAGCACCCCGGCGCGGACAGACCCGGCCTCGGGCAGATGCCGCCCGATCAGGGCAACCTTGGCGCGGCGGTCGCGCATCAGGCGTTCGGCGACGGTCACCCCGATCCCGCCGAAGCCGCCGGTGATCACCCAGACCGAGCCTTCCGGCACCTCGGCCTGCGGCGGCAGGGGGGTAGGGACGAGGCGGGATTCGAGCCTGCGGCTGCCACGGATCGCGGCGACGGTCGAGGCGGGGGTGGCGAGCATTTCCTCCAGCACCGCGGAGACGGTTTCCGCCGGGATCGCCTTGCGGCCCTCGGGGAGAGCGACGTCGAGGAGCGAAGCCGTCAACCCCGGCAGTTCGCGCGGCATGACGCGGACGGGACCGGCGACGGTGGCCTTCTCCGGGTAGGGCAGCGCTTCGGTCCGAACCTGCGCGGCGCCGGAGGTGATGACGGTCAGGTGGGGCAGGGGCTTCAGCCCGATCTCGCCCATCGCCTGGCCGAGGAAGAACAGGCTCCAGAAGCCCTGTTCCAGATTGCGCTGGAAGAAGCTGGAGCCGGGGCGGAAGGTCTCGCCTTCCGTGACCAGCCAGAAATGGGCGATCCGCGCAGGGGCAAGCTCGCGCTGCGCAAGGTCGGCGAGGAGCGCGTCATAGCCCTCGCGCCCATGCTCGGGCGCAAGCGTATAGGTGTCGTCCGAGGTGCGGGCGAAGGCGTCTCCGGCGTGGACCGTCACCACCCGGTGCCCGCCGCTGCGCAACCGCTGGACGGCGGCGCGGGCAAGACCCGCCTCGTCGGCGAAGACCAGCCAGGTCAGCGGCGCCCCCAGTTCCGTCTCCACGTCCACCGGACAGTCGGCGGGCATCACCCGCCAGCCGATGCGGTAGCCGAAATCGGTGACGCTCTCGTGCCGTTTCACCGTCACGTCCGCTTCGGTCACCACGGCTGGCTGGCCGCGCTCGATGAAATAGCGGCTGCGCTGGAAGGGATAGGTCGGCAGCGGCACCCGGCGGCGCTTCGCCTCGCCCCACAGTTGCGACAGGTCCGGTTCCGCCCCGCAGGCCCAAAGGCGGCCCAGCGTGGCGATGAAATGGCGGTCGTCGGAGCCGGTGTCGTCGGGGTGGCGCAGGCTGGCCGGAACCGGCTGGCCCCCCATCGCACCGTTGGCTTGCGCCAGCGAGGCCATCGCCCGGCCCGGCCCGACCTCCAGATAGACCCGGTCCGCCTTCTGCCGCAGGGTCGCCATGCCGTCGGCAAAACGCACCGTGTTCCTCAGGTGGGCGACCCAGTAGTCGGGGCTGGTCGCCTCGGCATCGGTCAGGACCTGGCCGGAGCGGTTGGAGATGATCGGGATCCGCGGCGGCGACAGCTGCATGCCCGCAAGATGGGCGCGGAAGGCGGCGAGGATGCCTTCCAGCATCTTCGAATGCGCCGCGATGTCGATGGCGATGCGGGTGGTGTCGATGTCGTCGGCCTTGAGCCGTGCGGCAAGATCTCTGAGACCGGCATCGGGGCCGGAAACCACGGTCAGTTCCGGCGCGTTGACCGAGGCGATGTCGAGATCGCCAAGATAGGGCTTCAGCGCGGCTTCCGACAGCGGGACCGAGAGCATCCCGCCCGCAGGCACCGTGTCGAACAACTGCCCGCGCAAGCGGACCAGCCCGACGCAGGCCTCCAGCGTCATCACCCCCGCCACGCAGGCGGCGGCGTTCTCGCCCATCGAATGCCCGATCAGCATGGCGGGCCGGATGCCCCAGCTTTCCCACAGCTTCGCCAGCGCGACCTCGACGATCAGGATCAGCGGCAACTGCTTCGACGGCTGGCGGAGCGCCTCGGCGGCGGCAGCCTCCTGCCCCTCGGCGGGCAGCCAGAGCGCGCGGGTCTCGGCCTCGGCCTCCCCAAGTGCTGCAAGGCCCCGGTCCATCCATTCGGCGAAGACCGGCTCGGTCTCATACAAATCCCGCGCCATGTTGGGGTATTGCGCGCCACCGCCGGGGAACATGAAGACCACATCCGGCGCGTCGCCCAACCGGCGCTGGGTGAAGACGCGGCGGGGATCGCCTGCCTCCAGCAGCTTCGCGGCTTCTTCATGCGAGGCGGCGACCAGCACACGGCGGTGTTCGAAGGCGCGGCGGCCGTGCTTCAGGGTCCATGCCACGTCGGCCATGTCCTGTTCGGGATGCGTGCGCAGATGGGCGGCAAGGCGCGACGAGGCCTCACCCAAAGCCGACTGGCTGCGGGCCGAAAGGGTGATCAGCTGGAAGGGCCAGTCGGAGGCTTCCGAGGCCGCGACCGCAGGCGCTTCCTGCACGACGACGAAGGCGTTCGTCCCGCCGACCCCCAGCGAGTTCACCCCGGCCCGGCGCGGGCCCATGCGGCGGGGCCAGTCGATCAGGCGGTCGTTGACCCGGAACGGGCTGTTGTCGAAGTCGATGGCGGGGTTCGGCGCTTCGAAGTTCAGGCTGGGCGGCATCTGGCCGTGGTGCAGCGCAAGCGTGGTCTTGATGAGGCTCGCAACCCCCGCCGCCGTATCCAGATGGCCGATGTTGGTCTTGACGCTGCCGATGCGCGCGAAGCCCTTGGCCTCGGTGGTGCGCCGGAAGGCCTCGGTCAGGGCGGCGACTTCGATGGGGTCGCCCAGATAGGTCCCGGTGCCGTGGCATTCGATGTAGTCGACGGTTTCAGCGGGGGTCCCGGCCACGGCCAGAGCGGTCGCGACACAGGCCGATTGCCCCTCGACCGAGGGCGCCAGATAGCCCGCCTTCGCCGCCCCGTCGTTGTTGACGGCACTGCCCTTGATCACGCCCCAGATATGGTCGCCATCGGCGAGTGCATCTTCAAGGCGGCGGAGAAGCACCGTCCCCGCACCTGACCCAAAGACCGTGCCCTGCGCCCGGTGGTCGAAGGCGTGGCAGACACCGTCGGGCGACAGCACCTCGCCCTCCTTGTAGATGTAGCCCCGGCCCTGCGGCAGGTCGATGGTCACGCCCCCGGCCAAGGCCATGTCGCATTCGCCGTTCAGAAGCGCCTGGATCGCATAGTGCGTGGCGACCAGCGAGGTCGAACAGGCGGTCTGCAAGCCAAGGCTTGGCCCCTTCAGGTCGAAGACATGGCTGACGCGGGTGGACAGGAAATCCTTGTCGTTGCCGGTGTGGCGCAGAAGGAACATCCCCGTGCTTTCGACCAGCGCCGGGTTCGAGCAGAGGTTGAAGTAGAAGTAGCTGCCCATCCCGCAGCCAGCAAAGACGCCGATCCGGCCCTTGAAGCCTTCCGGGGTGTGCCCGGCATTTTCCAGCGCCTCCCAGGCCACTTCCAGGAACTGCCGGTGCTGCGGGTCAAGGATCGCGGCTTCCTTGGGCGAGAAGCCGAAGAATTCGGCATCGAAGCGGTCGAAGCCTTCCAGCAGCGCCGCCGCCGGAACGTAGTTCGGGTTGCGCAGCAGGGCGGGGCTTTCACCCGAGGCCAGGATCTCCTCCTCGCTCAGCCGCCGGACCGCCGACCGCCCGTCACGCAGGTTCTGCCAATAGGCCTGGATGTCCGCCGCCCCGGGCAGATGCGCCGCCATCCCCACGATGGCAATATCCGTATCCGCGGGAAGATCCTGCATCAGATCGGTCATGCCCGTTTCCCTTCGACTTGGTTCTGGCGGCGCGGCGTCCGGCTGCAGGGTGCAGGCTGCGACGGCCCGACAAGACGTTTCGACCCGGTTGGCAGCGGGCCGGAACCACGTCTCGGAAGAATCTTACCCACTCTGCACTTGCCCGAAATCCGGGGACCCATCGAGTTCATCAACGATTCGCGCGCTGTCAAAAATTCCCTTGAGCTTTCCTACATTACTCTGCCTAGATGCGCACGGATATTGGGTAAGAAAATGGCCATTCCTGGGTCAAACGCGTTGGTAGACCGCTGATTTCCCTGCTTTGTTGCCGCCACGGCATCAGTGACCCGGAAGCCGTCGCCATGCTGCCCAAGTTTGCTTATTAGAAGGGGGACAAGACCCCATGAGTCCGGGGAATTGCTTAAAGGTGAGTAGATGACGCGCAGCAGGTCCCGCAAGTTGTTGTCCCGTATCCTGTGGCTTGATCCCGGTGCCGGAGACGAGAGCGATTCCGCCGCTGCGCCGATCCCTCCCGCCCCCCTGCCTTCCGCCGAACCCGCTCCGCAGGCAGTGCCCCCGAGGCCCGTGACCACCACCCGGACCCGGTCGCGCTACATGTTCGATGCGCCCGCCTCGGCCCGGACGGCCGACATCTATACCGAGCATTTCGGCCTGACCGCGCGACCCTTCGCGCTGACCCCCGACCCAGATTTCCTGTTCTGGCCGCAGTCGCACCAGCGCGCCTACACGATGCTGGAATACGGCGTGCATGCCCATGCCCCGATCACGCTCATCACCGGCGAGGTGGGCGCGGGCAAGACCACGCTCTTGCTGCATCTGATCCGCTCGCTTGGCTCCGAGGTCCGCGTCGGCCTGATCTCGAACCCGCACGGCTCGCGCGCCGAACTGCTGCGCTGGGTGCTGCACGCGCTGGAGCAGCCTGCCGAGATCGAGGAAAGCTACGTCGACCTCTTCTCGCGCTTCCAGGGCTTCCTCCTGTCGGAATACGCGGCCGGTCGCAATGTAGTGCTGATCTTCGACGAGGCGCAGAACCTCAGTGCCGAGGCGCTGGAGGAGTTGCGGATGTTCATCAACATCAACTCGGGCAAGGACGAGGTCCTGCAACTGGTCCTGATCGGCCAGCCCGAACTGCGCGACCTGGTATCCCGCCCCGACATGCGGCAATTCGCACAACGCGTGGCCGCCAGCTACCACCTGACGGCGATGGATCTGAAGACCGTCCGGGGCTACATTCCGCACCGCCTGAAAGTGGCGGGCTGCAACCGGCGCATCTTCAGCTCCACGGCGGTCAACCTGATCTACGAGGTGACCGGGGGCGTTCCCCGCCTGGTCAACCAACTGTGCGACCTGTCGCTGGTCTATGCCTTCACCAAGGGCAAGCAGGTCGTCAGCCTTGCCACCGTCCAGCAGGTCCTTGATGACGGGGTGTTCTTTTCAGCCAATGCCGCAAGCCCGGCGAACGAGACTGTCGAATGACGTTTGATCCCAAATTCTACCTGTCGCTGATTCTGCGACGCCTGCCGATCATCATCGCCATCATCTTCACGGCGACGATGGCGGGCATCCTCTACGCGGTGTCGATGCCCCCGATCTACCGGGCCGAGGCGCGCCTCCTGATCGAAAGCCCACAGATCCCCGACAACCTCGCCGCCTCGACCGTGGTGTCCACCGCGGACGAGATCCTGCTTGCGATCCAGCAGCGGATCATGACGCGCGAGAACCTGTTCGCCATCGCCAATGCGCACAACCTGTTCGACGGGATGAACCAGAAGACCGAGGAACAGAAGCTGACCCAGATCGCCAACCGGCTGGCGATCTACATGCCGACCAACCAGGGCAACACCGGCGTGGTCATCGTGTCCTTCGCCGCGCCGGAGCCGGAGCTGTCCGCCGACATCACCAACGAGATCGCCGACCAGGTCCTTGCCTGGAGCACCGAGCTGCGCACCCAGGCTTCGGGCAACACGCTGGATTTCTTCGAGCAGGAAGTCCGTCGCCTGACCGAGGAACTGGCGCAGCAGAACGCGGAAATCCTGAAGTTCGAACAGGAAAACCGCGACGCCCTGCCGGAAAGCCTGGAATATCGCCGCACGCGGCAGGCCTCGCAGCAGGAGCGGCTTTTGCAGGTCAACCGCGAGCTTGCCGCGTTGCGCGACCGGCGCGACCGCCTGACCGAACTTTACGCCAACACCGGCCAGCTTGTCGCCTCGGGCGAGGATCGCACCCCCGAACAGGTCCGGCTCGAAGCCGCGCGGCAAGAGCTTGCCTCGGCACTGGTGGTGATGTCGGCGACCAACCCGCGGGTGAAGGCGCTGCAGAAGGAAGTGGCCGCACTGGAAGAGGCGGTGAAGTCGCAGCTTGGTGCCAGCAGCGGCGGCAAGCTGTCGGCCTTCGACGTCCAGATGCTGGATATCGACGGGCAGATTTCCTACCTCGCCGAGCAGAAGACCGGGCTGGAGAAGGATCTCCAGGCGCTTGAGGCCTCGATCGACGCGACGCCGGCCAATTCGATCCGTCTGGCGGAGCTGCAAAGCAACTATGAAACCCTGCGCGTGCAGTACGAGCAGGCCGTTGCCAGCCTCTCCGAAGCCCGGATGGGCGACCGGATCGAGGTCACCGACCGCGGCCAGCGCATCACCGTGATCGAAAAGGCGGTGCCACCGGCCTTTCGTTCGGAACCGAACCGCAAGCGCATCGCCATTGCGTCGTTCGGGGCCGGGGCGATCCTGTCGGGCGCGCTGCTCCTGCTGCTGGAGGTCCTGAACCAGACGGTCCGGCGACCGTCGGAGCTGGTCAGGGCACTGGGCGCGCCGCCCTTCGGCACGGTCGGCTACCTGGACGGCGCCCCACCCCGCTACCGATGGTCGGCAAACCGCCTGGCGATGCTGGCGGTCTTCCTGATCAACATTCCCATCATCCTTCTGGTGGTGCACATCTATATCGCCCCGATCGGCGCGCTGATCGGCCTGGCTCCAACGCCACCGGCAGCCGTTGACGGCGCCGCAACCGTCAAGACCGAGTAGACCGAAATGGAACGGATCCAGTCCGCCCTCGCCAAGGCCCGTTCGGCCCGCGATCGCAAGCTTCAGACCGGCAATTCCGCTGCCGCCGACAGCGGCCCCTGGCAGGAGCTTGCCGAAATCCGCCCCGATCAGGCGCTGCTGGCGCGAAACCGCGTCGTGGCGATGCACCCCGGAAAGAGCGCAGCCAGCTTCGACGTGATGCGCACCAACCTGCTGCGGACGCTGCGTGCGAACTCGTGGACGCGGGTCGCCATCACCTCGCCGACGCCGGGCTGCGGCAAGTCCACCGTGGCGCTGAACCTGGCGTTCAGCCTGGCGCGGTTGACCGACAAGCGCGTGCTCGTGATCGAGCTTGACCTGCGTCGGCCTTCGCTTCTGGGCATGCTGGGCCAGTCCGACGGACCGCAATTCGCCGCCCGGCTGGGAGCGGGAGAGCTGGACATGTCCCAGGTGAAGCGGGTGGGGCCCAACCTTGCTCTGGCGCTCAGCGCGAAGGGCGTGGCGAGCCCGGCCGAGCTTTTGTCGGCCCCGCGCACGGCTGACCTGATCGACGCGCTGGAGGCCCGCCTGCGGCCGGATGTGATCCTGTTCGACATGTCCCCGATGCTGGTCGGCGACGACGCTTTGGCCTTCCTCGACCAGGTCGACTGCGCGCTGATGGTCGCGGCGGCGGAAGAGACGACGGTCGCCGAGATCGAGAAATGCGGCGCGGATCTTGCCAAGCGGACCCAGGTGCTGGGCGTGGTGCTGAACAAGTGCCGCTACATGGAAGACGAGGAATCGCGCGCCTACTCCGAATGAGGCCGACCTGCCGGAAGGCTGCCCGCCACCGGGCGGTCGATCAAACCCGCAAGGGGCCGATTCCTGCCCCGTTGCACCCGATCAGCTGACAATTCGCCGGAAATGACAAAGGGGCCCGCAAGGGGCCCCTCATCCGGTCCAGTTGGAGCGGGCGATGAGATTCGAACTCACGACCCTAACCTTGGCAAGGTTATGCTCTACCCCTGAGCTACGCCCGCACCGTCTGGACGAGAGGGGATGTATAAAGACCAGCGGGGGGGTGCAAGGGGGAAAGTGCAGTGCGACGAAAATTTCTCGCACATTTTCGCTCATGCGGGCACGGGACCAGAGTCCCTGCGCAACGGCATGATGCAGGCGCAGCGTCAAGCCCCGTTTCGGCGCGGTAAACTCGCTGTGAGGTTGGCGCAACCAGCCGCAGAATCGACTTGGATTCGGAAATGTTTTGAATAGGTTGCGCGGCGAAGGCAGATACGCCTTCTTCTGCGACCGCGCCTGCTGCGCTGCCGCAATCTGGAGAAAAGACAATGACCAAATTCGCTCTCGTTCTGGCCGCTTCGGCCCTGACCGCCACCGCCGTCTTCGCGCAGGACGCCGCTCCGGTCGTCGCCGACACCGACGCGAACGGCACCTTCTCGCTGGCCGAAGTGCAGGCTGCTTACGCCTCGGCCACCGAAGAAGCCTTCAAGGCTGCCGACACCGACGCTTCGGGCGAACTGTCGGCTGACGAACTGAAAGCCGCTGTCGACGCCAAGGCGTTCGACGCTGCCTGATCGGCTGCGCCTTGCGCAATCGGGGGCCGTCCTTCGGGGCGGCCCTTTTCTTTTGGCGGTTCGCCGCCGAACCCGGCGCGTGGCGGGAACCGATCCCCGCCTTGCCGCGTCATTCCCACATGAAGGCGGTGCGCCCGCGCTGCCCGTGACAGGAGAAACGACGATGAACACCGACCAGATCGCCGGCAAGTGGAAGCAGATGAAGGGCGAGGCGAAGATTGCCTGGGGCAAGCTGACCGACGACGACCTCGACATCGCCGAGGGCCACAAGGACAAGCTGACCGGCAAGATTCAAGAGCGCTACGGTCGCACCAAGGAAGAAGCGCAGCGGGAAGTCGACGACTTCTTCTCGCGCTACTAGGATGCAAAGGTCGGGTGGGCGACATCGCCCACCCTGATTTCCAGATCCAATCCTTGCCAAAGTCCTAACGCCCACGACCAAGGCATTGATTTCATTAGGCCGAAAAATCTGTCCACCGTGGACAACCCGGAGAGCTTTCCTCTCACTCCAGCTCGATCAGCAAGTCCTTGGCCTCGATCTGGCTGCCCGGATGGACATGGATCGCCTTGACCGTGGCCTCGCGGTCGCAGTGCAGGCCCGTCTCCATCTTCATCGCCTCGATGTTGAGAAGCAGGTCGCCCGCCCGCACCTTCTGCCCGACCGTCACCGCGATCGAGGCGACAGCCCCCGGCATCGGCGCGCCGATATGCGCGGGGTTGCCCTCGGCGGCCTTCGGCTTCGCCGCCGTCTTCGCCTTGATCGCCCGGTTCGGCACCCGGATCACCCGGGGCTGGCCGTTCAGTTCGAAGAACACCCGGACCTCGCCCTCCTCGGTCGTCTCGCCCACAGCCTGCAGCCGGATTTCCAGCGTCTTGCCGGGGTCGATCTCGACCGCGATCTCGTCGCCGGGCTGCATGCCGTAGAAGAAGGTCTGGGTCGGCAGGGTGCGGACGGGGCCGTATTGCCGGTGGCGGCCCATGTAGTCGAGGAAGACCTTGGGATACATGAGGTAGCCGTTCAGGTCCTCGTCATCGACGGTGATCCCGTTCATCTCCTCCGAGACCCGCTTGCGCGTCGCTTCCAGGTCCACCGCAGGCATCGACTTGCCCGGCCGTTCGGTCAGCGGTTTCTCGCCCTTCAGCACCTTCTTCAGGATCCCCTCCGGCCAGCCGCCATGCGGTTGCCCGAGGTTGCCCTTCAGCATGTCGGCCACGCTTTCCGGGAAGGCCACGTCGACCTTGGGGTCCTCGACCTGCGCCCGGGTCAGCCCCTGCGCCACCATCATCAGCGCCATGTCGCCCACCACCTTGGAGGAAGGCGTGACCTTGACGATATCGCCGAACATCCGGTTGGCATCGGCATAGGCCTGCGCCACCTCGTGCCAGCGCTCCTCCAGCCCCAGGCTGCGCGCCTGCGCCTTGAGGTTGGTGAACTGGCCGCCGGGCATCTCGTGCAGGTAGACCTCCGAAGCCGGGGCCTGAAGGCCGGATTCGAAGGCGGTGTACTGCTTGCGCACGGCTTCCCAGTAGTCGGAAATCTGCCGGACTGCGGCGATGTCGATCCCCGTATCCCGGTCGGTGTTCCGCAGCGCCTCGACGATGGAGCCGAGGCAGGGCTGCGAGGTCCCGCCCGAGAAGGCGTCCATCGCCGCATCCACCGCGTCCACGCCCGCGTCGCAGGCGGCCAGCACCGTCGCCGCCGCCGCGCCCGAGGTGTCATGGGTGTGGAAATGGACCGGCAGCCCGATCTCCTGCTTCAGCGCCTTGACCAGTACCCGGGCCGAGGCGGGCTTCAGAAGCCCCGCCATGTCCTTCAGCCCCAGCACATGCGCGCCTGCGGCTTTCAGCTCTTTCGCGCGGTCGAGGTAGTATTTCAGGTCATACTTCGAGCGGGCCGGGTCCAGCAGGTCGCCGGTATAGCAGATCGTCCCCTCGCAAAGCTTGTTCGCCTCCAGCACGGCGTCCATCGCGACGCGCATGTTCTCGACCCAGTTCAGGCTGTCGAACACCCGGAACACGTCCACCCCGGTCTTTGCCGCCTGCAGCACGAAGCTGCGCACCACGTTGTCGGGATAGTTGGTATAGCCCACCCCGTTCGAGGCGCGGAGCAGCATCTGCGTCATCAGGTTCGGCATCGCCGCCCGCAGGTCGCGCAACCGCTGCCAGGGGCATTCCTGCAGGAAGCGGTAGGCCACGTCGAAAGTCGCCCCGCCCCAGCATTCCACGCTGAACAGCTGCGGCAGGTTCGCGGCATAGGCGGGGGCAACCTTGATCATGTCGATCGACCGCATCCGGGTGGCCAGCAGCGACTGGTGCCCGTCGCGCATGGTGGTGTCGGTGAGCAGGACCTTGGTCTGCGCCTTCATCCAGTCGGCCACCGCCTGCGGGCCCTTCTGTTCCAACAGGTTCCGCGTGCCCATGGCCGGTGCGGTCTTGGCCAGCGGAGGCTTCGGTGCCTTCGCCTCGGCCGGGGGCTTGGCGCGGCCCGCCGTCTCGGGGTGACCGTTCACGGTGATGTCGGCGATGTAGAGCAGGATCTTCGTCGCCCGGTCGCGCCGCTTCTTGAAGGCGAACAGCTCGGGCGTCGTGTCGATGAACTTTGTCGTGTAGGTGTCGTTCAGGAAGGTCGGGTGCTTGAGGAGGTTGATCACGAACTCGATGTTCGTCGCCACCCCCCGGATGCGGAATTCGCGCAGCGCCCGGTCCATCCGCGCAATCGCTTTCTCCGGCGTCTGGGCATGGGCCGTGACCTTCACCAGAAGCGAGTCGTAGTAGCGCGTGATCACCGACCCGGCATAGGCGGTGCCGCCATCCAGCCGGATGCCGTTGCCGGTGGCCGAGCGGTAGGCGGTCAGGCGACCATAGTCCGGGATGAAGTTGTTCAGCGGGTCTTCCGTCGTCACCCGGCATTGCAGCGCATGGCCGTTCAGCTTGACCTCGGCTTGGGACGCAACCCCGGTCGCCTCGGGCAAGGTCTTGCCTTCTTCGATCAGGATCTGCGCCTGGACGATGTCGATCCCGGTGACCTCTTCGGTGACGGTATGCTCGACCTGCACCCGGGGGTTCACTTCGATGAAGTAGAACTTGCCGGAGTCCATATCCATCAGGAATTCGACAGTGCCAGCGCATTCATAACCGACATGGCCGCAGATGCGCTTGGCCATCTCGCAGACTTCCTCGCGCTGTTCTTGCGTGAGGTAGGGCGCGGGCGCCCGTTCCACGACCTTCTGGTTGCGGCGCTGCACGGTGCAGTCACGCTCCCAGAGGTGCCAGACATTGCCCGCTTTGTCGCCAAGGATCTGCACCTCGACATGGCGGGCGCGGAGGATCATCTTTTCCAGATACCCCTCGCCATTGCCGAAGGCCGCCTCCGCCTCGCGCCGGCCCTCGCGGACCTTCGCTTCCAGTTCGTCTTCGGACAGGATCGGTCGCATCCCGCGCCCGCCGCCGCCCCAGGAGGCTTTCAGCATCAGCGGATAGCCGACTTCCTTGGCCTGCCGTTTGATCAGCGCCATGTCGTCGCCCAGCACTTCCGTCGCCGGGATGACCGGCACCCCCGCCTCCATTGCCACCCTGCGCGCCGAAGCCTTATCGCCCAAGGCCCGCATCGTATCGGCGCGCGGCCCGATGAAGGTGATCCCCGCCTTGTCGCAGGCATCGACGAAATCCGGGTTCTCGGACAAGAGCCCGTAGCCCGGATGGATCGCATCCGCCCCCGCCATCCGCGCCACCCGGATGATCTCGGGGATGCTGAGGTAGGCGCCGACCGGGGACAGGCCTTCGCCGATCCGGTAGGCCTCGTCCGCCTTGAAGCGGTGGAGCGAAAGCTTGTCCTCCTCGGCGAAGACCGCGACGGTCTTCTTGCCCATCTCGTTCGCCGCCCGCATGACGCGGATCGCGATCTCGCCACGGTTGGCGACCAGGATCTTCTTGAACTCGGGCATCAGCGGCGCTCCCCAGGCAGCAGGACGGGTGCACATTAGGGGTGCTGCGCTGCAGCGCAAGTGACTTTGACGGCGATTTCCAACAGAATTGCGACATGGGCAGGTGTTGCAACCGGCGCTGCGGCTCTGGGGCCTGGCTGGCGGGAACAATGAAGGAACGCTGGCTCTTTCCCCCCGCGCCGATCCGGCTATACTGCCGGGCATGACCGGATGGGACGAAGACCAGGCCTTCGAGGCCGCCGTTGTTCCGCTGTCGCAGCGCGCGATGGCGACGCGGGCGCAGCCTGCGGGGCGGGAGGACTATCTGGACGGCCTGAACCCCGCCCAGCTGGAAGCCGTCCGCGCGCTGGATGGTCCGGTCCTGATGCTCGCGGGGGCGGGGACGGGCAAGACCAAGGCCCTGACCGCCCGGATCGTCCATCTCCTGCACCAGCGCCGCGCCCGTCCGAATGAAATCCTGGCCGTGACCTTCACCAACAAGGCCGCGCGCGAGATGAAGGAGCGGGTCCACCGGATGCTGGGTGAAGTGGCCGAGGGGATGCCCTGGATGGGCACCTTCCACTCGCTGTCGGTCAAGATCCTGCGGCGTCACGCCGAACTGGTGGGGCTGAAGCCGAACTTCACCATTCTCGACACCGATGATCAGATCAGGCTTCTCAAGCAGCTGGTTCTGGCGGCGAACATCGATGAAAAGCGCTGGCCTGCCCGGATGCTGGCGGGACTGATCGACGGCTGGAAGAACCGCGCCTGGACGCCGGAGAAGGTGCCGTCCTCCGAGGCGGGGGCCTACAACAACCGGGGGACCGAGCTTTACGCGGCCTATCAGGACCGCCTGAAGACCCTGAACGCCACCGATTTCGGCGACCTGCTGCTGCATTGCGTCACCATCTTCCAGACGCACCCGGACGTGCTGCAACAATACCAGCGCTGGTTCCGCTACATCCTCGTCGACGAATACCAGGACACCAACGTCGCCCAGTATCTCTGGCTGCGGCTGCTGGCGCAGGCGCACAAGAACATCTGCTGCGTCGGCGACGATGACCAGTCGATCTACGGCTGGCGCGGGGCCGAGGTCGGCAACATCCTGCGCTTCGAGAAGGACTTCCCCGGAGCGCAGGTGATCCGGCTGGAGCAGAACTACCGCTCGACCGGCCATATCCTTGCCGCGGCGAGCGGGATCATCGCGAAGAACGCCGGGCGACTGGGCAAGACGCTGTGGACGGCGGGGGCCTTGGGCGAGAAGGTCCGCCTCATCGGCCACTGGGACGGCGAGGAAGAAGCGCGCTGGATCGGCGAGGAGATCGAGGCGATCCAGCGCGGCACCCGGGGCATGGACCCGGTCGACCTGAACCGCCAGGCGATCCTTGTCCGCGCCAGCCACCAGATGCGGGCCTTCGAGGACCGCTTCCTGACCATCGGACTGCCCTACCGGGTGATCGGCGGCCCGCGCTTCTACGAACGCCAGGAAATCCGCGACGCGATGGCCTATTTCCGGCTTGCCGTCTCGCCGGATGACGACCTCGCCTTCGAGCGGGTGGTGAACCTGCCGAAACGCGGCCTTGGCGACACCGCGCAGTCGAAGATCAACGTGCTGGCGCGGGGGGCGGGGGTGTCGCTTCTGGACGGCGCGCGGGAGGCCTTGGCGAAGGGGGTGATCCCCGGCAAGGGGGCCGCGCAGTTGCGGGCCTTTGTGGAAGGGGTCGACCGCTGGCATGCGGCGACCTTCCACCCCGAATACGACCACATCCGGCTGGCCGAAACGATCCTGGAGGAGTCCGGCTACACCGAGATGTGGCAGAACGACAAGACGCCGGAGGCGCCGGGGCGGCTGGACAACCTCAAGGAACTGATCAAGGCGCTGGAGCAGTTCGACAACCTTCAGGGGTTCCTCGAACACGTCTCCCTGATCATGGACAACGAGACCGAGGGGGCGGAGGAGAAGGTCACGATCATGACCCTCCACGCCGCCAAGGGGCTGGAGTTCCCGGTGATCTTCCTGCCGGGGTGGGAGGACGGGCTCTTCCCCAGCCAGCGCAGCATGGATGAGTCCGGGCTGAAGGGGTTGGAGGAGGAACGGCGGCTGGCCTATGTCGGGATCACCCGGGCGGAGGAGGTCTGCACGATCAGCTTTGCCAGCAACCGGCGGGTCTACGGGCAGTGGCAGTCGCAGCTTCCCAGCCGGTTCATCGACGAGTTGCCGGTGGATCATGTCGAGGTGCTGACGGCCCCCGGCCTGTATGGCGGGGGCTATGGGGCGGCGGCTCCGGTGGGGTTCGGGTCGAGCCTGGAGGACCGGGTCTCGAAGGCGGACGTCTACAATTCGCCGGGCTGGCGGCGGCTCCAGGAGAACCAGTCGCACCGCCCCGTACGCCAGCCTCAGGAGGCGCGGCATGTGGTGATCGACATGGAGGCGGCCTCGCCCTATGTGATCGGAGACCGGGTCTTCCACCAGAAGTTCGGCTACGGCGAGATCATGGGGATCGAGGGCGACAAGCTGGACATCGAGTTCGATCATGCCGGGACGAAGAAGGTCGTGGCCCGCTGGGTGATCCCGGCGGATCAGGTGGGTGACGTGCCGTTCTGAGGCGATGTGTCCACGGTGGACAGATTTTTGGAGTCAACGATTTCAATGGGTTGGTCGCGGACATTAGGAATTTGGCAACGTTTGCCCAGAGGGCTGCAAGGGACTTGAAGGGGACTTGCGCGTCAGTTGTCTGCCGCGGCAAGTTGGTCAAAATCCTGGGGGTAAGTTCATGGCGGACGCGGTCGATCTGACGCAGATTGCCGACCTTCTGCAGACCCGCGCGGCAGGCGGCGAGCGGGTCATCGCGGCCATTGCGGGGGCGCCGGGGTCGGGGAAATCGACGCTGGCCGACAAGCTGGCGGGCAAGCTGAACGGGCGCCAGCCGGGGCTGGCGGCGGTGTTGCCGATGGACGGCTATCACTATGACGATCTTTATCTCGTCCCGGCGGGGCTGCGGCCAAGGAAGGGCGCGCCGATGACCTTTGATGTCGGCGGGCTTTACCACACACTTCTCCGCCTGCGGGCGCGGGAGGAGGCGGAGGTGGCGGTTCCTGTCTTCGACCGCAAGATCGAGATCGCCCGCGCCGGGGCGCGGCTGATCCCGAGGGAGGTGCCGGTGATCGTGGTCGAGGGGAACTGGCTCTTGCTCAACCAGTCGCCCTGGGACCGGCTGCACCCGATGTTCGACCTGACGGTGATGGTCGAGGTCCCCGAACACGCCCTGCGCGCCCGGCTGCGGGGGCGGTGGGAGCGGCTGGGGCTGACAGAAGCGGAAATCATCGAGAAGCTTGAGGAGAACGACCTGCCGAACGGGCGTTGGGTGCGCGACGGGTCGATTGCGGCGGATCATGTGATCCGCAACGGATAGGCGTTCCGGCGCGACAAATTCCCCACAGCGAAGACCTGCATTCGCGCTGGCCTTGCAAGCGGTTTGGCGCTAGTCTGACCAGCGAAGACCTGGGGGATACACCCGGGCTTCCAAAGGCAGAGCAGGCGTAACAGGCGGTTTTCCATGACTGAAATGGTCTATGGCTCCAATCCCGTTCGGGTATCCGAGCCGGTCATCCCCCGGTGGTGGCGCACCATCGACAAATGGGTGCTGACCAGCGTCTTCATCCTCTTCGGGGTGGGGCTGCTGCTGGGCCTCGCCGCAAGCGTGCCATTGGCAACGCGGAACGGGCTGGAGCCGTTCTACTATGTCCAGCGGCAGGCCTTCTTCGGGGGCGTGGCGCTGGTGGTGATGATCGGCATCTCGATGATGCCGCCCGACATGGTGCGGCGGCTTGGGGTGATGGGCTTCGCCGTCTCGATGGTCGCGCTGATGCTCTTGCCGGTCGCGGGGACGGATTTCGGCAAGGGTGCGGTGCGGTGGTTCTCGTTCGGCTTCGCGAGCGTACAACCGTCTGAGTTCCTGAAGCCCGGCTTCGTGATCGTGGTGGCCTGGCTGATCGCGGCCAGCCAGGACCTGAACGGGCCGCCCGGCAAGATCCTGTCCTTCGTGCTGACGGTGGTGGTGGTGGGGTTCCTGGCGATGCAGCCGGACTTCGGCCAGTCGGCGCTGGTGCTGTTCGCCTGGGGGGTGGTCTATTTCGTCGGCGGGGCGCCGATGCTGCTGATCGGGATCGTCGGCGGGCTGGTCGGCGTGGGCGGGCTGGCGTTCTACGAAAGCTCCGAACACTTCGCGCGGCGGATCGACGGGTTCCTGTCGCCGGATGTCGACCCCCGGACCCAGCTTGGCTATGCGGCCAACGCGATCCAGGAGGGCGGGTTCTTCGGCGTGGGCGTGGGCGAGGGCCAGGTGAAATGGTCGCTGCCCGATGCGCATACCGATTTCATCATCGCGGTCGCGGCGGAAGAATACGGGCTCTTGCTGGTGCTGGGTATCCTGGCGCTCTACTGCGTCATCGTGGTGCGGTCGCTGTGGCGGCTGCTGCCGGAGCGTGATCCGTTCGCCCGGTTGGCGGGGGCGGGGATGGCCTGCATCTTCGGGGTGCAGGCGATGATCAACATGGGTGTCGCGGTGCGGCTCTTGCCGGCCAAGGGGATGACGCTGCCCTTCGTGTCCTACGGCGGGTCGTCGGTCATCGCCGCCGGGATCACGCTGGGGATGCTCTTGGCGCTGACGCGGGAACGCCCGCGCGGGCAGATGAGCGACGTGTTCCGGCGGGGGCGCTGATGGATTTGCTGACCGCGAGCCCCCCCACCCCGGCCCTCCCCCACGGTGGGGGGAGGGAGGCGCCTGGTGCAGCCGGAGGTCCCGGACGATGAGCGGCAGGCTTCTTCTTATTGCGGCGGGGGGCACGGGGGGGCATATGTTCCCGGCGCAGGCTCTGGCCGAGGCGATGCTGGCGCGGGGCTGGCGGGTGAAGCTGTCGACCGATGATCGGGGCGCGCGCTATGCGGGTGGCTTCCCGGCGGCGGTGGTGGTGGAGCGGGTGGCGAGCGCCACCTTCGCGCGGGGCGGGGTGGCGGCGAAGCTTCTGGTGCCTTTCCGCATTCTGGGCGGGGTTCTGGGTGCGCTGGTGTCGCAGATGCGCGACCGGCCTGCGGTGGTGGTGGGGTTCGGGGGATACCCGTCGATCCCGGCGCTGTCGGCGGCCTGGGTGTTGCGGCGGCCGCGGATGATCCATGAGCAGAACGGGGTTCTGGGCCGAGTGAACCAGGTTTTCGCGCGGCGGGTGGACAAGGTCGCCTGCGGGACCTGGCCCACGGCCTTGCCCGCGGGCGTTGTGGGCGATCCGACCGGCAATCCGGTGCGGCAAGCGGTCTTGGACCGGGCTTCGGCGCCCTACATCCCGCCCGGAGATTATCCGATGGCGCTGGTGGTGATCGGCGGCAGCCAGGGCGCGCGGATCCTGTCGGACGTGGTGCCTGCGGCGGTGGCGCTGTTGCCGGAGGGGTTGCGGGCGAACCTGCGGGTGGCGCATCAGGCGCGGGACGAGGATGCGGCGCGGGCGGCGGCGGGGTATGAGGCGGCGGGCGTCAGGGCGGAGATTGCTCCGTTCTTCGCGGATATTCCCCGGCGGCTGTCGGAGGCTCAGCTGGTGATCAGCCGGTCGGGAGCGTCGTCGGTGGCGGACATCAGCGTGATCGGGCGCCCGGCGATCCTGATCCCTTATGCGGCAGCGACGGGGGACCATCAGACGGCGAATGCGAAGGGGCTTTCTGACGCAGCAGCGGCGGTGGTGATCCAGGAGAAGGCGCTTGACGCGGAAGGCCTCGCGGGCCACATCGCCGCGATCCTGGAAGACCCGATGAAGGCCGAGACGATGGCGCGGGCGGCTTTGGGGGAGGGCAAGCCGGACGCGACGGCTCGGCTGGTGGCCCTGGTGGAAGAGTTAGGCGGAGTAGAGTCATGAACGCAGCAACCAAGCTTCCGCTGGAGCTGGGGCCGATCCATTTCGTGGGGATCGGGGGCATCGGCATGTCCGGGATCGCCGAGGTGCTGATGACGCTGGGCTATCCGGTGCAGGGCTCGGACGCGAAGGCGTCGAAGATCACCGACCGGCTGGTGACGCTGGGCGCCCAGTTCTTCGAGGGGCAGCGGGCGGAAAACATCGGCGACGGGGTGTCGGTGGTGGTGATCTCCTCCGCGATCAAGAAGGGCAACCCGGAGCTGGAGGAAGCGCGGCGCCGGAAGCTGCCGGTGGTGCGCCGGGCGGAGATGCTGGCGGAACTGATGCGCCTGCGGTCGAACATCGCGATTGCCGGGACGCATGGCAAGACGACGACGACGACGATGGTGGCGACGCTTCTGGACAAAGGCGGGTTCGATCCGACGGTGATCAATGGCGGGGTGATCCACGCCTATGGCTCGAACGCGCGGGCGGGCGCGGGGGAGTGGATGGTGGTGGAGGCGGACGAGTCGGATGGCTCTTTCAACCGGCTGCCCGCGACGATTGCCATCGTGACCAACATCGACCCCGAGCATATGGAGCATTGGGGCACTTTCGATGCGCTGCGGAAAGGGTTCCTGGATTTCGTCTCGAACGTGCCGTTCTACGGGCTGGCTGTGTGCTGCACGGATCATCCCGAGGTGCAGGCTTTGGTCGGGCGGGTGACGGACCGGCGGGTGGTGACCTTCGGCTTCAACGCCCAGGCGGATGTGCGGGCGGTGAACCTGACTTACGAGAACGGGGTGGCGCATTTCGACGTGGCGCTGCAGGGCGAGGGTGGGGTGATCGAGGGCTGCACCCTGCCGATGCCGGGGGACCACAATGTCAGCAATGCCCTGTCCGCAGTGGCGGTGGCGCGACATCTGGGGATGAAGAAGGACGAGATCCGCGAGGCTTTGGCCGGGTTCGCGGGCGTGAACCGGCGGTTTACCCGGGTGGGCGAGGTGGGGGGCGTCACGATCATCGACGACTACGGGCATCACCCGGTGGAGATCGCCGCCGTGCTGAAGGCGGCGCGGCAGGCGACCAAGGGGCGGATCATCGCGGTGCATCAGCCGCATCGCTATACCCGCCTCAGCCACCTGTTCGAGGAATTCTGCACCTGCTTCAACGAGGCCGACGTGGTCGCCATCGCCGAGGTCTATGCGGCGGGGGAGGACCCGATTCCGGGGGCCAGCCGCGACGATCTGGTGGCGGGGCTGATCGCCCACGGGCATCGGCACGCGCGGGCGCTGCAGGACGAGGGCGAGTTGGTGCGACTGGTGAAGGAACAGGCGCGGCCGGGGGACATGGTGGTGTGCCTCGGCGCCGGGACGATCAGCGGCTGGGCCAATGCGCTGCCGGCAAAGCTTTTGGGCAAGGCGGCATGAGGGGGGACAAGACTTTTCGAAAAGTCTTGCAAATTCCTTCGAAGGAATTTGGGCCCTTGAGCCGACCGGGCTGCCTCGCATGAGCGTGCCGCTGGTCCTCGGCTGCATCTGGGTGCTGGCTGCGGCGGCCACCGCGATGTTGCCGATGCGGCGGCAGATGGTGCCGGGGCTGGCGCTCTTGGCTGCGGCCCCCGTCCTGCTGGTCTGGATCGGCCTTGTCCACGGCTGGCTGTGGCTGGCCATCGGCCTCTTCGCCTTCCTGTCGATGTTCCGCAATCCGCTGCTTTACGTCCTGCGTCGGGCGATGGGCCGTCCGGCACGGCTGCCGAAGGAACTGGAGAAGTGATGCTGCCCCTGGCCCTGTGTCTGGTCTGGCTGATCGCGGCGAATGTGATCGGGATGTTCCCGTCACGCGACCTGCATTGGCGGGCGGCCTATGTGATGATCGCCATCGGCGTGCCGCTCCTGGGCTGGGCGACGTGGGAGAGCGGTCCGGTGGTTGGCCTCGTGCTGTTGGCGGCGGGGGCGTCGATCCTGCGCTGGCCGGTGGTCTTCTTCTGGCGCTGGCTGCGCCGTCAGGTGGGCTAGGGCGATGCCGGGTCTGGTCTGGGTGATCGGAGGGGGGACCATCGTCTTCGCCGGGGTTATCGCCCATGCCATGACGCGGCGCTATGGCTGGGGCGCCGCGCTCGCGCTTCCGGTGCTTGCGCTGGCCCTGATGATCGCGATGCAGTGGCAACGACAGGGGCTGTCCGCCGCCGAAGGGGTGCAGAT
>NZ_JAYRPN010000019.1:0-2461 GCF_041911175.1 Tabrizicola sp.
CCCGGCTCAGGCTTTCGGGCTTCATGCCCAGGCGGCCGGCGATTAGCACCTTGTCGTAGGGCAGCGTCACCTCGCATCGCCCCTCGTCGCAGCGCGCAAGCTCCAGCAGGAACTCCGCCACCCGCTGCGCCCCGGTCTGCGCCTTCAACTGCTCCACCTGCGCCACGAGGCTGTGCAGATGCGCGAAGGTTGCGGTCAGGATCGAGACGGCGATCTGGGGATTGCTCTCGATCAGCCGCAGCACGGCGTCGGCCTCGATCCGGATCAGCTCGCAATCGGTCGCGGCCTCGGCGGCCACCGGATAGACGTCGTGGCGGAAGGCCACGGCCTCGCCGAAGCTGTGCCCGCGGGTGAAGACACCGACGACCGCCTCGGCCCCGCTCGGCGCGACGCGGTAGAGCTTCACCCAACCGCTGACGACGATGTAGATCGCGGTGGCCCGCTCGCCCTGCAGGAAGATCGTCGCGCCGCGGTCGAAGCTGCGCACCCGCGCCCAGGCCAGCACCTTTGCGGCGACCTCGTCGCCGGTCCCCGCGAGAAGCAGCGACTTCCGTGCGATCGCCTCGTGTTCAGGCGTCAACTGTGCCATTCAAGCCACCTCGTTTCGCCGTCACTGCCACAGAAGGCCCCGAGCCGCCAGCCTTGATGCGCCGCGCGGACGAGTTTGCCGCAGCCGCCCGCCCAAGCCGGCAGGCCGGCCGGCGGGAGCCAGCGCGCCGGCATCGGCCCCGCAGCCGCCCGTCGCCGAGCCGGGATGCCCGTTTTTTCATCAGCCAGCAGAAACCCGCCGACCAGGCACGGCCGGAATCGGCAAGGAATCCCGCCCCGCTTCGCCGGAAAGCCGATTTTGCACTCGCAGCATCTTCAAACCCCTTGCGAAATCCCCAGATGCCATGTGAATGCGCACACGAGGCCCCTGGAGTGAGTCGGCCCGCGGCTAGCCGGTTGTAAACAAAGTCAAATGATCCCCCCTGCGATCCCAAGCGCGTCGCCCACGCGGCGCCGGTTTCTGGCTGCTGCGGCAGCCTCCGTCTGCCTGCCTGCGCTGATGCCCGCAATCCGCGCCTTCGCCCAGGAGACGGGCGCCACGCCGTTCAGCTTCGATCTTCTGACCGAAGAGGCCCGGGCCCGCGCCGCAAGCCCAGCACCCGAGGCCGAGGCAATTCCGCAGGTCTTCGCCGAGATGACCTATGACGACTACAATTTCATCGCCTACCGGCCGGCCCGGGCGCGATGGAATGCGCCCGACATCACCTGGCGGATGATGCCCTTCCACCTTGGCTGGCTGTTCAAGGAACCGGTGCATCTGTTCGAGGTGGTCGACGGCATGGCCGCCGGGATGACCTTCACCACCGACGATTTCGAATACCGCCACCGACTGAAGGGCATGGTTCCGCCGGGCACCGCGCTTCCCGGGGTGGCGGGGTTCAAGCTGACCCATCCGATGAACCGGGGCGACAAGATGGACGAGGTGATCTCGTTCATCGGGGCGAGCTATTTCCGCGCGCTCGGCCTTGGCAACGCCTACGGGCTGTCGGCCCGCGGCCTGGCGATCGACAGCGGCCTGCCCAAGGCCGAGGAGTTCCCCCGTTTCAGCGGCTTCTGGATCGAGAAGCCTGCGGCCTGGGCCGACACGATGACCGTCTACGCCGCGCTCGACAGTGCCAGCGTGACCGGCGCCTACCGCTTTGTCATCACCCCCGGGGTGGAGACCACGGTCGACGTCACCGCGCGGCTCTTCTTCCGCAGCGACATCGAGCAACTGGGCGTGGCGCCGCTGACCTCGATGTTCCTTTTCGCCGACATCAACCGCGGCGACTATGACGACTACCGCCCCCGGGTGCACGACAGCAACGGGCTGAGGATCGTGCGTGCGGACGGCGATGTGATCTGGCGCGCGCTCGACAACCCGCAGGCGCTCTCGTCCTCCTACTTCGCCGAGACCGCGCCGCGCCGGTTCGGCCTTCACCAGCGCGGCCGCGACTTCGACGACTACCAGGACGCCGGCGCGCGCTATGACCTGCGCCCCTCGGTCGACATCGAGCCGGTCGGCGACTGGGGGTCGGGCAAGATCCGGCTTTTCGAACTGCCGACCGCGGTCGAGGTTCACGACAACATCGGCGCCTTCTGGGTTCCCGATACGCCGATCAAGGCCGGCGATGCGCACGAATTTGCCTACCGGATGCACTGGGGTCGGCTGGAACCGGACTATGCCGACGACCGCGCCGTCGTCTGGGCCACCCGCGGCGGCATCGGCGGCCCGGCGGGGCTTGAAAACCCGCCCGACTCGCGCAAGTTCGTCGTCGACTTCAAGGGCGGGATGCTGGGCCGCCTGCCCGAGGACGACGCAGAGGTGAAACCGGTGCTGACGATCAACGGCGGAAAGGCCGATGTCACCACGCTGTCCAAGCTGCCCGGCAGCGACGTCTGGCGCCTGGTCGTCGATGTCGCCTCCGAGTCC
>NZ_JAYRPN010000020.1:0-2563 GCF_041911175.1 Tabrizicola sp.
ATCGTCGACGCGCTGGTCGAATCCGGTGCGCCGCTGGTGCCGGTCGTCGGTGCCGACAACGCGGGCTTCGTCGGCCAGCTCTCCAGCGTCGCGGGCCTGCAAGGCGCGGCGGTGACCAACCCCGGCTCGGTCGGCGGTGCAGGCGTCGCGTTGGCGATCCAGATCCTCGACGGCAAGGCCCCGGCGGAAAAGACCGTGCTGGTGAACCCGGAGCTTTGGGACAACGTCAGCGAGGAAGGCAAGGCCAAGCTCGCCGCCGCCGCCAACCCGAACCTGTCGCCGGAATGGCCGGTCTCGGTCTCGATCCCCGGCTGGACCACCTACACGATGGACCAGATCATCGCCTGCAAGGGCCCGGGCGAATAAGCCTGCCCGGCTGATCCCTCACGGCCTCCGGGGCATCTCCGGGGGCCGCCTTCCCTTGACCGAAAGCCCGCCATGCCGGATACCGCCGAGCCAGTTCTTGACGCCACGGGAGTCGCCAAACGCTTTGGCGCGGTCCAGGCCCTGAAGAACGCCTCGCTGCAAGTCGGACGGGGTCAGGTCGTGGCGCTGATGGGCGCGAACGGGGCCGGGAAATCCACCTTCGTCAAGATCCTGACCGGTGTGCTGAAACCTGATGCCGGCCATGTCAGGATCAAGGGCCGCGACAGCACTGTCGCCAATCCCGCCGGGGCGCGGAAATGGGGCTTGGTGCCGGTCTACCAGGAGCCTTCGCTGATCCCTGATCTTTCCGTCGCCGACAATCTGCGCCTTGGCGACACCGCGATGGAGCCGTTCCGCCATTGGGTTTCCGAGCTTGGCCTGCCGACGCTCGACCCCGAGGCCATGATCCGCTCGCTCCCCCTCGCCTCCCTGCGCATCGTCGACCTCGCCCGGGCGCTGGCCATCCAGCCGGACGTGCTGCTGCTGGACGAACTCACCGCCGCCCTGCCGACCGACCTTGTCGAGCGCGTGCTCAAGGTCGTCCGCGCCCAGGCCGATGCCGGGCGGTCGGTGATCTACATCTCGCACCGCTTCACCGAGATCGCCGCGATCTGCGACCGCGCCACCGTGCTGCGCGACGGGCTGACCGTGGGCGACCTTCCCATCGAGCCGGGGATCGAGGAACGCATCGTCGAGATGATGCTGGGTGGAACCGTTGCCGCCGCCGTCTCGGAAGACCGGCCCGTGAAGCCCGTTACCGGAATCCCCCGCCTGCGGGTCAAGGGCCTCAAGACCGGCACCCGCCTGACCGACGTGTCCTTCGACCTCTACCAGGGCGAGGTGCTGGGGGTCGTCGCCCTCGAAGGCCAGGGCCAGGACGAGTTGTTCGACACCCTCGCGGGCAACCGCAAAGCCAGCGCCGGGACGGTCGAGGTCGACGGCACCGCCCGCAGCTTCTCCCACCCCGCCGATGCCATCTCCGCCGGGCTGACCCTGGTCCCCGGTGATCGCGCCCATGCGCTCTTCATGTCGCGCTCGGTCCGCGAGAACATCGCCGTGCCGCTCCTGGCCCGCCTGCGCAACTGGGGCGCCATTCGCATGGGGGACGAGGCCGCGAAGGTCAACGCCGCCATCGAGACGCTCCAGATCGACACCCGCGCCCAGGGAGAAGTCCGCAGGCTCTCCGGTGGCAACCAGCAGAAGGTGACGATCGCCCGCTGGATCGCGAAGGGGGTGCGGACGCTGCTCCTCTTCGACCCGACGCGCGGCATCGACATCCGCACCAAGCGGCAGATCTACGCCCTTGTCCGCGACCTGGCCGGGCAGGGGGCGGCAGTGCTGTTCTACACCTCCGAACTCGCCGAGATCCGCCTCGCCTGCGACCGCGCCGTGGTGATCTTCAACGGCCGGGTGATGGACGTGATCGACGCGAAGGACGCCGATGAGGCCACCCTGATGCGCGCCGCCTACGGGCTGACCGAAAAGGCCCCGGCATGACCCGCGCGTCCCTCCTTCACCCTTTCACATTTGTCCAAATATCCCCGCCGGAGGCACATCCGAGCCGCTTTGCGTCCTTCACGCAAAGCGGCGAGACAAAAGGCACGCGCCGCAAGGCGCTCAATTTGAAAACCGCCCCGACCCGCGCAGGGGTCAGGCCATGAAGCGCTGGATCGAAGCCAACACCTGGACCCTGGGCCTCGCCGTCCTTCTCGCGGCGCTCCTCCTTGCCACCAAGCTGATCCAGCCCGGTTTCGGCGCCTCGGGCCTCGACAGCCTGGCCCGCGCCGCCCTGCCCTTTGCGCTGGCCACCATCGGCATGGCCATCGTCGTCCTGGCCGGGGGCATCGACCTTAGCATCGCCGCGATGATGGCCGTCGCCAGCGTGACCGGGGCGGTGCTGATGCAAGGCGCGACCGACGCGCAATCGGTCGCGGTCGTGATCGGCGTCCTCCTCCTCGGCCTCGCCATGGGGGCGATCAACGGCTTCCTGATCGTCGTCTCAAAGGTGCCTGACATCGTCGTCACCCTCGCCATGCTGTTCGTCTGGCAGGGTGTCGCCCTGCTGATCCTGAATGCACCGGGAGGCGGAGCCGCGCCCTGGCTGCGCACCATCGCGGCGGGCGGTCTGCCCCTGCCC
>NZ_JAYRPN010000021.1:0-8256 GCF_041911175.1 Tabrizicola sp.
AGGGCCGCGCGCATGTGCTGCGCGAAGTGATGTCGCGCCGGAACGGGCGGGAATTGTTGAGGATATCAGGCGTGGACCTGGACGAGTTGGACGCTTTGCTCAGGTCCGCCGCCTGAAACTGACGAGCAGCAAGGAGAGACTACATGAGACCGACCTTTGTGGAAACCCGGAACTACCATCGCTTCATGGAAGGCATGGACGCGCTCGATGCGCGCGGGTCGGAAGAGTGCCGCCTGGTGGTCGTGGATGGCCTGCCGGGCCTCGGCAAGACCACCATTCTCGCGCGCTGGGCAACGCAGGAGAGCTGCCTTTACCTGCGCGCCAAGGTGGAATGGACGCCCTACTGGATGATGGCCGAACTGCTGGCCGAGGCCGCGGTCACGCCGCCGCATGGGCATGAGGCACGGTTCCGCGCCTGCATCGCGACGCTCCGGGCACGGATGGGGCTTGCGCGGGCCACGGGAGCGCAGTTCGCCGTTGTCATCGACGAGGCCGACTATGTCTCGCGCCACTCGAAGCTTGTCGATGCGATCCGCGACCTCGCCGACCTGGCCGAGGTGCCGATCATCCTGGTCGGGATGGGACGGATCCGTGACAATCTCACCCGTCATCCCCAGACCGCCTCGCGGATCAGCCGCTACGTCCGCTTCGAGCCTGCCGATCTGGCGGACGTCGAGGAGTTCCTCGCCGCCAAGTGCGACGTGCCGGTGGCCAAGTGCCTGGCATCCTTCGTCCACCGAGCGACCGGCGGGTTCAACCGCGAGCTCCTCGAGGCGATCCGCTCCATCGAGCGCTTCGGCCATCGCAATCCGCCAGCAGCGCCCGAGGGCCTCACGGCGCGGGAAATGGCCGGCCAGCATCTCATCAACGACCGCAAGTCGGGCCAGCCGATCGCGGTCCCGGTGCGCTGACGATGAACCCGGACATGACCATCCAGACCCGCATCCTTCACGGCCTCGGCGATGCCTGCCTTCTGATCGGCGACATTGCGGAGGACCTCGGACTCGGTCGCGGGCAGGTCAGCCAGGCTGCGGCCCTGCTGATCGCGCGCGGATACGTCGAACGCGTGGAGCGCGGCTGCTTTCGGCTGACCGGTGCGGGGCGGCGCGCCCGCGACGAGGGCGTCACGATCGAGACCGGCGTGACCGGCCCGACGCGTGCGCTCCGCCTTCCGAAGCGCACCACGATACGGCAGCGCGCCTGGAACGCCATGCGGATCACTCGCACCTTCACCGTGGCCGACCTCACCACGGCGGTGGCCCGCGAGGGCGACGGCGACGTGGAGGAGAACCTGCGCCGCTTCGTCAACGCGCTGTCCCGCGCCGGCTATCTCGCCCGTGCCGCGCGCCGCAGGCCCGGCACCGCCCCGGGTTCGAATGGCTTTGCCGTCTACAGCCTCGTGCGGGACACCGGGCCGGTGGCGCCCGTGGTCAGCCGCAAGCGCTGCGCGATCCACGATTTCAACGGGAGGGCGGCATGACGCCCCGGCTTCCCATCGACATGCCCGAACCGGAATGGCTGGGTCTTCTGAAGGCAGAGCGGGCCAAGGGGCGGCCGGTGTCGGAGATCGCGCGCGACTGCGGCATGGCGCGGCCGTCCGTGTCGATGCTGCTCGCCGGCACCTATCCGGCGCGGAGCCTCGACCTCGTCGAGCGCAAGCACGGCGCCGCGATCGTCAAGGCGCTCCGGGACCGGGTGCTCTGCCCGCACCTGCGCCGCGGCATCCCGGCCGAGGAGTGCCGCGCCCACGCGGCTGCGCCGATGTCGATCTCGAACGTCGAGCGGATGCGCCAATGGGAAGCCTGCCGGCGCTGCCCGCTGAACCCCGTCACCGAACCCGAAGGAGGCAAAGGATGAGACGTGCGACCCGATGCGAAGGGCCCGCGCCGGAGGACATCTCGACCGCGAGGCGAAAGGCGATCATCCGGGCGCTGGTGGAACAGGCCCGCGCCGATCAGGACTACCTGGAAGCGGTGATCGTCGCGACCGGCAACATCATCGGCATCCGGTCGGTGCAGGCCGCGGTGTCGGTCGAGGACGTGCTCGATCTGATGCGCAGCATCGCCGCGGACGTTGTCCAGGCGAACCGTGCCGGGGTGCTGCAATGAACCGCCTCACCATCGCAGAACTCACCGTCAGGGCGCGACGCGGCATCGGCAAGGTCGACCGCTCCGGCCTCCGCGGCGCGACGCTCGTAACCCTCGACGAGGTGGAGGCGATGGCCATGCTGCTCGCCATCCTCGGCGTCGCGCCGATCTACCCGGGGACCTACGCGCCCCCGAACCTCATCCCCCACACCGAAGGAGAACGGGCATGACCCGCAAGATGAAGAGTTTCGGCACCAACATCCCGGTGCCGCAGGACGACAGCGAAGCGCGCGAGGCGATCCGTCTCGTGGTCCAGCAGGCACTGAGCGGCGACTGTAAGGCGGTCAGCGAACTCATGCGGCAGATCAACCGGTACTTCCCGGAGCGATTTGCGGGAGAGGACCCCTCCCTGCCGCCGAGCGAGGAGGACCTTAAGCTGCTGGAGGACTACGTCCGGCGCCGTCTCGGCGGCCAGGAACCGGGAAAGACGGAGGGGTCGGATGACGGCGAGTTCTGACATCCACGCCCTCCTGCGGCAGGACCTGCTGTCCTTCGTCAGGAAGGTCTTCGCGACGCTCAACCCGGGGACAGCCTACCTGCACAACTGGCACGTCGAGGCGATCGTTGAGCTTCTCGATCAGGTCATGCGAGGGGAGACGCGGCGCGCCATGATCAACGTGCCGCCCCGGACCCTCAAGTCGATGATCGTCTCTGTCGCCTAGCCCGCCTTCCTTCTCAGTCACGACCCGACGCGGAAGAGCTTCGTCGTCTCGCATGGGCTCGACCTCGCCGAGGAACACCACGCCGCTTTCCGCAAGGTGGTGGAGTCCGACTGGTACCGGGCAGCGTTCCCGACGATGTCGCCGGCGGCGGATAAGGATACCGCGCTCGTCTTCCGGACGAGCCGGGGTGGCCAGCGCAAGGCCTTCTCGGTCGAAAGCCGGATCACCGGCCAGGGGGCCGACATCATCATCCTTGATGACCCGCTCGACGCCTCCGATGCCCAGAGTGAGCTTGCATGCGCAAAGGTCAATGACTGGATCGTCGACGTCCTGATGGGGCGGTTCAACAAGGGCGCGACGGGAGTCATGGTCCTCGTCATGCAGCGCCTTGCGGTCAACGACCCGTCTGCGCGTCTGCAGGAAATCGAGGACTGGACCCTCCTGTCGCTGCCGGCAATTGCCGAGGAGGCCATCGAGGTCACGGTCGGCCCTGGCGCAGTCCACATGTTCACCAAGGGCGACCTCCTTCATCCCGGGTTGTTGGACAGGGTCTACCTCGACCAACGCCGCCGGGCGATGGGGAATGCGGCCTACAGCGCCCAGTACCAGCAGCGTCCGCTGCCCCCCGGCGGAGGGGTGATCGACATCAGTCTCTTCCAGCGGTTCAGGACGCTGCCCACGACAAGGGACACGCGCTTTCTCAGTATCGATGCCGCCTCGGGCTCGGACTCCGGCTCATACTCGGTGATCCAATTCTGGCAGATCAGCGATGGCCGCATCTATCTGGCGCGCAGCCAGAGAGGTCATTGGCCCTTTCCGGAACTGCGAAAACGGGCACTGGATGCGAAGATCGCGTTCCAGGCAGACTTCTTCCTCATCGAATTTGCATCGAACGGGCGAGCCCTCGCCGAGGAGCTTTGGGATTACTACCCGCGCGAGGAAAGGGCACGCGTCGTTCAGATCTTCAAACCCCAGCACGCGAAGTCGGTCCGGATGGATCTCGCCATGGTCCCGATCGAGGCAAGCAGGGTCTTCCTGCCCGAACAGGCGGATTGGCTCGCAGCCTTTCTCGCGGAACTCCAGGCCTTCCCCAACGGTGCGAATGACGACCAGGTCGACGCCCTGTCGCAGGCGATCTGGTTCTTCGGGCATCGCTACCAGGTCAGTCGCCACAATCCTGCGTACCGCAGTCGGTCCCGCGTAATCTCTCCGCGATGCCTGTGACGGGGTGGGCGGTCCAGTGCCGATCGGACCTTGAAGTTCGAATCCCGAACGGTCCGGTGTCGGTCATGTCGGTCTTCTCCCAGCTTAGGGCGTTGCTGGCAAACGAACTTTGGTAAGCGACGTATGCTCGTCCTCTCAGGCTGCCGGTTTCGAATGGAACATGACCTTCCATTCGCCCTGCTGGCAGACCTCTCCGTTCTGGTTGCGCACCTCGACCCAGAAGGTGACGATGCCCCTGCGCGGGTTCTTGGTCGGGCGCACCGCATCCACGCGCTGGAAGACATGGATCGTATCGCCGATCTTGACCGGCGCTTTCAGGTCCCAGGTCATGCCCAGGAAGGCGATGGCGGTGCCTTCCTTGATGCCGAGGCGGAACTCCAGTCCGGTGGCGATGGCAAAGACCGCCGGCCCGTGCAGGATACGGGTGCCGAAGGGGGTGCTTCTGGCGAATTCCTCGTCGGTATGGACGGGATTGTAATCGCCGGTGAGGCCCGCGAACATGACGATGTCGGCTTCGCTTATGGTGCGGCGCGGCGTGGTCCAGCTTTGTCCGGCCTCGAATTCGTCGAAGTAGAGCGCATTCGGCCCCACCCCGAGCCCCGCGCGGTCAAGTGACTTCCCTACGTCCATCCGTTCCTCCGTTCCTTGTCCGACCGGCAAGATGGCCGGAAAAAACCTAGCCTTCATACCGATAAGATTACAATAATACCATTAAGAATAAATTTCGACCATTAAGTCAGTATGGTCAAGGACCAATCCGCCGGCGGATGCAAGAAACGGGCATGATTTCTTCAGTGGTGTCGGGGGGGCGTTGACTCTTCGGTCAAAATATCCGTATCAGACGGGAAGAAATCTGACGAATGGCGGGGTCCCTTTGTGTATCCTGCGGCACGATGGACCGGTTTCCACATCGGCAGGAGCGATATGAACACGAATCTCCGCGAAGAACTGAAGGCCCGCAAGCAGGCCTATGTGCAGGACGAAATCATCGCCGCCGCCGCCCGGCTGTTCGCGGAACGCGGGATCCGCGCGGTGACGATCGACGACATCGCCTCGAGCCTCGGCTACACCAAGTCGGTCGTCTACTACTACTTCAAGAACAAGAACCAGGTGCTGTGGGAGATCTTTAACCGCATCCACCAGGCGTGGTGGGCGGACATGAAGGCGATCATGGACCAGGACATTCCGCCCGACCGGAAGCTGGCCGCGCTGATCCGGCAACATGCGCTGAACGTGATGGACCGGACGGAATGGACCGCGATCTACTTCCGCGACCAGTCCGAACTGACCGAGGCGCAGCAGGCCAGCGTGATCGAGCGCAAGCGCGACTTCGACCGCAATTTCCGCGACACCTATGCCAAGGGCGTGGCCGCGGGCCTGTTCAAGGACATTCCGCCGGCCATCGTCACCAGCGGCATCATCGGCATGTGCAACCAGGCCCATGCGTGGTTCAAGCCCGGCAAGGGCCTGCCGGCCGCCACCATCGCCGACCATTTCACCGACATCGCGCTGTCGGGCTGCCTGCGCTAGATGTAACGGCCGATCCAGGGCGCGGCCGCCTCAAGCTGGGCCGAGAGGCGCAGCAGCGTATCTTCGGCGCCGAAGCGGCCGATGATCTGCACGCCGACCGGCAAGCCCGCGTCGGTCCAGTACAGCGGCAGGCTGGCCGCGGGCTGGCCCGAGGCGTTGATGATGGCCAGGAAGGCGGTGTAGCGGCCAGCCTTGCGGCGGAAGCTTTCGAAATCACCGTCCATGCCGATCGTGCCCAGCTTCGCCGGAAGCTGGGTCAGGGTCGGGGTCAGCACGATGTCGAACGCCGCCATGTGGTCGGCCATCGTGCGACCGATGGCATGAAAGCGGTTGATCGCCAGCGCATAGGCCTCGGCCCCCAGCCGCTGGCCGCGGGTATAGGCGTCGAGGATCGCCGGTTCCAGAAGGACGGACAGGTGGGCCACTGGCTTCTGCCGCAGGAAGCCGTTCACCGTCAGGGCGACGCTGGCGCTCATCACGTCGATGATCGCGCCGATGAAGGCGTCGTATTTCAGAGCCGGCGGCGGGGTGTCGACGACTTCGTGGCCGAGACCGGTCAGCAGGCCGGCCGCGGCCCGGACCGCGGCGATGCACTCGGGCGCGATCGCGATGCCCTCCCAGGCCTCGGTCCAGCAGGCGATGCGCAGCGGGCGGTCGAAGGGCAGGTCCAGCCGCGCGAGGTATGATGGCGGGCGTTCCGGCGCGGCGTAGGGCTGGCCGGGTTCCATTCCGGCGATGCCGTCCAGCGCGGCGGCGCTGTCGCGCACCGTGCGGGTCAGCACGCCGTCGACCGCCAGCCCGCCCCAGCCCTCGCCGCGCAGCGGCCCGTGCGGCACCAGCCCGCGCGACGGTTTCAGCCCGTAGACCCCGCAGCAGGCGGCCGGGATGCGGATCGACCCGCCGCCGTCGCTGCCATGCGCGATCGGAACGATGCCGGTGGCCACCGCCACCGCCGCCCCGCCGCTGGACCCGCCGCTTGACCGGTCGCGGTCCCAGGGGTTGCGGGTCGGGCCGCCGTTCTGCACGGCCTCGGTCGTCGGCGCCATGCAGAATTCCGGCACGGTGGTGCGGCCGAAGGGCAGGAAGCCGTCCGCCAGGAAGCGGGTCTGCAAGGTGGCGTCCACCGCCGAGGTCATGCCGGCGAACAGCCGCGAGCCGACCGAGGACGGCAGGAAGGTAGAGCCGAGGCCGGAGTCCTTCAGAAGGAACGGCAGGCCGCCGAACCTGCCCTTCGGCGTGGCCGCCCGCGCCGCCGCCATCGCCGCCTCGGGGCGCAGGTGACAAAGCGCGTTCAGCGGCGGATTGCGCGCCTCGGCGATCTGCAGCGCGCAGTCGAGGAGTTCGGCTGGCGTCACCTCGCCCTTGTGGACCAGTGCGGCCAGCGCCAGCCCGTCGCGGCTCTTGTATTCATCGGCCCGCATCACCCCGTCGCTCCGCCCAGCCGCCGCGCCAGCGCAGCCTTGTCCACTTTGCCGGTCTTGCCCAGCGGCAACGCCGTCTCGAACAGATACCTGCGGGGAACCTTGAAATCGGAAAGCGTCCGCGCTGCGTGTTCTTCCAGGTTTTCGGTGGTGACTTCGGCACCGGGGCGCAGCACGACGAAGGCCACCGGCACCTCGCCGAAGATCCTGTCCGGCGCGCCGATCACGGCGGCATCCTGCACTGCCGGATGGGTGGCCAGCGCGTCCTCGACTTCCGAAGGCGAGATATTCGCGCCGCCGCGGATGATGATGTCCTTGATCCGCCCGGTGACGAAATAGTTCCCGTCCGCATCGCGGTGGCCCAGATCGCCGGTGCGGAACAGGCCACCCACGAAGGCCGCCTCGGTCTGCTCCGGCGCCTTCATGTAGCGTTTCATCGTGGCGGCGGCGCGCACGAGGATCTCGCCCTCTTCGCCCTCGGCGCAATCGCTGCCGTCGGGACGGACGATCCGCACCTTCAGCCCCGGAGCGGCGCGGCCAACGGCGTTGGCGGCCAGCGGGCGGGGATCGCCGGCAAGGCGGCCAAAGACTGGCGTGCTTTCGGTCATCGCGTAGTAGTTCTGCAAATCCGAGCCGAAGCGCGCGGTGAAGCGCTGCCGCATCTCGGGCGGCAGGGGCGCCCCGGCGGCGATCATCACCCTGACATGCGACAGATCGAACGTCAGGTCCCGCTGTTCGCAATATTCCAGCATCATCGAGAACATCGTCGGCACGCCGTGAAAGACGGTGACTCGGTGCTCGACCATCGCCTCCAGCACGTCGCGGGGATGGAACCGGCGCATGATCACCACCCTGCCGCCCGTCTGCAGCCCCGCCGCCGCCGCGGTGGACAGGCCGTAGAGATAGCCGAGCGGCAGCGCGACCAGCGTGGTGTCGCCGCTGCCGATCCCCCACATTTCCGCCAGCGCCCGCGGTGCGGCGACCTGCGCGGCGTGATCCAGGACGATGGCCTTGGGCGTGCCGGTGGTGCCGGAGGTGTAGAGCATCACCGCGACGTCGCCGCCCTTGCCCTGCGCGACCTCGCGCTCGAAACGGTCGGGCTCGCGCGCCGCGAGTTCGCGGCCCCGCGCCTGCAGGTCGGCGAGGCTGGCGAGGCCGGGCTCGGCGTAGTTGCGCATCCCGCGCGGGTCGTCGTAGACGATCGTCGCCAGGCGCGGCACCGCGGCGCGGATCGACAGCAGCTTGTCGACCTGCTCCTGGTCCTCGGCGATC
>NZ_JAYRPN010000022.1:0-11434 GCF_041911175.1 Tabrizicola sp.
AAGTGGTCGCCTTCCCCTCCGGCATGGCCGCGATCACCGCGGCGCTGGTCTGCTGCCTGAAGGCCGGGGCGAAGGTCATGCTGCCCTCGGACGGCTACTACGTCACCCGCCTTCTCGGCCGCGACCTGCTGCAGGTCTATGGGGTCGAGGTGGTGCAGGTTCCGACCGCGCAGATGGAGACGGCGGATTTCACCGGCTTCCAGGTGATCTACATCGAGACGCCGTCGAACCCCGGCCTCGACACCGTCGACATCGCCGCGCTGGCAAGGAAAGCCCGCGCCGCCGGGACGCTTCTCATCGCCGACAACACGACGATGACACCGCTCCTCCAGCGCCCGCTGGACCTGGGCGCGGACCTGGTGGTGGCTGCGGATACCAAGGCCCCGGCGGGCCATTCCGACGCGCTCTTCGGCCATGTCGCGGGGCGGGACCCGAACCTGATGGCCCGCATCCGCGAATGGCGGCGGCAGTCGGGCTCGGTGCCGGGGCCCTTCGAAGCCTACCTCGTCCACCGCGGGCTGGAGACGCTGGAGGTCCGCCTCAGCCGCATGTGCGCCTCGGCGGCGGTGATCGCGGAACGGTTGGCGAAGCACCCGAAGGTGAAGGCGCTGCGCTATCCGGGCCTGCCGGGGGATGCCTCATGCAAGTCGGTCGGCGGGCAGATGGCGAACGGCGGTTTCCTGATCGGCTTCGAACTGGCCGGAGAGGCCGAGGCCGAGGGCTTCCTCACCCGCTGCCCGCTGATCGAGCAGGCCACCAGCTTCGGCGGAGTCCATACCGCCGCCGAACGCCGCTCGCGCTGGGGCGACGCGGTGGCCGACGGGTTCATCCGGCTCTCGGTCGGGGTGGAGCCGGTCGAGGCGCTGTGGGCGGCCATCGAGACGGCGCTGGCGGGGTAGGGCGCGCAAATCTCTTCGAAAAGATTTGGCAAATTCCTTCGAAGGAATTTGGTCCCGGTCTCAGAGCGCGTCGAGGATCCTAACCGCCTCGGCCTGCACATCGGCGAGCTTCGTCCGGTCCTCGCCGGGGAAGAACCGCGCGCGGGTGGCTGTCGGCAGGCCTGCGGGCTGGGCGATGACCACCCGCGGCCCGTGCTTTGCCGTCTCGACCTGCCAGCTGCGGGCCAGCGCCATCTGTGCGGCTTTCGTCGCGCCATAGGCCCCGAAGAACGGCTGGCCCGCGCGGGGGTCGTCGAGGAAGACCGCCGTGCCATCGCCCGCGCGCAGCAGGGGTTCCACCATCGGGATCAGCATCCCCGTCGCCCGCGCATTGGTGGCGAGCGACTTGTCCCAGTCCTTCTGGTCGACATGCCCGGCGGGGGACAAAGGTGCCGCATGGATCGCGGCATGGACCCAGAGGACAAGTCCGCCCCAGCGGTCGTGGATCGACCGGCAGAGATGCCGCATCGCGTCGTCGTTGGTCACGTCCATCGGGGCCAGCGTCAGCCCCCCGGCCCCCGGCAGCCCCGCGCGTTTCACCCGGTCGTCAAGGTCTTCCAGTCCCCCGACGGTGCGGGCGACGGCCACCACCTGCCAGCCGCGCAGCGCGAGTTGTTCGGCGATAGCGGCGCCCAGGCCGCGCGAGGCTCCGGTGACGAGGGCCACTCTGGGGGCGATCTTCTGGGTCATGGGTCAGTTCCTTGTGGCGGGGTCGGAGCCTCCGGCGGGAGTATTTTTGTAAAGAGCAAATGGCAAGGGGGAGGGTGGCTCAGCCCTTGCGACCATATCCCGCAGCGATCTCGGCCTGGCGCGTTTCGATGATCGCGCGAAGGAGCGCATCGGGCAGGGGGTGGTCGGGGGTGAAGAGGACGCCGGATTTCGAGGTCCTGAACGGGGAGCAATCGATCCTGGGGATGACGCTTCCGGAATGCGGGTAGAGCCCGAGATGCCTGGCGAAGGCCGCGTAACCCGCGACCATCTTGCCCTTCGGTCCCGGCTGGCGGAAGCCGGGCATGGCATAGGACATGGTCTCGATGTGGTCGGGAAGGAGGGTCCTGAGACGGGTACGGAGGGCGGTCAGTGCCTCGCGCTGGTCAGGCGGCAACGCGGCGATGTAGCTGTCAACCTCGGCGCTCACTCCGCCGCCTTCATCTGGAAGCCTTCCTCGATCTTGTCGGAGGGGGCCACCGGATAGTCGCCCGAGAAGCAGGCGTCGCAGAAGCGGGGGTTGGCGGGATCGCGGCCTGCGGCCTCACCGGCGGCGCGGTAGAGGCCGTCCAGCGAGATGAATTTCAGGCTGTCGACCCCGATCCAGTCGCGCATCTCGTCCTCGCTCATCGTCGCGGCGAGGAGTTTCGAGCGTTCCGGCGTGTCGACGCCGTAGAAGCAGGGCCAGGCGGTCGGGGGCGAGGCGATGCGGAAGTGGACTTCGGCGGCGCCGGCTTCCAGGATCATGTCCTTGATCTTGCGGCTGGTGGTGCCGCGCACCACGCTGTCGTCCACGAGGATTACCCGCTTGCCCTTGATCAGCGCGCGGTTGACGTTCAGCTTCAGCCGCACGCCCATGTTGCGGATGTGGTCGGTGGGCTCGATGAAGGTCCGGCCCATGTATTGATTGCGGATGATTCCCATCGCATAGGGAATGCCGCTTTCCTGGCTGTAGCCGATGGCCGCCGGGGTGCCAGAGTCGGGCACCGGGCACACCAGATCGGCATCGACGGGGGCCTCGCGCGCCAGTTCCACGCCGATCTGGCGGCGGGTCTCATAGACCGAGCGACCGCCGATGATGCTGTCGGGGCGCGAGAAATAGACGTTCTCGAAGATGCAGAACCGGGGTTTCGCCGGGGTGAAGGGGCGGGTGGATTCCACCTTGTTGCCCTCGATCACCACCATCTCGCCCGGCTCGATCTCGCGCACGAATTCGGCGCCGATGATGTCGAGCCCGCAGGTCTCGGACGACAGCGCCCAGCCGGTATCGCCGACGCGGCCGAGCACCAGCGGGCGCACGCCCAAGGGGTCGCGGACGCCGATCAGCTTGGTCCGGGTCATGGCGACGACCGAGAACGCACCCTCCACCCGGCGCAGCGCATCCTTGATCCGCTCGGACAGGTTCTTCTGGATCGACCGCGCCATCAGGTGAATGATGCATTCGCTGTCGGACGAGGACTGGAAGATCGACCCGCGCTCGATCAACTCGCGCCGGAGGGCGGCGGCGTTGGTCAGGTTGCCATTGTGGGCGATAGCGCAGCCGCCCATCGAGAATTCGCCGAAGAAGGGCTGCACGTCGCGGATCGCGGTCGCGCCCTTCGACCCAGCGGTGGAATAGCGCACATGCCCGATGGCGAGCGACCCCGGCAGGGTGTCCATCACATCGGCCTTGGTGAAATTGTCGCGGACATAGCCGAAGCGGCGGGCCGAGTTGAAGCCGTGCTCGGGGTGGTAGCAGACGATCCCGCCCGCCTCTTGCCCGCGATGTTGCAGGGCATGCAGGCCAAGCGCCACGAAGTTCGATGCATCGGCCACGCCGACCACGCCGAAAATGCCGCATTCCTCCTTCAGCTTGTCATCATCGAAGGGGTGCGAGCGGAAGGGGGCCATGCGTCCGAATCCTGTCGAGAGCCTTGGCCCGCTCTTTACGGCAGCGCCTCGGGGCTGTCACGCCCCGAAACGCCGGGCGGGCTTCACGGATTGGTGGCGGGGGCCGCAGGCGCCTCGGTCGCGGGGGCTGTCTCGATGGTGGGGGCCGTGCCGGTGGCGCAGACGTTGGTCAGGTCGTTGTAGCGCTCGACGATCCAGCCCGGCGCGTCCGAGGGGATGTTGTCATTGATCTGCGACTGGAAGTTCGCGAACACGAGGGCGGTGCGCGATTTGTCGATCATCTCTATCCGCTGGTCGCTCAGCACTCGGTCGTAGACGATGAAGGCGATGGCGATGAGGAGGACGCCGCGCGCGGCGCCGAAGAGGAAGCCGAGCGCCTGGTCGATCCCGCCGAGGGCCGAGCGTTGGACGGCACCGGAGAAGAGCGGCGTGAAGAGCGCGGCGACGATCAGGCCGACGACGAAGACGCCCGCGAAGGCGGCGACGACCGACAATTCGCAGCTGTCCGACAGGAACTCGCCCACCACCGGCAGTTCCTTGACCAGCGGCTGTACGCCCGGCGCGAAGTAGTAGGCGGCAATGGCGGCGCCGATCCACCCGATGATTGCCATAAGCTCGCGCACCAGACCGCGCGAGAAGGCGAGAATGGCCGAAATGATGATGATGAGCGCCGCGCCCCCATCAACTGCGGTCAGGTTTTCCATCGCTTACGTCCCCATTCCGTTCTTTTCAAAGGGCTTATCCCGCCCCGAACATTTCGCCCACAAACGCCGTCAGGTCGGGCATCTGCCGGACCGTCAGGCCTGCGGTCCCCTCGATCTTCGAATGGGACGGCACAGTTGCCTGTGAGAAACCAAGTTTCGAGGCTTCTTTCAACCTGTTTTCGGTCTGCCCCACCGGGCGCAGGGCCCCGGAAAGGCTGATTTCACCGAAAAGCACCATGTCCGGCGGGATCGCCACGTCCTCGCGGGCCGACAGGAGCGCCCCTGCGACGGCAAGGTCGGCGGCGGGCTCACTGACCCGCAGGCCCCCGGCGACGTTCAGGAACACGTCCAGCCCGGCGAAGGGGATGCCGCAGCGGGCCTCCAGCACAGCGAGGATGGTCGAGACGCGGCCCGAGTCGAGCCCCACGACCGTGCGGCGCGGGCTGGCAAGGGTGGAGGGGGCGACGAGGGCCTGGATCTCGGTCAGGACCGGCCTTGTGCCCTCGATCCCGGCGAAGACGGCGGAACCGGGGGCGGGCTGGTCGCGGTTGGTGAGGAACAGGGCCGAGGGGTTCGGGACCTGCGCCAATCCGCCGCCGGTCATCTCGAAGACGCCGATCTCGTCCGCCGGGCCGAAGCGGTTCTTCACCGCGCGCAGGATGCGGAACTGGTGGCCGCGCTCGCCCTCGAAGTAAAGGACGGTGTCGACCATATGCTCCACGACGCGGGGGCCGGCGATCTGGCCCTCTTTCGTCACATGGCCGACCAGCACCACCGCGACCCCGCGCCGCTTGGCGAAGGTCACAAGCTCATGCGCCGCCGCCCGGACCTGGGAGACGGAGCCGGGGGCGGCCTCCACCTGATCGAGCCACATGGTCTGGATCGAGTCGATGATCGCCAGCGCCGGGCGTTCGGCGTCGAGCGTGGTCAGGATGTCGCGCAGGTTGGTTTCCGCGCCAAGGCCGACCGCCGCATCGGTCAGGCCAAGGCGTTGGGCGCGCATCCGCACCTGGGCAGAGGCTTCCTCGCCGGAGATATAGAGGCACTTCAACCCTTTGCGGGCGAAACTTGCGGCGGCTTGCAAGAGGAGCGTGGACTTGCCGATCCCCGGATCGCCGCCGACGAGGATCGCCGAGGCCGGGACGAGGCCGCCGCCCAGCACCCGGTCAAGCTCGTCGATGCCGGAAGAGGCGCGGGGCGGCGGGGCTTCCTCGGTCGCAAGGTCGGTCAGCGGGATCGTCCGGCCCTTGGCGCCAAGAGCCTTCGGGCCGGTGGAAAGGGGTGCCTCTTCGATGATGGTGTTCCACCCGCCGCAGGCATCGCATTTGCCGGCCCATTTGCGATAGGCCGCGCCGCAGACAGTGCAGGTGAAAGAGACGTTCTGTTTCATCGGGGGCGACACTGCATGGAATATTGGGCAGCATCAAGGCAAGCCCGCCGCCGGTTTGCGGCAGGTCAGGCTTCGGGCTTCGACTTCCACGAGATCAGGATCGAGGCCAGCACGCAGGCGGTGAAGAGGTAGAGGCCCCAGGCGGTTTCCACCGTCACATGACCGGCACCCTTCACGATGACGATGTAGAGCGCGATCAGGAAGACATCGGCCATCGCGAGCTTGCCGAGGATTTCCAGCGCCGGAAGGGTCTTGGGCGACAGCAGGTTCCAGTGCAGAAGCGCCAGTCCGATGGTCTTGGCATAGGGCGCGAAGATGGCGAGGAAGGTGACGAGGAGGGCGAGGGCGACGTCAGACTCCCATAGGGACTGAAGCCCGGTGATCACGCTGATCTCGTCCATCCCGAAGATCGGCAGGATCGCGGCGCGCAGGAGCGGCGCGAACCAGGCGACGGGGAAGAGGATGAGGAGGGCGAGGTTGAGGTATTTCATCGGTGTCTCGCGTGGCTGGCGTCGGGCTGGAGGGTTTCACACCCTCCCAGTCCGCCGGTTTCTCGAACCGGTGGCGAAACCGGCGTCCTACCCGTGGAGTATTTCTTCCAAGAGGAAGCACAATTTGAGTCAAAGTTTAGCGGTCAGCGGACAGATTCGATCGGCCCGTCCGCCCGTCCGTGGATGAACTGCTGCACGTAAAGGTCTGGCGTCGCGTCCAACTCCCCGACCGGCCCGGTCCAGCGGATCACCCCCCCGTGCAGCATCGCCACGTTGTCGGCAATCGCGCGGACCGAGGACATGTCGTGCGTGATGGTCATCGCCGTCGCCCCCATCTCGACCACGATCTCGCGGATCAGGTCGTTGATCACGCCGGACATGATCGGGTCGAGGCCGGTGGTGGGTTCGTCGAAGAAGATGATCTCCGGTTCCGCCGCGATGGCGCGGGCGAGGCCGACGCGCTTTTGCATGCCCCCGGAAAGCTCGGCGGGGTAAAGGTCGGCGGTCTCGGGCTTCAACCCGACGCGGCGCAGCTTCTCCACCGCCACCTCGCGCGCCTGCGCCTTGGGCAGCGCCTTCGGGCCGCGGACAAGGCGGAAGGCGACGTTCTCCCAGACGCGGAGCGAGTCGAAGAGGGCACCGCCCTGGAACAGCATCCCGAAGCGCGCGAGGAAGGCCTCGCGGTCGCCGGTCGTCACATCCTGCCCGTCCAGCGTGATCGTTCCGCTGTCGGGGCGCACGAGGCCGAGGATGCATTTCAGCAGCACCGACTTGCCCGTCCCCGACCCGCCGATGATCACCATCGACGTGCCCGAGGCGATGGAGAGGTTCACCCCCTGCAACACCCGGTTCGCGCCGAACCGCTTGTGGACATCGCTGAGTTCGATCATGACGAGAAGAACACCTCGGTCAGGACGTAGTTCGCCGCGAGGATCAGCACCGAGGCGGAGACCACCGCCGATTTCGTCGCCGCGCCAACCCCTTGCGCGCCGCGGGCGGAGGTCATCCCGTGGTAGCAGCCCATCAGTGCCACGATGAAACCGAAGACCGCGCCTTTCACCAGCCCGGACCCCACGTCCCAGCCTTGCAGGAAATCCACCGTGTTCTTCAGGTAGGCGGCGGAATTGAAGTCAAGCCTTGTGGTGCCGACCAGCCAGCCGCCCATGATCCCGATGGCATCGCCAGTGGCCACCAGCACCGGCATCGCCAGTGTCGCGGCCACCACGCGCGGAACGGCCAGGTATTTCAGCGGGTTGGTGGACAAGGTGACGAGGGCGTCGATCTGCTCGGTCACCTTCATCGTGCCGATCTCGGCGGCGATGGACGACGCCACCCGCGCCGCGACCATCAACCCGCCCAGCACCGGCCCAAGCTCGCGCGTCATGCCGATGGCGACGATGGAGGGCACCACCGATTCCGCGTTGAAGCGCGACCCGCCGGCGTAGATCTGCAGGGCCAGGGCGCCGCCGGTGAAGATCGCGGTCAGGCCGACGACCGGCAGCGAATACCAGCCGATCTGCAGGATCGAAACGCCCAGTTCGCGCAGGTAGAACGGTGGGCGCAGCAGGTGGCCAAGGACCTGCGCCGCGAAAAGCGCCACCCGGCCGACGGCGGCGAGGACCTGCAGGACCGGGCGTCCGATCCCGCCGAGGGTGGCTCCGATCATGCCGGGCGTTCCTGATAGCGCCGGGTGTAGCGCGCGCCGAGTCCCGTCAGCAGCTCGTAGCCGATGGTCCCGGCAATGTCGGCCAGCAAGTCGACCGGTTGGTTCGGGCCGAGGATGTCCAGGCTGCGGGGCACTTCGGGCAGGTCGGTGATGTCCACCGTGATCATGTCCATCGACACGCGACCGACCAGCGGGCAGGCGGTATCGCCATCCCAGAGCTGCGCGCGGTTCGAGAGCGTGCGTGGCAGGCCATCGGCATAGCCCGCCGCGACCGTGGCGATGACCGAGGGGCGTTCCGCCACCCAGGCGCAGGAATAGCCCACCGTTTCGCCGGGTGCGACCTCGCGGGTCTGGATCACCGGCAGGGAGAGCGTGACCACGGGCAGCGCCGCGTCATGCGGTCGCCCGCCGTATAGCCCGATGCCGGGACGGGTCAGGTCGAAGTGATAGCGCGGCCCAAGTAGGATACCGCCCGTCGCCGCCAGGCTGCGCGGCAGGCCCGTGCCGTCGGTCATCTCGTGGAAGACCTTGAGCTGCGCCTCGTTCTGCGGATGGTCGGCCTCATCCGCGCAGGCGAGGTGGCTCATCAAGAGTTCCGGTCCGGCATCGACAATGATCGGCGCCACCGCCTGCCATTCCAGCAACTCGACCCCCAACCGGTTCATGCCGGTATCCAGCTGCACCCCGAACGGATGGCCGGGCAGAGATTCCAGGTGGCGGGTGATCTGGTCGAGGCTGTTCAGCATCGGCGTCAGGTCGAGATCGTGGATCATCTCGGTATCGCCCGCCATGTGGCCCGAAAGGACCGCGATCTGCGGCCCCGGACCCAGCGCCTGACGCACGGCTGCGCCTTCCTCGGCGGCGGCGACGAAGAACCGCCGCGCCCCGGCCCTGGCAAGCGCACGCGCCACCCGGGTGACCCCCAGCCCATAGGCATCGGCCTTGACGACGGCAGCGGTCTGCACGCCGCCAGCCGACATCCGGTCAAGGGTGCGCCAGTTTGCCGCAACGGCGTCGAGGTCGATGGTCAGGGTTCCGGTAGCCATGCGGCTGTTTTCACCGGGGCGCGGACTTGGTCAAGGGAAAACCTCCGGCCGGGCGGGTGCTTGCCCTTCCCGAAGCCACGCGCGAGACTGCTTCGGCAACAGGAGCAGTCACCGTGTCAGGCAGCCACGACCACGTCGAAGACGAAACCGCCGATCTGCCCCTGACGGCCCTGTGTTGGATCGGGCTGGGTCTCGCGACGCTGGATGCCTTCCTGCAACCGCTGCCACAGGGGCTGGTCTGGGCCGCGCTTGGCCTCTCGTACCTGACCGGCGGGATCCCACCCCTGCGCACGGCGCTGCATGAGATGTGGCACGACGGGCGGCTCGACATCGACCTCTTGATGGTGGTGGCGGCGATTGCCGCGGCCTCGGTCGGGGCGGCGCTGGAGGGGGCGGTGCTCTTGGCGCTCTTCTCGCTCTCGCATACGCTGGAGCATCGCTCGATGGGCAAGGCGCGGCGCGCGGTCGAGGCGCTGATGCAGCTGCGCCCCGAGACGGCGCTGCTGGACGGCCCCGGCGGGGTGGTGGAAGTGCCGGTGGCGAACCTTGTCCCCGGCGACCGGGTGATCCTGCGCCCCGGCGCACGGGTGCCGGTGGATTGCCGGGTCGCCGAAGGCTCGGGGCATCTGGACGAAAGCACGGTGACGGGGGAATCGCTTCCGGTGCGGAAGGCGCCCGGCGATCCGGTGCACGAGGCGACGGTGAACCTCGACGGCATCCTGACGGCCGAAGTCACGCGCGGGCTGGCGTCCAGCACCGTTGCCCAGATGATCAAGCTGGTGACCGAGGCGCAGGCGCAGAAGGCACCGTCCGAGCGCTTCTCGGACTGGTTCGGCCAGCGCTACACCATCGCGGTCTTTGTCGGTTCGTTCCTGTCCTGGTTCGCCTTCCGCGCGCTTGGCCATCCGCCATCCGAAGCGCTGTACCGCGCGGCGACGCTGCTGGTCGCGGCCAGCCCCTGCGCCGTGGTGATCTCGGTCCCCGCGGCGATCCTGTCGGCCCTGTCGGCGGCGGCGCGGGGCGGGGTCCTCTTCAAGGGCGGCGCGGCGCTGGAGGGTCTGGCGGAGGTCCGTACCTTCGCCTTCGACAAGACCGGCACGCTGACCACCGGGCTTGCCTCCGTCACCAGCATCCTTGCGCTGGAGGGCGAGGAGGGGCATTTCCTCGCACTTGCCGCCGGGCTGGAGGCGCAATCGGAACACCCGATCGCCGCCGCCATCCGGCGCGAGGCGGCGGAGCGGGGGATCGTTCCGGTCCCGGTCCGCGACGCCCGCGCGCACCCGAGCGAAGGGATCACCGGGCAGGACGCGGAAGGGGCCGTCTGGGCGGGAAATGCCCGGATGCTGGCGGCGATGGGAGCGGTGTTGCCGGATGCACTGGCCCCGCTGGCGGACGGGGCCGAGACGCTCGTCCTTGTTGGTCGCGGTGCCCGCGTGCTGGGCGGCCTCACGGTGGCCGATGAGCCGCGCCAGACCGCCGCAGAGGCCCTGCACGACCTCAAGGCGGGGGGCCGGACGGATAGCCTGATGATGACCGGCGACCGCGCACCCGTCGCGGGCCGGATCGGCGCGCGGCTGGGCCTTCAGCCGGGGGAAATCCATGCGGGGTTGCTGCCGGGCGACAAGGTCAAGCTCGTCGATGCGGCCACGCAACGCGGCAAGGTGGCCTTCGTCGGCGACGGGGTCAACGACGCCGCCGCCCTTGCCCGCGCCGACGTGGGCGTGGCTATGGGCGTCGCGGGCAGCGAGGTGGCGCTTCAGGCCGCCGATGTCGCCCTGATGGCCGAGGACCTGCGCAAGCTTGCCGCCGCCCGCGCCCTGTCGCGCCGCGCTGCCGGGGTGATCCGGCAGAACCTTGCCATTTCCATCGGCGCGATGGTGATCCTGGTCACCGGGAGCCTCTTCTTCGACCTGCCGCTGCCGCTTGCGGTGCTGGGCCACGAAGGCGGCACGCTTCTCGTCGTGCTGAACGGATTGCGCCTGCTGGTCGACCCGATCCGGACGAAGGCCTAGATCGCGCCGCTCAGAACCCCACGTCCGGCCCGCCTTGCCCCTGCCAGGGCCGGGCGAGGTTGCCGAAGCGGGTGAAGCGGCCCTCGAAGGACAGTTCCACCGTGCCGATGGGGCCGTGGCGCTGCTTGCCGATGATCACCTCGGCCTTGCCATGCACCGATTCCATCAGCGCCTGCCACTGCGCCATCTTCTCCAGCTCGTGGTCGCCGGGCTTTTCCCGCTCGCGGTAGTATTCCTCGCGGAAGACGAACATCACCACGTCGGCGTCCTGCTCGATGGAGCCCGATTCCCGCAGGTCGGAAAGCTGCGGGCGCTTGTCGTCGCGGCTTTCCACCGCGCGGGAGAGCTGGCTGAGCGCAATGACCGGGATATTCAGTTCCTTGGCGATGGCCTTCAGCCCTTGCGTGATCTCCGACACTTCCTGCACCCGGTTGTCCTTGGACGAGCCCTTCAGCAGCTGCAGGTAGTCGATGATCAGCACATCCAGCCCATGCGTCCGCTTCAGCCGCCGCGCCCGGGCCGCGACCTGCGAAATCGGCAGGGCAGGGGTGTCGTCGATGTAAAGCGGGCAGGCCTCCAGCGCCTTCGC
>NZ_JAYRPN010000023.1:0-9695 GCF_041911175.1 Tabrizicola sp.
CGTGCTGCTGGACGTGATGCTGCCCGAGCTGTCCGGCTATGACATCTGCGCGGGCATCCGCACCGACCCGGCGCTGGCAGCGGTCAAGGTGCTGATGATGACCGCCCGCGGTTCGGCGCTGGAACGCAGGCGCGGGATCGAACTCGGGGCGGACGGGTTCATCTCCAAGCCGTTCGAGCTGAAGGACCTGCGGGCGGAAGTGCGGCGGTTGCTGGCGAGGTAGGCCTCCTCGTGCGCCTTCGGCTTCTCGTCGGAGAGCCGGTCGCCAGCGAGGAGCGACGAAGGAGACGACGAGCGGTCAGCTAGCAAACGGGTCCGCCGGATAGCTCACCCCCACCAGATACAGCCCCTGCGGCGGCGAGACCGGCCCGCAAGCCGCCCGGTCCCTGGCCTCCAGCGCCGTGCGCACATCCTCGGGCGACCAGGCCCCGGCGCCGACCCGTTCCAGCGTGCCGACGATGGAGCGGACCTGGTTGTGCAGGAAGCTGCGGGCGGCCAGGTCGAAGCGGTATTCGATGCCGCCGGAATAGGGGTGTTCGGATATGTCGATCCGGTCCAGCGTCTTCACCGGGCTTTTCGCCTGGCAGAGGGTGGAGCGGAAGGTGGTGAAATCGTGCTGCCCGATCAGTTCGGCGGCACCGGCCCGCATCGCCTCCAGGTCCAGCCGGTTCAGCACCTGCCAGACAAGACCCTTGTCATGCGTGACCGGCGCGCGGCGGGCGATCAGGCGGAAGGTATAGCGCCGCCCGGTGGCGGAAAAGCGGGCGTGGAAGTCGTCCGGGACGCGGGCGCAGGCGAGGATGGCCACCGGGTCGGGCCGCAGATGCGCGTTCAGCGCCGAGGCAAGCTTGAACGGGTCCCAGTCCTTCGCCAGATCGGCATGGGCGACCTGCGCCGTGGCATGAACCCCCGCATCGGTGCGCCCTGCGGCGGCGATGGTATGGGGGCCGGGTTCCAGCTTCCCCAACGCGCGTTCCACCGCCCCCTGCACCGAGGGCAACCCCTGCGCCTGCCGCTGCCAGCCCGCGAAGGGGCCGCCGTCGTATTCGATCTGCAGAGCATAGCGGGGCATGGGCTTCCCTACCCCGGAAAAGGGCCGCCATGCAATCCTTGCGAAATCGTTAATGTCCGCGACCAAGTCATTGATTTTGAAGGGCTCAAAATTCTGTCCACCGTGGACATCCTTTCCCGTCCCCACCTGCCTTCCATTCCCGCCCGCCCCTGCCTATCTTGGTCCGGCAAGGCAGAAGGGGCGGCGAGGGTGTTCTCCGGGCTGACGGACGGAATTTCCCGGGGGATCGAAAGCGCGGGGGCGGGGCTTTCCGGGGCCATGTTCGACACCACTCTCCGGCTGGGCGTGACCGGCCTGTCGCGGGCGGGGAAGACCGTCTTCATCACCGCCCTCGTCGCCAACCTCCTGAACCGGGGCCGGATGCCACAACTGAAGGCCGCCGCGCAGGGCCGCATCCAGGCGGTCTACCTGCAGCCCCAGCCCGACCTGACCCTGCCCCGCTTCGACTACGAGGCCCACCTCGCCGCGCTGACCGGCGACCAGCCCCGCTGGCCCGCCTCGACCCGCGCGATCTCGGAGCTTCGCCTGTCCTTCCGCGTCCAGCCCGCCGGGTTCCTCTCCTCCTGGCGGGGGCCGCATACGCTGCACCTCGACATCGTCGACTATCCCGGCGAGTGGCTGCTCGACCTTGCGCTTCTCGACGACAGCTACGAGGCCTGGTCGGAAGCCACCCTCGCCCGGCTGGAGAAACGGGCCGAGGCGGCGGCCTACCTGGCGCTCGCCCGGGCCGAGGACGGCGCGCTTCCGGTGGACGAGACGAAGCTGCGGCACCTGGCCGAGGCCTTCACCGCCTATCTCACCGCCGCCCGCGATCTGGGCCGGGTCGACGTGACGCCGGGCCGGTTCCTGTTGCCGGGGGACCTCGCGGGTTCCCCGGTCCTGACCTTCGCCCCGCTGCCGAAGCCTGCGCTGACCCCCCGTGTGAGCCTCTGGCGCGAGATGGAGCGGCGCTACGACGCCTACAAGTCGAAGGTCGTCCGCCCCTTCTTCCAGGACCATTTCGCCCGGCTCGACCGGCAGGTGGTGCTGATGGACGTGCTGGGCGCGATCCACCAGGGGCCGAAGGCGGTGGAAGACCTGCGCCGGACGATGGCCGAGGTGCTGGAAGCCTTCCGGCCGGGGCGGAATTCCTGGCTGTCGTCGCTGTTCGGCGCGCGGCGGGTGGAGCGCATCCTGTTTGCGGCGACCAAGGCCGATCACCTGCATCACGAACAGCACCCGGCGCTGACGGCGATCACCGCGAGCCTGCTGGCCGAGGCGAAGCACCGCGCCGACTTCTCCGGCGCGCGGACCGAGGCGATGTCGCTGGCCTCGCTGCGGGCCACGGTGGAGGAGGTGGTTCCGCGGGATGGGGCCGAGGTCCCGGCAGTGCGGGGGACGCTTCTGGCGACGGGCAAGCCCGCGCTGATGTATCCGGGTGCCTTGCCCTCTGACCCCGCGCGGCTCCTCTCTCCCGCGCGGGAGGGGGCGGAGGCCTGGCTCGATGCCGATTACAGCCTGATGACCTTCGCCCCCGCCCGGTTGACCCTGCGCCCCGGCGAGGGGCCGCCGCATATCCGGCTGGACCGGGCGGTGGAGTTCCTGTTCGGAGACCAGCTGTGAGCCGCCCGCCGAAGCCTTTCCTGGAGGAGATGGAGGAGGGTGCCGATCCCTCGCTCGCGCCGCCAGTGCCGGACGCGCTGCCCGAGGGGCAGGCGATGCAGGCTGTCGCGGCCTTGGCGCAGAAGCGGGGCTCGGGGCTGACGCGCTTCGCGGTCTGGGCGTTTTCAGCGCTGTTCAGCTTTGCCCTGTCGGTCGCGGCCTATGATTTCGTGACCGGGCTTCTGGCGCGGAATGTCGTGCTGGGATGGGTTGCCCTCGTCCTGGTCGTGCTGGCGGTGCTGGGCGGGCTCTTCCTTGCCCTGCGCGAATGGGGGGCCTTCCTGCGTCTGAAGCGGCTGGATGGCTTGCGGGAGCAGGCGATTTCGGCGCGGGCGGCGGCGGACCTGAAGGCAGCACGGCGGGTGGTTGCGGGCCTGACCGGCCTCTACGCCGCGCGGGGCGATACCGCCTGGGGCCGGGCGCGGCTGGCGGACCGGGAGGGCGAGGTGATGGATGCCGATGCGCTCCTGTCGCTGGCCGAGCGGGAGCTGCTGGCGACGCTGGACGCCGAGGCGAGGGCAGTGATCGAGGGCGCGGCGCGGCAGGTGGCGACTGTGACGGCGCTGGTGCCGCTGGCTCTGGCCGATGTGGCGACGGCGGCAGTGGCGAACCTGCGGATGATCCGGCGGATCGCGGAAATCTATGGCGGGCGGTCGGGAAGTTTCGGCAGCCTGAAGCTGCTGCGCCGGGTCTTCGGGTCGCTGGTCGCGGCGGGGGCCTTGGCGCTGACCGACGACATGATCGGTTCGGTCGCCGGAGGTGGGGTGTTGTCCAAGCTCTCGCGCCGGTTCGGCGAGGGGGTGGTGAACGGTGCCCTGACCGCGCGGGTCGGGCTGGCGGCGATGGAGTTGTGCCGCCCCTTGCCCTTCGTCGCGCTGGAGCGGCCGGCGGTGTCCTCGTTGGTCAAGCGGGCGCTGGCGGGGCTGGTGGCGCGGGGGTAGGTCGGGCGGCTATTGAATTGAGCGCGTGCCGCGCAAGCCTTTGTCTCGCCTCTGCGCGTGAAGAACGCGCAACCGGCTCGGACGTTGGGGGCGCTTCGCCCCCCAAACCCCCCGAGGATATTTGGAGCCAGGTGAAAGGGCTTGTTCGCGTGGCGGATTACCGGAACCTGTCCAGCAGCTTCTGCATCGGGCTGCGGGTGTCTTCCTCGGGTTTCGGGGCAAGAGCGGGGACTTGGGGTCTTTCCTTCGTCGTGGAGGATCGGGGCGGGGCGGTGCGCAGGGCGACGGCGTTCAGGAATTTCTGGGCGTCGCCTGCGGCAAGGGCCTCGGCTCCGTCGGAGATGCCGCGGAGAAGGTCTTCCAGCCAGTCGGCATCGGCCTTGGCGAAGTCGTGCAGGACGTAGGGAGCAACCGCGTCCTTGTGGCCGGGGTGGCCGATGCCGAGGCGGACGCGGGCGTAGGCATCGCCGAGATGGCCGTGGATCGAGCGCAGGCCGTTGTGTCCGGCATGCCCGCCGCCCTGTTTCAGACGCAGCTTGCCGGGGGCGAGGTCAAGCTCGTCGTGGAAGACGGTCAGGTCGGACAGCGACAGTTTCCAGAAGGCGACGGCGGCCTGGACCGACTGTCCGGAGAGATTCATGAAGGTCTCGGGCTTCAGGAGCGCGACCTTTTCGGTGCCGAGGCGGCCTTCGCTGACCAGCCCCTGAAAGGCCTTGCGCCAGGGGGTGAAGCCGTGGTCGGCGGCGATGCGGTCCAGGGCCATGAAGCCGATGTTGTGCCGGTTCCCCGCATATTTCGCGCCGGGATTGCCGAGGCCGACCCAGAGTTTCACCAAGGCTCTCCCCTTCGAGGTTCGGGGTGGGATATAGCGGGGACAGGGGCTTGAGACAACCGGACGGGACAAGATGCGCAGCTTCACCCTTCGCGGCCTGACGTTGTATCTGCCGGAGGCGGCGTTGAAGGGGAACCTGGAGCGGGCCTTGTCCTCGGGTCGCTACGAGCACCACGAGGCGGATGCGCTGCTGCTGCACCTGCGGCAGGGGGACCGGCTCTTGGACCTGGGCGCGGGGCTGGGGTTCATCTGCGCGCTGGCGGCGGGGGTGCTGGGCGAGGATGCGGTGGTTGGGGTGGAAGCGGGGCCGGAGACGGTGAAGCTGGCGCGGAAGAACCTGGCGGCGAACGGGTTTCCGGGGGTCAAGATCGTTCGGGGCGCGGTGGTGGCGGCGGCAGGCGAGGGCGAGGTGGAGTTCGGCCAGCGGCCCGCCTTCTGGGCGAGCGCCTTGAAGGGGCCGGAGGGCTGGCCGGAGAATGCCGAGGTCATCCGGGTTCCGGCCCGACCCATCGGCAGGCTGCTGGAACGGTTCCGGCCCACGGTGATCTGCTGCGATATCGAGGGGGGTGAGTTGTCGGTGTTGGTCGAACCCTTGCCGGGGGTGCGGCTGGTGGTGGTCGAGACGCATCCTCAGATCTATGGGCCGGAGGGGGTGAAGCGGATCGTGGAAGGCCTCTCGGCGCAAGGGTTCGCGGCGGCCGAGGGGGCGAAGGCGGATACGCTGGTGTTCCGGCGGGCGCAAGCGCCCTGAGGACGACGGGCCGAAATGCAAACGGGGGACCCGAAGGCCCCCCGCGCGTCTTGTGCAGCCTGTGCGATCAGGCGCTGGCTTCGGTTTCTTCTTCCGCCACCAGACCCGAGGGGGCCGCGATGTTCGCGATCACGAAGTTGCGGGCGATGGTCGGCTTGGCGCCCGAGGGCAGCTCCACGTCGCCGATGTGGATGACGTCGCCGATCTTGCGCCCGGTCAGGTCGACCGTGATGTGATCGGGGATGTCGCCCGCGGTGACTTCCAGTTCGACTTCGTGACGGACCACGGTCAGCGTGCCGCCGCGCTTGAGGCCGGGGGCTGCGTCGTGGTTGACGAAATCGACGTGGATGAACAGCTCGATCCGGCTTTCATCGTGGATGCGCATGAAGTCGACATGCGTCGGCAGGTCCTTGACCACGTCGCGCTGGACAGAGCGGCAGATGACGTGAACGTCCGGCTGGCCTTCGACCTTGAGGTTGAAGAGCGTCTGCAGGAAACGGCCCTGGCGCAGCTTGGTCAGGAGGTAGTTGTAGTTCATCTTGATCGGCTGGGGTTCTGCCCCGTCGCCGTAGATGATGCCGGGTACGTTGCCCTCACGACGGGCTTGACGGGCGGCCCCCTTGCCTGTCCCCGTCCGCACCTCGGCCTTAAGATCGACGATCTCGCGTGCCATTGGTTCTCTCCATATGATAGTCCGCCATCCTCCAAGGGTGCATGGCGCGACCGGGGGGCAGTAGCGGAGAATGGCCGGGAAGGGAAGGGGGAAGTTCGGGGCAGGAGACGGCGCCCCCGGGGCAGAGTTAATCGAAGATGAAGGGGGAAATGTCGAGGGGGAGGCAACGGGCCAGCCTTCTGCCTGCAAGGCATTGGGAACGCTGGGTTAATTTTGCACTTTTCGGACAGGGACGACGTCTGCATCGCGTCTGGAAACCGTCTTCCTTCCGTCCATACGCGCGGCCATACGGCGGGTCATTAACCCTGCTGCGCGAATCGCGCGGGACGACCGGGCGTGTCGTTTTTGGCGGCGGCAGAGGTCGCGGCTGGGCTGGATGGCGGCAGGGGGACGGGGTAGCAGTCATGCTCTTGCCCCGGAGCGGCCCGATGATTTCCCTGTCCAATCTGTCCTATGCGCGGCCCGCGATTGCGGCCTTCGCGGCGATGGGGGTGCTGTGGGGAACCTTCGCGGCGGTCTTGCCGGACCTGAAGACGATGCTGGGGGTCGATGAAAGCCAGCTGGGCCTCTTGATCTTCTGCACCCCGATTGCGGCGATCAGCGCGATGCTGGTGGCGCCGGGGTTCGGGGCGGCGGTGGGGCGGCAGGCGCTGCCGCTGTCGGTCGCACTGATGGCGCTGGCCTTCGCGCTGCCGGGGCAGGCGTCGGTCTGGTGGCTGTTTCCGCTGGCGATGGCCTGCACGGGTGCGGCGACCGGGCTGACCGACGTGCTGATGAATGCGCGGGTGGCGGCGATGGAGACCTCGCGCGGGTTGCATCTGATGAACCTGGCCCATGCCGCCTATTCCTTCGGCTATGCGGGCGGCGCGATGCTGACCGGCGTCTTGCGCGGGGCGGGCTGGGGGCCGGATTGGGTGATGGGCACGATGGCGGCGCTGGGAGTGGCCTGCGCGGCGCTCACGCTGGAGCAGGATGGGCGGATCGAGGGGTTGCGGAAGCCGAAGGACGGATCGGGCGGCGCTTTGGGCTGGGTGCCGGTCATCGGCGGCGGGATCGTGCTGATCGCCTTCATGACCGAGAACGCGGCCGAGAACTGGTCGGCGCTGCATATCGAGAAGACGCTGGGCGGCAGCCCCGAGGAAGGTGCGCTGGGCCCCGCGATGCTGGCGCTGACGATGGGCTTTGCGCGGCTGGGCGGGCAGGGGCTGGCGGGGCGGGTGAACCCTTACACGCTGTTGCGGCTGGGGGCGGTGGTCGCATCACTGGGCGCGCTGGTGGTGGCCTGGGCGCCGGGGCCGGGGCTGGCTTACCTCGGGTTCTTCGTGATGGGGATCGGCGCGTCGGTGCTGGCGCCGACGGCGTTTTCGCTGGTTGGCCAGTTGAGCGCGCCGGGCGCCCGGGCGAGGGCGGTCGCGCGGGCCACCTTGCTGGGCTATTTCGGCTATTTCGTCGGCCCGCCCTTGTTGGGGCTGATCGCGGGCAGCTTCGGACTGCGGGCGGCTTTCGTCTATGCCGCCTGCCTTGTCGGACTGGTCTTCGTGCTGGCCCCGGTGCTGGCGCGTCAGCGGACCTGAATTTCCAGAAGACGCGGGCCGTCCTGCGGGGTGGCGAGCATGTCCGCCAACTCCTCCGGGTCCTGCGGCACGCGGGCGAAGAGCATGTCGCAGGCCATTGCGAAATGCTCCATGTCGAGCGGCGAGGGGTCGCAACCGAGGATTTCCGGCACTTTCGCCTGGCGCAGGGCTTCGGCGATCTCGCGGAATCCGGCGTTGTTCCAGACGACATAGGTGATCGGCAGCTTTTCATCGACGGCAGTGCGCAGCTCGCCGGGCGAGAATTGTAGCCCGCCATCACCGATCAGGCAGACGACCGGCACGCCGGGCGCGGCGATGGCGGCGCCGACGGCGGCGCCGGGGCCATAGCCAAGCGCGCCGTAGCCGGTGGCGGCGTTGAACCAGCCGCGCGGGCGGTCGTGGTCGTAATAGAGGTTCGCGGCATAGATCGGCTGGGTGCTGTCGCCGACGATGATCGAGTTCGGCATCGCGTCGCGGATCGCCTCGACCATGTCAAGCTGGGCGGGCATGGGTTCGTAGAGCGTCGCAAGCTCGGCCCGGGCGGCCTGGCGTGCGGCTTCGGCGCGCTCGGGGCCCTCGCGGTTGGCGCGGATCGTCATCGGCAGAAGTGCGGTCATCATCGCGCCGGCCTCGGCCTTGACCGGCATCTTGGCGGGGTGGCGGGCAAGCTGGTCGGCGCAGATGTCGATGCGGATCATGTCCGAGAGGTTCGGCACGCGACCGTTGGCATACATGTCGTAGTCGGTCGGCCCAAGTTCGGTCCCGATGGCGAGGATCTGGTCGGCATCGGCGATGAACTGGCGGACCGAGGTCAGGCTGGGCGAGGCGGGAACCGACAGGCGGTGGCCGAACATCGCACCACGGGCGTTGACGGTCTGGATGACGGGCGCGTCGAGCGATTCCGCCAGTTTCTGCAGCGCGGTTTCCGATCCGCGGATGCCGCCTCCGGCGAGGATCACCACCCGTTCGGCGGCGTTCAGGGCGGTCGCGATGCTGCGGATGCGGCCGAGAGGCAGCGGCACGGTGCTGCCGGCGACCACGGGGGCCGACAGTTCGGGGCAGGGCTGGGCCATCATGTTGGTGGAGATCTGGATATGCGCCGGGCCGGGGCGGCCCGAGGTCATGGCCGCGAAGGCGCGGTCCAGCACATCGCCCAGCTTCTTCGGGTCGGTCACGGTTTCGGTGTGGCAGAGGGTGGCAACCATCGCGCCCTGGTCGGGGAGTTCGTGCAGGCGGCCAAGCCCCTTGCCGAGCGTGTCGCTGCGGCCGAGGCCGGAGATCACCAGCATGGGCACGGAATCCGCCTTGGCCTGGGCCATCGCGGTCAGGGTGTTGGTCAGGCCGGGGCCGGTGATCACGAAGGCGGCGGCGGGCTTGCCCGAGACACGGGCGTATCCGTCGGCCATGAAGCCCGCGCCCTGTTCGTGGCGGGGGGTGACGTGGCGGATCCTGTCCCCGGCGGCGACGAGGCCACGGTACAGCTCGATGGTGTGGACGCCGGGGATGCCGAAGACGGTGTCGATGCCGCGGGCGATCAGGCCTTCGACGAGACGGATGCCGACGGTGGTCATGCTGCGTTCCCCAGGATGCTGGCCGCATGGGCGGCGATGCGGTTGGCGGCCTCGGTGGTGCGGTCGTCGGGTTGGGTCAGCGAGAGGCGGAGCCAGCCGGACAGGCCGGAGCCGAAGCTCTCGCCAGGCATGACGGCGACCTTCTGGCGGTCGAGGAGGGAGGCGGCGAAATCCGCGCCCGAGAGGCCGGTGGCGCGGACATCGACGAGGGTGAACATCCCCGCCTCGGGCCGGTGGACGCGCAACCCGCCGACGCCGTCGAGCGTGCGGGCAATGATCCCGGCGCGGCGGGCGAAGCGGTCGGCCATGCTGTCGGCGACGGGCGAAGGTTCGGAAACTGCAAGTTCAGTGAGGTCGGCGATGAAGGGTTGCGAGCCGAAAAGCATGGTTTCTGAAAGTGGGAGCAGGCGCGCGCAGAATTCGGCCGGGCCGACGCACCAGCCGGAGCGGAAGCCGGGGGCGGCGTGGGACTTGGAGATCGAGGAGGCGACGATGGTGCGCTCGGCCAGTTCGGGGAAGTCGAGCGGCGAGGCGAAGGCGACGTTGGGGAAGACGAGGTCCTCGTAGACTTCGTCGGCGAGGATCCAGAGGTCGTGCTGGCGGGCGAGGTCACCCAGGGCGCGGATGTCGGCGGGGCGCA
>NZ_JAYRPN010000024.1:0-8021 GCF_041911175.1 Tabrizicola sp.
GGCCCCGCTCCGCGCATCACCATCCCGGCCAGCGGCGCCAGTCAGCCGCACGAACAGGCCTGACAAAAGACCGCACTCGATCACATGTCCGGACGATCAGAAATTCCTTGCAAACCGAGCGGCATCCACAAAAGAAGGTTCGACATCAGGCCCACCTCCTCCGCCACCCGACATCCAACCGTCTCTGCCAGACGCACAGGGAGCGGTCGTCCGGTCAACGCATCCTCGCTCCCGGCGCTCTTGGGGGAAGGGCTGTCGCGATTTATGCGGGATCAATCCGGGTTGCGGCCTGGATCGGGTCAGGTTGAGGTCCACCACGACCGCCTCTCCCCACTCGGGCCGGTTTTGCCTGCAAGTCAAAAGGGCCGGGCAAGCCCGGCCCTTCTGCCGTCAGCCCGAGCCGGTCAGGCTGCCGCCATCGCCGTCTGGTTGACCTGGTCGGCAACCTCCGACAGGGCCTCGTCGGCCGCCTTCTCCTGCTCGAGCGTCTGTTGCAGAAGCGGGATCGCGTCGTCATAGCCGAGCTGCGCGGCCCAGGCGCACAACGTGCCGTAGCGGGCGATCTCGTAGTGTTCGACCGCCTGGCCCGCCGCCGCCAGCACGGCGTCGATGGCCGGGGTCTGGCCGTACTCTTCCATGACCTCGGCACCCTCCTCGAGAATGCCGTTGATCGCCGGGCAGGTCTTGCCCTGCGCCCGTTTGCCGATGATCTCGAAGACCTGCTCCAGGCGTTCCACCTGGCCCTCGGTCTCTTTGCGGTGCTTGGTGAGCCCGTCCTTGAGCTCCTTCGACTGTGCCGCGCGGATCATCTTCGGCAACGCCTTCAGGATCTGACGCTCGGCATAGTAGATGTCCTTCAGGGTGTCGGCGAATGCGCTTTCTAGCGACTTCTCTTTCATTTCGATCTCCATGTCGATGATGCGGTTGCCCGGAACGGCCAGAGGTTCGGGGCCGGCGGCCTGGGGTTGGAACGCGGGCGCTTCCCGACGCTCCCGGACCCTGAACCTGCCGGACCTGCGAATGTTCCTGCCGAAATGCCGTCCGGCCCTGGCGGTGCGGAACATCCGCCCGGATGCGGCGTTGAAGAGGCGCACCGTCAGGAGGCCCTCATGCCACGCAACGATCCCACCACCCGCCACCCCGACCCCGGCACCATCGACCAGCGGCAGCAGCAGATTGATCCGGCTGGAAAAAACCGCGATGATCGCGATGCGCGGCCGGATACGAACACCAAGCAGCCCGGCAATCTGCCGGAAGGCGACGCGCCCCCAGTGTCCGATTGACGGGAAGCAGGTTCCTTCCTCGGGGCCGCCGCAGACCGCGCGGGCGGGCGTTGATCTCCCTTCCCAGCCCACCTCCTGCCGTTCCACCGGGAACCATCCGGTGCCGGCGAGGGTTTCGAAAGGCTGCAACAGGAGGCGCGCCCCATGTCCGCACCGCAGACGGATCCCGAAAGGCAGTTGAAACGGCACAGGGTGCCGATCATCGGGATGGCCCTGGTTGTCCTCTTCGCCCTCGGCGTCATCATCTACTGGCTGTTCGAAGAGGTCAGCCAATCCGATCCGCCGCCCCCCGAAACGCCTGCCGGGGCGTCCGCCCCGGCCGAGGAAGGCACCGCCACTCCAGACCCCGGAACGCAGCCCTGATCCCTCCCGGTGCCGCCTCGCGGCCCCCTCTGGAACCATTCGGCCGGTTTCGGCGTTGCAGCAAAGAACGTATCGCGAAAGGACATCCAGATGACAAATCTTGATCCCAATCCGCCCCCGACCGGACCGAGGTCGAGACCGGTTTCCAACCGTCCGCAGACCATGTGGCTGATTGCCGGGGCGATCGTCGTTCTGCTTATCCTCGGATATTTCGTCAGCAACGAGCGGACATCGGTCACGCCGCCGGCGCCCGAGGCCACCGCGCCCGCCGATACCACTCCGCCCGCCGATACAGGCGCGACCGCACCAGCGCCAGCCCCGGCGCCTGAGACCGCTACGCCCCCCGCGACCGCGCCTTCCGACACCGGCACGACGGGCACGGGCACGGGCACGGGCACGACGACAGCCCCCGCGACACCTCCCGCAACCTCTCCTTGATCGCCGCGGGGAGCGTCCGGCACGGGCAGCATGACGAGTTCGGGATGAACAGCACCACCGTGATCACCTTCCTGAAGGCCGGGCTGGGCGGGACGGTCGTGTCGGCGATCGTGCTGATGGGGCTCGGACGGGTTTTCGCCGGAAGCGCGCTTGCCGCCTTCAACGCCACGTCCCACTGGCTGTTCGGGCCCGCGGCCGCCTCGACGCCGGGCTTCTCGCTCGGGGTGACCGGCACCGGCGTCCTGACCCATGTCGTGGCATGCTTCTTCTGGGGCGCGGTTCTGGTCGCGCTCCTTCTGTTCACGGGCGTCAGACGGACCGTTCCGGTCTGGCTCTGCGCCCTGCTGGTCGGCATGCTGGCGCTGGTCATCGACTATGGCCTGCTGCCCGAGCAGCTCAGCCCCGGATGGCATCTGGTCTTGCCCGGCACCGCGGTGTTCGCGGGCTTTCTCGCCCTTGGGGCGGGCCTGGCTCTTGGTGCAACCCTGGGCCGGAGCCGGGCATGACACTTCCGCCCGCGGACAACGCGCCTCCGTCCACGCCGTTGCCGCGGGCATCCTCTCATCATCCACAGGTGCGACATGCTGCAAGACACTGGGGCGGACCGGCCCGAAAGCACGACGACGTCTTCCCTCGTTGAGGATCAGCCCTGGCACCGCGCCGGATCCGATCTGGCGGCCTTCCTTCTTCGCACGCTGCTGTCCGCCGTCATCCGGCAGGGCACGCTCCAGGTCGTGCTGCCGCAGGGCGAACGGATAGAGGTCGGCCTCGGTGACCCCAGGGTCCGGGTGCGCATCCTTCAGCCCGCAACGGTCTGGCGAATTCTGCGCAACCCGGACCTCGGGCTGGGCGAGGCCTACATGGACGGCACGCTGGTGGTGGAGAATGGGGAGATCTACGATCTCATCACCCTGGCCATGCGGAACATCGGCCTCGGCGACGGAGCCGGCATCATGAAGGTGCACGCGGCGCTGCTCTATCTGACGCGGCGCATGGCACAGAACAACCCGCTGAAGAAATCCCGCCGGAACGTCGCCCACCACTACGATCTCTCGCACCGGCTCTACGACCTCTTCCTCGATCCGGCGCATCAATATTCCTGCGCGTATTTCACCAGCCCCGACGACACGCTGGAAGACGCGCAGCAGAACAAGATGCGCCATATCGCGGCGAAACTCCTGCTCTCTCCGGGACAGACGGTGCTCGACATCGGCTGCGGCTGGGGCGGCCTCGCCCAGCACCTTGCGACGACCGCGGGAGTCAGGGTCACCGGACTGACCCTGTCGGTCGAGCAATGCAACCACGCGGTGAAGTCGGCCGCGGCCGGGAAGCTTGAAGACCGCCTCGCATTCAAGCTTCAGGACTATCGCCAGGCGGAAGGTCGCTATGACCGCATCGTTTCGGTCGGCATGTTCGAGCATGTCGGCGTCGGCTACTACCGGCAGTTCTTCCGCAAGGTCGCGAGCCTGCTTGCGGACGACGGTGTCGCGCTGATCCATACGATCGGCTCGGTGCGCCCGCCGCGCGCGACAAGCCAGTGGATGAACAAATACATCTTCCCCGGAGCCTATGCGCCGTCGCTGTCGGAAATCGCCCCGGCGATCGAGCAGGCGGGCCTCTATACCACCGACATCGAGGTCCTGCGCCTGCATTACGCCCAGACGCTGCGCGCCTGGCGCACGCGCTTCATGGCCGCGCGGGCGCAGATTGCAGCGATCTACGATGAACGGTTCTGCCGGATGTGGGAATATTATCTGGCCTATTGCGAGGGCGCATTCCGCCATACCGGTCTGGTCGTCTTCCAGATCCAGATCAGCAGACGGGTCGGCACCGTGCCCCAGACCCGGAACTATATCGCCGCCTGGGAAGAGCATCACGCCTGACCCTCGGGTTCGCGCCGGTTCCGGCGCGCGGCCCCGCTTTCCCGCCCTGTCCGGTTCCTCTTGGCTGATCTCCGCCGCTTCCGCTCCGGTGCTGACACATCGACGGAACAGATCCGTCCTTTGGTCGTTTTCATGGGGACGGCGGAAAGGGGGGGATCAGATGGACAGGACCGACGGTTGCGACGAGGGTTCATTCAGTCAGAAAGTCGTGGAACTCATCCCCGCGCTCAGGGGTTACGCATGGTCGCTTCATCGCAACCGGGCTGACAGTGACGATCTTGTTCAGGAAACCCTGCTCAGGGCGCTTCTCTATGTGGACAGCTTTCAGCCCGGGACCAATCTGCGCGGCTGGCTGTTCACGATCATGCGCAATCGCTTCTACACCTCGCGGCAATCTGCAAAGCGCGAGATGGTGGGCATCGCGGACTGCATCTCGGAACTGCCGGTAACCGAGCCGTCGCAGGAGCTTCATATGGAAGTGCGCGAGGTCGGCCGCGCCTTTTCGGCGCTTCCTGCCCATTACCGCCAGACGCTTGCCTATGTCGTGCTGGGCGGCAACAGCTACGAAAAGGCGTCCAAACAGTTCAACTGCAATATCGGCACGGTGAAAAGCCGGGTGAACCGCGGCCGCGCCATGATGAAATCGGCGCTCGAGGCGCGCGAGTAACGCTTTGCGAAAGTGCCGCGGTGGGCCTATGCTGAATCGAGTGGCGCAGGGCGGTGCAGGCTGGCGGTTTTGCAGGATCAGGCATGACAGATGGGCGCAAACCGCGTGAAGATGCAGCGATCTCGGGTCGGGGTTCGACTCCGCTCGAGAAGGTCGAGGGTGAGGAGGTTCCTTCCCGGCTGCTGGAACTCGCGCTGAAACTCGAAGCCGCGCTGAAAGACCGCGTGGCGGCGCTGAAGAAGCGGCACTGATCGGAATATGGAGAACGCCGCCCTGCGGCGCCTTGCCGGGTGACCTGGGCAAGAGCCTGCGGCGGTCCCGGCTGAAGCTGGCCGCCTGAGCGGAGGGGATCACGCTCAGACGGCCAGGACCTTCCGCCGGGAGGGTATCGGGGAAGGTCCGGCCATCGACACGGGGAGACGCATTGCAGTCGCCCCGGTCTCGGCCTCGTCGCGGCAGGAAATCTGCTCGTGCCGGGGCCGGCGCGTGTCACCGCGCCGGCCGCCGGGTTTCAGGGCTTCTTGGCGCCGCCTTCCCGGTTCCTCGCAGCCTCCGATGCAGCGTCGCCCGCAGCCTGCCCGGTGGTCTGCCCCGTGGTGTGACCGCCGACCATTCCGGTGGCAGCGCCGCCCTTCTGGGCCCGGTTCTTCCGCCATTCGTCGAATTCGGTGTCGAACTGCTTTTGCTTCTCGTCGCTGAAGGCGGCAAAGTCGTCGTCGAACTGCTGCGTCTGGCGATCCCGCCACACCCGGAAGTTCTGTTCATGCCGGTGGCGGCCCGGTTCGGGCCGGTCGCCGTGCCGCTCGGCCAGAGCACGATTGTCATCTTCAACCCACCCCGACCCCGACCGGTAGCCCTGCGACCCGGGCCGGGACGGATCGGCCTCGCGCCAGTCGTGACCGGCTCCATACTGGCCGGCTCCATACTGGCCGGCTCCATACTGGCCGGTTCCATACTGGCCGGCACGATTTCCGCCCGGGCCGCGCTCGCCGAAGCGGCGTTCGGCCGATTCATCGCGGAACCCCGGATAGGCGCCGGAGTAGGCGTCGTCTCCGGTCTGGCCACCGTGGCGGGAGCCGCCTGCATAGGTCTGGGCGCCGCCACGGGCCCGGCCCGGATCGCGCATGTCCTGGTTCCAGCCGGAACGGTGGAAATCGTCATCCTCGCGCCCGCGGTCCTCGCGTGCGAAGTCCCCGGCGTCGGACCACGCGCGGCCGGAGGTCCTGGCCTGGCTGCCGGAACGCTCCTCGCCCTGCCATCCGCGGTTCCTCATCCGATCGTCTCTCGATGCCCGGGCGTAGCGGTCATTCTGGTCGTCGTAGTCCTGATCTCTGTCGGCCATTTCATCTCTCCGGTTTGCCTTCCCGGCTGAACCCATCAGCGCCCTGCCGAGAACGGGGACACAACCCCGTCCCCCGGGAAATGTTCCGGTCGCAGGCCGGTCGGATCGTGGCCCCCAGCCCTGGCCGGACCGCCTTGCCGCGACCCGGGAACAAATGTTTCCCGAGCGGATTGTCTAAAGATCACCGGGAGGACCGAGACATGCGTCACCTCAATCAGCTTTCCCTGCCGCCCGATCCCCAACCCGATCGTCCGGTGGGGCCCGAACCACAACCCGACCCGCCGCCGCCCGGGCCCGATGTCGTGCCGCCGCCCGGGACCCCGCCCCGCCCCCTTCCCGAGCGGACGCCGGAGCATGATCCGCAGATACAGCCCCCGGCGGGAAGCTCCCCGGCGGGGAGCCCGCAGTGACGAACGGTCTGGAAACAGGAGGAAAAGATGCAGGATTCCGGCATTCCGCGCCAGGTTCAGGCCCGCCAGCCCGGGCTCGAGACAGACATGACGCCCGCGCCGGACTATGGCCCGCGCTTCGCAGGCTCTGGCCGGCTGAAAGGAAAGACCGCGCTCATCACTGGCGGCGACAGTGGCATCGGGCGGGCAACTGCCGTGCTCTTCGCGCGCGAGGGGGCAAACATCGCCTTTCACTACAGGGACGAGCACCAGGACGCCGCCGACACGATCGAAGCCATCAGACAGGAGGGCGCAGAGGTGATCGCGCTGCACGGCGACATCGGCGATCGCGATGAGGTGAAACGTCTCGTCAGGGAGACGGTGGGCGCCTTCGGGCGGATCGGCGTTCTGGTCAACAACGCCGGCGAGCAGCACACGCGCGACCACGTCGAGGACATATCCGAAGCGCAGTTGCAGCGCACCTTCGCGACGAATTTCTTCGCGCAGTTCCATCTGGTCCAGGAAGTCGTCGCGGACATGCGCGCTGGCGATGCGATCGTGAACGTCAGTTCGGTGACCGCGTTCAGGGGGCATGAGAAACTGGTCGACTATGCCTCGAGCAAGGGCGCGATCCTGGCCTTCACGCGGGCGCTCTCGACCCAGTTGGCCGAACGGGGCATCCGCGTCAACGCGGTGGCTCCGGGGCCGATCTGGACGCCGCTCATCCCGGCATCGTTCGATGCGGAGAAGGTCGCCAAGTTCGGCAGGCACACGCCGCTCGGCAGACCCGGCCAACCGAACGAGGTCGCCCCGGCGATCCTGTTCCTGGCTTGCGACGATTCCTCCTATGTGACCGGACAGACACTTCATCCCAACGGCGGCGAGCTGGTGGGCGGATGATCCCGCGAGACGTGGCGCTGAATCGAAAGGGGCGCCCCGACTGCTCAGGGCGCCCCCTCTCTTCGCACCGATCGCGGGGCGATCAAGGCGCGATGACCGTGCAGAGTTTCATCATGTTGTCCTGGGTCACGCCGTTTGCCGTCCCCTCGGATCCGCTGGGCGCCGAATTGTCGGTGGCCGTGCCGGAGGCTGATGCATCGGTGCCCTTCGCAAGATCGCAATCCGCGGTGACCATCGCCCGCTGTTCCTCGGTCATGCTCTGCCAGGCGTTGCGAATCTCGTCATCGCTGCGAAGCGTGCCCATCGTGTCGTCGGTGAAGAACTGGGTGCCGACCGTGCCGCCCCAGGTCTCGCCGAAATGCGGGGGATTGTCCCGATTGGTTTCTGCCGTGGTGGTTTGCGCCGCGGCCATGCTTCCCCCGAGTGCCAGTGCAGCGGCGGTGGTCAATGAAAGGAATTTCATTCGCGTCTCTCCTGTAACGAGGACACCTGCCCTTGAGGTGAACGCGGAAACAACCCCGGCGATGGCGGAATGTTCCTGCCCGCAGATGAGCTGCCGTCTTGGCCTGCGGCCCTTTCCCGCGTGACGCCGGGCGCGGGGATCGCAGCCGGCAGCCAGAAAAAGGCCCGGCAGAACCTGCCGGGCCTTTCGTGATCGCTTCCGGGAGGATCAGCGGTCCCGGTTTGCATCCTTGCCGCGACCCTGATCCATCTCGGGCTGCGAACGGCCGCCCTTCTGGTCCTGATCGCGCTGAC